>NZ_FNRK01000020.1 GCF_900107815.1 Eubacterium aggregans
CTGGTGGTGGTGCATCCATCTGCTTTGCCTGTCCTCGGCGTTTGCCACGGCCATCGGTCGCAACCACCTCACCAGTTTCAGGATCGAGTCGGCCAATAAGCTTTCGATGCGAACGCCCTTGCTTCTTTTCCTTATCCCAATAGGATGTTGATTCATAGACGTAAGTGATTCCACTGCGTTTATCGTGTTGATGGACAATTGACATCTCCGTCACCTCGTTACGTGTTTCTTTCATTATATCACATAACGAGCTTCAATTCAAGTCCAAAGTGCTGTTTATTCCTTATTCTATGCGGGTTTCGACGTTTCAACATCGTCGTTCCTCGTGATGTAAGACGGGAATGTAGGCTACAACGAGGGTATCGGTGTTTTTTTTATGGGTGGCAAAGTCCCCTTGTATTTTTGAAAGCTCGATGGTTTCGCCCGATTCCTTGGCCGCCAGGTGGGGGGACAGGGCCGGTTCAAAGCAGTAGCTTACACAGTCACCCGGGTCGTGGTGAAGCCCTGCCATCTGACAAACCTGGACCGCATCTCCGGGAATTAATCGACCGCCTCGGGAAAGGGCACCACTAAGAACGGGCTTGTAATAGGAGGCCTGGATACCCGCATCCAGAAGGGCCTTTAGAAGCAGACCGCTGACATAGGTTTTACCCACATCTGTTCCTGTTCCGGCAATAAAAAGAGTTTTTCCCATTAGAGGGCTCCAATGACATAGCCTAAACGGGCCAGCATAGCCTGATCGCTTTTGACATCAATACCGTCGGTGGTGAGCATATCTCCGGTGATGGCAGCATTGGCGGCAGTGGCAAAAAGTCTCTCCCCCTTATCACAAAGGCGCCCCCGGCCGCCAGCCAGACGCAAGGCGGCATTTGGAAGGATGAAGCGGTAAAGGCATACACTGCGCAGAACATCATCCCCGGAGCATAGGGGCTGCTCTGCCAGCGGCGTGCCGGGAATAGGGTTTAAAATATTAATGGGGACCGAGGTAATCTCAAGCTCTCGGAGGGTAAAGGCCATATTCAGACGGTCTTCCAGGGTTTCACCCAGGCCAAAGATACCACCGCTGCACACCTCAAGACCAGCCTCTTTAGCCCCTTTGATGGTTCTGATTTTATCATCGTAGCTGTGAGTGCTACAGACTTTGGGAAAGAATTCACGGGAGGTTTCGAGGTTGTTATGGTAGCGGGTGACACCGGCAGCCTTCAGTTTTTTAAAATCCTCAGTTTCTAAAAGGCCATGGGAGGCGCAGAGCTTAATGGGGAGGTCGGCGTGGATGGCTTTGTATTGGGCGGCGACGACTTCCACCTCCTGGGGGGAGAGACGGCGTCCGGCGGTAACATTGGAAAAGCGCAGGATACCCTGATCCCCACAATGCCTGGCCGTGTCGTAAACGGTCTGGGTGTCTAAAAGGGGATGGACTTCTGCACTGGTTTCGTAATGGCTGGATTGGGCACAGAATTTACAGTTTTCAGAGCAATGGCCTCCCTTTCCACTAACAATGGTGCAGAGATCAAAGGTATTACCGCAAAAGTGCTTTCGCAGTTGTGTGGCGGCATCTGCCAGATGATTCAATGGGACCTGGGATAGGGTGGAAGCCTCCTGACGGGTAACCTGTCCGCCCTTTAAAATTTTTTGGGTTAGGGTATTAAGCATTGACAGACCTCCGAAGGAGGGGAATCAGCCGGGTGCCTGCAAGGGAGGCAATGAGGCAAAGGACCAGATCCCCGGGAATATCCAGGGGGAAGGCGGACAAAAAGATTAACCCCAGGGGCATGGGCTCTCCCATATAAAAATTCAAAATGAAATATTTATAGGTCAGCCCAATGCCATAGGTGATGAGAAATCCGCCAAGACTGGCGATGAGGAGATGTTTGAAATGGGGGGAGTCACTTTGACCAGCAATCAAACCGGTAACACTGGCTGCGGCAATAAAGCCGAGGAGGTATCCAAAGCTGGGGCGCAGGATATAGGCTGGTCCGCCGCCGGCGGCAAAAATAGGAATGCCCAGTAGTCCAATGGCGACGTACACAGCAATGGAAAGGGGCCCAAGACGAGGGCCGAGGAGCATACCGGCCAGTAGAACAAAAAAGAACTGGAGGGTAAAATAGTCCAGATTTGGAACGGGAATCTGGATAAAGGCGCCAATAGCAACCAAAGCCGCAAAAAGGGCACAAAGCACCATTTTTTTAGTTTTGATTGAGGAGTGATGTTTTTCTGTCATATACAATACCTCGCTATGATTGTTTTTTATACTATAGCATACAGCGCAAAGTATGTAAACTTAAATAATAAAAAGGTATACGTATGGCGGTAAATACCAGACATTTCCCATAAACTGTCAGTTGAAAAGGCGAAAATTTACAGTGGATTTTAATCTTATGTTATTATAATAGTAATATAAATCAAAACAATATGGAGGTATAATCATGGCATTACTTAATACGTTAAATGATTTCGCTAAAAATGTTGGTGAAAAAACCAGTGGAACTTTGGAGGCGACGAAACTTGTCACTAAGATTATGGCCCAACGAAAAATTATCACTGAAGCGGAACAAAAAATCGGAGAATACTACTATAAAAAGATTTCTGAAGACGGCACTCCAGATGATGAAGTGAAAGCTTACTTCGACCAAATTGCTGAAATACAAGAAAACATTGACGAAATGGAAGCTCGGATTGCCGCAATAAAAGCCGCAGCCGAAAACCCCCTGGACCCAGGGAAAAAACTCTGTGCCCATTGCGGGGCCGTTATTCCGGTTAAATCAAAATTCTGTCCGGAATGCGGTGCCCCCAATGCCGTTGAAGAGGCCACGGTGGTTGAGCCTGGGGATGAGAATACAGAGGAATCCCAAGGGGGATCCACAGAGGATGCAGAAGGGTCAGCAGCAGAAGGGGCAGAGACCGACCCCCATACAGAAGCCTAAATTAAGCCAGCTGGATTTTATATTGACCACCGCGGCTGGGCATCGGTTAGAATGAAGCAATAGATTTCCGAAATGAGGGTGTACAATGGAATTAAAGATGACGTTCTGTCCTTTTTGCCAGGAAAAGCACGAGGTGGAATTGCGATGGGAAAATGAACAGTACCGGTTTGATGAGATTGTCGTGGTTTATCCCAAGGCTGTTTATTATTGTGACCGAACAAACAACGAATTCGTTAGTGCTGGACTGGAAAGTGACAATGAAGAAGCGGCCTATCGTGCCTATCTTGATCAACATGGCCGGGTAGTCGCGGATGATTTTGAAGAAAATATCGTCTACGAGGAATTATAATTGAGCTGATAAAAAATAAATAGGGCGGTCACAGGGAAATAGCGTATAGCTGTTTTTAATGTGATCGCCCTATTTTTATTTTAAGAGGGGGCGAATAGGGGTATCGTCGCCGTCCAGCTTAAAAATAACACCCTCCAGGGGATGGAGGAGAATTTTGTTCATGCACTGGGTTTCTCCGGTGAGGAGATTGGTCCCCAGCCGCCCCACTAAATCAGGATTTTCAAAGGGGATATAGGCCCGTTTGTTCCGATTGAACAGGCAGAGGAAGGCATCTCCCACAAGGCTGCGCACAAAGGCAAAGACATCGGGCTCAGAGTGTAAGGGGTACCATCGCCCGTGTTTAAAAGCCTCATACTCCGCTCGAATGGTGGTAATGGACTGATACCAGGTCAGCAGCTCCTCGTCTTCCTGTCCCCAGGGATAGGTTCCCCGGTTAAAGGGATCTTCAAAGCCCTGGCATCCGGCCTCGTCCCCATAATAAATACATGGAACCCCAGGGAAGGTCATCTGGAGCAAAGCCAGAGCCTTTAACCGCTTGAGGGCGAGTTGATACTGGGTGGCAGATAAGGAAAAGGCTTCCTTTTCTGCTTCAGTGCTTAGGGTCGGTGGGTTACCCAGCAGGGTTAAGATCCGGGTGCGGTCATGGGACCCAATGAGATTCATGTTACCCATAAATTGTCGTCTGGGGTAATGCTCATACAAGGCCATCATTTGGCGGCCGACAGCCCCGGCATCGATTTGGCCTGTGAAAAATTCAATAAAGGTATCCCGAAAAGGATAATTCATCACAGCATCCAGCTCCTGTCCCATGAAATACCGGCGGTGTTGGTTGTAGGCCACTTTTCTGGAAGCATCCTCCCAGACTTCTCCGATGAGGACGGCATCCGGTTTTTCTTCGACAAGAACCCTTTTCAGGCCGACAATAAAATCATCGGGAAGCTCATCAGCCACATCCAGGCGCCAGCCCGAGGCCCCGGCCCGTACCCAATGGCGAATCACTGAGTCTGGCCCTTTAAAGATAAAATCCTGGTAACTGGTGTCCAGCTCCTCCACATTGGGCATGGAGGTGATCCCCCACCAGGATTCATAGACATCCGGAAATTCTGAAAAGCGATACCAGCTATGGTAAGGTGAATCCAGGGATTCGTAGGCCCCCACTGCCGGGTAGTGCCCATAGCGATTAAAATAGATACTGTCATCCCCAGTGTGGTTGAAAACGCCATCTAAAATAATACGGATGCCCCGCTTCTCGGCTTCGGCGCAGAGGGTTTTAAAAAGGGCTTCATCGCCAAATTCCGGTGAAATTCGGGTGTAATCAGCAGTATCGTACTTGTGGTTGCTCCGGGCTTCAAAGATGGGGTTCAGATAGAGGATGCTGATATGGAGGCTAGACAAATAGTCCAGCTTTTCGGTAATTCCTTCTAAATTCCCGCCAAAAAAATCCCAGTAGTCAATGGAACCATCCTTGCCCCGGAAATAATGGGGGGAATCGGACCAACAGCCATGAACCATGGCATGGGGAAAATAGGTGGGCTGATAGGTACTCCCCCTGGCAAAACGATCGGGAAAGATCTGATACATAATGCCATCGGTATACCAGCGAGGCGTCTCATGGGACTGTTCATAAAGGGTGATTTGAAAGGAGGGGGGACAGCTTTCATAAATCTGCCCCTCTCCCCCTAAGTGGTCACCCTGGGTGCCGTAGGTATAGGTTTGTCCACCAGAATCGAATCGAAAGTCGTACCAAAGCAGATCAGGCTGCTCGGGCAAGGGAAGTTTACAGATATAAATGTCTGATCCTGGATCGGTGGGCTGCATGTCGAAGTAACGCTCTGTATTTTGATAATAGGTCCGCAGTTTAATGTTGGCGGCATCTTCGGCATACACTTTGATGGTAACAAGCGAGCCCGTCGGAAGGGCTCCGAAGGGCTCGCGGAATGCTAAATCCCAGGAATTATGTCGGAAGTTAATCAAACCAGCTTACCGGCAACCTTTTTGTAATAATAAAGATAGGTTTGGGCGGACTGGGACCAATCAAAGTTTGTTTTTGCGGCATTATTTACTAAAGTTTTCCAAAGCTCCGGATAGTCGTAGTACAGACCGACCGCGGCCTGGAGGGTGTAAAGCATATCGTGGGCGTTATAGGTGGCAAAGCCATAGCCATTGCCTTCTCCAGTGTCCCCGTTGAAATACTGGACCGTGTCTTTAAGGCCCCCGGTTTGCCGGACGACGGGGATGCTGCCGTAGCGCATGGCAATCATCTGGGAAAGGCCGCAGGGCTCAAATTTAGAGGGCATGAGGAATAAATCACTACCGGCATAAATTTTCCGGGAGAGGCCTTCATTAAAATCAATGATAGTGCGCATTTTATCCGGATAAGTGTAGGCCACCTCCCGCAGGATGTTTTCATAGGCCGGATCACCAGTTCCCAGAATAACCAGCTGGATATCCATCTGCAAAATTTCATGGATGACCGCTGCCACCAGATCTAACCCCTTCTGTTCCACTAGACGGGTAATCATGGCAACCATGGGCTTATTGGCGGTAACTGGTAAATCCAGTTCCTCCTGAAGGGCCAGCTTGTTTTCGGTTTTCTTTTTCAGGGAGCGGGTATAGTTCACATAGATGGCAGGATCGGTTTGGGGGTTGTATTCCTTCTCGTCGATACCGTTTAGGATGCCCACTTCCTTGTCTGCTATATCCCGGATGACGCCATCCAGACCTTCGCCGTAAAAGGGATCCTTTATTTCTTCGGCGTAGGAGGGGCTGACGGTGGTCACTAAATCGGAGGTGTACAGCGCCCCCTTCATCAAATTGATCTTTTTATAGTATTCCATTGCGGCCGGGAAATAATCGAAATTCAGCAGATGTTGTAAATCATCAAAGCCATAGAGCCCTTGGTATTTCATATTGTGGATGGTAAAAATACTGCGGGTATTCAGATAGTGCCACTGATATTGCTCCTTTAGAAGATAGGGAATCAGTGCGGTTTGCCAGTCGTGGCAATGGAGGATATCCGGATAAAAATCAATGTAAGGAATGGCCTCCAGAACCGCCCGGCAAAAATAGATGAAGCGCTCCCCATCATCGTAGTACCCATAAAGCTCAGGACGTTTGAAATAATACTCATTATCCAAAAAGTAATAGGTTACACCGTCCATCCGGTATTTCTGAATACCGACGTACTGGTCTGTGCGGCCAATGGTTACGTAGAAAATATCCAATAGCTTGAATTCTTTACTATATTTTTCTGGGATACAGGCATATTTAGGGAGAATGACCCGTATATCGACCTCATCCTTGGGAAAGGCCTTGGGCAAGGCACCCACCACATCACCCAGGCCGCCGCTTTTGGCAAAGGGGTAACACTCTGGTGCGGCAAATAATACCTTAAGCTTATCCATGATTAAATTCTCCTCCCTTTTCGTAAAATAATGGGATTGTCTTTGGTTCCAATGAGGGTTGCGTTATCCCGGATTTTAACATCCTTGTCAAAGATGACGTATTTAAGCTTGACATTTTCCCCAATCTCTGCTTTTTGCATGATGATGCTGTTGGTAATTTCACAATTGTGTCCAATACGGCTATCCCGGAAGACAATGCTTTTATGGATATCTCCGTCAATCTGACACCCAGACCCAATAATGGAGTTAGTAACCAGGGAGCCATCTTCATACAAGGTGGGATGATTATCTTTAATCTTGGTATAAATGGGATTATCACCCAGGAATAATGCCTTCATAATGTCAAAATCCAGTAGATCCATATTGGACTCCAGGTATTTCTGCAGGTTATGGACCCGATTAATGTAGCCAATGTGTGGGGCACCGAAAATCCTAAGGGTATCGAGATTATTGCGGATGGCATCCATCAGATCCCATTCCCCCAGCCGTCCTGCGGTATCCAAAAGGCTCAGGAGAATATCCTTTTTAATAATCAGCATATCCGCATAACAATGATCGGTCATGCCCTCGGACTTATAGGTGATATCCGTCACCCGATATTTGTCAAAGCTGACGAAGGCATCGTTGTCGTTAAAGCTAAAGGAGGGAATGGTTTTTTTGAAGATCAGGGTAACATCGCTGTTGTTGGTCTTATGAATTTTATAGGCTGGGTTAAAGTCAAAGCTGGTGATGAGGTTTGGTGCTGAAATAATGACATCATCCACATCTGAGCGGTCCAGAAAACTCCGGTTATTGTAGAGATCTCGAACGCTGATCTTGATATAATTGCCAAAGCGGACGCTGTTGCTGCCAGCTAAAATCGAAAGGTCTTGGGTCTTACGACTGAGGGACCATTCCTTCCCTGTACCGAGATGATCGATGAGGGAGCTGTATTTATGGGAGCCCACCACCCCGATGTGGTTGATGCCGGAATTGACCATGTTGGACAAGGTAAAATCGATGAGCCGGTAGCGGCCGCCAAAGGGGAGGGTGCTGATGCTGCGGTGCTGAAGCAGTTCATTCAAGTCGGTGTTGTCACCGTCAATGTTTAAAATAAATCCAATTGTTCGTTTCATTTGAGTATCCCCCTTTAACTTAACCATTAATGACATGGATTTCCGACGGGTTATCACTGTCTGTGGCCAAAATTCGGGTATCACCCCGCACGACACCCCGGGAGCCCACAATGCAGTTTTCCAGATAGGCGCCATCCTCGATGACCGCACCGGTGTGGATAATCGTATTTCGGATAACTGTGTTCTTCCCGATAATAATATCGTGGGAAATGATGGAATGCTCCACCTCACCAAAAATAACGCAGCCATCACAGATGAGGCTATGGGTGACCTTGGCATCCGGTCCAATGAATTGGGGATGCCGACTGGTGTTATTGGAGTAAATTCGGAAATTCCGATCACTTAAATCAAAATTACAGGATTCGTCCAGTAGGTCCATATTGGCATCAAAATAGCTTTGAATCGTTCCGACATCCCGCCAATAATCGGAGAAGGTATAGGCGAAGAGTCGTTTCTTTTCTTCATGAAGCATGGGGATGACATTGTGCCCAAAATCATTTTCAGATTCCGGATTTTCGGCATCGTCCATAAGCGCCTTGCGCAGGACCGGCCAGCTAAAGACGTAAATCCCCATGGAGGCCTGGTTGCTCTTGGGCTCATCGGGCTTTTCCTGGAATTCCTGGATGCGCTGATCGTCATTGGTGCAGACAATCCCGAAACGGTTGGCTTCCTCCCAGGGAACATCCATTACGGCGATGGTCAGGTCGGCCGCCCGTTCCTTATGGAATGCGATCATTTTAGAGTAGTCCATTTTATAGATATGATCACCGGATAAAATAAGAACATGCTCGGGGTTGAATTGGTCAATGAAGTCAATGTTTTGATAAATGGCATCGGCGGTACCATTGTACCAACGGCCACCCTTCTGTCCCATGTAAGGGGGAAGGATACGGACCCCTGCACCCACTTTGTCCAAGGCCCAGGCGCTCCCATCACTGATATAGTTATTAAGGATGTAGGGGCGGTATTGGGTGAGTACCCCGACAACATCGATGTCTGAATTCATGCAGTTACTCAGGGGAAAATCGATGATACGATATTTCCCCCCAAACAGGACGGCTGGTTTGGCGTTGTTAAAGGTCAAAGATCCAAGACGGCTTCCTTGTCCACCAGCTAAAAGCATTGCTACACATTCCGTATTCATGTTGCTTCCTCCCTATTCTTTAATTTTCCAAATTTCTTTTTGATAGTCTGCAATGGAACGGTCACTGCTGAAAATACCCGATTTGGCGATGTTGATAATCGACATAGATAACCATCGGGTCTGATCCCGATACACTTGGCTGGATACCTCCTGGATATCGGCGTAGGAGGCAAAATCCTTCAGTACGAAGTAGGTATCGTTATGGAGCAGCAGGGAATCATAAATACTCTGGAAGGTAGTACCATCCAGGAAGCCATTAATGAGCTGATTCATAACCTCTTGTACCCGGGGATCTTGTTCGTAGATATCCAGGGAGCGATAGCCTCCGTGGGCATTAAAACCAGCGACTTCGACATCGGACAGGCCAAAGGTGAACACATTGTCCATGCCGACGGCTTCCGCAATTTCAATATTGGCACCATCCATGGTCCCCAGGGTCAGAGCGCCGTTCATCATGAACTTCATATTACCAGTCCCAGAGGCTTCTTTACCCGCGGTGGAAATTTGTTCAGAAATTTCGGCAGCTGGATAGATGATTTCTGCACTGGAGACATTGAAGTTGGGGACGAACACCACCTTGAGCTTATCGCCCATTTGTGGATCATGATTGATCTTGTGGGCCAAGACGTTAATGAGTTTAATAACCTCCTTTGCATAATAGTATGAAGGTGCCGCTTTGCCAGCAAAGATAAAGGTTTTAGGAACAATATCAGCATTGGGGTTGGAACGCAGCTTATTGTACAGGTGCATAATATGCAGGGCGTTGAGAAGCTGGCGTTTGTACTCGTGGATTCGCTTAACCTGAATGTCGAAAATTGAGTCCGGATTGAGGCTAATTCCCTGGTGTTCTTTGACGTATCGGGCGAAGCGTTCCTTATTTTGACGTTTGACCATGGCCAGCTTGTTTTTAAAGGCCCCGTCATTGGCATAGGGCAGAAGGGCTTCCAAGGCGGACAGGTTATTGGCTTCGGTCCAGGAATCCCCAATGGTATCAGTGATGAGGTCCTTCAGATCCGCATCTGCCGCCATGAGGAACCGTCTTGGAGTCACCCCATTGGTCACGGAGTGAAAGCGTTCCGGGAAAACGGCGTAGAAATCTTTAAAGGTTTCTTCCCGGAGGATCTTACTATGGAGTGCCGCCACACCATTGACAGAATGGCTTCCGATAATGGCAAGGTGGGCCATGTGGACCTGACCATCCTTAAGGATGGAGATGTTGTAATTCCGGGCTTCCTGATCGGGATAGAACCAGTTCATATCATTGACGAAACGTCGGTTGATTTCTTCTATGATTTGATAGACCCGGGGAAGCAGTTCTTTTAGCATATCAATGGGCCATTTTTCCAGTGCTTCTGGAAGCACGGTATGGTTGGTGAAGCTGATGGCGCCTACGGTAATGTTCCAGGCATCGTCCCACTCATAGTTTTCTTCGTCAATAAGAATCCGCATGAGCTCCGGAACGCAGAGTGCGGGGTGGGTATCGTTAATATGGATACAAATCTTATCGGCAAAACTATCCATTGAACCGTTGTTATGCTTTTTGTAACGGCGGACGATGCGCTTCAGCCCGGCACAGACGAAAAAGTACTCCTGCTTCAATCGCAGCTGCTGTCCTTCAAAGCCGTTATCGCTGGGATAGAGAACCTGGCTGATGGCTTCGGCTTCGGATTTACGCTGCATCGCTTTGATAAAATGGCCCTGGTTAAAGGTGTTCAAATCGAAATCCTCCACGGGCTGGGCACTCCAGAGACGGAGGGAGTTTACGGTGTCATTATGATAACCCTTAATGGGGACATCGTAGGGAACGGCCAGGACGGGTTCGTAGTTTTCGTGGATGAAAACCATTTTTTCACCGACCATTTCCGTGCGGACATCCCCCTTGTATTTGACGATAACCGATTTTTCGGGTTTGGCAATTTCAAAGGGATAGCCGTTGCGCAGCCAATTATCGGCAATTTCAACCTGCTCGTTATCCACAATTTTCTGCTGGAACAGGCCGTATTTGTATCGAATACCGTTGCCGTGGCCAGGAAAATCCATGGCAGCCGTCGAGTCCAGGAAACAGGCCATCAGACGACCTAATCCCCCGTTACCCAGGGCCGGATCGTGCTCCCGCTCCTGAATTTTTTCATAGTCCAGTCCAAGCTCACCCAGGACATCGGGGACGATGACATCCCATCCCAGGTTATTAATATAGGAGCGCAGCAGGCGGCCAATGAGGAATTCAATGGAAAAGAAGTAAATCTGCTTATCCGGATTGGTGCGGTTACGGCTGTTATTTTCTGGCCATTCCGCAGAGATGGTCTCCATGACCAGTTCGGCCAGAGCATCATATTGGTTTTGAGTGGAGGATTCAGCAAATTTTTCACCAGAAACCTCTTCAACCTTTTTAATAAAGGCATCCTTGAAATCGGCTTTTTCCTTGGCAAGTGCTTTTCCAGTTAATGTGTGTGTTTTTTTTGTCATTACTTATCCTTTCAGTGTTTCCGTGTCCCTTTAGAAGGGGATTTGGATGTATTTTTAACCATTGTTCGACTACGGCTTTTGCCAGTAGATTTTGGAACAACAGGTTTTAGCACAAGGGCAGCTGACGGTGGAATATTCAGCGTCAGACTGCAGGGTTGATTATGATAGGGGAGCTGATCTGTCCCCTTGGCAGTTTTTTTGATTTTAAAACCCGTTCCGCCGTATTGGGCCTCATCACTATTAAAGACCAAGCGGTAGGTTTTATCCTCAGGCACACCAATACGGTAGTCCGTGTAAGCTTGGGGACAGAAATTGATGAGGATGATGAGATCATCATTCGGCTGATTACCCATACGTCTAAAGATAAGAATACTTTGGCCGGCATTATCCGCATCAATCCACTGGAAGCCATCCCAGCCATGGTCTTTTTCCCAAAGGGCCTTTTCCCTGGCGTAAAATTTATTTAAGGCCTTGATATAGGTCTGGGTAGCCTGATGCTTGTCATATTCCAGTAAAAACCATTCCAGGGATTCATAATAACGCCATTCTGTAAAGGGAGCAAATTCATTCCCCATAAAGGAGAGCTTCTTTCCTGAATGGAAATACATGTAGGCATAGAGTAAACGGAATTGATCAAACTTCATATCGTAGGAGCCGAACATTTTGTCCACAATTGATTTTTTGCCATGGACAACTTCGTCATGGGATAAAGGGAGAACAAAGTTCTCGCTAAAGGCATAGGCCATGGAAAAGGTAAGTTTGGAGTGAAAGTCATTTCTGCAATAGGGGTCGGTTTCCATGTAAGAGAGGGTGTCGTGCATCCAGCCCATGTCCCACTTTTGATTAAAGCCCAAGCCGCCCTGATCTACAGGCCAGCTGACCATGGGATAGGCTGTGGATTCTTCCGCCGACATAATCGCAAAGGGAAAATTTTTGAAGATGGCGGTGTTTAGGCGTCGCAAGAAATCAACGGCCTCCAGACTATCGTTGCCACCATTTTTATTCCGGCGGTAATCATCATCGTAGCCGTAGTTGAGATAAATCATACTGGCGACCCCATCGATACGCAGGCCATCAATATGGTATTCTTCAAACCAGTAGTAGGCATTGGAAATGAGGAAATTGACAACTTCGGGCTTGGCGTAGTCAAATTCCATGGTTCCCCATTGGGGGTGCTCCGTTGCTTCGTAGAGATTGGTACCATCAAGCTTATACAGTCCGTGGGCATCCTTACAAAAATGGCCGGGAACCCAGTCCAGAATAACGGCGATTCCCGCCTGATGGAGGGCATCCACTAAACCCATGAATTCCTGGGGCGTACCGTAGCGGCTGGTGGGGGCAAAGTATCCCGTGAGCTGATAGCCCCAGGAGCCGTCAAAGGGATGCTCCATCACTGGCATAAATTCCACATGGGTATAGTGCAGCTCCTTGAGGTAGGGGACTAATTGCTCTGCCATTTCAGCATAGGATAACAGGCTGCCATCCTCGTGGGTCCGCCAGCTGCCCAGATGCATTTCATAAATATTGATGGGGCCGGGGGACTGTCCTTTTTTCTTCCGGGAAGAGAGCCAGGCCTGATCCTTCCAGGTATAGCCCTTGAGGTCCCAGAGAACCGATGCTGTTTTAGGCTTGACTTCACAATGGATGCCATAGGGGTCAGCCTTAAAGGCCAGTTCACCATCACAACGGGTGATACAATATTTGTACAAATCCCCCATGGATAATTGATCGGTCACTAATTCCCAAACCCCGCCGGAATCATCTAGGAGGATCATGGGATGGCTCTCAGGGTCCCAATGATTAAAATTGCCCACAAGGGATACAGCCTGGGCATGGGGAGCCCAGAGCCGAAAGACCACACCGGTTTTGGTGGGGTGTGCACCGAAGAAATCATAGCTTTTGAAATAATTCCCTTCATGAAAGAGGTGTAAAGCGGTTTTTCTGTCCATTTCTATCCTCCTTGAGTTAAATATTGGTAAAATGTTGTTTAACAATAGTAATATATTGTCTTCAATAGAGATATTCTACCATATAAAGTCGTATTTTGGTATCGAATGATTCATTTTACATCAATTATATTTACGATTGTTCAGAGTGTTCTCTATTTTTGAAATAATCCTGCCAATAAACATTTATTTTGCTGCCGATATTTAGGATAACGCAGATGAAATAAATGGCCACCAATAGGGCGAAAAGGCCTCCAAGGCTGCCGTAGAGCATGGTGTAACGGGAAGAATGGTCAACAAAGATGACGAAAATGCGAAAAACCATGAGCATTCCAACCGTGGCGAGAATGGCACCCGGAAGACTTTCTTTAAAGGAGCTTCTTTTTGTGGGAGCCAAGGTATAAATACAGTCGAGTACCAGAATGGTAATCAATACGGCTAAACAAAAGGAAATCAGCTTTGTTAAAAAAGCACTGACAACAGCCAAGCCTAAAGCATTCAGAAGATGGGTGCTTACGTCACTGAGCAGGACATAGCTTGTCACGATCAAAATCAAAGCGATGCCAAAAAGAAGGGTGATGGCAAAGGCCAAAAGCCAGACTTTTGGCAGGCTTCTTCGCTCTTCACAGCCATAACTTTGATTAATACCGACCATAATAGCCCGGGCGGCCATGCTGGCAAAAATAAAGGTCAGTATGGGGAGTAGAACGCTATTCTCTTTAATATTATTCTCTAGCATTACAGTCAGATTAACCACATAATCGTAGGATAATTGGGGCAGATAGGCCCTTAAAAATTCAAAAAGATACTGATCGAAGTGGACGATAATCTTACCAACAAAGTTAATGAGGAAAAGAACCATGGGGAAGAAGGCCAACAAAAAATAGAAAGCCATCTGGGTGCAAACCCCTAGAAAGTCGGTATCATATAAATCATCAATGATATAAAGAACGGAATCTTTGATGGCTTCCAGATTAAAGTTTTTTTTCATGGGAGATTCCTCCTGTATCTTCAAAATAAAGGTTCACCACACTGCCAAAAATTAGAACCAGGCTGATGCAATAGATAACAATAATAAAGGAAAAGGGACCTTCCAAAATAAGGGTTAAGCTATGAATATCAAAATAATTCTGAATAAAGCCATCATAAGAAAGGGTGACACACAACCAGCCCAAGCTGACAAAAATACTGCCAGGTAGTGCATTTAGAAAAGAGAGGCGTTTGGGCGGCGCATACATATAAAGCAGGGTCAGGGTCAATGCCAGATAAGCGGCAATGAGAATAAGGGAAAAAAGGCGCCAATAACGAATGAGGAGTGTTCCAAGGCTCATGTATTCAAAGGCAGAGGTTATGATCTTTTGGGTAAATAAATACAGGGCAATGAAAACCAAAAAGAGGGCAATGAAAAACAAGAGATAAACAAAGCCGAGTTCCCATAAGACTAAGTAATTCCGGGTTTCAGGGACGCCCATTACTTTGGTAATGGTGATGATGAGTGACCGGACCGCAGAGACCGAAAGATAAAGGATAAGAAACCCGAAAACAAGATTGCCCCAGGCAGAGGTTTGGGGACCATTGGCGTTGTGGCTGGCCGTTTCAATCAGTGGCATTAGAAAGGATGGCAGCAGTGATTGAAGGGTATTTAATACCCGGTCATTTAAATCTGCGAAAAACCAATTCACTAAATTATAAACCAACATAATCAGGGGAATGAAGGCTAAAAGAACGGTATAGGATAATTGTGCAGCATAATTTAACAGTCGATTCTCTTTAATTTGTCCGGAGACAAAGGTTAAAATATTCTTGAATTCGTCCATGATGATGATACTCCTATGATGTAGTGTCTTTATTATAACACGTTTTCAATTCATGGGACAAGTCATTATTGAAAAGCGTTAAATTTAAAAAGGCAAGGAATAAAAAGAAGCAGGCAGCCAATAACAATGGCGGCCTGCTGTCGGTATTTATTCAGCAATTGGCGTTGGTTCAGCGGAAGTAGATTCCGTGGGTGCTGTTTCGTTGACCGTCGTGGCACCATCAACGGCTGAGCCTTGTTTATTTACTATATCCTGCCAAGTGGTGGTTGTCCAATCGACAGTACTGTTATATCCTGTGATATTAACAATCCGCTGACTGATTTCCTGGAGGGTATCCGAGGGAACATACACACTATCTCCGTATAAATAACCATGAAGGACTCTTGCGTTATCTGCCAGAGTGGTGGGAATGACATAGGAGACCCCATCGATTAAATCAGTGGTATTGATGCTATCAAAGGGCAGGCGACTGTTAAGAATACTTTTGTTCTCAAGGGATAAAAACGCCTGGGCATAGGTGCTCATTTCTTGTAATGTAAAAGAAGAGGTAACATAGGGATAAACCTTACCCATCAAGTTGATGGCCGTCAGCAGGTCAACGTTCATGGCCTTTTCAGCAATTTGCTGAACGACCTCCCGCTGACGCTCGGTCCTTCCATAGTCACTGTCGCTATAGCGATTGCGGCAGAAGGCCAATGCCTGTACACCAGTGAGATGCTGGATGCCCGTTCCCTCAATAAAAGGATCAGATTTTTTCACCTTGTCATTGACATCGTAGATGTACTGATTGGTCCAATAAAGCACATCTTCACTGGAAATATTAACATCCACACCACCCAGGGCATCCACTGTATCCACCAGACAATCAAAATTAACAACGACGTAGTCACGGATATTTAAATCAAAATTTTCATTCAGCGTTTGGACGGCCAGCTGTGCACCGCCGTAATCATAAGCGGCATTAATTTTCTCGTAGGAAACGTTTTTAGAATCTGTTTCTGGAATTCGAACCATTAAATCCCGCATGATGGATATGATTTTTACGTCCCCTGCTTCAAAGTTAATGCTGGCAATCATAATCGTGTCGGAACGGTCGCCATCCACATCATCCCGGCCATCCACCCCGAAAAGCGCAACATTCAAAATCTTTTCGTTGGAATCAAGGAGGCTGTTGATGCTAAGCTTCGAATCGTCAATGCTCGCACCTGAAATACTATTAAAGATACTAAAACCGTAGACCGCGGTACTGCCAATAACAACCATGAGTAAGGCCAATATGATTGAAATGACTTTTTTCTTAAGGGTCATACAAAGTCCTTTCTGATTTCTTGTTCTTTTCTTAAATAATTAGCTTTATAATAATAGCATAAAAAGATACAAAAAAGATACAATTTATTTAAAATTAAGAAAATTATTAGACAATAAGCCTTCTGTAAAGTATAATAATACCGGATTATGCGAAAATGCATTATAAGAAGGAGAGCCATGAAAGTATTCATAACAGGGAGCAACGGCCAATTGGGCCGGGAGCTGTCACGGCAGCTTCAAGCAAAGTGTATTGATTATAGTGGATATGATATTCCAGAGTTGGATATTACCGACAAAGTACAGACTGCGGCGCTGATTCAAAAAGAAGCGCCGGATATTATCATTAATTGCGGAGCCATGACCAATGTTGATGGTTGTGAAAGCAATAGCATCGGTGCAGAACGTGTGAATGCGGATGGACCTAAAAATTTAGCAGAAATCGCAAGGGACTTGGATCTGGTTTTGGTTCAGGTATCCACTGACTATGTGTTTGACGGCGAGGGAATCTCGGTTAATGGAGAGAAACGCCCCTATGTGGAAACAGATGCCATTGATCCCCAAACGGTTTATGGGGTGAGCAAGGCCCACGGTGAAGCCTATGTGTCAGAAATTGCACCAAAGCATTTCATCGTTCGCACGGCGTGGTTGTATGGTGATGGTAATAATTTTGTGAAAACCATGCTGCGTTTAGCAGAAAGTCACGATCAAATTACCGTGGTAGCAGACCAGATTGGGTCTCCTACCAGTACGGTGGACTTAGCAACAGCAATTTTGAACCTGATTGAAACAAAGGCCTACGGCACCTATCATGCCACCTGTGAAGGTCAATGCAGTTGGTATGATTTCGCCAAAAAGATTTTTGAGCTCTGTAACATTGGTATCCAGGTGGATCCAGTGAGCTCTGAGGAATATATCAGCCCGACACCGAGGCCGAAGTACTCCGTACTAAAAAACAAGGGACTCAGTGATTTGGGAATCAACACCTTCAGACCCTGGGAGGATGCTCTGGTCGAGTATCTGGACTGGCTGAAGGGTAAGCAGATTTAAGGAGGAGAACGATGAAAGGCATTATTTTAGCCGGGGGTTCAGGGACGCGATTATACCCCATTACCCGTGCGGTATCCAAGCAATTATTACCGATTTATGATAAACCGATGATTTACTATCCTTTATCCACCTTGATGTTAGCGGGGATTAAGGATATACTGATCATCTCAACACCAGTGGACCTGCCCATGTTTGAACGGTTGTTCGGGACAGGGGAAGAACTGGGACTGAATTTTACTTATAAAGTTCAGGAGGCCCCCAATGGTTTGGCCGAGGCCTTTATTATTGGTGAAGAATTCATTGGAGAGGATAAAGTCGCTTTAGTTTTAGGGGATAATATTTTTTATGGACAGGGCTTTACCCAGTCTCTAAAGGCAGCCTCAGAGCTTGAGAATGGGGCCATGGTCTTTGGGTATCCGGTTACTGATCCGGAGCGCTACGGCGTGGTGGAATTTGCGGAGGATGGCAGTGTCATCTCCCTGGAGGAAAAGCCTGAAAAGCCTAAATCCAATTTTGCCGTGCCGGGGTTATATTTCTACGACAATGATGTCGTGGAAATCGCTAAAAACATTAAGCCATCTGCCCGGGGTGAACTGGAAATCACAACCGTCAATGAAACCTACTTAAAACGTGGGGATCTAAAGGTTGAACTGTTTAGCCGCGGTATGGCGTGGTTGGATACCGGCACCCACGACAGCCTGATCGAAGCCTCTAATTTTGTGGAAACCATCCAAAAGCGTCAGGGACTCTATGTCTCCTGCGTTGAGGAAATTGCTTATAGCCGTGGCTTTATCGACGGAAAGCAGTTGGCAAAATTGGCTGAACCCATGAAAAAAACAGCCTATGGGCAGTATTTGTTGCGATTAATAAAGGAAGAGGTATAATGGGAATTGAAGTTGTAAAAACAAAAATTGATGGTTTGGTCATCGTCAAGCCCCAGGTGTTTGGGGATGATCGGGGCTACTTTATGGAAACCTACAATCAAAAGGTTTTTGAGGATGCCGGACTTGATATGGTTTTTATTCAGGATAATGAATCGAAGTCTAAAAAGGGTGTCCTTCGGGGGCTTCACTTCCAGCGGAAGTTTTCCCAGGGCAAGCTTGTGCGCTGTACCCAGGGCGCGGTGTGGGATGTCGGTGTTGACCTGCGAAAGGGCTCTAAGACCTATGGACAATGGGAAGGCGTCACCTTGAGTGCGGATAATAAAACCATGTTTTATATTCCAGAGGGCTTTGCCCACGGCTTCGTGGTGCTCACTGACGAAGCAACCTTTAATTATAAATGTACAAATCTCTACGCTCCGGAATACGATGGTGGTATTCGTTGGAATGATCCCGATGTCGGGGTAGAATGGCCCATTGAGGGACTGGGAGAATTGCTGCTGTCAGACAAGGATCAAAAACAGCCCTTCCTGAAGGAAATCAAAGATACCTTGGAATTTTAGAGAACCATAAAGGAGAACACATTGAAAACAGTTTTAGTGACAGGTGGTGCCGGATTCATTGGCTCCAATTTTGTCAAATATATGCTTGAGCAGCATCCCGATTACTTAATTGTTAATCTGGACGCGCTCACCTATGCCGGAAATTTAGAAAATTTAGCGGATATTGAAGAGAATCCGAATTATGTTTTCGTTAAGGGTGATATTGCCGATCGCGATTTTATCGCATCCTTATTTAGTGAATACACCTTTGATTATATCGTGAATTTTGCAGCAGAATCCCATGTGGACCGCAGCATCGAGAATCCTGAAATTTTTGTACAGACCAATATTATGGGAACCCAGGTGTTGCTGGCGGCAGCTAAGGATGCCTGGCAGACGGGTAAAGATGCCGATGGTTATCCAACCTATAAGGATGATGTAAAATACCTACAGGTCTCCACCGATGAAGTTTACGGCGCCCTTGGTAAGACTGGGATGTTTACAGAAACCACACCCATTCAGCCCAATAGTCCCTACTCTTCATCAAAAGCTGGTGCGGATTTATTGGTGCGGGCTTATCGGAACACCTTTAAATTCCCCATGAATATCACCCGCTGCTCCAATAACTATGGGCCGTATCAGTTCCCGGAAAAGCTTATTCCGCTGATGATTTCCAATGTACTGGATTTGAAAAACCTTCCAATTTATGGGGATGGCATGCAAATTCGGGATTGGCTCCACGTCAAGGATCACTGCAGCGGTATCGATACCGTGCTCCACCAGGGGCGTGTAGGGGAAGTGTATAATATTGGTGGGAATAATGAAAAAGCCAATATTCAGATTGTCGATTTGATCTTAGAAAATGTGAAGGCGAAGCTGGATGCGGATTCTTACACGGGGATTACAGTTGACACATCTAAAATGAATGATGACCTAAAAATTCACGTGGAGGATCGCCTGGGCCATGACCGGCGTTATGCCATCGATAACACGAAGATTACCACGGAACTGGGATGGGAACCTTCCTACACCTTCGAAGAAGGGATTGTTGAGACCATTGAATGGTACTTGAACAACCAAGACTGGGTCGCCCAGGTGAAATCCGGTGGGTATCAGGAATATTACGATAAGATGTATTCGAAGAAATAAGTAAGATACAATTAAATGATTGCTGCCGCTGGTCTTTACAAAAAGTATATACAGCGGCAGCGTTATTTTTAGAAGGGATAATATGATTAAAGATTTTCTATCCTTTTTTAGGGATTTGTATAAAAATCGAAAATTATTGATTCAGTTTTCAGTTAATGATTTCAAAGCAAAATATGCAGGCTCTTTTTTTGGGGTTTTTTGGGCATTCTTTACACCGATGGTAACTATTGCTGTGTATTGGTTCGTTTTCGAAAAGGGTATGAAGGCGGGGATGACAGACGGCAGTATTCCTTTTATCGTTTACTTGGTTACGGGAATTATTGTATGGTTCTTTTTTTCAGACACTATCTTATCGGCAACAAATTGTTTCCGCGATTATAGTTATCTTGTAAAAAAAGTCGTTTTTAACTTTAAAGTTCTTCCGACTGCTAAGTTATTGTCGAATCTTTATACACACGCTTTTTTTATAGGGATAGCTTTTCTTTTGACAAGTCTTTATGGTTTTTACCCATCATTGTATAGCCTGCAGATTGTATACTATTTGTTCTGCTTGATTGCCATTCTAACAGGAATTACATGGATAACGGCTTCAATTCAGCCTTTCTTTTCAGATATCACAAACTTGATTGGAATTGTTTTGCAAGTGTTAATGTGGGGAACACCTATTTTATGGAGTATAAATCAGTTTCCGAAAGAGTACCATTTATTGTTTAAGTTAAATCCATTAATGTATATTGTACAAGGATATCGTGAGTCTTTTTTAAGTCAAGGCTGGTTTTGGCAACACGGAGAAATGACATTGTATTTTTGGATAGTTACTCTTATTATGCTTTTATTAGGATCGTTAATTTACAATAAAATGAATCCACATTTTTCAGATGTGCTATAAAATGGAGTCCCAAAATGTCGAATGAAATTATAAGAGCTAGCCATATACAAAAAATATATCAGTTATACAAAAAGCCAAAAGACCGATTGAAAGAGGCTTTTTCTTTAACTCGCAAAAATTATCATTCTGATTTTTACGCTTTACAGGATATTAATTTTACTGTTAGAGAAGGAGAGTGCTTTGGTATTATTGGTAAAAATGGTTCCGGCAAATCAACATTATTGAAAATAATCACAGGAGTTTTATCGAAAACATCAGGTGATTTAGAAATTAATGGAAGAATATCTGCTCTCCTTGAGTTAGGAGCAGGTTTTAATCAGGAATACACAGGAATTGAAAACATCTATTTAAATGGTGATATTATGGGGTTTAGTCGGGAAGAGATTGCAGAAAAAGTACCGACTATTCTAGAATTTGCGGATATTGGTGATCATGTATACCAGCCTGTAAAAACTTATTCAAGCGGAATGTTTGTCAGATTAGCCTTTGCATTAGCTATCAATGTAGAGCCTGAAATTTTAATTGTAGATGAAGCACTGAGTGTTGGTGATGCTTTTTTTCAGTTGAAGTGTTATAAAAAATTTGCAGAATTTAAAGAAAAGGGAAAGACGATTGTATTTGTAACCCATGATTTAAGTAGTGTTATTAAATATTGCGACCGCGTGATGGTCATCAATAACGGTGAACAGGTTGCACTTGGATCTTCACGGGAAATGGTAGATTTGTACAAAAGGATTCTAGTTAATCAAAATGATAATGATGTAAAGGAACAAGAGCAAATAGCGGACAAAAATTTGTCTTCAAATATTGCTCTGTCAGAGAAAATACTTGAATATGGAACGAAGGATGCAGAGATTGTTGATATTCGCTTCGAGGATGCCCAAGGCAATGCTTGTCAGCAAATTGAAAAATTTAATGAAATTAGTTTTTGCTTCAAGGTAAAATTCTATAAAGAAATTCACAATCCGATTTTTGCGTTTACTATAAAAAATGTAAAAGGTTCAGAAATTTGTGGAACCAATAATATGTCTGAAAAAATGCATGGATTTGTAGCATCTGAGGGAGATGTATACGAAATATCTTTTACTCAAAAGATTCCGCTTCAAAGCGGGTACTATTTTATCTCATTAGGATGTACAGGCCTTGATCGATTAGGCAATTTAGTAGTATATCATCGCTTGTATGATGTTGCAGAAATATCGGTAATGTCTGATAAAACGACAGTAGGGTATTTTGATTTAGATTCAAAAGTAAGTATTCAGAAGAGCTTGGAAAGCAATTTAAAAAAATGAATAATATGGGAAAAATCCGAAAAATTTTTACAGCGAGTAAGGTATGTGCACGCAAAGTTAAAGGGTATTCAAACAGAAAGAGAAAAGAATGGTCACTTCGGCAGATTTATAAAGATCAAAGCTGCTGTAAAGTAAAATTCTCTATTGTGATGCCTGTTTATAATGTGGAAATAAAATGGCTTAGTAAGGCAATTGAGTCGGTTCAAAGACAAATTTATCCTAATTGGGAACTTTGTATTGTGAATGATTGTTCCACTAGGGAGGAGGTTGCAGAATTTCTGGGAACAATTATGTCAGAGCAGATAAAAATCCGAAATCTTGATAAAAATGTGGGTATTTCAGAGGCAAGCAATATAGCAGCAAGTATGGCCGAGGGAGATTATATTTTACTCATGGATAATGATGATGAAATCACGATTGATGCCTTATATGAGTTTAAGAAAGCAGTAGATCAGGATAATCCGGATATAATCTATAGTGATCAAGACATGGTCGATATAATGGGTCATAGAAGCAATCCCCTGTGTAAACCAGATTGGTCTTATGATTTACTCCTTAGTCAGATGTACATGGGGCATCTGGTTGGCTTTAAGCGAGCACTCTTTGAAAAGGTCAAAGGCTTTAAAAGCGAGTATAATGGAAGCCAAGATTATGATTTGATTTTAAGAATGATAGAAGAGACTACAAATGTTTATCATATCCCTAAAATTCTTTACTCATGGCGGGCATTGCCTACATCAACTTCGGTTAACCCAAATGCCAAACCATATTCTCAGATTAGTGGCCAACAGGCGATTCAAGATCACTTAAATCGAAAATATGGAATTGGGAAAGCAAGGGTTAATGAACTGGATCGTTTTTTCATGTATGATGTTGAATATGAAGTAGAAGGATGTCCCCAAGTCGCAATTGTTATCCCTATACGAGATCAAATGGAGATGACTCGAAATTGTATCAAGAGTATTATTGAAAAAACAACATATAAAAACTACGAGATACTTTTGATTAATAATCGATCTGAGGAAAAAACTACTGTTCAATATCTCTTTGAGTTACAGGAGTCGTCGCTTCCGGTTAAGGTTGTTGACGCAAATATTCCATTTAATTGGTCAAAACTCAATAATATTGGCATAAAAAATAGTCAGGCCGATGTTTTTGTATTTTTAAATAATGATACAGAAGTTATTGAACAAAGATGGTTAGAGCGTATGGTGGCAAAAGCAACTCAGGATGAGGTAGGCGTCGTTGGTGGTTTGTTACTGTACGAGGACAGGACCATACAACATGCAGGGGTAGTGGTTGGAATGAACGGATGGGCGGATCATGTATATAAAGGGGCGCCGATTGAACATACAGGAACGCCATTTGTTTCGCCATTACTCGTTCGGAATGTATCCAGTGTTACAGGTGCTTGTATGGCGATAAGCCGTCGTACCATTGAAAAAATTGGACTTTTCAATGAACGTTTTCTCATCTGCGGCAGCGATGTTGAGTTATGCTTAAGAGCACTAGGGATGGGGTTGCGGAACATTGTGGATCCTAAGGTACGCCTTTATCATTTTGAATCGAAGAGCAGAGATGCATCAAATGTACCTGATTCTGATTTTAAATTATCAGATCATTTTTATGGAAAAATGAGAACGGAGGGGGATCCATTTTTTAATGAACAATTAGATTCCTTTTGTGTGATTCCAACAAGGAGAAGAAACCGTTGAGTAAAATTGAAACAAGAATTGCAGAAATTAATCCATATCATTTTCGAAAGGGAATGTATCCAAGAAAGAGACTCAATATACTTTTACCTTCTATTAATCCAGAGCATGTGTTTGGTGGAATTGCAACCGCACTCAAGTTTTTTGATACAGCGGCAAAATGTGGCGGGTTTGACAAAAGAATTATTTTAGTGGATGCAGAACCCTCAACGGAAGCTAAAAAAAATTACAAGTGGGTTTACCGTTTTGTTCAGTGCAAAGAAGAGTGTGATGATCGAAATCAAATTATTTCCTATGTTCATCGAGATCCCTATGGTATTCTAGTATCGCCCAATGATTTTTTTATCGAAACCGGGTGGTGGACTGCCTATTGTCTGCAGGAGGCGTTAAATGTTTTTTCAGTAAGTGAGGGGGAATACAAGCATCCTATTATTTATCTTATCCAGGATTTTGAACCAGGTTTTTATCCTTGGTCTAGTAAATATATGCTAGCAGATTCTACATATCGGGATGGACATAAACAGATTGCTGTATTTAATTCATACCAACTGATGGATTTTTTTAAGGTAAGAAAGTATGTTTTTGAAAAGGAATATTGTTTTGACCCAGTATTTAATAGCGGATTGCGCCAATATATTGCAAAAAAGAAGCGTAAAGAACAGGCGATAAAGAAGAAACAAATCTTAATTTATGGACGTCCAGGGACGCCCCGGAACGCTATGGAAATTATTGTAGAGGCCTTAAAAATATGGGTTAGAAAACAAAGTGATATTCAATCTTGGAGTATTTTATCTGCTGGAGAATCCTTTGAAGAAATCGATCTTGGGAAAAAGATGTTTTTAAAATCATTGGGAAAGCTAACTATTGATCAGTATGCAAAGTTGTTAGATGAATCTTATGCTGGTATCTCTTTAATGGTATCACCACATCCTAGCTATCCTCCTTTAGAGATGGCAACTTTCGGTGTCCGAACGCTCACTAATCAATTTGAAAATAAAGATTTAAGCGACTTTAGTCCTTTTATTACATCTGTGCAAGTAAGACCGCAAGCCATCGCAAAAAAACTAGAAGAGATTTGTTGTGCATATAAGCCGGTGGTTGATGAGATACCGATTAATATGACTTATTATGAAAACAGAGATGTATTTCCATTTATGCCAGAGTTGGTAAATTTATTGGAGGAGAAATCGTGGTAGAATTGATTGGTAAGGTCAAAGTAGATTATTGTTTTTATTCAGGAAATGATGATTATAGTGATGGGGATATTGAGAATGAAATCCTGGAAATAGTTAAGAATAATACTGAAGAGGAACTAGAAACAGTTATTGCGAAGGATAATCGTTGGCCGGTTCTGTACCACCTTTCTTTGGTCAGGCAAAACATTCTGGAGTGGTATCCTTTTGGTAAAGATGCTGAAATATTGGAAATTGGAGCAGGATGTGGTGCGATTACCGGAGTTTTGAGCAGAAATGCCAGTGAAGTAACCTGTAATGAGTTATCCAAACGACGATCCCTAATCAATGCATACCGAAATCGAGATTATGAGAATATTAAAATTTTGGTAGGAAATTTTAATGATGTGTGTTTTGAAAAACAATATGATTATATCACTTTGATAGGGGTATTTGAGTATGCACGATATTATACAGCAGGGGATAGTCCCTATACAGATTTTCTGAAGCGTATAAAAAAATTATTGAAACCTCAGGGGAAAATCCTTATGGCTATTGAAAATAAATTCGGACTTAAATATTGGGCAGGTGTGCGTGAAGACCATACAGGAGTGTTTTTTGATGGCATAGAAGGTTACCATGCTACGGATAGTCAGGTGAGGACCTTTTCAAAAATTGAGTTAGAAGAGATTATTGTTCAAGCAGGGTTTTCTCATTGTGAGTTCTTTTACCCCCATCCTGATTATAAATTTCCAAGGATGATCTTTTCCGAAGATTATCTCCCCAAAGAGGAGGATTTAACCTGTAGTTTAGACCAGTATGATAATAGTCGTATGTATTTGTTTAATGAGACAGCGGCATATAAGAATATTTTGTCATCCAAAGTGTATCCGTTTTTTGCAAATTCATTTTTAATTGAAATTGGAGTTTAACATTGAAAAAAGTATATTCTAAAATTACGAGAGAAAGAAAACGACAATTTCAAACAGAGACGGCTATATTCATGGATTGTGAGGGAAAGAAAGTTGTCATTAAACGAGCAATTCATAGAGAAGGCGAAGTTCATATTGCCAAAATGCTTGAGTATTATGCACAGACAAACGCAGTTGTAAAAAGTAACATAGCGTCTTGTAAGGAAGTTAGTAATGGCGTTGCCTTCGATTATATAGAGGGTATCAGCATTTATGAATTGATATTGAAAGCTTTGGAAGCCGGGGATAAACATGCAGTACTCCATATTTTGAAGCTTTACCTTGAGGTTTTTGAAAAAGTCCATGTGGAGACTATTCCATTTAAAGTGGAGGATGGGTTCATAGATTTCTTTGGAAATTTTTTGTTGGCGGATGAGTTGCCGGCCTCACGGATGGTCAACATCGATTTGTCTTTTGACAATATTGTGCAAAAGGAAAACGGGAAGATGGTCATTATTGACTATGAATGGATCTGTGATTTTCTTGTGCCCTTGGGCTTTGTTAAATATCGCGCACTTAATGCGTTACTAGTAAAGCACCATAATTTGGTAATGACCTTATTTGATAAAGCCGAAGTTTATCAAATATTTGGAATCACGGTAGAAGAACAGCAAATCTACGCTAGTATGGAACAAGCTTTTTTAGCTAAGGTATTGGGTGTAAATAGTGCAAATGCTTTAAATTTATACAAGAAGAACGTGATAGATATTCAAGGATTAATAGATAATGTAGAAGATTATTTGCAAGTGTTTTATGATACTGGGAATGGATTTAATGCTGAACAAAGTGAGACTCATGCCTATAAGGGAAAGGATAAGGAAATCATATTGTCCATTGACCTGAATAAAATAGATGGACTGAGATTATTACGTATTGATCCTGCAAATAAAGCATCACTTATCGAAATAGAGTATATAGAAATCAGAGATGCATTGGAAACAGTTTTCAATCTAGAATCATCTAGTTATTTATTAACCAATGGTACTAAGGTTGAAGGAACGCTATGGGCATTTGATACGGAAGATCCACAGATAATTATCGACTTAGGTGATGCAACGGTCACACGATTAGAATTAAAAATGAGGATCATATCAAGTGACTTATCTGTAATTAAACCGTACATTAATAGTCTGAGAAATTCAAATGAAAAGTATGCTGAAATTTGTATGCGCCAACAGAAAATAATAGATCAGCAGGATCAGCAGTTGCGCCATTTTGGAAAACTTCTTAGTATTGATCGAGTTGTGACAAGTTGCTATCGGAGATTAAAGGAAAGAGGAAAAAGATAGAAAAAAATCTTTGAGAGGGTATATCTTGAAAATAAAAAAGAGCCATAATATCTGTTATAGAATTGATAAAATCGCACATGTTGATGAAAAAATCGAAGTGAAGGGATGGGGAATAGATACTGAAAAATTACAATCGATATCACTTTCTGTTATGGGAAAGTCCTCAGATGGCATAAAAGTTCAGAAAGAGTATCGAAATGATGTTTTGGATTTTCTGGGTTTAAGTATTGAAGAACCAGTAGGTTTTACAATTTATTTTGATAAAACATGGTTCAAGTATAAAAAAAAGGTTGTACTGAGGATGCGCTCAGAAAATAATCAACAAGATATTTATATTAAATTAAATAGAGACATAGATTTGAGTAATGGAAAAAAAATTCCTTTTGTTCAAGGAGTAATTCGTGGATATTATTATTTACAGAGACACGGTATCAAACCATTTGCAAATCGCCTCTATACAGAGCTAATTGATCGCTTTGGACAAAAATACAACCATTGGATAGCCCATAATGAACCTCCGGTAAAATCTGTTCGTCCCTTTAAAAAAAATCCTCTTATTTCAATTCTTGTACCGATATATAATGTAAAATGGGAGTGGCTAGTGGAGTGCATTGAATCCGTTTTAGATCAAAGCTATACAAACTGGGAGCTTTGTCTAGTTGATGATTGCTCAGATTTTCAAGATATTCAACCTTTACTTGAGAAATACAATCAAAATGACAAACGAATCAAAGTGAAATTTCGAAAAGAAAACGGCCATATTTCACGGGCATCTAATGATGCGCTGTCCATGGCACATGGTGAGTTTGTTGGATTATTAGACCATGATGATACTCTTGCGCCTTTTGCATTGGAAAGCGTTGTTGAATGTATAAACCAAAATGAAGATGTCGACATAATATATAGCGATGAAGATAAAATCAATCAAAAAGGAAAACGATGTCAAGCTTTTTTTAAACCAGATTGGTCACCAGATACGTTGCTTTCCCAAAATTATATTTGTCATTTTCTGGTTGTAAGAAGAAAAATAATTAATGATGTTGGTGGTTTTGCAATAGGTTTGGAGGGGGCTCAAGATTATGACTTGATTTTAAAATGTACAGAGAGGACAACTAAAATTAAGCATATTCCACAAATCCTATATCATTGGCGGATGATAGAAGAATCAACAGCAGTGAACCCAGAGTCAAAGATGTATGCTTTTGACGCAGGGAAGAAGGTACTTGAAGATACATTCAAAAGAAGGGGAAAGAACGTTATTGTCAAAGAAGGGAATGCTCTCGGAACATACATTCCCTATTATACGGTTGCTACAAATCCAAAGGTTTCAATTATAATTCCAACGCGAGATCATGCAGCGGATGTAAAGTTATGTATTGAATCATTGCTCAGAACAATAAATTATGATGATTTTGAAATAATTGTAGTGGATAATAACAGTGTTGAGCAAGAAACTTTTGAATTGTTTAAGCATTATGAAAAATATTTGGAGAACGCCTTCAAAGTTCTGCGTTTAGAAATTCCATTTAATTATTCTCAGCTTAATAATCAAGCAGTACGACTAGCTAGGGGGGATTATATCGTTTTTTTAAATAATGATATTGAAATACTAACCCCTCATTGGTTAGAAATTATGTTAGGATATGCCACTCAGGAGCATATTGCGGCAGTTGGAGCAAAATTATTATACGATGATGAAACAATTCAACATGCTGGAGTAGTGCTTGGATTAGGGGGAGGATCTGAATCAGAAGGAGTTGCGGGTCACGGGCATAAAGGATACGCGGTCACAGAACACGGTTACTTTAACAAATTAGATATAGTCGCAGATTATAGTGCCGTTACTGCTGCATTTTTGATGATAAAAAAGGATAAATTTATTGCTGTCAATGGTTTTGATGAAGAAAATTTGCCAGTGGCCTTTAATGATGTTGATTTGTGTATTAAGTTATTGAGAAAAGGATACTATAATGTGTGTTTACCTAATGTTATCGCACTACATTATGAATCTAAATCTAGAGGACTAGAAAATACAAAAGAAAAGCAACAGAGGTTTACTAATGAAGTTAATTATATGAAAAAGACTTGGAGAACATATTTACAGAATGATCCTTTTTACAATCCTAATTTATCTTTGAAAAATGAACGATTTGAGATAAAAGTGTAAGTTTAAAAAGATTATGAGCGATAATCTGTACACGATCAGTGAAATTAAGTATTATCCATCAATAGCTAGAGTCCAGAAGTTGACAATAAGCGATTTCAGTACTAAAGTGCTTAAACAGAATGACCACGTAAGGAAGTTGCAAGTTGCGAATTGTATGCGCGCAAGTATTACCCTGGGATTAAACCATAAATTTATTTTATAAAAGTGCTGATGAGTGCTGATGGTTTTTTGTAACTGAAAATTTATAGATATAGGAATTAACGGGGTTTTTAATTTTGATTATCATTTAATGGTATGAGGTGAGAATTTATTTAACCCACTATAGTTAAATCTTGGTAAGGCGTTGAATTCAAGTTGTTTTGTATCATTCAGGGGGTTGAAATAGCAATGCAAATTATATTTTCTCAAAGTTTTATTTTGCAATAATTACAATTATTATTAATGCTAACGTCATTGAAATGAATATTTCAAAGAGTGCTTTAGTATTAGTAATAAATGAGATATTGTATAGAGGGCCAGTAAGAAATTCTATAATAGATGAAAATTAAAATTCACATCACCCAAATGCATTAAAATCATAATATTTGAATGAAAGGAAATTATGGTGTTATGTTAATATAAACATCATACAATATCATGATGAGGAGTATTAAAAAAACTAGAATAATTACTTTTATACTTATTGTATTTGTATCAGTAGTTATTGGGGGAATCATAGAAATTATTTCTAATTATTCTTATTTTCGATTGCCAAATGAGCAAAAAGGAATTAGAATGGTTTCAATGGATTCAATTGAAGCTTCAGAAAATATCGACATATACGACGATAAAATAGTAATATCACCAAAGGAGGAGAGCGCAGAAACATGGTTATCGATTATGAGTTCAGACTATGTTTTAGATTTAGAAATTGAGTTTGAAAATACAGAAGGGGATTTTAATGTTATTATTGATAATGGAAAAAGTGATTTTTGGGGTTCTAAGAGTTATCAAGTATTTCCTTCAAGGAAGAGTAACATTGTTTTAAATATTGACGGAAATGGGGATAAATCTAAAATCTATTTCCAGAACTTTTCCAATTTACAAGAAACAGTAAAAATAGATAACCTTAAGATTGACAACACGTTTGACTTCAATTGGAGTAGGTTTTATCTTTGTACATCAGTTATGATACTCTTGTGCATACTAATCTTGTTCAGAAGTTTTTTTATTAGCAAAATACATGTTGCTTTCTTTATAATTGCACTGGTATTTGGAATGAATATTATAAATTTGATGCCTAATTATTTTAATTTTGATGAAAAGGAGCATTTTGTAAAAGCATATCAAATTGCCTCTTTTGATTTTGCGTTATCAAATCAACGTGAAATTGCTTGGCCGGAGAATATCGAGAAATTTCTTTCATATAATGGAAATGGAGCAAATTTTGATACCTCGGATGAAAAAGAGAATTATTATACTGAATTCAACATAAATCAGTATAATCATTATCAATATATTAGTACAACAGCTGAAAGTTATATGCCCACAGCTTATTTACCAGCAGCATTCGGAATATTTTTAGCAAAGTTGTTAAAGTTACCATTTTGGCTGGTGTTTAATACAGGACGTTTTTTCACGTTAATTTCGTATATAAGCATCATGACACTTATTATAAGGAAAATCCCTTGTTATAAAAAAACTTTTTTCGTTTTTTCATTATTGCCGACACAAATATACACAGCGAGTAGTTATTCGGCCGATCCGATTACGAATCTATCCGTATTGTTAGTTTTAAGTATGTTTATTTGCATGAAAGCAAAGTGTGATAACAATAAACAGGTAAGTAAAAAAGACCTAATAATATTTTTAGGGTCAATTGTTCTTCTATGTACTTGCAAGATTACATACATACCGTTTTTTTTACTTATATTTCTTATACCAAATGCAAAAATTCCATCCTTTTTCAGAGTTAAGAATCAAATTTGTTTGGGACCCCTGGAAGGTCAGCAAAAGAAAAATGGCATAAGAACAAAATACTTGTTATGTATAATTCTAACCTTTGTACTATTAGTAAGTACGCTCTACTCAACCACACATGGAATTGCCCAATGGCCAGTGCCGAATATGGACCCTAAGACTCAAGTTTTAACAATTATAATGAATCCGTTACGTTATCTAATTGTATTCATTAATTATATTCAGAATAATGCAATGACATTTATTGAAGGAAGTAGTGTATCGCTGGCATATTCTGGGAATCTGCCATCAGTTTATTCTTTGATGGCAATTTGTGGATTGTTTTCATTAGCAATATTAGATGATTCGGATACGTTGAAATATAAACGGTCAGAAAAAGCAGTAATCTTGTCTATAGTTATTATTTCATGGGGATTGGTAGTTACTGCTTTATATATCACCTTTAATTCAATACGGGCAATCACCATTTTGGGGGTTCAAGGGAGATATTTTGCACCTTTAATAATACCTTCCTCTTTGCTATTTAAAACAGAGAAAATTAAGACATATTTTAATCAGAATAGAGTGAATGCGATTGTAATCTCTGCTGTAGTATGTGTACTAATTGCGGTAGTAACAAAATTATTTTTTATGTATTCAGTATAATATTCAATACTTCTATTCATTGTGGTAATGTTTTTAACAGATTGATTATTTTGATATCATAAAAAAGCAGAAAGGTTAAATATGATTTTTATTTTAATAGTGCTTTATTTATTTTGCTCAGTTGGAGGATTGACTCTGGTGAAGATTGGTTCAGATGTTAATAACTTTACATTCTCTAATTCATTTTTTAATCTTCAATTATCCTATACAACAGTAATTGGGTTATGTCTTTATATACTGAGCTTCTTGATGTGGATTGTAATTGTACAACGTTTTGACTTGAGCTATATTCAGCCTTTAACAACAGGCCTTTCTTACTTTTTAATTATTTTGGCATCAATTTTTATATTGAAAGAGAGTATTACAGTTTTTCAGTGGGTTGGTATTGGATTTATATTAATAGGTGTAATTTGTATGAATCTCAAAACCTTGTAATCAGAATGGAAGTTTGTCATATGGGTATAATTTGAAATATTGAACAAGCTAAAGTATAGAGAATTAGACTGTATTATTATAAATTATATTTGTATGGAACGCTGTTTGCCCATACTGAAAATAGCAGAGATGAGATGCAAGTTACCATTTTGTACTATATCCAATTACATCATTGCGGTACGGCACTAATGATGATAAACAATATTTAGGTGGTGGTTAAAATTTTATTCATAGTTGAAGGGCTTAAAGATTGAGAAGGATTGTGGAAAAAAACATAAAAATATTTTTTTAATTTGTTTCGGAATTAAAAAAGAGTTTTTAAATATTATGCAGTTTAAATAACTACCTATTGCAATGCTCAAATGCAAGCCTAAAGAAATATGAAAGGTGAAAATGTAAATATAAATATGTGCTTCAGTAGTCTATACGACTGCTGGAAATGACAATTGTAATTAAGCATAATTTTGAAAAGGGTGAAACATTAAATAAGCACGAAGAACTTTAATGATTTGAACTATTTCATGATGTTTTTCGTAGAAAGGTAGATTTATAATTATGGTTAAGAAATTGAGCTTTTTTAGAAAAGATAGTTATTTTTTATTAATGTTTGTTATAATTGGATTTAGTCTTTTGTTTTCGAATATAGTTTTTGCAGAAGGAGTGTCTTCTACAATAGATCAAGATATAGAACAAAGTGGTATGATTTATACCATTATGCAAAAAGCGGATGGAGAAAAAAAAGGACAGGTTCGTTTGATTTCTGTGTCTGAAGAGGCATCCTATAGCAATTATTCATATATCATACCATCTGAATTAGTACTGGACGATGGATCAGAGTATGCGGTAACGGCTATAAGTAAGGATGCTTTTTTGCATGTTCGTGAATTACGAAATATAGTAATTCCTGATAGCGTCCTTCTTTTTGAAAAAGGTTGCTTTAACATAGATGAGGATAGTATTAGAGATGAAAATATTTCTACAACGGAACCAATTAATTTTTATGCTAATGTGGGAAGTAATGCAGAAAAATTTGTGAAAGAAAATGGATTTAAATTAGTTACCGAAGGCATCCAATTCGAAGAGGTGGAGAGTTTTTCGTTAGATAAAGACGAAAAAAGCATTATTACAGTAAAAGTGCCAGAGTTTTTCAATCAAGACGAGAGAGTGAAATGGACAACAGAGAATAAAGATATTGTAAGTATTGATGACAATGGATGCGTATCGGGCATTACATCTGGTCAAACTAGAATATGGGCAGAATGTGAAGGATTAAAAAGTTCACTCAAAATCGAAGTAAAAGAAAAAAATAGTGAGTCTGAAGTGAGTACAATGGTACTAGAGAATGCCACCAGTTACAGTGGTATAAAAGATGGTGGGATCTATAGTATCGTTTCTGCATTGAATGGTAACATGGTCATGGATGTTTATGCAGCTAACAAGGACAATGGTGCTAATGTTCAGCTGTGGTCATATAATGGAACTGATGCACAGCGCTTTAAGGCACAAAAAAACAATGATGAGACATGGACTTTCATCAATGTCAATTCGGGCAAAGCAATGGATCTTGCAAGTAATGAGAATCTAAATGGTGCAAATATTCAACAATACTCATTAAATGGAACAAATGCTCAAAAGTGGAAAGTGATTGATAATGGAGATGAGACAGTTACTTTTTTAAATTCAAATGGTAAAGTTATTGATGTTTATGGTGCACTAACTTTTGCTGGAACAAATATCCAGCTTTATCAAAATAATGGAACAAAAGCACAACGTTTTATATTGCGACAAAGCGATTCTTATTCGGGCATCTATACATTTAAATCTACTTTAAACCAAAACAAGGTGGTTGATGTTGCAGCTGGATCAGTAGATAGCGGTGCAAATATTCAATTGTATGATTCTAATAATACTAATGCTCAGAAATTTAATGTTGAAAGTGTAGGAAGCAACTATTATAAAATAACAAATATGAAAAGTGGAAAAGTCCTTGACGTTGTGAGTGCAGGAAAAGAAAATGGTACAAATATTCAACAGTATGAATGGAATGGAACGGTAGCTCAAAAATGGAGGATTCAAGATAATGTGGATGGGAGTGTAACGTTTATTTCGGCATGCAACAGTTTAGCTATGGATATTTGTTATGGATATACAAATAACGGAGCAAATGTTTGGTGCTATCAATCGAATGGATCAAAGGCACAAAAGTGGATCATGGAGCCAGTTTCTTATACGCCAGACTATTCGATAACAGCAGGCTCAACAGGTGTCGATGTTTCATATTGGAATGGATATAATAATAATTGGAATTCAGCAAAAAATGCAGGTGTTCAGTTTGCAATCTTGAGAACTGGCTGGGGCCGGTCTGGGGATGGTGAAAAGGATAGTACTTTTGAGGGAAATTACTCAAGAGCAACGGCCGCAGGTCTTCCAATTGGAACGTACCAATATAGCTATGCAACGAGTGTTGCAGAGGCAAAAGCAGAGGCTCAATTTGTTTTGAGTATTCTAAATGGACGTGCATTGGACTTGCCTGTTGCTTTTGATATAGAAGATGGAAGCCAAAGTGGGCTGAGCAAGACGGAATTAACGAATATTACAATTGCTTTTTGCGATACGATAAAAGCTGGTGGTTATACGCCGATGGTCTATGCGAACTTAAACTGGTTTACAAATAAATTGGATTATGATCGATTGAGTAGCTATAAAATTTGGCTTGCTCAATATAACGATCAACCAACTTTTAATAAATCTTTTGATATCTGGCAATACTCTTCTAAAGGTCAAATTCCTGGCCTTGGTGGGTTAATTGATATGAATAGAGCGTATAAGAATCTATAAATGTGGGGATTATGAAAAAAAATAGCAGAATTATTTTAGGTGTCTTAATATTGGTTTTGGTAATAATTCTTATAGGATTATGGAGTATCCTAAAACAGAAGAATCCAGAGAGTAGTGTTAAAGAGACAGTAATAACTCCATCCGTGTCAGTAACTCCTAAACCAACGATTCCCGTTCAGGCAGCAGAAGGGTTGACAAAAGAAGAGTCTGAAAAAATGAAAATGATGGCAATGGAGCTTTATCAAGCGGCATTTAATTCAGACTACGATAAAGTGAAATCTTTGTCGACAAGGGGATTTAGTACTGATTTACAAACCTGTTTAGATACTCAAGAATCATTGATTATGTCAGATGGTACCAATCTCATTAAAAACTTACGAGAGTATACGGATGTCAGTACACCCGTTGAAGTAGGTGAACCTACTGCTTATGGGGGCGATTCTGAATTTATTGTAACACTACTACTTCAAGGTGACTATACAGCTAGAGTCGGGTTTGTTCGAGAGGAAGACGGACAGTTTTGGGTTAATACGTATGCAATGCAATCATTAGCGAGGGGTGAAGGTGGTGTTATGGGCCACGGAGCTGATTAGTATTGGAACAAATTGTGGAGAGAATGCCGTCTCCTTCTGGAAAATAAAAGACAAATTTACATACATATGGTAATATATTGATAGAGCGAAAGAATCACTGATTAATGCGACTGTTTGACTCGGGTCTTATTTAATCAGTGTTTCTTTAAATAGCAGCTAAATGCTGGGAAGATATGAGGTGACGAGAGACTGATGGCAGTGAGATTAAAAGAATACCTTCGTGTTAACTTTAAAACTATTATTATAGCTTTTTTTTGTGTTGTTCTGGCCTATGGCTTTTTTTTGCTCAACCCCACGGTATCCATTGATGAAGAGACTTGGCTCTTAAATGGGACCCAACCTTTAGGCTGGTTAGAGCAGGGGCGAATTGCAATTCATATTTTCGATTTGATATTTTCTCATAATGGTGCGCCAATCCCCTTTCTTTGGGATTTTCTTGCAATTCTAACATGGTTTTCTTCCGGTCTTATTTTTCTTTTTATTTTCTCTGAAGAATTGCAGGAGCTTAAGGTCTTTGTTAAGATTGTTTTTTTAGTTTATTATGCAACGATTCCCTTTGTGGCAGGTGACATGATGGCATTTTCCATGTCCAGCTTTCCCGTGGCCACGGGTTTGCTAGCGGCGGCTTTTTCTTTTGGGAATACGCGTTTATGGCTAAAAACAAAGTCAAAAGTAAATTTGATTTGGGCGATTGTCCTCTTGTTTTATGGAATTTCCATTTACCAAGCAATTCTGGGTTTGTACATTACAGCCATCGTCGGTCTTTGCTTTATCCGAGTCTTAAATCGTGACTTTAAAACCTTTGAAATCGTCTGGAAATCGGCAATGATTGCTATTATTTCCACAGTGGCTTATTTTATTGTTTTTTTCAGCATTGTCACCATACGCGGCTCCTATGATTCATATATTACCGAGGGCTTTATTGGTTGGTGGAGTGGTGAAAGTGTTTTTCTTACCTTTTTTAAGGCACTTTATAATATTTGCCGGGTATCTTTTGGGTCTCCATTCCTCGGGGCAGAGAGTGTTTTTGGTGGAACGGTCATTTGTATACTGACCATTGCCTATATTTGCTACGCTATATTCACCTTTTTTACCATTAAAGAAATGAAAGAAAAAGCGCAGTTCCTATTTTATGCAATTATGTTTGTATGCGGACCTTTTATTATGTACGTACTAATGGGGACCAATAATACCATGGGACGAATGTTGTTTGGCCTATGTCTTACAGGGGCGCTTCAGATGGTTTTGATACTCAATGCCACTAAGCAGCATAGGCGTCTTCATCAGGTTGTGATCGTCCTGGTGATTTATCTTTTATTCCTCAATTTATCCAATATGAATCGTATTTATTTCAACGATTATATCCGTTACCAGTATGACTGTACCGTTGGGAATGAAATTATGCTAGAAATTGAAAAATCAGGATACGATTATCATTCAAAGCCAGTGGTATTCATTGGTGCAAAGCAGCCGGATGCTATCGCTATGGATCAACATGATACATTGGGAATGAAAGGCTCCTACTTTTTGTGGGATGATGGGAATAATGGACGAATCAGTGGCTTTTTAAAAACATTGGGTTACACCGTATTACCATCCTCAACAGATCAAAAACAGGCAGCTGTCAATGCGTCACAGATGATGGCAACATGGCCGAATGAGGGGAGTATCTTAGAAAAAGATGGCGTGATCATCGTCAAGCTATCAGAACCATCTCAAAAATGGTACCATGCGAATGGGATTCAACAAAAATTACAATAATTAAATCACAATGCCCTTTATAGCAAATACCTTGAGATAAACAATCAAGACAAAGCTGTGAGGGGTATTATTTTTAGTTTTGGAGCGACATCTCTTGTGTTTACACCTTTTTTACGTTATGATTATAAAATGGATGAATTTAAAAGAATTTCGATTATTATCCCTAATTTTAATGGAGAAAAGTATCTAGAGCCCTGTTTGGATAGCTTGATGGGGCAGTGTAACGACGAAATAGAAATCATCGTAGTGGATGATTGTTCGAGTGATGATAGCATGGCTATACTTTCAGATTATAAAAATGTGCGAGTGTTACAAAATGAAGTGAACTCTGGATTTGCGGCATCGGTTAACCGTGGGATTCAAGCTTGCTATGGTGAGTTTGTACTTCTTTTAAATAACGATGTTGTTGTTGAATCTGATTTTGTAGAGGCTCTGTACCGGGCGATTGATGTTGATAAACGCCGCTTTGCCATTTCGTCACGCATGGTTCGCTTTAATGAGCGGGATAAGCTAGATGACACTGGTGATTTTTATAATATTCTGGGATGGGCTTTTAAGCGAGGTGACGGGAATCCAATTTCCCAGTATCATAAGCCAACAAAGGTCTTTTCTGTGTGTGCTGGCGCCGCTTTGTACCGAAAATCAGTATTTGATGAAATCGGTCTCTTTGACGAGCGTTTTTTTGCATATCTTGAGGATGTGGACGTTTCTTATCGGGCATTAATCCATGGTTATGAAAATTGGTATGAGCCGACGGCCATTTGCTACCACATCGGCAGTGCAACAACCGCTGATGGCAATAAATACTCACCCTTTAAGGTTCGAATTTCAGCACGAAATAACATTTATTTAGTCTATAAAAATATGCCTTTAGGGCAATTATTATTGAATTTCCCTTTCCTATTCTGCGGCTTTACAGCCAAAGCAGCGATGTTTGCAGTACGTGGATATGGTAAAGAGTATATTAGTGGATTGATGGCGGGTTTAAAAGGCGTTAAATCACTGAAGAAATCACCCTTTAAGGCAAAACGTACATTAAATTATTTGAAAATAGAATTAATGCTGATCGATGGATTACTAAAACAATTAGAAACGAAGTATCGACGATGAATAATCAACGGCTCACGGTAGTGGTCCCCTGTTATAATGAAGCAAAAACGATTCATTGCTTTTACAAAGCGATGAATCCGATTCGCTCTCAATTTAGTACTGAGTTTGGCGTTGAAATCACACTACTTTTTGTCGACGATGGCTCTTGTGACGGGACCATCAATATTTTAAAAACACTAGCTGAAGAAGATGGCGCGATACAATTTTTGAGTTTTTCCCGAAATTTTGGAAAAGAAGCGGCGATTCTGGCGGGATTGTCCCATGCATCCGGTGATTTTGTTGCGGTGATGGATGTGGATCTTCAGGACCCGCCGGAGCTTTTGTCCGAGATGTATTTGGGCATTGTCGCAGAAGGATATGATTGTGTGGCAGCCAGGCGTGTATCCCGTAAAGGAGAACCTTTCATTCGTTCTTTTTTTGCGCGGCGCTATTATCACGTACTGAATCGCATGTCAAAGATGACCATTGTTGATGGGGCCCGGGATTATCGGTTGATGACGCGCGATGTCGTCAAGGCGGTTTTGTCCGTAAAAGAATACAATCGCTTTACAAAGGGGATTTTTAGCTGGGTTGGCTTTGAGACGAAATGGCTGGAATATGAAAATAGACAGCGTGTGACGGGAGAAACCAAATGGTCCTTTTGGCATCTTTTCTTGTATTCCCTGGATGGTGTGGTTGCCTACTCAACAGTGCCGCTGTCCTTGGCTTCGGTAATGGGGTTCATTCTCTGCCTATTGGCCATTGGATTAATTGGTTTCTTCATTGCAAAAACTTTGATTTGGGGGGATCCTGTTGCAGGATATCCTTCCCTCGTGTGTATTGTGCTTTTTATTGGGGGAGTACAACTTTTTTGTATTGGGATCCTCGGTCAATATTTGGCAAAAACATATTTGGAAACCAAGGGACGCCCGATCTATATTATTAAAAGCAAAAGCGAAACATTAGCGCAATCGGAAATGAGGTAAAGATGGATTTATCAATCATCATCGTTAATTATAAAACCCTGGAGCTGACATCAAACTGTCTGGATTCCATTTACGAAGCCAATATGAAGGGGATCAATTTTGAGGTCATCGTGGTGGATAATGCATCGGAGGATGGCAGTATTGAAGCGATTGAGGGACACTATCCCCAGGTAAAAATCATCAAGAACTCTGAGAACCTCGGGTTTTCCAAGGCCAATAATATGGGAATACGCAGCTCGGTGGCAGATTTTATATTGCTGTTGAATTCCGACACCATTGTGGAGGGCAATACTATTGGTGATGCGTTAGCGTTTATGAGAAACCATCGACACGTGGGGGCCTTGGGATGCAAGGTGCTTCTGGAATCAGGGGCCTTGGATCTGGCCTGTAAACGGAGTTTTCCCACACCGACGAATGGGATCTACCATTCTCTGAAGCTGGACAAACGCTTTCCTAAAAGCAAACGCTTTGGGGAGTACAACCTCACCTTTGTCGATGAGGATAAAATCTGCTCGGTTGATTGCATTATGGGGGCCTTTATGATGGTGAGTCGCCAGGCTATTGATGCGGTTGGCCTTTTAGATGAAGACTATTTTATGTATGGTGAGGATGTGGATTGGTGCTATCGGATTAAAAAAGCGGGTTTTCAGATTATCTATTATCCAAAGGTTCGGATTTTTCATTACAAAAAGGCTAGTGGGATTGGAAAACGGAACCCCAAAACCATTGAGGCTTTTTATGATTCCATGGGAATTTTTTATCAAAAGCACTATCGTGGAAAGTACAATCCCCTGACCACCAATGCCGTCTTGTGGGGAACCCAGGTGATGAAAAAGCTTGCCCTTCGGCGAAATCGATAAGGAGGTGGACTAATGATTAAAAGCAACCAACATTTTTTTAATTTTCTCCAGGTTTTGGCAGATATGCTTGTGGTCAGTGGCGCACTGCTGTTAGCTTGGTATATTCGGTTTGCATCGCCCTTTTTTAATGATGGCATACGGACTCTGCGTTTTGAAGCCTATATGGCGTTGCTTGCCTTTGTGGTACCCGTCTACTTGGTTTTATTCCTTATCTTTGGGTTGTATAAACCCTATCGGAAGCAGCGTTTTACCAAGGAATGTCAGGAGATTATTTTATCAAATACCATTGGGATTTTGATTCTATTGGCATTTTTATACACGGGAAAAAGCATTCATTTCTCCCGATATATGCTGGGGCTGTTCTATATTTTCTCTGTGGTTTTAGTGTCGGCTGAGCGGGGAATTATTCGAAAGATTTTAAGAAGCATGCGGGAGCGCGGCTTTAATATTAAGTACATCATCATCGTGGGGGCCGGTGCCCTTGGACAACGGTTTGCCAAGAAGGTGATGAACGATCGCCAGCTCGGCTATAAAATCTGTGGCTTTGTCGATGATTATTATCCCAAAAGCGAGAAAGAGGGGATACCAATTTTAGGATCGACCCGGGAGATGAATGAAATCCTGGAGGAATACCGTGTGGATGAGGTGGTAATCGCCTTGCCGAACACCAGCTACCGCCGAATTGATGAGGTGATTGATAAATGTGAATACCAGGGGATTAAGACCCAGATTATCCCGGACTATTTTAACTTGGTTCAGGGATCCAAGCCCGCCTTTGATGAGCTGGATGGGATTCCGCTTATTAATACACGATATATTCCTCTGGACGAGCCCTTTAATAAATTTATCAAGCGGTTGTTCGATATCCTCTTCTCTTTGCTTGTTTTGATTGTGTTGTCCCCGTTACTATTGGTGACGGCAATTTTGGTAAAGCTGACATCGCCGGGTCCGATTATTTATAAGCAGGTGCGCGTGGGCATGAATCGAAGGGATTTTGAGATTTATAAATTCCGGTCGATGCGAAATGATATGCCAGAGGTTGGAAATACGGTGTGGACCACTGAGGATGATCCCCGAAAGACGAAGTTTGGGTCTTTTATCCGAAAAACAAGTATTGATGAGCTGCCACAGCTGATTAATGTGCTTAAAGGGGATATGAGTATTGTCGGTCCCCGCCCGGAGCGTCCCTTTTATGTGAGCAAGTTTAAGGACGAGATTCCCAAATATATGATTAAGCATCACGTGCGTCCAGGTCTTACCGGATGGGCCCAGGTGAATGGTTGGCGGGGAGATACAGATATTGAGCCGCGAATCCGGTGTGATATTGAATATATCGAAAAGTGGACACCGTGGTTTGATGTAAAAATATTGTTTATGACGCCAGCAGCGGTGTTTAAGAATGGGTATTAGGAGGATGACAGAATATACTCTTAAAAAGATGGGCTACTCATTAATCATCTGGACAATATTCTATGAATCAAATCTAATTTTAAAAAGGAATTGACGAGATGCTTCTACAAAAAAAGTCAGGAGAAAACGTGGTAAAATGATAAATGATAAAAAAGTTTTAGTAATTGTTCCTGCATACAATGAGGAAGAATCAATTGAGTTAGTGATTAAGAATCTTAAGAAATGTGTACCTCAAGTGGATTACATTATTATTAATGATTGTTCTACAGATCAAACGGAGCGAATATGCAAAGAGAATGATTTTGCATATTTAACCTTGCCCGTTAATTTGGGAATTGGTGGGGGAGTGCAATCCGGTTATCAGTATGCTGTTGAGAACGATTATGATATTGCCATTCAGATGGATGGTGACGGTCAACATGATCCTGAATATTTAGAGATATTGATACAACCCCTGTTGAAAGGACAAGCAGATATGGTAATAGGATCGCGTTTCATTACCAAGGATGGTTTTCAGTCATCGGCAATGCGCCGAGCTGGAATTGTTTTTTTGAAAAAGTTAATCCAATTTTGTTGTGGTGTGAAAATAACTGATACAACTAGTGGTTTTAGAGCGACATCCAAGGAGTTAACCTCTTTTTTTGCAAAAGATTATGCACAGGATTATCCAGAGCCAGAGGCAATCATTGCCACAGTGTTAAACGGCTTTAAGATTCAAGAAGTTCCCGTTGTAATGCAGGAAAGACAAGGTGGAGAATCTTCGATAAATGCATTTAAGTCGATTTACTATATGATTAAAGTATCATTGGCTATTATTATTTACCGACTGGGAATTATTGGTGACAAAAGGAAGGGAGGAAAAAAATGAATACTAGTTTGCGAGTTTTTTTAGTCATAGCAATTTTCATATATTTGGCAATTATTATAAATATGCTTCGTAAAAAAAATCTAAATCTTAGATATACTCTGGTTTGGCTCATTTCTGCTTTGGTTATGTTAATCATAGCTGTTTTCCCTGAAATTATTAACCAATTGGCAAGGTTCATAGGGGTGATCGATCCTGTTAATGTTGTTTTTGTGATTGAAGCTATGTTTGTTCTGTTGATATTATTATCGCTAACGGCAATTGTTTCGCATCTCAATGCCAAATCGAGGCGGTTGATACAAGCAGTGGCTCTACTAGAAAAAAGGGTACGGGAATTAGAAAAACAGGAAAAATCCCAATGAAAACAGCAATTCTAATCCCATGCTATAACGAGGCAAAAACAATTGAGAAAGTTATCAAAGATTTCAAAAAATCGATGCCAAATGCGGTAATCTATGTTTATGACAACAATTCGACCGATGGAACCGATGAAATTGCCCGGGAAGCGGGGGCAATCGTCCGATATGAGTACAAGCAGGGAAAAGGCAATGTTGTGCGTCGGATGTTCCGGGAGATTGACGCAGACTGTTATATCCTACATTCCCGTCTTACATCACGAGGAACGACGATGTTGAAACGTCGAAACCCGCATAGAATAAGGAATAAACAGCACTTTGGACTTGAATTGA
>NZ_FNRK01000027.1 GCF_900107815.1 Eubacterium aggregans
GTTCGTCCTGAGCCAGGATCAAACTCTCAATAAAAGTTTGTCATCGGCCTCAGCCGATGTTCTGGTTCTTACGCTTGGTTCGTTTGTTTTATAGAAGTGTTCGACTCACTTCTTCTTTTCTTCAACAGATCTCTCTGCTTCGGAATCTTTGGTTTTATCCAGGTTTTATGGTACTATTCTCTTTTCTATGACCTCGCTGTCGTAATTGACAACTTCTTTATTATAGCAGAAGCATTTATTTCTGTCAAGTGAATTTTGAAAGTTTTTTAAATTTTCTCAATTCTGAAGTCGTTTGCTTTTGACAGCTTATTTATTTTACCAAACCACTCTTTCACTGTCAAGCACTTTTTTAAAAGTTTTTTTCAGTGCTGTGTTTTGGTGTGCCTCTTTCGAGACAGCTTATTTATTTTAGCAAACTGCGTCCGCTTTGTCAAGTACTTTTTTTAGTAGTTTTACAGCTTTTTCAATTTGCCATGCCCTCTTTCGAGACGGCTTATTTAGTATAAACTGTCTCGAGGCTTTTGTCAATAGCCTTATTTACTTATTTTTTCAATTGGGCCAATCGCTTACTTCTTCCGTAAATGAAGGAATAGATCTATTACTGCTACTAGAATGAGTGCTCCTATAATAGACGGTACGATGGCCATACCTGCTGCTGTTGGTCCCCAGTATCCAAATAGTTTTTCCCCGATTATGGAACCAATAATCCCAGCAGCGATGTTACCAATACAGCCAGCTGGTAAATCCCGACTGGCTATGGCACCGGCCACCGCCCCTATAATGCCGCCAATAATCATCACCCATAAAAGATGTCCCATTTGATCCTCCTTTGTTTATACAATCCTCCACACTGTTTCGTCACCTGCAATATTTCGTATTTTAAGCCGCTTCGGCTGATTGGTTGATCGGATTGTCCCATCCCATAATGTGTTGAATTTTACATTATTATAGATTAGAAATCCACATTTATCAATATGGATTTCTTCACTGCTTATCCAAGTGCCTTCATCATTTTCACAATCCAGGGCGATCATTTCAATGAGCTCCAACCCCCTTCCGCTCACATGAATCGCTTGATATCCCTTGTTCTTCTCTTTCTTTTTATTATAGATTCCAATACTCTCCTCTAAATGATCACTTTTAAACTGCTCCAAACGAAGCGTATACCCCTCTTGATTTTTTTGACAATGCCACCATGCCTCATCGGCTCTCCGTATTTGTTCGATCACCGGTTTTAGGTTGACAAATTCCAGTCCCTCTTCCTGGCAGTCCGCGTCCCCCTGAAGATGATAAACTCGAATTTTGGGATATTTCTTTTTCAATTTTTTTCGGGCCTGTTGAAGTTGGCTCAAAACGGATATTTCCAATTGGTGACTCGATCGATCCAGCAAATTGGGGAGATAAACAGGAATCCGTTCCCCCTTCTCTAAAATTGTCCCTGCTAAAACCTTGGGCATCCCCTTCTCTTTTTGAAATTGTGGCAGCTGTGCTCTCAGCTGCTCCATGGTTTGGATTGGATTCCGATATAAGGATAGGTCATCCTCCACCCGGTAGATGAAAAAGCTTCCGGTCGATTGCTTTTTTAATCGGTCTCGGGTGACATTAATGCTATTGATGCCTACATCACAATGGATAAACCGTCGGCCGAGACGGCTTGCTGTCCCGGCGGCAACACCACTTCCACCGAAAAAATCCGCCACGATCATTCCTTTGTGACTGGATGCGGTTATAATGCGCTCCAGCAAGGCCTCTGGTTTTTGAGTGATGTAGTCTACCCGCTCACCAGCCGTTCGCCCCACCATATCGATCTCCCAAACATCCTTCATATTAACCTGGGTATACCACCCCAAATCATCCTCATATTCTTTCACATTTTTAAAACGATAGGGTTTTAATCCACGATTATAGGATTTCTCCTTCATTGGATTAAACAGGTGATGCCCTTTATTTTTAGCATAAAGATAGAGAGTATCGTGCTTTTTCGCGAAGCTGGCCGTTGATGCACCTCCGGATTTATAGGACCAGATGATTTCATTGAGAAAATTCTGAGCTCCAAAGATATCATCCATCAATATTTTAATATAATGACAGATATGCCAATCCAAATGGACATAAATACTGGCAGATTCACTCATAACGCTACGAATAGCCAGAAGATTTTTATACATCCATTTCAGATAATCCCCTTGCTTCCAGATATCGCTGTACATGGTTTCTTCAAAAGCCTGGTGGGTATGAGGTTTCCCCCGGAGATACATGCGGTTCGTATAGTGTGCACCGCTGGCAAAGGGTGGATCGATATAGACTAAATCAACGGTTTCCCCTTTTTCCTTGAGCCAGGCACAGGCGGCAATGCACTCCCCATGAATCAGCATCCCCTGAGCCGCATCCTTTCCAACGCGCTCCGTCAGCGTCATGTCAAACAAGGGCATTCCGGGTGCCGCTAACGCCTCTGTCCGAATGGCTTCCAAATCAAATGCAGGCGCAGCATTTCCTTTTATTGGTTTCTCTTCTATATAAGGTATATATTTCACACTTTTTCCATCCTTCATATGAACTACTTTATTTATTGTACCATACCCGCTACACCCTTCGCACTTCAAAAGAAAAAGGGATTCCCTTGATCGCTTTTATGCTATAATAGGGCCATGAAAGAATTATATATTGATACAAACGCTGCCGGTCAGCGCATCGATCGGTATCTATTGAAGCGCTTTCCCCGGGCCTCTAAGGGATTTCTCCAAAAGATGCTCCGGAAGAAACAAATCACATTGAATCAGGGGCGGGCACAGCCCCAGGCCTTTCTCAATGAGGGGGACTGCATTCAGGTTTTTTTCTCGGATGAAACCATCGCCCACTTCAGCGATAATGGCCAGACGGTTCCAAAACCGCCAATACCTCCAAATAACACCCTATTTGATCAGCCGGTTTATGAGGATGAGCATATCCTTGTGGTGAACAAACCCGATGGTCTATTGACCCAACCCGATGCCAGCGGAGAACCCGCACTGTCTGATTGGCTCTCCACGGCCATTAAAAATGATGGGGGGACTTTTCACCCTGCCCCTTCCAATCGGTTGGATAAAAACACCAGCGGCATCATCATGATTCCCAAGGATTACCCAACCCAAAAGTTGGTGAATGCCGCCATCCGCTCCCGCAGTATTTTAAAGGAATATCTCGCCCTGGTCAAAGGAACCATTGCACCATCCCTTACCCTCCGGGATCAACTCGTCAAGGATGGCGCCACCAATCAGGTGTCCATCGGGGCTGGGGATGAAGGGGTATCTGCCCACCTCAGCTGCGTGCGTATTGCCAGTAACCAGGACACCAGCCTGGTCCGTATCCGATTATTTACTGGACGGGCCCATCAAATTCGGGTACAGCTTGCCGCTGCCAATCATCCCATCATCGGTGACCCCAAATACGGTAATCGTGCTGTCAATAAGGCTTTTTTAGAGCGATATGGACTTCGGCGCCAGCTCCTCCATAGTGTGCACTACGCTATCCCTGACTTAAGCTACGATTTTAAGGCACCCGTTCCCCAAGATTTCCAATCGATTTTGAGGGATTTGGGTTACACGGAGGTGGACTGATGGGCTATTGGCACTCCCGGGGCCTCCGGGGAAGCTACCTGGAGGATTGTATTAACCAATCCAACCAGCTCTACCTCGATCAGGGGCTGGCGGTGGTTCAAAAGCTGCCGACGGCCATCAAGCCTGTGGAGCTGGATAAAGAGCGGGGCACCATCAAGTTAGCCTACTTTGACGAAAAAAGCACCGTGGATTATATGGGGAATGTACAGGGCATCCCCATTTGCTTTGATGCCAAGGAAACCAACCTCAAACGACTTCCCATTTCAAACATCCACGCCCATCAGATTGAATTTATGGATGCCTTTCAACGCCAGGATGGTCTTTCCTTCCTGATTGTCTTTTTTAAGCAATTAGATGAAGCCTACCTCCTCCCCTTTGAAAGCCTCAAACCCTATTGGGACGCTGCCCAAAAGGGAACGGGGCGAAAATCCATTCCTCATGCCGCTTTCGATCCGCAATTACGGATTCCTGCCCAGGGGAATTTACTGATCCATTACTTAGACGCGCTAAACACCTATCTTAATTTACGAAAGGATTTATGATTATGAAAAAAATCGCAAGCTTTACCGTTAACCACATCGATCTCCTTCGGGGGATTTACGTTTCCCGTAAGGATTATTGTGGTGATGACTGCATCACTACCTTCGATATCCGGATGAAGGAACCCAATCGTGAGCCAGTATTGAATACCGCAGAATCCCATACCCTCGAGCATTTAGGGGCAACCTATCTCCGGAACGACCCTGAACGCTCGGATCAGATTGTTTATTTCGGGCCCATGGGCTGCCGGACCGGTTTTTATTTACTGATTAAAGGAGATCTTATCTCCCGGGACGTTGTTCCCCTGGTTACGGAGCTCTATCACTTCATGGCAGGTTTTGAGGGGGAGATTCCCGGTGCAGCTCCCCGGGACTGTGGCAATTACTTGGATATGAATCTGCCCATGGCCAAGTATGAAGCCCAGAAATTCTTAGATGAAGTCCTCGACAACATCACCGAGGATCATCTCATTTACCCCGAATAAGATGGAAACACAAAATCCCAACCGGATTGCCCACATCGGCATCATCGTTGAAGATAGCGGGGCCGTGGAGCGGCTCAATGCCACCCTCCACCAGTATGCCCCCTATATTATCGGACGGATGGGCATCCCCTGTCCAACCCACGGTGTGTCCGTCATCAGTGTTATTTTAGATGCTCCAGCAGATATCATCAGTGCTCTGTCTGGAAAATTAGGAATGTTAAAGGGGGTTGGTGCCAAAACCCTCTATGCTAAGGTTTCACAATAAAAGAAGCTCCTTTTAGATTCAATCCTACAATCTAAAAGGGGCTTCTTTTATTATTTCTTCTTACCTTTGTCCGGTGCTGGCTTATCTCTACCCAACATCTTATCAAAGGCACGTTCCAATATATCCTTCTTAGGCTTCGATTCAAACACCTTGGTGGCCTTATTAATCTTCGATGCCATTTCCCGGGCTTCCTTTAAAGTTCCTTCTTCAGAATTCGGCAAAAGTGCGCTCCACTCCCGAAAAAGCTTTCCATTGGCGGTAAAGCCTTCATAATTCAAGCCAAGGACATGGAATTCATTGTCACCATTTTCATGGAATTTTACCTTTGCCCGACAGCGATCCCAGCGGTGATACCGCCCCATGGTATAGGCCTCATTGACTGCGATAATCGAGCAGTAAGGCTTTTCTGCCGCCCGAAAGCGGAAGGCATTGGGCGCAACGAGCACAAAGATGGCCGCCGTCAAAGTAAAAAACCCTCCAAAGAAGAAGGCAAAGTTTCTCGACTCTGGGCTCAGAAGAAAATATAAGGCTACTGACAGTGCAATGATAACCCCCCAAAGAATTAAGAAGCGCTTTCGACTGGATTTCTTCTGAATGGTCAAAAGCTCCCCAATAAAGCTACGGTATAACGCATCATCATAATTCCATTGAATTTTTTCTTGATCACTGGCCATAAAAGCCTTGAACTGTGCCGACCGTCTGGCATAATAAAAGATCCAGCCAAGGGCAAAGATGATAATGGCAATACCAAAATAATTACAGTAAAATTGATAGGCCCCCAGATCAACCAGCATACCAGGCACAAAAATCAAAAGCACCCCCATGACAACTCCCACAATTCCCAAAATAATGTTCATTTGATTTGGATTTTTAATCTCTTGCAATTCAAATAATCCTCCTGTTTCTAAACATGTGTTTTTATATTATAACAAATAATTGCTAAAATGGGGCAACAAATTATGAAGCATTGCTTTTTCTTAATGATATAATGTTTACATACGAGGAGGGCACTATGATAAAAGGACAGATCATCACACCAGAACATGAACGGATTTATCACTATACGACTGGGGAATCCCATAAATATTTAGGACATTACTATAATCTATCGGTACATCACACCAACTTAGAGCCCCGGGTCCAAATTTTTGGAGAAAATATTGTATTGGAATGTAACCAACCCAATAACCGGGAGCATAAAGAATTTATACTGGATATGTGGTACCGAGACCAGGCTCGGGAGAAATTCGTCCCCTTGCTAGCAGATGCAGTTGTAAAAGCAGCACCTTATAAAATTCAACTTCCCCAACTCAGAATCTATCGCATGCTCAATCGTTGGGGCTCCTGTTCCCCCAAAAGCAAAATTCTGATTCTCAATCTTGAACTTATTAAAGTCCCTGAGTTCTGTATTGAATATATCGCACTTCACGAGATGCTTCACTTTCGCTATCCCAGCCATGATTTTGGTTTTTCTTCTGCACTGGGGACCCTCATGCCGGATTGGCATAAGCGAGAGGATTTTCTCAATCAGTGGTATCCTATTTAAGAATCAATTAAGTTTTTAGCATGGTACAGTACTCTAATCTACAATTTTGCTCCTTTTCCCAGATAAAAGGCCCTTGTTTTGCAAGTCAGGCAGCACTGTGTTGCATCCTGAATTTCTTTTTAGAAAAAGAGCCTTTTACGGTGGTCAAACCTCTGAGAACGTGTTAAACTATGGGCACCAATGAAGATTACCTCAGAAAGGATCAAATAAAATGAGTGATGATACACGTGGCATTAGCCAGGACTTAATGGCCGCCATCTTTAATACCAGTGAATTTCGAAAATACTCCCACGATTGCCGCCAGGATATCGTAGAGGCCCTAAAGGATTATCAGTTCAATACACTTTTGGATTTAGATTGTGGGTCTGGCTTGATGTTAGAGCAAATCTTCGAGGCCTTTCCGCTGATTACAGCTAATGGCTTTGATTATTCCCTTGAACGTCTGGCTGGAGCCAAAGAACGTCTAGCCGATAAGGATGTTACCCTAAGCTTTGGTAATGCAAAGCAGCTTCCCTACGAAAAAGACTCCTTTGATATGGTGGTCAGCACCTCAACCTTCCACCATTATCCCTATCCCCATGATGTTCTGGAGGAAATTCATCGGGTACTCAAGCCCAAGGGCACGCTCATCATCTGTGATACTTATCTGAACGCGGCCATGCGCTATTTAAACATTGTCAGTCGCCCCATCAATGAGGTAACAGATATTCGGATGTACAGCGAAAAGGATATCTGGCAGATGCTTGGCAAAGCCGGATTTACGGGTATCCAATGGAAAAAGCTCAACAAATACACCTATATGGCGAAGGCCGATGCCTCTACCGTATTAAGCGCCTAAATAAAAAAAGAGCCCTTTGGCTCTTTTTTTATTGCCTATATTATAAATTCTCAAGATAACGGATGGCGGATACCCCTGCAATGGCACCGTCTGCTGTGGCCGTGACCACCTGGCGCAGCATTTTCTGACGAACATCCCCTGCGGCAAAGATCCCAGGAAGGCCTGTGGACATTTGTTCATCGGTTATAATATATCCCCGCTCATCCAAAGTCAAATCATCGGCAAAAGCATCACTGTTGGGCTTCTGACCCACAAAGATGAAAACACCATCCACTGACAGCTTTTGGCTTTCTCCTGTTTTGACATTCTTTAATGTTACCCCGGAAACCAGACCGTCCCCATTGATGGATTCCACGACACTGTCCCAGACAATGTCGATTTTATCATTTGCCATCGCTCGATCCGCTAAAATCTTTGTCGCCCGGAGAGCATCCCGGCGATGGATGACCGTCACCTGGGATGCAAATTTGGTCAAATATAAGGCCTCTTCAATGGCGGTATCCCCTCCCCCAACAACTGCCACATGACGGTTTCGGAAGAAATTGGCATCACAGGTAGCGCAGTAAGAAACCCCCATACCTCGGTATTCCTGTTCCCCAGGACACCCCAGGAGCCGGGGTTCTGCCCCGCTGGCAATAATCACGCATTGCGTTTTGATGGCTTGGTCCCCCACACTGACAATGTAGCCCTCTGTGGTTTTAGCCAAACTTCGATACTCACCGGTCATAAAGGTTACGCCAAAGGACACACACTGTTCCCGCATACGCTCGGTTAAGGATGGCCCGGTTGTTTCTTCCGGAGCCCCGGGATAGTTTTCGATCTCCCAGGTGGTCACTGCCTGACCGCCAATGGCCCCCTTTTCCAGAATCAATGTATTCAGCTGGCCACGGGATGCATAAATCCCAGCACTTAAACCAGCGGGACCGCTCCCAATAATGATCACATCATATTGCATTAGAAAATGACCTCCTCAATTTTATTGATATTCCGTTCACTGCGCATGCTTAGGATATCCTGGGCAACGTTGGCTGCATGATCTCCCACACGTTCAACATTCGCCAACAAATCTAAGAACAATACCCCACTATAAGCTTTACATTCCCCTTTATTCAGACGACGCATATGGGCATCTTTGAGATTACGGGTCATCTTATCAATTTCATCCTCTTCTACCAAAACCTGATCACATAATTCCGGATCTTCAGTTTCCAACATTTTAACCACATTTTCCAAGGTCTGGCTGGTATACACCATGATCTCTTCTATTTCACCTCTGGCATCATCACTTAAATCAATTTTCTCCCGAATCTTCATTTCTGCCAGCTCCGCAATATTTTCAGCATGATCACTGATCCGCTCTAAATCGTGGGCCCCCTTCAGGTAAAAGGCTAAGCGGTCATTTTCTATCTGGGAAATATTCATATTTGAGAGACGGACCGTATAATCGATGATACCATGCTCAAATTCATCAATGCGCTCTTCCCGCTCATATACCTTTTCAATGGCTTTTTCATCATTGTTCATCACAGCGTCATGGGCTGTTTTAAAATTCTTACGGGCCATATCACTGAGACGGGTCACCTCTTTCCCCACCTGACCAATGGCCACAGAGGGATTATTAAGAAGCCGTTCATCCAGCTGTAATCCCTTTTCCTCTTCACCGGTTGGGAAAACACGTTCCAGAAAATGGACGAAGTAGTTGATAATGGGGACAAGGACGATGGTATTGGCCACATTAAAGAAGGTGTGGGACATGGCAATCTGTCTGGCCACATTGGGAACCATGGCCCCAGATTCGCTGGTCATATTCCCGGAAATATTGACAATAAATTCATAAATAGGGTTCACCGCCATGGTGGCATCCATAATCCCCAGCAAAACCATCACCCAAATCGCACCAAAGATATTGACAAACAAATGGATGAAGGCTGCATTTTTAGCCGCTGTACTTGTCCCGATACTCGAAAGCAGTGCCGTCACACAGGTCCCAATATTGGTCCCAATCATCATGGGGATACAAATTTGAATGGCCCCCGTTCCAGTGACCCCTGCAAAAACCCCAGAAATTGCCAGTGCCTGGAGTAATCCCAGAGTCGCACCCGAGCTTTGCATAATACCGGTGATGACAGTTCCGATGAGCAAACCAAGGAAGGGATTCCGTCCATAGGTCGTCAGCCATTCAATAAATACCGCACTATCCTTTAATGGCTCCATGGTGGTACTCATGGTGCTGACCCCAAAGAAAAGAATCCCAAAGCCTAAAACAATACTTCCCAAATCCCGGGTACTCTTTCTTTTACCAAAAAGTGCCATAAAGGTACCGATACCGATAAATAACGGTGCCACTGCATCCACATTAAAGGCAATGAGTTGGGCCATTACAGTCGTCCCAATATTTGCCCCTAAAATAATTCCAGCCGCCTGGGTTAAGCTCATGAGCGATGCATTGACAAAGCCCACAACCATGACCGTCGTCGTACTGGAGCTCTGAACCATGATGGTCACCACAATCCCCACAAGGATTGCTTTGAAGCGGTTATTCGTCAGCACCTCCAACAGATGCTTCATTTTGTTCCCCGCAACAATCTTAAGTCCTTCGCTCATCAGGTGCATCCCGTAAATGAACATACCCAGGCCGCCAAAGAGGCCCAATAGCATTCCAATTGTCATCTTTAAAATCTCCTATATCGTTCCTTTAATTCCTCAATTTTTACAAATCACGGATATAGTCATTTTAACACTACTGCTCTCATTTTAAAACAAGAAATATTATAATATTTTCATAAAAATAATCCGGGATAAAGTATGCATAAAATCTGAATCTATGTTAAAATAAGAAATTATGAATATTGCAGAGGAGGACGCCAATGTCTAGCTTTTCAATGAGTGAAGTTGTCAGCCTTGCCAAAATGAGAGGTATTGTATTCCCAGGATCTGAGATCTATGATGGTCTTGCCAATAGCTGGGATTACGGCCCCATCGGCGTGGAGATGAAAAATAATGTTAAAAAGGCCTGGTGGAAGAAATTTATCCAGGAATCCCCCTATAATGTCGGCCTGGATGCCGCCATTTTAATGAACCCCAGAACCTGGGTGGCCTCTGGCCATGTCGGTGGTTTTAATGACCCCCTGATGGACTGCAAGGCCTGTAAATCAAGGTTCCGTGCCGATAAACTTCTGGAGGATTACTTCCAGGAAAAGGGTGAAGAAGTCATTGTCGATGGCTGGAGCAAGGAACAGATGGAAGACTACATCCGGGATAACAACATCGTCTGTCCCGAATGCGGAAAGGCCGATTTTACAGAAATCCGCCAGTTCAACCTGATGTTTAAAACCTTCCAAGGCGTCACCGAAGACAGCGCCTCCGAAATTTACCTTCGTCCGGAAACCGCCCAGGGGATCTTCGTCAATTTCAAGAATGTCCAACGGACCACCCGGAAAAAGATTCCCTTCGGCATCGGACAGGTGGGGAAATCCTTCCGAAACGAAATCACCCCCGGAAATTTCATCTTCAGAATCCGGGAATTTGAACAGATGGAGCTGGAATTCTTCTGCGAACCCGGTACCGACCTCGAATGGTTCGCCTATTGGAAGGATCAATGTAAAAAATGGCTCTTTGACCTAGGCATGAAGGAAGAAAATATCCGCTTCCGGGACCACGAGCAAGAAGAACTATCCCATTACTCCAATGCCACCACTGACGTAGAATACCTCTTCCCCTTCGGCTGGGGTGAACTCTGGGGTATTGCAGACCGGACCGATTTCGACCTAACCCAGCATCAGAACGAATCTGGGAAAGATCTGCGCTACCAGGACCCCATCACCAACGAAAAGTACATTCCCTACTGCATTGAGCCCTCCCTGGGTGCCGATCGGATGTTCCTGGCCTTCTTATGCAACGCCCTGGAAAAGGAAGAACTGGAAAATGGCGATATCCGAAACGTTATGAAGATTCATCCTGCCTTGTCCTGCTTTAAAGCAGCCGTTCTGCCACTGTCCAAAAAGCTGAGCGAAAAAGCCACTGAGGTTTACAGCGAGCTGGCAAAATACTTCAATATCGATTATGATGAAGCCGGCAGCATCGGGAAGCGCTATCGTCGCCAGGATGAAATCGGAACCCCTCTGTGCATTACTGTAGACTTTGATACCCTGGAAGACCAGGCCGTCACCATCCGGGATCGGGATACCATGGAACAGGTTCGCCTGCCCATTGCTGAATTAAAAGCATACATCGATAATAAGATCATGTTCTAAGAATTATCCTTAAGCACCATTTCTCTATTACTCAGAGAAACGGTGCTTATTTTTGTCCTAATAAACAACAATCGTGTAGGCCGCCCTTAAAACGTCCCCGGGATCTGCCACCAAAACGCCTGGTTTTTCCGTCAGCTCCCCAGAAAAGCCCACATCATCCGTTCGTCCGATCCAAGGCTCGAGGCAGATAAAGGGAGCCTCAGGCTTTGACCAGATTCCAAAATTCGGGAATCCCGGAGCACTTAATGCCACCAGAGGAGTCCCGTCTTTTTTCCTCAGAATAACCTCATCAAATTGGGCACCATCAAAGATTCGGGCATCCTCTGCAAAAAAATCATCATCCAGAGAATAACAGCCGTCCTGAAGAGACATAAGGTGGACATCCCTAGGATTTGGATGGCCCTCTGTCGGATCAATCAGTAAATATTTAAGCTCCTGTCGCCCCGGAAAATCCAGAATATACCCCTCCTTCCCAGCTTCTTCATCCAAGGCAAAGGCTGGATGACCGCCAATGGTAAAGGGCATCTCCCCATCTCCAGTATTTTCCACCCGCCAAATCACCACCAAGGACTCCTCTTCCAGCCGATGGGTTACCTCCAGATTAAAATGGAAGGGATAGTATTCACGGGTGCTGGCATTGTCCGTGAGCACATGGGTCACCTCATAATCTGATTGATACGTGCACACAAAATCCATATCCCGGGCAAACCCGTGGCGGGGCATGGGATAAACTTGTCCCAGATGCTGGTACTGCCCGTGGCAATGGGCACCAACGCAGGGAAAGAGGAGAGGCGCCCGTCGGGCCCAATGGGCTGGGTCACCCTTCCATAAAACCGATCGTCCTTCTTGCTTATCCTGTATTTCCATCAGTTCTGCGCCGTAATCCGCTACCACAACCCGCAAACGATCATTTTCAATACGATGTTGAACCATTTTTTCTCCTTCCTCGACATCTACAATTGATCTTCCCAGTCTGGGTAACGCTGTTCCCCGACCCGTTGATCTCTAAAGATTGGCTTAATGTCTAAAATCGGCGTCCCATCAAAGGCATCCAGCCCCTTCACGGTCAATCTATTTTCCTCAATGGATAAAAGCTGCACATCCGTCATCCCAATACCATTGGGGCGATTGGGGGTCCTGGTGGCATATAATCCTACCAAAGGAAGGTTTTGCCGTCCCCTGGGATGGCATTTTAAACGGGTGGCCGGGTCCATTTCGTCAAATGGACTCTGGCTGAAATTAAAAACAATCCGGATATGTGAAAATTCAATCAGGCTTTCCAGCCCAGGAATCAGAGCTTTATCCAATACAATGGTACTGACCACCTCACCCCAGCTGTCCGACCGACGCACGATACCATCATTTTTGACCACACCGATGGGGTGCATCACAATGGGTTCGCCTTCTTTTTGTTCCGGGCTGGCTGCCTCTACCAATGCCTTAAAAAGGGCTTGGCTCCCCTTATCTTTTTGATAATTAAATTCCGGGTGCCACTGAACCGCCCAAAGAAAGGACTGTGTCGGCATATAAACAGCCTCAATCAAACCGTCGGGGGAAACGGCCATGGGCCTTAAATTCGGGGCCAGGGTCAAAATCCCCTGATGATGATAACTGTTCACAGGGTAATCCTCCACCCCGAGGAGCGCGGACAATGGCGTTTTCGGCAAAACATGGACGTTGTGGACCGTCATATCGTAGGGTGGTTTCATCTGATGATCAATATCGGAAGGATGCTCCTGTCCCAAATCCTGGTACAGCTTTCCCCCGTAGACAGCATTCAGCAGTTGAATCCCCCGGCAAATCCCCAGAATCGGCTTATCGAGGGCCACTGCTTTCTTTAATAAATACCCCTCCATAACATCCCGGGTTTCGCAAATTTCACCGCAGTGCCTTGAAGTTTCTTCCTGATAAACCGCCGGTGCCACATCCTGTCCCCCAGTAAAAAGAAAGCCATGGCAAAGGCTTAAAAACGTGTCTAACACCGCTTCGTCCTGGGTGAGGGGCAAAACCAAGGGTGTGGCGCCCGCTGCCATTAAGCCGTCTAAATAGCCCGGAAGCATCCAAAGGCTGTCTTTTTCCTGATCGTATAATGGGGTTACACCAATAATGGGTCGCATGTCATCCTCCTCAAAAATTTAATTGTTTTTTATTATACCACAATCAATCGTAAGTCATAAAAAAAACGGCCATTGACCGTTACTTATTGCGTTGATCCATCATTTTTAGAGTAAAAACAAACTTTGGAATAAACAAAAAAGCCCAGCTGTCACAAAGTGACAGGCCGAGCTTTCTAATAAATCGATATAATTAACGCTTGCTAAACTGAGGCGCACGACGGGCTTTTTTGAGACCGTATTTTTTACGTTCAGTCATACGTGAGTCGCGTGTTAAGAAACCAGCACGCTTGAGTTCTGGTCTTAAGTTAGCATCTGCTTCCAACAGGGCACGGGAAATACCGTGACGGATGGCACCGGATTGACCAGTGAAGCCACCACCAAACACATTGACGATAACATCAAAGCTCCCAATGGTATTGGTTAAGACTAAGGGCTGTTTTGCGACCATCTTTAAGGTCTCCAGTCCAAAGTAATCATCAATATCGCGGCCATTGATGATGAACTTGCCTTCGCCGGGCAGTAAACGTACTCTGGCCACAGAGGTTTTTCTTCTACCTGTTCCGAAATATTGTACTTTCGCCATTCTTAATTTCCCTTTCTACTAAACTTCCAAAGCTTCAGGCTGCTGTGCGGCATGGGGATGATCCGGGCCGGCATACACCTTTAACTTCTTCATGACGGCATCGCCCAGCTTATTGTGGGGGACCATGCCTCTAACGGCCTTGTAGACCAAAAGATCCGGTTTTTCCTGTAAGAATTTACGGTATTTGGTTTCCTTCAGTCCGCCGGGATGACCGGAATAGGTCTTGTACAATTTCTGGTCGAGTTTATTACCCGTCATAACAATCTTATCCGCATTCACGATGATGACGAAGTCACCACAGTCGACATGGGGGGTGAAATACGGTTTATTCTTTCCTCTTAAAATGGTTGCAATTTCGGTTGCCAGACGACCAAGGACCTTGCCTTCTGCATCTATGACGAACCATTTGCGTTCGATTTCTTGAGATTTAGCCATTTTTGTGGCATTTGCATTCATCTCAGGCTCCTCCTATATTGAGTAGTTATTTTTTTCTTATTTATGGATGACCAACAAAAGTGGGGGGTTGTCAGTCGTCGTTTATATGCTGTACCGGGGCTAAGGGTACAATAACGTCCATCGTTAATTCTAGCCTAACTGAAGGCTATTGTCAAATGATTATTGTGAATAAATCACTTTTTTTAACATCAGCCCCTGGGCAGGTGCGGTAATCCCCCCCTGCTCCCGGTCCCCGCTTTCGATGATCCCGGGGATGTCTTCTGCCTTTATTTTCCCCATTCCCACAGCCACCAGGGTGCCGGTGATGATCCGGACCATATTGTACAAAAAGCCATTGCCTTGGATGGTGAGCTGGATCTCCGGGCTGTGGTCTTCGATGGTCAGGGTGTCAATGCGCCGTACCGTGGATTTCACGGCACTACCGGTGGACATAAAGCCCCTAAAATCATGTTCACCACAAAAGGCTCTGGCCGCGGTGTCCATGGCCCTTAAGTCCAGAACTTCACGAATATGCCAGGTATAGTCCCAATAAAAGGGGCTTTCAATGGGAGCGGTATACAGAGTGTATGCATAAATTTTTCCGACGGCACTGTACCGACTATGGAAGTCCTCTGGGACCTGATGACTTTCCATCACCCGGATGTCCCGGGGAAGCTTGGTATTCAGGGCCAGGGCAAAGCGTTCCGGAGGAATCCGGGAGGCTGTGGTAAAATTGGCCACCTGGCCCTGGGCGTGGACCCCGGCATCGGTACGGCCGGCACCGTAGAGCTTGACCACCTCCCCAGTGACCTGATGGATGGCATCCAAAAGCGCCTCTTCGATAGAAGGGGCGTTTTTTTGGAACTGCCAGCCGGCGTAGGCTGTGCCTTTATAGCTTATGGTTAGTTTAATGTTTCTCACCGCAGCCACCGTCCTTATACTGAAAAGGAAAAGGGCAGAGGCCAGGTAATAAACCGGGAATAGATAAGAAGCCCCGTAAAGGCGAGGAGGACGATGAAGGTAATGGCGTCTGCCTTTGTAAAACGCAGCTGATTCATCCGAGTACGGTTTTCCCCACCCCGATAGCACCGCGCTTCCATGGCGGTCGCCAATTCATCTGCCCGACGAAAAGCCGATACAAATAAGGGCACCAAAATGGGCACCAGGGCCTTTGCCCTTGAAATCAAATTACCGGATTCAAAGTCGGCTCCTCTGGCCTTTTGAGCCTTCATGATCTTGTCCGTTTCTTCCATCAGTGTTGGAATAAACCGCAGAGCAATGGACATCATCATAGATAATTCGTGGGCATATCGTCTGACGAAGGGGATTCCCTTGATGCAAAACTCCATTCCATCGGTTAAATCGATGGGAGAGGTCGTTAAAGTCATGATGTTTGTCCCAATGATGAGGAAAATCAGACGTAAGGCCATATAGGTTGAGTTGCAAATCCCTTCTGCAGTCAGGGTAAATGGCCCAAAAGAAGCCACCGGGGTACCCGGGGTCATAAAGAGATTCAGGACCACCGTCAGCAGGATAATCAGGACCAGAGCCTTAAGCCCCTTAAAAATATAGCCCAGGGGAATTTTGCTCATTAAAATGACCGCCGCTAAGAAGATGAAGGCAGCCAAATAGCCCCAAAGGTTATTCAGGACGAAAAGCAGAATAATGTAGGCAAAGGTAAAGATAATCTTTGTCCGGGGGTCTAATCGATGGATGATGGAATCTGCCGGGTAATATTGGCCAATGGTAATATCTTTAAACATGGGCATCCCCTTCCATAACCCTCAGGATTTCCGTCTTGGCGGCCTCCACCGTAAAGATATCTTGACGAATATCCGGATACCGTTTAGCAAGCTCCCGCATGAGATAGGTCACCTCGGGTACCGCCAAGCCGATGGATTCCAGGGTATCAATTTCGGTAAACACCTTGGCCGGTTGATCGAAAAAGACGACAGATCCCTGATGCATCACCAGAATTTTATCCGCTAAGCGCCCCACATCCTCCATGCTGTGTGATACAAGGATGACGGTAATGCCCTTTTCCTGGTGGAGCTTTTTAATCTGGGAGAGAATTTCGTCCCGTCCCCTGGGGTCTAAGCCGGCGGTGGGTTCATCCAGGATTAAAACCTGGGGCTCCATGGCCAGTACCCCGGCAATGGCAACCCGACGCATTTGCCCCCCGGATAGCTCGAAGGGTGACTGCTCCTTAACGGTATCGTAATGAAGCCCCACCATTTCGATGGACTGACGGACCCGTGTAGCAATTTCTTCCTCGGATAGGCCCAAGTTTTTAGGGCCAAAGGCGACGTCCTTGGCGACGGTCTCTTCAAAGAGCTGGTGCTCTGGGTATTGGAAAACCAAGCCAATATTATGGCGAAGCTTAACCATGGATTTTCGATCCTCTTTAAAAATATCCTTCCCATTAAAGAGCACTGACCCACTGGTTGGGGTTAATAACCCGTTAAGATGTTGAATCAGAGTAGATTTACCCGAGCCGGTATGTCCAATCAGCCCAATGAATTCCCCATCCTCAATACGGCAGTTGATGTCTTTTAGGGCAACGAATTCAAAGGGAGAGCCTTTGGAATAGACATGCTCTAAATTTACGATTTCTAAGGGCATAGGGCACCTGCCATTTCTTCAATATGTAAAAGGTCGTCGGGAATATCAAAGCCGCTTTCCCGGAGCAGAAAGGCTAATTCTGTCATTTGGGGTACGTCCAGGCCAATGGCCTTCAGTGCCGTCACCTGGCGAAATATTTCCCGGGGTGTTCCTTCCATGACAATCTGTCCCCCATCCAATACGATAATCCGATCCGCATCGATGAGCTCTGTCATATAATGGGTAATATGCAGCACGGTCATCCCCTTGTCCCGGTTAAGCTTCTTGATGGTTTCCATGACCTCCCGGCGCCCTGATGGGTCAAGCATGGCTGTGGGCTCGTCAAAGATAATACATTCTGGCTCCATGGCTAAAATACCAGCAATGGCAATGCGTTGCTTCTGCCCCCCGGATAATTGATGGGGCTTTTGTCTACGATACTCCCCCATGGAAACCGTGGCCAGGCATTCATCCACCCGACGGCGGATTTCAGCGGGCTCCACACCCAGGTTTTCCGGTCCAAAGGCCACATCCTCTTCAACAATGGTGGCCACCAGTTGATTATCGGGATTTTGAAAAACCATTCCAGCTGTTTGACGGATACTCCAAAGATTTTCTGGATCCTTGGTATCCATCCCTTTAATGAGGACCTGACCCTTTGTGGGCAGGATAATCGCATTAAGAAGCTTTGATAATGTCGATTTCCCTGATCCATTGTGACCGATGATACCGACGAATTCCCCGGGGGCGACAGTAAAATCCACTCCCCGCAGGGCGGTGGTATCTTCTTCTTTGTTCTCTTCATTTTTAGGATATTCGTACCCTAAATCCCGTACCTCGATCAAATTTTCCATAAGTGTTCTTTCTAATGATGGTTATATTGGAAAAGGGGAGATTTAACCCTTCCAGGCTAAACCTCCCCCATGGTGTATTAGACCAATTCTATTACAGCCAATTCGGCATTATCGCCTCTGCGTGGCCCCATTTTATAAATGCGGGTGTAGCCACCTTGACGTTCTTCGTACTTTGGTGCGATTTCGTCAAATAAGCGAACAACTACTTCTTCCTTGGTAATATAAGCGAGAGCCTGACGTCTTGCGTGCAGATCCCCCTTCTTCCCTAAGGTTACCATTTTGTCAGCCATGCGTCTCAGTTCTTTCGCACGGGTAACCGTGGTTTCAATCTTGCCGTGTTCGAGCAGAGCAGTTGTTAAATTACGTAACATCAATTTTCTCTGATCAGTGGGACGGCCTAATTTTCTATTTCCAGCCATTACACAATTACTCCTTTGTCTTCTCTTCTGGACTTAAAGACAGACCGATTTCAGAAAGCTTATGCTTGATTTCGTTGAGGGATTTACGGCCCAGGTTACGGACCTTAATCATATCCTCTTCTGTCTTCTGTGTCAGTTTTTCAACAGTATCGATATTGGCTCTCCGGAGACAATTACTTGAACGAACGGATAATTCCAATTCTTCAATGGACATCTCACGGATGCGCTCTTTCTCGTTTTCTTCTTTTTCCACCATGATTTCCACATTGCTGGTGGCATCTGTCAAGTCAATGAAAAGATTCAAATGCTCATTCATCACCTTGGCCGATAAGGATAGCGCATCCTCTGGAGAGGTTGTTCCATCGGTCCAAACCTCCAAAGTAAGCTTATCAAAGTCCGTCACCTGACCAACTCGGGTGTCCTCCACTCGGAAAATCACCTTCCGGATTGGGGAGAAATTAGAATCAAGTGGTAGAGTGCCAATGGGCATCCCCGGATACTTATTCTTTTCTGCTGAGATATAACCCCGTCCTTGTTCAAGACGGATTTCCATATTCAGCACACCATCCTTTGCCAAAGTAGCAATGTGCATATCGGGATTGATGATATCGACGTCGGCATCGCCAATGATGTCACCGGCTGTAACTTCGCCTTCACCGGATGCTTCAATACGAACGGTTTTCGATTCATTGACGTGCATGACTGCACACAACCCTTTGAGATTGAGAAGAATTTCAATAACATCTTCTTTAATGCCGGGGATTGTCGAAAACTCGTGGAGCACTCCATCAATTTTAACATTGGTGACGGCAACACCTGGTAAAGAAGAAAGCATGATCCGGCGCAGGCAGTTTCCCAAGGTCGTACCATAGCCTCTTTCCAGGGGCTCGACTACGAACTTGCCGTAAGTATCATCATCTGATTTATCTACAATATCGATAATCGGTTTTTCAAATTCGATCATAAAATCGTGACCCTCCTATAATTTAATACTATTATCCATAACGCGAGGGTTAAATTCTCAAGGTCATTGATACCCTTACTTAGAGTATAATTCAACAATGAGATGTTCAGCAATTTCAACATCGATATCTTCACGTGTTGGCATGCCAACCAGTTTACCGCTTAAATTATCTAAATCTGCAGATAACCAGGGCACGATGACGTGGTTTTCAGTGATTTCCACGATACTTTTGAACTTCGGTGATTTTTTACTTTTTGCCTTGACTTCAATGGTATCGCCTTCCTTCATCAGGTATGAAGGAACATTGACAATGCTACCGTTGATTAAGAAGTGTTTGTGTAAAACCAATTGACGGGCTTCCTTTCTGGAAGTCGCCAGGCCTAAACGATAGACCACATTATCTAAACGGGTTTCCAGGATGGACAGTAAGTTTTCCCCTGTGATGCCCTTCTGTTTTTCAGCTTTATCGAAATAGCCGCTGAACTGTCTTTCCAGCACGCCATAAATTCGTTTGACCTTTTGTTTTTCACGGAGCTGCAGGCCATATTCTGAAGCCTTGGAGCGTCTCTTGCCGTGTTGACCCGGAGGGGTCGGTCTCTTTTCAAAGGCACATTTGTCCTTTGAATAGCATCGTTCACCTTTTAAGTATAATTTCATGCCCTCGCGTCTGCATTGACGGCATGAAGCATCTCTATTTCTAGCCATATTCTAATTACCTCCAATCAGACTCTTCTACGTTTAGGCGGACGGCATCCATTATGAGGGATGGGAGTCACATCACGGATGAGTGTGATTTCCAAGCCGGCAGCCTGCAGGGCACGGATTGCAGCTTCACGGCCAGAGCCAGGTCCCTTGACCATAACTTCGACAGTTTTCAGGCCATGTTCCATGGCCAGTTTAGCTGCTTGTTCAGAAGCCATCTGAGCAGCAAAGGGTGTGCTTTTCTTAGAACCTCTAAAACCTAACTCACCAGCAGAAGCCCAGGATAAAGCGTTTCCTGCCATATCGGTGATGGTGATGATTGTATTATTGAAAGAAGATTGGATGTGGGCCTGGCCACGTTCAACATTCTTTTTAATTTTTCTTTTTTTCGATCTGACGACTTTCTTAGCCATTCTTAACCTCCACTAGGATTTATTTACTCTTTCTACCAACGGTCTTCTTCGGACCCTTACGTGTACGGGCGTTGGTCTTGGTCTTCTGTCCACGGACAGGCAGCCCACGACGGTGGCGCATCCCACGATAAGAGCCAATTTCGATGAGTCGCTTGATGTTCAAGTTAACTTCACGACGAAGATCCCCTTCAACGGTATACTTTTCATCGAGAATCCCACGGAGGGCGTTAATTTCGCCTTCAGTCAAATCTTTAACCCGAGTATCCGGATTGATGTTTAATTCTGCTAAAATCTGATTAGAAGTTGATCTCCCAATCCCATAGATGTAAGTTAAGCCAATTTCTACCCGCTTATCACGTGGTAAATCGACCCCGGCAATTCTTGCCATACAGTGTGTACCTCCTAAAAGTAAATAGTCATGTAAATATGACCTGGAACCCTAGATAGAAGTGATGTTTTCCTAGTTCCATGTCCGGTGCGCAACCGCGCACGCCTCTTTATGTAATCGGTATGGAGTTTGCCGCGGCCATACCGCCTGCTTTTGCATTCCTGCAAGGATCTTACATTAACCCTGTTTCTGTTTGTGTTTGGGATTTTCACAAATCACCATGACACGGCCGTTTCTTTTGATGATCTTACACTTTTCGCACATTGGCTTAACGGATGGTCTGACCTTCATGTTCGTTCCTCCTTCAGGATTTGCCCTTTCCTCGCCATACGATCCGCCCTCGGGTCAAATCATACGGAGACAATTCCAGGTTCACTTTGTCCCCGGGTAAGATCCGGATATAATTCATCCGAAGCTTTCCGGAAATATGGGCAGTGATTTGATGCCCATTCTCTAATTCTACTAGAAAAATCGTATTAGGTAAAGCCTCAATTACTTTTCCTTCGACTTCAATTACATCTTTTTTTCCCATTAATCAAACCTCCTCGTGTTCCACGTCTACAACCGACTTATTATTGTTACTGTTAAAGGGTTCCAATACTTTTCTGATTTCGGCGTTTTGCACCTTCTCGCCACTCATCAGCTTTTCTTGGATGATTGAGACGATGTGGTTGGTTTTAGCCAGGTGCTTAAGCTTCTTCCGCTTGGGATGACTAAGCTTACGCAGGTCACCATCAGCCAGAAGAACGAAGTCCTCATCAATGATCTTCACGACCAGCATAAAAAGATCTTTATCCCTGCCTGCGGTTGAACGAACCACCTGTCCTAACGTTAAATCTTTCATATCACTACCATCAAAGCATCGTTAAAATCTCAGGTTCTGACTCACCTGTTACAACGATGGTGTTTTCATAATGGGCTGATAATGAACCATCTGTAGTGACGACGGTCCAGTCATTATCCAAAACTTCGACATCATAATTCCCAACATTAACCATGGGCTCAATGGCAAGGCACATTCCCTGACATAAGCGTGGACCATGGCCTGGTTTTCCAAAATTGGGAATTGGGGGATCTTCATGCATCTCTCTGCCTATCCCATGCCCGACATAATCCCGGACCACTGAGAAACCATTCGCTTCAACATAACATTGAATGGCATGGGAGACGTCTGATAAACGATACCCCTGACGCGCAAAAGCGATGCCTTTAAAAAAGGATTCCCGGGTGACATCAATAAGCTTTTTAGCCGTCTCCGATATGTTTCCGACCCCATGGGTACGGGCGGCATCACCGACGAAGCCATTTAAGGTTGCACCAAGGTCGATGGCGATAATATCGCCCTCTTCCAAACGACGATGGTTTGGAATTCCATGGACTACTTCTCCATTAATCGATGCACATATGGAATTGGGAAAACCCTGATAGCCCAAAAAAGTGGGCACGGCACCATTCTTTTTAAAATAATCTTCCGCCATTTTATCCAGTTCAAGGGTTGTAATCCCCGGTTTGATTGCCTCGGCCAGAAGCTCGTGACATTCTGCCACAAGGCGACCGGCCATTCGCATATACTCGATATCCTGACTTGATTTTACGTTAATCATTTACTGATTACCGCCTTTAAGTGCAGTTTCAATGTCAGCTGCAACCGCTCGTGGGGATTGATTGCCATCAATATTGATGAGCTTATCTTTAAAGTGGTAAAAATCGACAAGGGGTGCAGATTCGGAATGATAGACCGCTAAACGGGTCTTCACCGTCTCCTCTGAATCATCTGCACGCTGTATAAGTGCTTCGCCATCAATATCACAAATTCCATCAACTTTGGGAGGATTAAATGTGACATGATAGGAAGAACCGCATTTCGGGCAAACCCGCCGTCCAACAATTCGTTCGACTAAGAGTCCTTCCGGCACCTCAATGTTAACCGCGTAATCTAAAAGCTTACCGATTTTTTCATTAAAAGCACACAGTGCAGAGGCCTGGGCGACTGTTCTCGGAAAACCATCTAAAAGATAGCCATCCTTACAATCCTCACGGATAATGCGATCCTCCACGAGGGCAATGACCAGCTCATCTGGAACAAGCTTGCCTGCATCCATATATGCCTTTGCCTTTTTTCCCAGCGGTGTTTCATTCTTCAAATTTTCTCTAAACAGATCTCCAGTAGAGATGTGGGGGATATTGAACTTTTCTGCAATTCCTTTTGCTTGAGTTCCTTTTCCTGCACCCGGAGGTCCTAATAATACAACTCTCATTATTCCATCTCCAAATTGTCTTGAATTATTTTAAGAATCCCTGATAGTTCCGCATTGTCATTTCTGATTCCAGCTGTTTGACAGTTTCCAGGGCAACCCCGACAATAATCAGTAAGCTGGTTCCACCGAACTGGAGGCTGACACCTCCCATGAAATTGCCGACAATAATAGGGATAATGGCAATAAGTGCCAAGAAAATCCCACCAAAAAGAGTTAAACGGTTCATAATCCGAGTGAAATACTCGACCGTCGGTTTTCCTGGTCTAATACCTGGGATATACCCCCCTTGTTTTTTGATATTATCTGCGATATCAAAGGGATTAAATGTGACAGCAGTATAAAAATAAGTAAATGCCACAATTAAAATGACATAAATAATGGTTGTTGTCGGTGTTCCCCAGGCCAAATATTTAGCAACCCACTGGCTAAAACCAGAATTTGGGAAGAACTGGGCCAAGGTCGCAGGGAATAGCGTGAGGGAGCTGGCAAAGATAATCGGGATGACACCTGCCATATTCACACGAAGGGGAATATGAGTGCTCTGCCCACCGTACATCTTCCGCCCTACAACGCGTTTTGCATATTGTACTGGAATCTTACGTTGTCCTTCAGTTACGGCAACCACCGCGACGGTAGAAACGATAATGAAGATGATAAGCAGGATTACCCCGACAATGGACAAGGTTTCAGCCTGGACATATTCATAAATCGTGCTGATGCCACTGGGAATACGAGAGATAATGCTCACAAAGATAATCAGCGAAATCCCGTTCCCGATTCCATTTTCGGTTATTTCTTCTCCTAAATACATCAGAAAGGTCGTTCCTGCTGTGATACAGAGGACGACGACGAAAACGGTGAATGCTGTTTTTTCTACTAATAAATCACCATAGGATAAACTCATGCCCAAGGCTTGAACAATGGCCAGTACAATGGTTAAATACCGGGTGTACTGCGCTAGCTTTTTTCGCCCTTCTTCGCCTTCTTTCTGAAGGCTTTCCAGTGCTGGAATGGCAAACGCGAGTAAATTCATGATGATGGATGCGTTGATATAAGGTGTAATACCCATGGCAAAAATGGTAAAATTCCCAAAGTTACCACCAGATATGATGTTGAACAAGCCGAAGATCCCGCCGTCATTAATCAGCTTTGCCAGCTGCGTCGCATCGATATAAGGGACCGGTATGAACGATCCCAATCGATAAACGAAGAGCAAAGCTAAAGTAAACAGGATTTTTTTCCTGATCTCAGGAATATTCCATGCATCCTTTAGCGTGGACAGCATTTAAATCACCTCTACCTTTCCTCCGTGGGCAATAATTTTTTCCTCAGCAGATTTACTGATCTTATTGATTTTTAAGGTTAAGGCTTTTTCAACGTCTCCCTCACCCAGGATTTTTACCCCATCCTTTAATTTACGGACGAAGCCATATTCCATGAGTAATTCAGGGGTGATGACAGTATTTTCTTCAAAGGCATTCAGTTCACCAACATTAACGATGGCGTATTCCTTCTTAAATGGGTAATTTGAGAAGCCACGTTTAGGAAGACGTCTCGCCAAAGGCATCTGTCCCCCTTCAAAGCCCAGACGGACCCCACCACCGGAACGGGATTTCTGACCATCCTGGCCTCGGCCAGCAGTCTTTCCCTGTCCAGTCGCAGTACCGCGACCTTTTCTCTTGGTATCTTTACGAGAACCTTCTGCAGGTTTCAAGGTATGTAATTTCATTCGATGACCTCCTAAACTTCTTCAACTTCAAGCATGAAGTCGGTTTTGTGGATCATGCCGCGAATCGCAGGACTGTCTTCCACGGTCACAGAATGACCGATTTTACGCAGTCCCAGTGCCTTAATGGTTGCGCGTTGTTTAGGATTACGTCCAATCAGACTCTTTTTTAATGTGATTTTCAATTGCTTAGCCATGATACGAGCCTCCTAACCTAAAATCTCTTCAGGTCTCTTACCGCGTTTTGCAGCAACCTCTTCGACGGTCGTCAAACGGGCCAACCCTTCCATGGTTGCATTCACCATGTTCCGGGCATTGTTTGAACCCAATGATTTTGTACGGATATCAGCAATACCTGCAAGCTCACAGACCGCACGGACAGGACCACCAGCGATAACGCCAGTCCCTTTTCCTGCTGGTTTAAGCAGAACCCGTCCAGCACCATCCACACCTTCTACAAGATGAGGAATCGTTGTGCCAACCAAGGGAACACGAATGAGATTCTTTTTAGCGGATTCGATCCCTTTACGGATGGCATCTGGAATTTCCATTGCCTTACCTTTTCCAACCCCAACTAAGCCATTGCCATCACCGACGATGACGAGGCAGCTGAAACGGAAGTTACGACCACCCTTGACAACTTTGGTGACACGGCTGATATTAACGACTTTTTCCTGTAATTCCAGACCGCTGGCATCAATTAAATTTTGTTTCATTAAATGATCTCCCTTTCCTAGAATTTCAGGCCGGCTTCACGTGCGCCGTCTGCCAAATTTTTCACTCTACCGGTATACACATAACCGCCTCTGTCGAAAACGACCGCATCGATGCCGGCAGCCAAAGCCTTTTTGGCAATAGAAGCACCAACAGCCTTAGCGGCTTCCTTGTTGCTTCCATTTGCTAATTCAGCTTTCAGATCTTTATCTAATGTGGAAGCCGCTACCAGGGTAACACCTTTCACATCATCGATAATCTGTGCATACATATTTTGATTACTACGGAACACGTTTAATCGTGGCATTGCGGCAGTACCGGAAATTTTCCGGCGAACCCGCAGATGCTTCTTTAAACGCTGTTTATTTTTGTCGATCTTTTTAATCATGGTAAGTTCCTTTCTCCTACCTGTTAGGCATGGTTGTCATTAACCAGTCTTACCGACTTTACGTCTAATGTGTTCATCGGCATACTTGACACCATGTCCCTTGTAAGGTTCCGGTGGTCTTTTAGCGCGGATGTTGGCAGCGTGGGCACCAACCGCTTCCTTGCTGATCCCTTTAACTATAACTTTGTTCTGGGTTTCGCATACGGTTTCGACCCCTTCAGGATCTTCCATTTCCACAGGATGGGAGTAACCAAGGTTCATAACCAGGTTCTTTCCCTTCTTTTCTGCACGGTAACCGACACCACTGATTTCAAGGACTTTCTGGAAGCCATCATGGACACCCGTCACCATGTTGTTGATGAGTGCACGGGTTAACCCATGAAGGGATTTGTGATTCTTGCTTTCAGACGGTCTCTTTACGACGACCTGGTCGCCTACTTCTATAATCATATCCGGATGTAAAGCCCTTGTCAATTCGCCCTTAGGGCCCTTGACTGTGATGATGTGGCCGTCTAATTTGACCTCCACACCAGCGGGAATTGCAACCGGAGCGTTTCCTACTCTAGACATTCTTGCATTCCTCCTGCTTTACTACCAAACGTAGCAGATAACTTCGCCGCCGATACCGGCTCTTCTGGCTTCTTTATCGGTTAAAACACCCTTTGATGTAGAAATAATTGCCACACCCAGACCATTTAAAACCTTTGGAATTTCATCCTTGTTTACATAGACACGCAGACCAGGTTTTGAAATTCGCTTGATACCTGCGATGACACGGCTTTTGTCTTCACCGTACTTCAAGGCGACCTTGATCATTCCTTGTTTATCATCGTCGATGTATTCAACTTTTTTAATATATCCTTCTTCCAACAGAATTTCGGCAATGGCCTTTTTTTCTTTGGAAGCTGGTATTTCGACTGCTTTATGACCTGCATTGTTTGCGTTTCTGATTCTCGTCAGCATATCTGCGATTGGATCAGTCATTGTCATGCTAAGTCCCTCCTTTTTATTAGATACTCTAAATAGAATTTACCAGCTGGCTTTACGCACACCAGGGATTTCTCCCTTGTAGGCCATTTCTCTGAAACAGATTCTGCAAATACCGAACTTTCTCAGATAGGCGTGTGGTCTGCCACAAATTCTGCAGCGGTTATATTCACGAGTGGAATATTTCTGCTTTTTCTGCTGTTTTTCCTTCATTGCTTTCTTTGCCATGGGTACGCCTCCTATCTTGCGAACGGTAATCCCAGTTGAGCAAGCAGCTCGTGGGCTTCTTCGTCAGTTTTTGCAGTTGTGACGAACATGATGTCCATCCCACGGATTTGTTCGACCTTATCGTAGTCGATTTCCGGGAAGATGAGCTGTTCTTTAATCCCGAAGGCATAGTTTCCACGACCGTCAAAGGCCGTGTTGGATAAGCCACGGAAGTCACGCACGCGAGGCAGCGCGATGTTGAAAAGTTTGTCGCAGAATTCATTCATGCGATCACTTCTCAGGGTCACCTTTGCACCAACATTCTGGCCTTCACGGACCTTAAAGTTAGCAACAGATTTACGTGCCTTGATGATAACAGGCTTTTGGCCAGCAATGATGGCCATATCGCCAACTGCTGCTTCCAAAGCTTTGGAGTTGTCCTTGCAATCACCAAGCCCCATGTTGATGACAACCTTCACCAGCTTAGGCACTTCCATAACATTCTTATATTGGAATTTTTCTTGAAGCGCTGGAACAGCGACATTCAGATATCTTTCCTGCATTCTTGTCATTATTGTCCTCCTTCCCTGGTTTAGTTATCCAGTACAGCGCCGCATTTCTTGCAGACGCGGACTTTAGAGCCGTCTTCTTCAATCTTAACACCGGTGCGTACACCTCGGCCGCATTTATCACACATCAGAAGGACGTTGGATGCATCGATTTTGCCTTCTTCTTTGATAATGCCGCCTTGTTGCATAGCAGCGGAGGGTTTTTTATGTCTGGTGATGATGTTCGCACCTTCAACGGTCACTTTACCTTCACCAGGGAAAGCTTCCAGCACAGCACCGGTCTTTCCTTTATCTTTTCCAGAAATCACCTGGACGATATCACCTTTTTTTACATGCATCTTATTCGCCATTTGGTCACCTCATTAAAGTACTTCTGGAGCCAAAGATACAATTTTCATAAATTTCTTATCTCTTAACTCTCTTGCAACGGGTCCGAAGATACGGGTCCCTTGCGGGTTCTTATCTTCTTTGATCAAAACAGCAGCGTTTTGATCAAATTTGATATAACTACCATCGTCACGACGGACACCACGTTTGGTACGAACGACTACTGCTTTTACGACATCGCCTTTCTTGACATCGCCACCAGGAGCCGCGCTCTTGACAGAACAGACGATGATGTCACCAATATTGGCATATCTTCTGCCTGAGCCACCGAGGACACGAATGCACAGGAGTTCCTTTGCACCGGTGTTGTCAGCAACTTTTAATCTAGTTTCCTGTTGAATCACGCGAAATACCTCCTTTTCGCAAAGCAGCCTATAAAGCTTTTTCCACGATTTCCACTAAACGCCAGTGCTTGTTCTTGCTCAAAGGTCTGGTTTCCATGATCTTAACCTTATCGCCAATACCACATTGGTTTAATTCATCGTGAGCTTTAAATTTAACTGTATTTTTAACACGTTTGCTGTAAATCGGATGTTTAACGAATGTTTCAACCGCCACGACAATGGTTTTATCCATTTTGTCAGAGACGACAGTGCCGATACGTGTCTTTCTTTCATTACGTTCCATCAGCTAATCCTCCTTCGTTACGCCTGTTTTTCACGTTCAGTCAGAATCGTCTTGATACGGGCGTATGTTTTCTTGACTTCCCGGATTCGCATTGGATTTTCAAGCTGTCCGGTCGCGTGCTGGAAGCGCAGGTTGAAGAGCTCTTCCTTCAAATCGCCCAGCTTGGTCTCTAATTCATTGGTTTGTAATTCTCTTAATTCTTTAATCTTCATGCTTATTCACCCATTTCTTCCTGGTCTGCCCGAGTGATGAACTTCGTTTTAATCGGCAGTTTGTGTTGAGCAAGACGCATGGCTTCCCGAGCGGTTGCTTCATCGACGCCAGCAAGTTCGAACATGACACGGCCTGGTTTGACCACTGCCACCCAGTATTCTGGAGAACCCTTACCGGAACCCATACGGGTTTCAGCCGGCTTTGCAGTCACTGGCTTGTCTGGGAAAATTTTGATCCAAACCTTACCACCACGTTTGATGTAACGTGTCATGGCGACACGGGCTGCTTCAATCTGGTTGGATGTAATCCATGCCGGTTCAAGGGCCTGGATAGCGTAATCACCATAAGTGATCGTGTTGCCGCGGGTGGCTTTACCCTTCATGCGGCCTCTATGTACTCTTCTGCGTTTTACGCGCTTAGGCATTAACATCTGATCGTCCTCCTTTACTATGCGTCTTTCTTAGGAGCTTTGCGACGATTTTTCTTCTTATCGTCTTCCTGTGCGGTGGTAGCGAGGATGTCTTCGCGGCCGGTTAGGATTTCTCCCTTATTGACCCAGACTTTGATCCCGAGCTTACCATAAGTGGTATCCGCTTCAGCGAAACCATAGGAAATATCTGCTCTTAATGTCTGCATGGGTACGTTGCCCTGGGCATAATGTTCTTTTCTCGCCATTTCAGCGCCATTGAGACGGCCGGCAACAGCGGTTTTAATCCCCTTTGCTCCTGCACGCATGGTGCGCTGCATGGCCTGCTTCATGGCACGTCTGAAGGAAATCCGGCGTTCCAGTTGTCCAGCGATATTTTCTGCAATCAGCTGTGCATCTAAATCGACGTTCTTCACTTCAACGATATTGATGAAGACGGTCTTCCCAGTCATTTTCTCAAGTTCCATACGCAGCGCTTCAATGCCTGCGCCGCCTTTTCCAATAATCATCCCCGGTTTTGCGGTGTAGATATGGATTTTTACCTTGTTGCCAAAACGTTCGATGACAATTTTGGAAATACCAGCTTGGAACTGGCTCTTCTTAATATAACCGCGGACTTTGCTATCTTCAATCAAGTTATCCGCGAAATCTTTATCATTTGCGTACCACTTTGCGTTCCAGTCTTTAATGACACCGACGCGCAAGCCGTGTGCGTTAACTTTCTGACCCAATTAAGCGTACCCCCTATTCCTGTTCTTTAAGCACTGCCGTGATGTGGGAAGTTCTCTTCTTAATGGGAAAAGCACGACCCTGCGGACCAGCCTTATATCGTTTCAGTGTTGGACCCTGATTTGCGTAAATCTGATCGATATACAATGCATCAGGATTCATATTGTGGTTATTTTCTGCGTTCGCCAGGGCTGATAAGACCACCTTTTCGATGACCTTTGCTGCCTTGTTTGGTGTCAGGGCTAAAATACTTAGGGCTTCGCCAATACTTTTGCCTCTGATAAGGTCAGCAACTAATTTAGCCTTTCTGGACGAGACACGGATGTATTTTGCTGTTGCTCTTGATTCCATTTTGTATCCTCCTTTTGGCTACTTACTTAAGCTTCGATTTCTTTTCGCCTGCGTGACCGCGGAAAGTCCGGGTCGGTGCGAATTCACCAAGCTTGTGGCCGACCATATCTTCTGTGCAATATACCGGCACGTGCTTTCTGCCGTCATGGACGGCGATGGTATGTCCGACAAACTGTGGGAAAATTGTCGAGCTTCTCGACCAAGTTTTTAAAACTTGTTTTTCTCCCTTTTCGTTCATTACTTCTACTCGTTTTAAAAGTCTTTCTTCAACAAAAGGTCCTTTTTTTACGGATCGACTCATTCGTTCACCCTCCTACTTATTTCGCGTTCCGGCGTCTCACGATAAGTTTATCGGATGCCTTATGCTTCTTACGTGTCTTGTAACCCAGAGCCGGTTTACCCCAAGGTGTCACAGGACCGGGACGACCAATGGGAGCGCGACCTTCACCACCACCATGGGGATGGTCGTTCGGATTCATAACAGACCCTCTGACGGTTGGGCGGATACCCATATGGCGTTTACGGCCAGCTTTACCGATACGGACATTCTGGTGATCCAGATTGCCGACGGTTCCAACGGTTGCGCGGCATTCCATACGGACCTGACGCATTTCACCGGAGGGCAAACGTAAGGTGGCGTAGTTGCCTTCCTTAGCCATAAGCTGTGCCGAGGCACCTGCGGAGCGAACCATCTGGCCGCCCTTTCCAGCCTTTAATTCCACATTATGTACCAAGGTACCAACGGGGATAAACGCCAACGGCAAACAGTTCCCGATGGTAATATCGGCTTCCTTACCAGACACGATGGTGTCACCAACTTTAAGCTTCAGGGGAGCCAAGATATACCGTTTTTCACCATCGGCATAGTTGATCAGTGCGATATTGGCGCTACGATTCGGATCGTACTCAATACCGGCAACTTTGCCAGGTACACCATCTTTATTCCGCTTGAAATCAATGATACGGTACTTACGCTTTGCTCCACCACCCTGGTGACGGACGGTGATCCGACCGTAAACATTACGGCCAGCTTTCGATTTAAGGGGAGCTAACAGAGACTTTTCTGGCTCCTTCTTCGTCACCTCCTCAAAGGTGTTGACGCTCATATTACGGCGTCCGGGTGACGTTGGTTTATATTTTTTAATACCCATTATTCGCAAACCTCCACTTTCATTCTGCTTATCGGGTCGTGTGTTTAGACACCTTCAAAGAATTCGATTCCCTTACTGCCAGCGGTGAGTTTAACAATCGCTTTTTTCCAGTTTGGGCGACGGCCTTCTGTTCTGCCCCGTCTTTTAACCTTGCCGTTCATGTTCATGGTATAAACCTTTTCGACGGTAACATCGAAGATGGCTTCTACGGCATTCTTGATTTCGATTTTGTTGGCAGTCTTTGCCACTTCGAAGGTGTATTTGTTCTGTTCACTGTCATCCATTGTCCGTTCGGAGATGATGGGACGGATGATGATATCGCGAGGATCCTTCATTATGCATATACCTCCTCAATTTTATCAAGGGCGTCCTTGGTCAGTACCAAGATATCGTATTTCAGCATATCGTAAACATTGAGTTCTGCAACGGTTGCTGTGGCGACCTTGGGGATATTATTTGCAGAGCGGATGACTGCTTCATCCATTTCTGCGGTAACCACCAATGCTTTAGGGGCATTTATGGCTTCTAACACCGCTGCCATTTCCTTGGTCTTCGGTGCTTCTAATGCGAAGGCATCGACGATGCGAAGTTCATTTTCCTGCACTTTTGCAGAAAATACTGAACGCATGGCCAAGTTACGCACTTTTTTGTTAACCTTCTGGCTATAATCCCGAGATTTTGGTGCAAAGATGACACCACCGCCGCTCCATAATGGAGAACGGCTTGTACCAGCACGGGCACGCCCGGTTCCTTTTTGTCTCCAAGGCTTACGGCCACCCCCACGTACTTCTGCACGGGTTTTGGCACTTTTTGTTCCTTGGCGTTTGTTGGCCAGCTGTGCGACAACAACTTGATGCACCACTGGTTCATTGGGTTCAATTCCGAAAACACGTTCGCTCAGTTCGACATCGCCAACGACGTTTCCTTTAATATCGATAATGTCCATTTTAGGCATTTCTATTTCTCCTTTCGCTCAGACTATTTCGCTTTGACACTGGTTTTAATAGTGACCAGCGAACCCTTCGGTCCAGGAATGGCGCCCTTGATGAGAAGTGCATTGTTTTCTGCATCGATCTGGACGATTTCCAGGTTTAAGGCTGTCACATTCTTATTCCCCATCTGACCAGGCAATTTCTTGCCCTTCATGACACGAGCGGGATAAGCGGAAGCGCCCATGGAGCCGGGGCTTCTGTGGTACTTGGAACCGTGAGCCATGGGTCCTCTGTGCTGACCGTGACGTTTGATGACACCAGCAAATCCTTTACCCTTAGACTTACCGGAAACATCAACCTTATCACCCACTTCAAAGACATCAGCTTTAACTTCCTGGCCGGGTTCATAAGCAGCGCAGTCATCCAAACGGAATTCCCGGATAACACGTTTGTAGGCAACGCCATATTTATCAAAATGACCCTTTTTCGGTTTGTTGACGTTCTTGTCCTTAATTTCGCCATAAGCGAACTGGACAGCTTCATAACCATCATTTTCAAGAGTTTTCTTCTGGGCAACTGTACAGGGGCCAGCTTCAACAACGGTAACAGGAATCACTGTTCCGTTCTCTGTGAAAATCTGGGTCATACCGATTTTCTTACCAATAATTGCTTTTTTCAATTTATCCTCCTAATATCATTGGATCGCTAGGCGATCATAATAAGTGGCCAAACGGGCTTATAACTTGATTTCGATATCAACGCCAGCTGGCAGGTTCAAGCGCATCAACGCATCGACGGTTTTCGGTGTCGGATTAAGGATATCGATTAACCGTTTGTGCGTACGCATTTCAAACTGTTCTCTGGAATCTTTGTACTTGTGGACAGCACGTAGGATTGTCACGATTTCTTTGTCGGTAGGCAGTGGGATGGGCCCAGACACATTCGCACCAGTCCGCTTTGCGGTCTCAACGATTCTTTCGGCGGATTGATCCAGTAATTTGTGATCAAAAGCCTTCAGTTTGATTCTAATTTTTTGTTTGCTCATACCTAAATTTTCCTCCTATTAGATGTATTCAAGCATTTAGGCACTTAGGCCACCGAACACCCTGCCGGGTGTTTCCACCTTTGGGCTTTAAAAAAGCTGCCCAATCACAGCTCGTCCAGTGGTCTTCGTCTGGCTCTACGGCCAAAACTCGCTCCTCAAGAATTACCTGAATTAGTAACAGCAACTTCTTAAATCATCGCTCTAAGTCAACCTTGTTTAGTATAAATGAAACTTCCTACAACTGCAAGGTTTTTTTTATTTTCATAAACATTTTTTATTTACATATGCTTTGTTTAAGTTTTTATTAAGATTAAATCCTTTTATTCGATTGGTCGGTGATGCTCTGTCATGTAATTCCAGTATTTCTCGTAAACTTCTTTTTTACGTTTTTTAGAGAGAGGGATAATCCGTTCATCCTTTAAACCTACATTCCCGAAACACCTAACGAGTATCCGCCATCATCCTTAGCACTGCGGTGAAGCTAATAGCGGCCTGACCCCGAGGGAGCGATAGAG
>NZ_FNRK01000051.1 GCF_900107815.1 Eubacterium aggregans
GTTTTGACTGTACTTTTATGATAACACTCCATAAGCGAGTGGCTTGCGGTAATGAGGCAAATACCGGATTTGCTGCTTTTCCTCCGAGAGGAGGATAAAGAAAAGCAGGAAAGCCGGTAAAGCCGAGCCGAATCCACTTTCAGAATAAGATTCTGAAAGTGGCAGCAAGCCACTAATAATTGATTATATTACAACGGAGAGATCGTACACTGTACGGTCTCTTTTTTTATGCGACCCCTTAAGCCTTCCTGAATCAACTGGGTTTCCTAATGGGGATGGGATATAATGATAAAAATGGGAGAGGAGCGTCACATGATCATTTGGCTTATTATCTTTAGTGTGTTTTTAGTGGCAGAAGTGGTCACTGCAGGTGCCATGGTTTCCTTGTGGTTCTGCATCGGGGCCTTGGCGGCCCTGGGAATGAGTGCCTTAGGCTACAGCGTTTTATGGCAAATTGGAACCTTTGTCGTCATTTCGCTGGTTTCCTTATTTCTGTTCAAGCTGTTTGCGGGTAAGCGCAGTGCAAAGCCAGCCCAGAGCTTTACAGCATCCAAGGCCATCGGGCAAAAGGGAATCGTAACGGAAGCCATTGACAATGCCATCAGTCAAGGTCAGGTGAAGGTTGACGGTGCACTGTGGAGCGCCCGGAGCGAAGACGGCCAGCCCATTGCAGAAAACACCGTCGTGGTTGTACGGCGTTTGGATGGCATTAAAGCCATTGTCAAAAGAAAGGAGCAGTAACGTGTTTTTTATGATATTTCTGTTTATCCTCATTATTGCCTTAATTGTGTTACTCATTGTCAATGTCAAAATTGTACCCCAATCCTATGCCTATGTGATCGAACGGATTGGTCAATACCATGCAACCTGGGAAAGTGGTTTTCATATTGCCATTCCGATTTTGGATCGGATTTCCAAGAAAATCAGCTTGAAAGAGCAGGTCATTGATTTTCCACCCCAGCCAGTCATCACCCAGGATAATGTTACCATGAGTATCGATACCGTTGTGTATCTGTATATTATTGAACCGAAAGCCTATGTTTATGGGGTGGAAAACCCCCACATGGCCATTGAAAATCTAACCGCTACCACCCTGAGAAATATTATTGGGGATATGGAACTCGATCAGACACTGACCAGCCGGGATGTGATTAACTCAAAAATGCGTGCCATCTTAGACGAAGCGACGGACCCCTGGGGAATCAAAATTAATCGGGTGGAGCTTAAAAACATCATGCCCCCCAAGGAAATCCAGGATTCCATGGAACGCCAAATGAAAGCTGAGCGGGAACGTCGTGAAGCGATTCTTCGGGCTGAAGGTGAGAAGAAGAGCTCTGTGCTACTCGCGGAAGGCCGAAAGGAGGCCCTAATCTTAGATGCCCAGGCAGAAAAAGAAGCGGCGATTCTGAGAGGTGAGGCTGTAAAGGAAACCCGTGTGCGTGAGGCTGAGGGTGAGGCCCAGGCCATCTTAACGGTTAAAAAGGCCGAAGCCCAAGGAATTTCATATATTAACGCTGCCCAACCCAGTGAAAGTGTTTTGATACTGAAGGGGTATGAAGCATTAGAAAAGGTTGCTGATGGTCGGGCAACCAAGCTGATCATTCCATCGGAAATACAAAATATGGCGGCATTGCTGGCATCCGCGAAAGCGGTAGTTGAAGAGGATGCCCCTCTGTCAGAAAATAAATAAGCAGAGATGTTTTACATTCTTTTAAAGGCACACAGCGGTGTTGTGATAATCACCGCTGTGTGCCTTTTCTTTTGAATAAATTAAAGGTTATTAAAAAAAGGTGCGTAATCCGGGGAAACGGGGACTAAAATTGACAGTAAGAATTATCCGTGATAGACTGATTTAAAAGAACAGAAAAGAACATCCTTTATTTCACAGCCTTTTAGAAATTTAACGGACTGCTCGATAGAGTGCTTGTTTTTATTTTATTATGAAAGGTTGTGTTGTTTATGTTAGGAAAAGCACTGGTCTATTGTGAAGGTCATTTTGGCGATTCCGATGGAAAAACGGCCAATGGACTCATTCGCCACTCAAAAAAATATCAAATCTCAGGTATTATTGATAGTACTGAAGAGGGTCAGGACGCAGGGATGGTTTTAAACCATCAAAACAATGGTGTGCCCATATTCAGAGATATGGCGGATGCCTTAGTCAATCTGGGTAAGGTTCCAAAATACTTTATCTTCGGCCTTGCCCCCAACGAGGCATTCCTCTCGACGGCAGAACGGTTAATTATTTTAAAGGCAATGTCCTTGGGAATGAATATCGTCAGTGGACTTCAGGAGTTTTTATCCGAGGATCCAGAATTTATCAAACAGGCAAAAGAGAGCAACGTGAAAATTATAGATATCCGAAAGCCCTTGCCCAAGCGGTATTTGCACCTCTTTACCGGCGAGATTTTAAAACTTAATATCCCAAGGGTGGCAATATTTGGCACTGACTGCGCCATTGGAAAACGAACTACTGCCATGCAATTAGTGGATAAGCTCAAAGATGAAGGGTTGAAGGTTGCCTTTATCGGAACTGGACAAACATCCATCATTCAGGGAGAGCCCTACGGCGTGGCTATGGATGCGATCCCTTCGGAATATATGGCTGGGGAATTTGAAAATGCCTGTATGGATGCCTATACCCATGAAAAGCCAGATATCATGATTTATGAAGGACAGAGCTCTCTCAGTCACGAAGCCTTTGTCAGTTGTTGTGCCATTATTCGGGGTGGACGTCCCAATGCTTTTATTCTCCAACATGCACCGAAGCGTCGCGTGCGCCTTGACTTTCCCAATTTAAAAATGCCCACACCCAGTAGTGAAATTTCACTTATCGAGAGTTTTTCCAAGGCCAATGTTATTGCGCTCACCATCAACCATGAAGGAATGACCAATAAGGATATAGAGACGACCATTGTTAAATACGAAGAAAAGCTGCATATTCCAGCAGTTGATGTTTTAGTTTCTGGATGTGACAAGCTGGCCGCTGCTATTTTCAAGCAATTTCCAGATTTGCATAGTCAAATTAAGGTATAAATCCATCCTTCATTAAAAGAATGCAAAATAGCCCTTGACAAAAGCCCCGAGACAGCATATACTAAATGAGCTGTCTCGGAAGGGACGGGGGCAAAACGAAAAATCTGTAAAATTACTAAAAATAGGACTTGACAAAGCGGATACGGT
>NZ_FNRK01000044.1 GCF_900107815.1 Eubacterium aggregans
TTCTTCACGTTCCCGAAGTCTACGCCTTAGTTGATTGTTTTCATCGGCCAGGGCGACCGTACCACCTTTTTTCTGGATTAAGGCATCAACTTCGCTTTGATGATGCTTCGCCTTGCTAATCCAGGTATACATTGTATCAAGATTGATGTTGAGGCGTTCAGATGCTGGCCGTGCGCCAATTTCTTGAGATAGCTTGACAGCCTCTGCTCTGAATTCGGGTGTGTATTTTTTTGCCATTTGGGTGTACAGTCCTCTCTGTTTTCTTTATTTTATCATTTCCTTGTAGTTTTGACTGTACTTTTATGATAACACTCCATACAGTGGCTGGCGAACAGGCAGGTATTGATAAGACACACTCTGTGATGGGACGCATTTTGAAAAACGTCAACTACCTTGGAAATGATACGTATCCAGCAATTATTGATAAAGAGATATTTGATAAAGCTGAAGAAGTTAGAGATAAACGTGCAAAGGATTTAGGTCGAGTAGTAGAGCTTGCCGCTTTCACCTCTCCTCCACCTAAAGAACGATTCAAAATGAGAAAGGCAGATAATAAGATGCCAGTGGATCCTTTTGCAAAGGCAGAATACTTATACAGTTTGATAGAAAGCGAGGAATAATGTGGCAGAGAAAAATATTATGGTCATTCCAGCTCGTAAAAGAGTGGGAAGTACGTCCGCAAAAGAAAAGATAAAGAAACTTCGTGTTGCCGCCTATTGCCGTGTTTCTACAGAAACGGAAGAACAAAATTCTAGTTATGAGGTTCAGGTCGCACACTATACAGAGTTTATAAAGAAGAATACTGAATGGGAGTTTGCCGGCATCTTTGCAGATGATGGTATCTCCGGGACGAACACCAAAAAGCGTGACGAATTTAATCGCATGATTGCAGAGTGTATGGACGGTAATATCGACATGGTTATTACAAAATCCATCAGCCGATTTGCACGTAACACCCTAGACTGCCTTCAATACATTAGACAGCTCAAGGATAAGAACATATCCGTTTATTTTGAAAAAGAGAACATCAACACAATGGATGCCAAGGGTGAGGTGCTACTTACCATTATGGCATCTCTAGCACAGCAGGAAAGCCAGAGCCTTTCACAAAACGTTAAGCTTGGCCTACAGTACCGATACCAACAAGGCAAGGTGCAGGTCAACCATAAGCGATTTATGGGCTACACGAAAGATGAAGATGGAAATTTAATTATTGTCTCCGAAGAAGCTGAGATTATCAAACGCATCTACCGAGAATACCTTGAAGGTCAGAGTCTAGTGGGTATTGGTCGAGGTCTTGAAGAAGATGATATTTTAACAGCAGCAGGAAAACCAAGATGGCGACCGGAATCAGTTAAAAAAATCCTCCAAAATGAAAAATACATCGGAGATGCCCTCTTACAAAAGACTGTTACTGTAGATTTTCTAACCAAGAAACGAGTTAAGAATGAAGGTCATCTTCCCCAGTATTATGTTGAAAATAGCCATGAGGCGATTATTCCTAAAGAGTTATTTTTGCAGGTGCAGGAAGAGATTCATCGAAGAAGCAATATCTACACAGGAGAAGGCAAGAACAAACGAATTTATAGTAGTAAGTACGCTTTAAGTGCCATTACCTTCTGTGGAGATTGTGGCGATATTTATAGGAGAACCTATTGGAATATTCATGGTAGAAAAGAATTTGTCTGGCGATGCGTGACTAGAATCGAGCAAGGTCCTGAAGTTTGTAAGAACCGAACCGTAAAAGAAGATGAACTCTATGGTGCTGTAATGACCGCAATTAATAAGCTACTTGCAGGTGGCAACAATATGATAAAGACACTGGAAGAAAATATTCATGCGGTGATTGGCGAAACCACAGAATACCAAATTTCAGAGATTAACAACTCACTAGAGGAAAAACAAAAAGAACTCATCAAGCTGGCTAATAAGGGTCAAGACTATGAACACCTAGCAGATGAGATTGATGAGCTGAGAGACAAGCGACAAATCCTTTTAGTAGAAGATGCCTCCCTCAGTGGCGAGAACGAGCGAATCAATGAGCTGATTGAATTTATCCGCAATAACAAATACCGTACTCTGAGATATGATGATACCCTAGTAAGGAAGATTATCCAGAATGTTAGTGTTTATGATGACCACTTTGTAATATGCTTTAAATCTGGTATTGAAATGGAAGTATGATTTAATACTAATATAAACCGTCAATTAAGAGTTAGGTTCTCTTGATTGACGGTTTTTGCATTGACTTTTACATGAATTATACATGTGATATTATCAAAAATGTTGTTTATAAGGTTATTGATAAGGAGTTGACCACATGAGTGATGTAATAAGCTGTTAGATGAAGCTATTAAAGAAACCGAAAACTTGTACGAAGGTGAAGTCTTTATTTTTAAGGATTTGTTTAAAGGATATGTATGGAACAGGATACCGAGAAAAGATGGTACTAATGTCTTAGTAGATGTTTTTGAGATATTTTAAATAATATAAAAAACACTTGAATAAATGCTCATATAACTATTGACACAAGAGAAAAACAATAATATAATAAATACACAACGTATGAATGCTTGTTCGAGTATTCAGATGAAATGATTTAAAAAGAGGTGATAATATGACTAAAAAATTTAATTCAATTGAAAGATGTGACTGCAATGTAATTCATGAGGATATTGTAAATCAAGTTAGAGATAAAATGCCTCGAGAAGAAAGCCTTTATGATCTAGCAGAATTATTTAAAGTATTTGGAGATTCAACACGAATCAGGATATTATGGGCTTTACATGAAGCTGAAATGTGTGTTTGTGATATCGCTGTATTACTTAACATGACACAATCAGCAATTTCCCATCAGCTGAGAGTCTTAAAACAAGCTAATTTAGTGAAAAACAGAAAAGAAGGCAAAGTAGTATATTATTCATTAGTTGATGATCATGTAAGAGAAATATTTGACCAAGGTCTAATTCATATCAACGAGAAGTAGTAATGCGGTAGAATAGAATATTTTTTGAAGATATTTGGGCATATATTTAAGTCTTCATTTCAAATGAGCAATGCTTCAAGAAAATTTGAAAAAGACTTGTAGTATTCAAAATAAAATTACAAATAATATTTAGGAGGATTTAATAATGAAAAAGAAATTTATACTTGAAGGTTTAGATTGTGCAAATTGCGCGGCAAAAATGGAAAAGGCTATTAATGAGCTTGATGGAGTGAAAGAAGCTACTGTTAACTTTATGACCACAAAACTCGTTATTGATGGTGAGGATGAAAAAATGCCAACAATAATAGCAGAGGCCGAAAAAATAGTTAAAAAAATCGAACCCGATACAACTATGAAAAAGGCTTAAAGGAGGCTATTTAGTATGACAAAACGACTATGGCGAATAATTATTGGTGCAGCAGTGTTAGCTACAGCAGTATTGCTTAATTTAAATAACGAATGGTTACAGATTGCTCTCTTTATAATAAGTTACATTATTGTAGGTGGAGATGTTGTAAAAAGAGCTGTAAAAAATATTTTTAAAGGTCAAGTTTTCGATGAAAACTTTTTAATGAGTATTGCAACAATTGGTGCATTTTTTATTGGTGAGTATCCTGAAGGTGTTGCAGTTATGCTGTTTTATCAAGTTGGAGAACTGTTTCAAAGCTATGCAGTTGGCAAGTCGAGAAAGTCAATTGCAAGCCTTATGGATATTCGACCAGATTATGCAAATGTTAAAAAAGGTGATGAACTTGTCAAAGTTGACCCAGATGAAGTACAAATTGGAGATATTATTGTAATTAAAGCAGGAGAAAAAATTCCTCTTGATGGCAAGGTAATTGCGGGAAGTTCAATGATTGATACATCGGCACTAACAGGCGAATCTGTTCCTCGTGAAGTAGAAGTTGGAAGTGATATCCTAAGTGGGTGCATCAACATTAATGGGGTTATTACAGCAGAGGTTACCAAGGAATTTGGAGAATCTACTGTAAGTAAAATTCTTGATTTAGTTGAAAATGCAAGTAGTAAAAAATCCAATTCAGAACAATTTATTACGAAGTTTGCGAGATATTATACACCGGTTGTGGTTATAATTGCAGTTTTTCTAGCTATTATACCGCCTCTTGTTATAGACGGGGCGACTTTTAGTGATTGGATATATAGAGCACTAGCATTCCTTGTGGTATCCTGTCCGTGTGCTTTAGTTATTTCAATTCCTTTGAGTTTCTTCGGTGGAATAGGTGGAGCCTCAAAAAAAGGTATTTTAGTCAAGGGTAGTAACTATTTAGAGGCATTAGCAGAAACTGAAATTGTTGTTTTTGATAAAACTGGAACACTAACGAAAGGTGTATTTAATGTACAGGAAATTCATCCAGAAGGAGTTTCCAAAGAAGAGCTACTAGAATTAACTGCATATGTGGAAAGCTATTCCAATCATCCGATTTCACTTTCACTGAAACGTGCATATAGCAAAGAAATAGACAATGGACGTATTTCAGATGTAGAAGAGATATCAGGTCATGGTGTTATTGCAACAGTAGATGGCAAAAAGGTTATGGCAGGAAATATCAAACTTATGAAAATGATGGATATCCCTTATTTCAAGGGAGAGCTGATCGGTACTGTTGTACATGTTGCTGTTAATAACAAATATATAGGTTACATTGTAATTGCCGATGAGGTAAAGGAAGATTCAGCACAAGCAATCAAGGAACTTAAGGCAGCTAATATTAAACAAACAGTTATGTTGACAGGTGATAATAAAAGTGTTGGTTCAAAAGTTGCTAAAGAGCTTGGTCTTGATAAGGTTTATGCAGAACTGTTGCCAGCAGACAAAGTTGAAAAACTAGAAGAATTATTTTCGCAAAAATCTAAAAAAGGTAAACTTGCTTTTGTTGGTGACGGAATCAATGATGCACCTGTATTAGCTCGTGCAGACATTGGAATAGCAATGGGTGGTTTAGGTTCTGATGCGGCCATTGAAGCTGCTGATATTGTAATTATGACTGATGAGCCATCGAAAATTGCTACTGCAATGAAGATTTCTAAAAAGACACTAAAAATTGCACATCAAAACATAGTATTTGCAATTGGAATAAAAATAATTGTTCTTATTTTGAGTGCTTTTGGAATAACTACTATGTGGGCAGCTATATTTGCAGATGTAGGTGTAACTATCATTGCAGTATTAAATGCTTTTAGAGCTTTGAATGCAAAGAATCTATAAACTATTTTTCCTATTCACCCCTTGAATGATTCCGATAATTAACGATACAATCAAGGGGTATTTTTTAATTTAAAAACTATAAATGAAAATTGGTTGGGATTTACCTTGAATTAAATGGTTTTAAAGATATGGAGGTTATGTAATTGAAAGTTATTGATGAATATTGCTGTGAATGTATCACACAAAATTTAAATAGAACAAAGGAGAGTTGCCCTGTCTGTAATAATGAAGGAGTAACAGTTAGTAGGATAACCGTTGAACACTTGGTGACAGATGATTATCGTAATGCCGTTGATGGAGATCAATATAAGATATGCATGAATGAGGACTGCGACGTTATTTACTATAACTTAGATAAAGAAATAAAATTCTTAAAAGACCAAGTTAGGGTTCCTATCTGGTTTAAGAAAGATGCAGATCCTAAGTATGCTTGTTATTGCAGCAAAGTCACAGAAGATCAGGTAATTGAAGCAGTTGTAAAGCATGGTGCGAAAACCGTTAAAGAAGTAAATGCCATAACTGGAGCAATGAAAAATTCGCTTTGTAAGGAAAACAATCCTTTGGGGGTATGTTGTCATAAGATTATTCAGGAAGCCATTGATAAGGGATTAACCATGAAATGATTTGAGTTGATATGTTCTCACGAACAGACAAAACCGTTGATATCTTCCCACAAACGAGAGCCAATGTTGGATATGTTTCCAACTACGAGTGTGGATATGTTCCCCTTAACCATAGGGGTTGAGAACGCAGTTTTGATAGCTATCAAGGCAACTCGAAACACGTTGAGACGGTAGTATTGATGTCAAGGGTTGATAAGTAAGCGTGTAATAAGATAAGTAAATAAAGGCTTTCCGTGATTTGAGGTCTGGTTCTAAGCCGGAAGGATAATCACGGATTTTTGCTTTGAGGGAAGTTATCCAAGAATGATGAAATAAAAAAATTGGACCTATGTCAATACATTGGACACAAAAAGTTGAACTTTTTTATGCCACCCGAATAGCTTCATCCTCCATTTGCTGAGGTGTTTTATATCCAAGTGCAC
>NZ_FNRK01000019.1 GCF_900107815.1 Eubacterium aggregans
GCGGAAGCCCCCAATGCGAAATGGCTGACTGATATTACCGAGGTTCCATGTTTTGATGGGAAGCTTTATCTTGCAGCGATTCTGGATTGCTATGATGGAACCAAGGTACAGCCCCGGGAACTTGCTGTTTTATTTGTATTGGCGGTTTACGTGGTGGGGGTGCTGTATATCACCCTCCTTTCCCGACGTGCCAAGGATTTGGATTATTATGATTTATCCTATTTGTTTGTCACGGTGTCCCGATCGGCGTATTCGGTGTCCCAGATGGTGGAGAATGTTTTGCTGTTCTTTCCGTTGGGCTGCTTGCTGCCCATGGCCCTGCCCCGGAAGTGGCGTAGGAGCTGGATGGTTGTGGGGGTAGGCTGTTTGTTTAGTATCGCCATCGAGTTAATCCAGCTGGTGACCCACCGGGGCGCCTGCCAAATTTTTGATGTAATGATGAATACTGGTGGAACCTGGGTGGGGTATTTATGCTGGTGGGTACTATGCTCCAAATCCTGCAAAGGATTTTCACCAAAAAACCCCCGGGGGTTCTTGTAAAGTTTCATTCTGTAAATTATAATGGAAACACCCCATAAAGGGGTGTAATTTTTTTCCAAGGAGGAATTAACTGTGGAAAGAGTCTACAATTTTTCTGCCGGCCCATCTGCTTTGCCGGTAGAGGTACTCGAACAAGCTGCGGCTGAAATGGTCAACTATCCTGGTGCGGGCATGTCCGTTATGGAAATGAGCCATCGTTCTGCGGCTTTTGCAGACATCTTGGCGGAAGCCAAGGCACTGTACAAGGAACTTATGGGAGTTCCGGACAATTATGAAATCCTGTTCTTACAGGGCGGGGCATCCACCCAATTCGCCATGGTGCCGCTGAACCTGATGAACAAGAACCACAAAGCGGACTATATCCTGACTGGGAACTGGGCCAAGAAGGCCTTCCAGGAAGGTAGCCGCTACGGGGATGCCCAGGCCATTGCATCGTCTGCGGACAAAACCTTTAGCTACATTCCGAAGTATACCCCGGAAATGCTGCGGAAGGACGCGGATTATCTGCACATCTGTGTGAATAATACCATCTACGGCACACGCTTCCGTCCGGACAATCTGCCGGAAACCGGTGAGATTCCACTGATTGGGGATATGTCTTCCAACATTCTTTCAGAAGTGTACGATGTCAGCAAGTTTGGTGTTATTTACGCTGGAGCCCAGAAGAATATGGGGCCAGCCGGTGTGTGTGCCGTCATCATCCGTAAGGATCTGGTGGGGGACGCCATGGACTTCACACCGACCATGCTGAACTACGCTACCCATGTGGAAAATGATTCCTGCTTCAACACCCCCCCCTGCTACAGCATTTATATCTGTAAGCTGGTGTACGAATGGGTGAAGAAGAATGGCGGCGTGGCCGGCATGGAAGCCATTAACCGTGAAAAGGCGGCGAAGCTCTACAATTACCTGGATAACAGCGCCCTCTTCACCGGGACTGTGGTGGCAGAGGATCGTTCCCTGATGAATGTGCCCTTCATTACGGGCAATGCGGATTTGGATGCGAAGTTTGTGAAGGAATCCAAGGCTGCGGGCTTAGAAAACTTAAAGGGCCACCGCTCTGTTGGTGGGATGCGGGCTTCCATTTATAATGCCATGCCCATGGCTGGAGTGGATACCCTCATCGACTTTATGAAGAAGTTCGAAACAGAAAACAAATAATAACATCAGGCTGAACACCAGGACCGGATGGCCGGTCCACATAATTCGCGCGTAGGAGAGACTGGGTTGTATCGAAGTTGGCCAGATCTGCTGCGGCGTTATGAAAGGATAACTACTAAAATGAATTACAATATTAAGACCCTGAACAATATCTCTAAACGAGGTTTGAAGCTTTTAACGGAAGACTACCAGGTGGGGGATGACATTCAGAATCCCGATGCCATTTTGGTGCGCAGCGCCAAGATGCACGATATGGAGATCCCGGAAACGGTGAAGTTTATCGGACGTGCCGGGGCGGGTGTCAATAACATTCCCCTGGAAAAATGCTCGGAACAGGGCATTGTGGTCTGTAACTCACCGGGGGCCAATGCCAACGCCGTTAAGGAGTTGGTAGCCTGTGGGATGCTCATGTCTTCCCGTAAGGTGGTGGATGGCGTCGAATGGGCCAAGGGCCTGACGGACAGCGAGGATGTCGGTGCTGACGTTGAATCCGGGAAAAAGGCTTTTGCAGGGCCAGAACTGTACGGCAAAAAAATGGGAGTCATCGGCTTGGGTGCCATCGGTGTACTGGTGGCAAATATGGCGGTTGACTTTGGCATGAAGGTGTATGGGTACGACCCCTTTATCTCCATCAAGCATGCCTGGGGGTTAAGCAGAAAAGTAAAACGGTCCTCCAGCATTGAAGCCGTGTTTAAAAATTGTGACTATATTTCCATCCATATCCCATATATGGAACAGACGAAGGGCTTTGTCAATGCCGATTTACTGGCCAATTGCAATAAGAACCTGCGTCTGCTCAACTTTGCCCGTGGCGGCTTGGTGGATAACAAGGCTTTGGCGAAGGCCTTGGAAGAAGGCCGGCTGGCTGCCTACGTAACGGATTTCCCCAGTGCGGAAACCTTGGCGATGAAGAATGTCATCAATGTGCCTCACTTAGGGGCATCGACTCCAGAAAGTGAAGAAAACTGCGCCACCATGGCGGTGGAAGAAATGCGAGATTTCTTAGAAAATGGGAACATCGTCAATTCGGTAAACTACCCGGATTGCACCATGGGTGAATGCAGCAGTGTACACCGCATCACCGTGGCCCATAAAAATATCCCTAATATGATCGGCCAGATTACCACTGTGCTGGCCAAGGAAAATATCAATATTTCGGATATGACCAATAAGAATAAGGGCGAATATGCCTACACCATGATCGATGTGGACAGTGAAGTCACCGATGTGGTGAAGCAGGAGCTGAAAGCCATCGAAGGCGTGACCCGGGTTCGGGTTCTGAAGTAGGCCCATCATGGCGACGATTAAACCCTTTAAGGCCCTTCGGCCTTACCCGGAGAAGGCAGCGGATGTCGCGGCCTTACCCTACGATGTGTATAACCGTGAAGAAGCGGCAGCGGCAGCCCGGGGAAGGTATGACTCCTTCCTCCGGGTGGACCGGCCGGAAACCACCATGGACCCAAGAATGGATCTATACGATCCAGCGGTGTATATCCAGGCGAAGAAGAACCTTCAGAAGCTCTTTGAGCGCAAGGCGATTTTTAAGGACGACGCCCCTTATCTGTACGTGTATGAGCTGACCATGGACGGGCGCAGCCAAACGGGCTTAGTGGCCTGTACCAGTATTGATGAATATCTCAATGATACCATCAAAAAGCATGAGCTCACCCGGGCGGATAAGGAGGCGGACCGCATCCGCCACGTGGATGCCCTGGATGCCAATACGGGCCCGATTTTCTTAACCTACCGCAGCCAGGCGGCCATTAACACCATCATTGATGGGGTGAAGGCGGGGGCACCGGTGTACGATTTTACCGCCGAGGATGGGGTAACCCATCGGGTGTGGGTCATCGACGATACGGATGCCATCACCACCTTGGTGGAAGCCTTTGGCGGGGTGGACAGCCTATATATTGCCGATGGCCATCACCGCAGTGCTTCTGCGGTAAAGGTTGGCCTGAAGCGCCGGGAGGAAAACCCCAATTATACCGGGGATGAGGAGTTTAACTACTTCTTATCCGTCCTCTTTCCGGATGAACAGCTGAAAATTATGGATTATAACCGTGTGGTGGCAGACCTGAACGGCATGACTTCAGAGGAATTTTTGGCGGCCATTTCGAATGCGTTCGAGGTGGAAAAGGTGGGGAAGACCCCGGTTCACCCCAGTGCTAAGGGGACCTTTGGAATGTTCCTGGGAGACACCTGGTACAAGCTGACGGCCAAGGAAGGCAGCTACGATACCGAAGATCCGGTGAAGAGTCTGGATGTGGCTATTTTACAGGATAATCTGCTTATTCCCATTTTGGGGATTGAAGATATCCGGACAGATAAGCGCATCGACTTTGTCGGTGGAATCCGAGGTCTTAGCGAGCTTGAACGCCGGGTAGAAACGGATATGGCCCTGGCCTTTTCCATGTATCCCACAGCCATTTCAGAGCTCATGGCCATTGCGGATGCCGGGTTGCTCATGCCCCCCAAATCCACCTGGTTTGAACCGAAGCTGCGCAGTGGATTGTTTATTCACACCTTATCTTAAGTCTTTTACACCCTTTTATCGTATTTTACGGTGAAAGGGTTTTCTTTTTGTCAGGGGGTCCGGTATAATGTAGAAAATTCAAATGAACAAAAGGGGTATTCGATGAAAAAACGATTAGGAATCTTAGGCAGCCTTCTCCTGCTGGCCGTATTGCTGGCTGGCTGTGGGAGTGGCGGAAGTGGAACCCTCTCCGCCGATGATGTGGGGACCAAAAAGCCCACGGGCGAGAAGAGCAAATGGGCGGTGTATTGGTACTGCTGCGGCAGCGACCTGGAAAGTGAATACGGTGCTGCAACGGCGGATATTGAAGAAATGCTGGGGGCTACCACCTCCGAAGATGTCAAGGTGGTGGTCCAAACCGGTGGGGCGGCCCAGTGGCAAAACGATGTTGTGGATGCCTCTAAAATCGAGCGTTACGAATTTGGAAGCGATGGCCTGAATTTGGTGGATCAGCAGCCCCAGGCAGATATGGGTGAAGCTGGGACCCTCCAGTCCTTTTTATCCTTCTGCCAGAAAAATTATCCGGCGGATAATACCATGCTGTTATTCTGGAACCACGGTGGTGGTAGTGTCTCTGGGGTCAGCTTTGATGAAAACTACGATTATGACAGCTTAACCTTAAAGGAGCTGGATACCGCCATCGGCAGTGTCTACAGCTCTGGGCAGAAGCTCAGCGTCGTTGGGATGGACACTTGTCTGATGGCCACCCTGGACAATGCCAATATCATGAAGAAATACGCCAATTATCTGGTGGCCTCTGAAGAGCTGGAACCTGGCAACGGCTGGGAATATACCAAGTGGCTCTCCGCCCTGGGTGAAAACCCGGATATCAGTGCGGTGGATTTAGGAAAGGCCATTTGTGATGCCTTTGTAGAGGGCTGTGAGGATGCCGGAACCAGCGACGAAATCACCCTATCTGTCACGGATTTAAGTAAGGTAGATGCCTTGGTATCCGCCGTGGACAGTATGGGGACGGAGGTCCTCACCAAAGCGGCAGGAAACAGCAAGGTGGTGGGCCAGTTTGGCCGGAGCGCCCGGGCGGCTGAAAATTACGGCGGTAATAACGACGAGGACGGCTACACCAATATGGTGGATTTAGGGGATCTGATGAAAAACGCCGATGACCTCATTGCCGCCACGGATAAAAACGTGCTTTCTGCCCTGGAATCCGCAGTGGTGTATAAGGTGAACGGCCCTTACCGGAGCCAGGCCTCGGGCTTGTCCACCTACTACTCCTATGACGGGGATACCGACAGCTTAGCGGAGTATGCCCAGGTGGCGGCCAGCCCGAACTACACCCGGTTTATCCAGTACTCCCTGGGTGAGGATGTCTCGGCAGAGGTTTCCCAGTCCACCGGGGTAGCAGATGTTCAGACAGTCCAGGGCTTTAACCAGCAGCTGAATCTGAGTATCGATGGTGATGGCTACATCAATCTGAAGCTGGACCCTGCGGGATTAGATGCCGTATCCAGCGTGACCTTCGACCTCATCTACATGGATGAAGGGGTCAATGAAATGGTGTTTATGGGGACGGATAACGATATTGATGCCAATTGGGATACCGGCGTATTCAAAGACAATTTCCGGGGCGTCTGGGGGGCCATGGACGGCAATTACGCCTATATGGAAATCACCTATGAAGGGGACGACTATAATCTGTACACTGTGCCCATCAAGCTCAATGGGGAAGAAACCAATATGACGGTTTCCTATAGCTTTAAGGATGAAAAATTTAAGATTTTAGGCGTTAGCGACGGGATTGATGAAAATACCGGGATGGCGGAACGAAGCCTGAAAGCGTTGAAAAAAGGGGATGAAATCATCCTGTTGTCCTATGCCATGAGCATGGATGATGGCAATGATGAACTGTATGAATACGAATCGAAGCCCATTAAATACAAGGGCGATACCCAGTTTGAAGAGGTAGAACTGACCAACGGGGATTATGCCTATACCTTTAACGTGAAGGACACTACCGGGAAGACCGTTTCTTCGGATTACGCTTATATCAACTACAATAACGGGGATATTACCTCCTCCCTTGAATAGAAGCGTATCGGATGCAATAAAAAATACCATCGTCCCCTCGAAAGAGGGTGGACGATGGTATTTTTGGTTTACCGAAAGACGATTTCCCCGGAGGACATATCCTCCACAATGGCCAGGGATTCCAGCTGGATGCCCTGTTCACGAATCTTCTTTCCGCCTTCCTGAAATCCCTTTTCAACCACGATGCCAATGCCCTCCAGGGTGGCACCGGCCTGGGCAATGATCTCGATGAGTCCTTCTAAGGCATGGCCAGTGGCTAGAAAATCATCGACGACGAGGATGTGGTCCTCAGGAGATAAGAATTCCCCAGAAACCATAATATCGTAGTTTTTATTCTGGGTGTAGGACATGACCGTGCTTTTATAGACCTGGTCACTGATGTTGGTGCTGCGGTTCTTTTTGGCAAACACCACTGGGGTGCCGAAGTGCTGGGCGACGATACAGGCGATACCGATGCCAGAGGCTTCGATGGTCAGGATTTTATTAATGGGCTTATCCGAAAACCGTTCTTTAAATGCTTCACCGACGTGGTCGAGAAGGGTGACGTCGATCTGGTGGTTTAGAAATTTGTCTACCTTTAAAATATTGCCGGGCTTGACAACGCCATCCTTTAAAATACGGTCTTTAAGTTCTTGCATGAAAATCTCCTTTGGTTCGTGGTATATGTTTATAACATTATATATCATCTTGGGAGATTTTTTTAGTGCTATTTTGAGATTATTACAGATTTTATGTCGTTTAGTGTTTCTTGAGCAGGACAAAGGCTGCTAACGCGGCTAAACCAAGGAGCCCCAGACTGAGGTATAATGTTGGAGTGATTCCGGAATCGATGCCGGTTTGGGACTGAGAACCGGTGGGGCTTCACCGGCGATAGGCGGTGCGGGGTCCACCGATACCGTGGTTTGGGGCGGTAGGGTGGCGCTTTGTGTAAAGGCCCAGTCTCCGACAAAGAGGATATCCAGATCGGTGATGGTGGCTTCCTTGGGGGTCCAGCCCAGGAAGCGCCAAGTTCCGTCGGCCACTTTAAGCTGGGTGGTCCGCAGTGGGCTTGGGGTGACTACGGTCCCCTTGTCCAGATTGGTTTGAGGCCCTGGGATCATATCGATGAGCTCCTGGGGCAGGTTTTTACTCGGTGTTGCACTGGCAAAGCCATGGGTAACGATATATTTTTGTGAGGGCCGTTCTGAAAATTCCCAGGTCCCTGTGAAGGTCACATCGGAATCGACAATGGTTGCCTCGAGGCTGTCCCAGCCCATAAAGTACCATTCACCATCATCCTCAGGGACGACGATTGTTTCGGGTATCATTGGATTAACGACACTTCCCGTTATCTTAGGAACCTCATCCCTGGGATTCAGATTGAGTACGGAGGGCGGAAGGGATTTCCCTTCCGTGCCGCTGACAAAGGTGTAGTGGACATAGTATTCCACAGGTAGGGGTGTTTTGGTGAAAATCCAGGTTCCGGTGAAGGAAAGGTTCTCATTTTCAACGGTGGCACTGGCGGGTTCCCATCCCATAAAGTTCCATGTACCATCAGCCACGATCACCTGATTTTGGGTAAGGGGTGTTGGTGTGACAATGGAACCCTTGGTTTTGCCGGTTTGGTCAGCGGGGAGCAATTCTAAAACGTTTTGGGGTAAAACTTCACCCTCGGTCCCACTGACAAAGTGGTGGGTAAGGGTGTATTCCTTGGCAATAAATTCCCAGGAGCCCGTGAAATTCGTGTCTTGCTCATGGATGACGGCGGTTTCTGGGTCCCATCCTTTAAAATGCCAGGTTCCCTCGTCAAGTTCAACCGCTTTCTGGGCAGGGTCGGTGGGCGTTGCCAGGGTGCCGGTGGGGATGTCGGTTTGATCGGCAGGCAATAGATCGGTTACGCTCTGGGGAAGGGCTGCATTGGGTGTCCCGCTAATAAAGTGGTGCTTTGCATTGTATGTCCGGGGAGCAAAGGCAATGTTTAAGGGCTTGCCCTCGATGACCGGGATGGGGTAGACCATTGACGAGGCCTTGGCGTTTCCGTCGATAAAGCCCTTAAATACCAGGTTATCGCCGGTTTCCGATAGGGTTTGTGCAACGGCCTCTGTAATTTTGAAGTTATTGGGGTTCGTGGTGGATAGAACCATGGGGGCCGCCACCTGCTCTGGGGTTGCGGTCAGGGCATTCACCGGGTTTCCATCGTGGCGAATGGTCACCCGAAGGATAAAGCGGGTGTTTCCCTTTCGATTAAAGGAAAAGGTCGAGGTGGGGCTTCCCGGTACCAGCGACGAACTGATGTTCTCTAAAATATTATAGTTTTCATCTAAAATGTAGGATGGCTTGTACTGATAGCTCGTAAAGGATAAATCGGTCAGGGTATCGGGCATGGTCAGCCGTTCATCCAGCTGAACGTGCAAATCGACATGACTGTAAGAGGCCCCCTTCTTGGGGCCGTCGGACCAAGTCCCGCTGTTGACTAAAATCCCGCCGGGATTCCGATAAACAAGGTTGGCCAGGGTTTTATTGAAATGAAAGCCTGCGGACAAATCCACGTTGTAGGATTCTGTTCCAGGATCGTACCAAAGGTCAACTTTTTTTTCGGCATCAGGCTGATCAAAGCCAGACTGCGCTTTAATGTTTCCCGTTACGGTTTCTGCAGCTGTTTTATCGGGGTTGATCTCCACAAGGCCATTCACATTGGCGAAGTTACTGAGACCAACAAAGATGGCGTACAGCTTTTGGGGTTCCGTTGTGCCCTCAGGAAAGGCTTCGCTAATGGATTGATTTTCGTAGTACAGCTTGGCATTGGGGTTGGTGGTATAATCCCTTTGGTCTGACCAACCAATAAAATACTGTTTGAAAATCCAAAATCCTGTGTCGTACAATCCAAAATTTCCGATTTTTTCATTGGCATCGGTAAAGGTTTTGGTTTGTGCCGGCTGGCTGGCGGCATCCATGTTAAATTCAACGGATGCGGTATAATCAGCGGCTTGAACACCCTGAATGTCCAGATTGCCTAAAATAAAGAGCAGGCTGACCAGAAAGATCAGGGATAAAACCACGGATATCCAGCTTCTACGTTTTTCCATAAATATCTCCTTTTTTCACTGTAATTGAAAAATGCTTAAAATCATTTTAGACGATGGCGTGTATCAAAAGCGTAGACAGTGGAAAGGAGAGGTGAAGAAGGGACTGCTGCAAAAAATAAAAAAAACCGCTGAATTCAGCGGTTTTCGGTATAATCGTTTATGGTGGAGACAGGGGGACTCGAACCCCCGGCCTTCTGAATGCCATTCAGACGCGCTCCCAACTGCGCCATGCCCCCGTAACGACGACTACTATATAATACGAGAATTTGACGTAAATGTCAATAGAAAAATTAAAAAAGTTTTTAAATATTGACTTTCACCATAGCGGTGCATATAATAAAATTCTATCAATAAAGATAAGGAATCTATGACAGCTGAGGAGGTGTGGAATGTACGATCCAGAAAAAGTAGCATTGGCCAATGAATATTTAGCCTGTGCTCTGGATATTGGAGAGCGGATGCTTATTCGGGGTGCTGAAATCCATCGGGTGGAGGATACCATTGAACGCATTGGATTAGCTTACGGAGCAGACCGGGTGGATGTCTTCTCCATTACCTATACCATCGTGGTGACCATGTCCGGTGAGGATTTTGGGGTGCTCACCCAAACCCGACGGATTTCGGGCTTTTCTTACGATTTAAACATGATGGAGAAGCTCAATGATCTTTCCAGGAGTATTTGTGAGAAAAAGCTGAAGCCAAAGGAAATCCAGCGGCGCATGGCGGCGATTTCTGGGTTACCAGCCTATACCCATTGGCAGCTGGGGTTGGCCTATGCCCTGATCTCGGCGGCCTTTGCCATTTTCTTCGGAGGGACGGCCCTGGATGCCGTGGTCGCTGGGGGTATTGGCATCGTCATTAAGATCGTCGAGTATGCTTTAAACCGTCTGGATGTCAATCGGTTCGTGGTCATCTGCCTCTGTGCAGCAGCGGCAGGTTTTTTAGCCATCAGCAGCGCCCGTCTGGGAATCGGAATTTCTGCGGAAAAGGTCAGCATTGGGAATATCATGGTCCTGATTCCCGGGCTGATGTTTACTAACTCGATCCGGGATATGTTTATGGACAACATGATATCCGGGGCTGTGCGGTGTACTGAAGCCATTATCATCGCCCTGGCCATCGCCTTTGGATTCGCACTCATTAATTTTACCTTTGGAGGCTGATATGATCCATGACCTTATTCAGATAATCGCAGCTTTTTTTGGATCCCTGGGCTTTGCCATTCTCTTTAATATTCGAGGGAAGGACTTGTTCTGGACGGCCTTTGGAGGCCTGCTGGATTGGTGGGTTTACGTTCTGGCAGGGCTATGGTGCACCGGAGATGCCTTTCGCTATTTATATGCTGCCCTGTTCCTGGGGATCTATTCCGAATTTATGGCACGAAGACGCAAGGTACCCACCACCGTGTACCTGGTGGTGGGCTTTATCCCCCTGATTCCAGGATCGGCCTTGTTCATGACCATGAATTTTGCCTTTGCAGAAGAGTGGCAGAACTGCGTACATTATGGCCTGGTGGCCATTAATACGGCGGTGGCCATTGCCGGGGGGATTGTGGTCTCCATGGTATTGGTTAATATTTTCTTTTCCATTAAACGAAAGATCAGGGAGCAGGCATCTTCATAAAACCTTATAAAACAGGGCTGTCACAAATTACCCTGTGGCAGCCCTGTTTTATTATGAAATACTGGCGTTATAAATGTTTTGGATGGATTCTTTCAGGCGATAGTTGAATTCAATATCACTCTGATGGATATTCAGGCCCTCGGTGAGGCCCCGGGAGAAGCTGGCGATGAGGCCAGGATTCTGGGCCAGGCGCTTATTGGCATCCTCACGGCTGTAGCCACCGGAGAGGGCGACGCAGCGGAGAACATGGGAATCGGCGATGAGGGTTCCATAGAAATCATTCTGGGAGGGAATGGTCAGCTTGAACATCAGACGGACATCATCGGGCAATTCAGTCAAACGCTTAAAGATCTCTTCTAAGAGGATCACTTCAGCTTCGGCCTTGGTGCTGCTGTGGATATCGACTTCGGGCTCCAGGATGGGCATAAAGCCCTGGCCGATGATATCTAAGCCGACTTCAAACTGCTGTTCTACAATCTTGGCGATGCCGTTGCGGTTGGCCTCGTGGATGACGGAGCGCATTTTAGTGCCGAAAATATGGCGGGCCTTTGCCCGGCTGAGGAGTTCATCAAGCTTGCTCAGGGGCTTCATAAGCTGTACGCCGAATTTATCGGTGTCCAGTCCCTGGTCCACTTTGACAAAGGGAACGATGCCCTTTTCCTTCCACAGATATTCACCCGTATAGACGCCGTCGATTTCCCGGTCCATGGTTTGTTCGAACAGGATGGCTGCCAGGATATGGGTACTGGTAAAGGCTGGGCTTTGAATGATGCGTTTTCGCATATCATGGATTAAATCGAACATCTGGTGTTCACCGTGATAGGCATCATCGGGGATGCCATAAAGACGCAGTGCCTTTGGGGTGCTTCCACCGCTTTGATCCAGTGCGGCGATGAATCCCTTGCCGTCAGCCATACGTGCCAATTGTTCTTTGTTCATTTGATAACCTCCTTATGATGCATGAAACATCTAAATGGGAACGCAATGTACCCGCTTAAATCTATTTTAAACCGCAATGTTCAAGGTGACAAGACTATTTATAAATCCATTATGGACATTATCGATCCAATGAAAAAAGCGACAGCATTGCAAGTAAATGTAAACTGATACCCATTTCATGATGCTTTTTCAAAAAAAGACTTTACAAATCCTTAGGATTCGTCTATAATGAGGTCAACAACTTAAGAGATGCGGCGTGAGCTGCTACAATGAGATAAGCAATGGTGCTTTTGAAGGTGTATAACGCGCTTTTAAATGCGCCATTTTTTTATATATCGTCTCTTGGGTTGCTAACCTAACGATTTCGATACCCATCCTATGACAGTCAACAAAGTTGCACTGTTTAAGACAAGACAGTGCAAGATGCTTCCTTATCTGTTATCTACTGTTTAATTCCTCAGAAGGGATGTGGTGTCGTGATCTGATGCAGGGGTTCCCTCAAGCCCCTGCTTCCTTGAACCGAATCATTGGTCTGGCACATCCTTCACCGGGTGCCAGACGGATGGGTTCATGGATTACATTTAGTATATCATCTTTGTTGATAAAGGAATATATAAATTTACCCAAGGAGGCTGTTATGTCTGAAGAATTAATGGAAATCAAAGATTCGAAAGAGGATGTTATCGAATTGTTCGGTTCCAAGGTGTTTAACATCACGGTGATGCGAAAGCGTTTGCCAAAGCACATTTATAAGAGCATGATGAAAACCATCAAGGAAGATTTGCCACTGGAAGGCGAGGTTGCTGAGGTTGTAGCCAACGCCATGAAGGATTGGGCCATGGAGCAGGGGGCGACACACTTTACTCATTGGTTCCAGCCAATGACAGGCATTACGGCTGAAAAGCACGACGCCTTCATCAGTCCCACCGAAGAGGGCAAGGTCATTATGGAATTCTCTGGCAAAGAGCTCATCAAGGGCGAGCCGGATGCTTCTTCATTCCCATCCGGTGGACTGCGGGCAACCTTTGAAGCCCGGGGCTATACCGCCTGGGACCCCACCTCATTCGCTTTTGTGAAGGGAACCACCTTATACATCCCCACCACCTTTATTTCCTACTCCGGGGAAGTTCTGGATAAAAAGACACCGCTGCTGCGTTCCATGCGGGCCTTATCCGCTGAAGCGGTTCGGGTGCTTAAGCTCTTCGGAAAGGATGTTAAGAAGGTCACCACCACTGTTGGTGCTGAACAGGAATACTTCCTCATCGAACGGGAAATGTTCAAGGCTCGGAAGGACCTCATCTTAACCGGAAGGACCCTCTTTGGCTCCAAGCCGCCAAAGGGACAGGAGATGGAGGATCATTACTTTGGACGCATCCGTGGCCGGGTTTGTAATTTTATGCGGGATGTGGATACTGAGCTGTGGAAGCTGGGGATTCCCTCTAAAACCCGTCACAATGAGGTCGCTCCGGCTCAGCATGAGCTGGCCCCTGTGTTTTCAACGTCTAACCAGGCGACGGACAATAACCATTTGATTATGGAAACCCTCCGTAAGGTAGCCTACCGCCATGATTTGTCCTGTTTGATTAATGAAAAGCCCTTTGGGGGTGTCAATGGATCCGGGAAGCATAACAACTGGGCCATGAGTACCGATACCGGTGAAAACCTCCTTAACCCTGGGGATAATCCGGCAGATAATCTTCAGTTTTTAACCTTCCTGGTGGCGGTTATCGAAGCCGTCGATCGTTATCCGGAGCTGATGCGCGCCACTGTAGCCAGTGCTGGGAACGACCATCGTCTGGGGGCCAACGAAGCACCACCTGCCATTGTATCCATCTTTCTGGGGGATCAGCTGACGGCGGCCCTTAAGTCCCTGGAAACCGGCAAGCCCGTGGAAACGGCTAAGGATTTGGTCATGGATATTGGGGTAGACTCGGTTCCGAATTTTGTGGGAGATGCCACAGATCGGAATCGGACCTCTCCCTTTGCCTTCACAGGGAATAAGTTTGAATTCCGGATGCTGGGCTCCAACCAGTCCATCGCCGGGCCAAATATTGCCCTGAACACTATTGTTGCGGAAGTGCTGGAGCGCTTTGCCGATGCATTGGAAGGCTCTGAAAACTTTGAGGCGGATTGCCGTGAGCTGCTGAAAAATTCCCTTCAGGAACACAAGCGTGTGGTCTTCAATGGCAATAACTACTCCGACGAATGGGTGGAAGAGGCAAAACGCCGGGGCCTGCCGAACCTTCGGACAACGCCGGAAGCCTTCGAGGTTTATGCCAGCAAAAAGAATATGGACCTGATGGAAAAGCACGGGATTTACAGTGCGGCCGAAATGAAAGCTCGGGAAGAAATCCATTTGGAAGAATACTCCAAAACCATTAATATTGAAGCACTCACCATGCTGTCCATGGTGAAGCGCCAGATCACACCGGCCGTCCTGAATTATATCAAGGATTTAACAGCGGTGTTATCCCAGAAGAAAGCCCTGGGGGATCTGATTGATTCCACTGGAGAAGAAACCCAGCTTAGCACCATTTCCAAGCTGTACAGCAGCATGATCAAGAAGATTGACACCTTGGACCGGGTGGTTGTGGAAGCCCAGGATGTTGACGACGCCCTGGCCCAGGCAAAATTCTATCTGGAAAAGGTCATTGCTGCCATGGAAAGCCTCCGGGCAACAGCGGATGAGCTGGAAACCATGGTAGGGGAAAAATATTGGCCTTACCCCATTTACGAAGATCTGCTGTTCTACGTTTAAAGATAAATTGAATCGATCGTTACACTGACTCAAAGACGAGTCCATCGGGAAGCTTTTTCTCATTCCACGCCCCGATGGATTCGTTTTTGTTTTTTAAAAATATATTAGGAGGAAAGTATGAAGAAATTAGAGATTGTGCTGAATCCCAATCTTTTAGAGGATGCCAAGGAGATTCTAAATACCTGTGATATTCAGGGGATGATGATTACCAATATTATGGGGTATGGGAACCAAAAGGGCTTTAAAAAATCCTATCGGGGAACATCCTACACGGTAAACTTCCTGCCAAAGCTTAAGCTTGAAACCATTACCGATGCGGAAACCGCAGAAATCATCATTAAGCTGTTAACTGAAAGGCTGCCCTCTGATGAAATCGGCGGCGGCAAGATCTTTGTGTACGATGTGGCGGATGTCGTTCGTATCCGTACAGGGGAACGCGGTCCAGATGCCATCTAATGGGACGGTGTAGGATTTAAAAAAATAGCGATACAATTATCAATGGGGATAATTATTTTCAATGTAAAACGGTTATTATACCTTTTTTACATGATAGACATTGAAAATAAGGATCCCCTTTATTTTTTGAAAAATAAAGAAAGAGGTATTAACTTATGGATATGCAGCAATATGCAGATATCGTATGGGTGTTCCTGGGAGCTGCCCTGGTTATGTTTATGCAGCCGGGCTTCGCCATGGTGGAAACAGGCTTTACCCGGGCTAAAAACGCCGGGAACATCATTATGAAGAACTTTGTGGATTACATGATTGGTTCAATTCTTTTCCTCTGTGTGGGCTTTGCCGTCATGTTTGGCGGGGATGGTGCCTTCATTGGAACGTCAGGCTTCTTTAATCCGACATCCATCCAGGTGGTGGATAATATTCCCCCAGAACTCTATATATTCTTTCAGACGGTGTTCTGCGCCACCGCGGCAACCATCGTTTCCGGGGCTGTGGCTGGGCGTACAAAGTTTACCGCCTACTGCGCGGTCTCTGCCTTCGTTAGTTTAATCATCTACCCGGTATCCGGACATTGGATCTGGGGTGGCGGCTTCTTAAGCCAGATGGGCTTTGTGGATTTTGCTGGCTCCACCGCCGTCCATTCGGTGGGGGGCTGGGTGGCCCTCATGGGTGCCATTATGGTCGGTCCCCGTATTGGTAAATATAACAAGGATGGCTCGGCCAATGCCATTCCCGGTCACTCTTTGACCCTTGGCGCTTTGGGTGTCTTTATCCTCTGGTTTGCCTGGTTTGGATTTAACTGTGGTTCCACCATTGCGGTGACTGATGAAATTGGACATATCGCAATGACCACCAACCTGGCGGCAGCGGCCGGTGGCCTGACGGTCATGTTCTTTACCTGGTTCCGGTACAAAAAACCAGATGTCTCGATGACCTTAAATGGTGTCCTCGCTGGGCTGGTGGGGATTACCGCTGGCTGCCAGGTCATTACCCTCTGGGGGTCGATCTGGGTTGGTGTTCTTTCTGGCATTGCCGTATCCTTACTGGTTCCCTTTATTGATAGTCAATGCAGGATTGATGATCCTGTTGGTGCCATTTCGGTACACGGTGGCTGTGGGGTTCTCGGCACCCTGTTAGTCGGTCTCTTTGCCAACTATATGCCAGGTACGGAAGATGCCGTCGTCGGTCTGTTCTACGGTGGTGGCTTTAACCTCTTTGGAGTTCAGTTCATTGGTGTCGTCTGTGTCGCCGCCTGGGCACTCATGACCTCGGGGATCTTCTTCCTCATCCTCAAGAAAGCCCACGGCCTGCGTGTTGAACGCATCGTTGAAATTGAAGGCTTAGACGTCCACGAACACGGCTGTGAAGCCTACGCCGACTTCGTTAGCCGGATCCAATAATCAGATAAAATAAATTTGCTCTCCTTCACACCCCCAGTATCCTATTAAGTGGTACAGGGGGTGTTTTTTTAAATCCCTTGTATCCCACCCCCAAATAACGTATACTGAAGAAAAGAAAGCCCAAAAGGAGGACACCATGCAATCATATTGTTTCATTATATTTAAACCCGATGCCCTTGAGCGGCATTTGGTTGGGCCCATTCTAAAGGATTTTAAGGAAGGGGGCTTTATCATCGAATTATTCGACCTTCGGGAGGTCACACCGGAGCTGATCCTTGAACATTATGAAGAGGTGATCCAGAAGCTGGGAGAAGATTTCAAGAAGCAGGTGCTGGACTATTTTGTGGGAAAGACCATGATCCCCGTCATCATCGCCCAGGAGGGGCCGGATGCCATTGCCAACGCCCGGAAGTTAGTGGGGAATACCGATCCCTCCAAGGCTGGAGAGGATACCATTCGGGGCTATTACGGAGTGGATTCCCTGGCAGCGGCAGATGCCGAGGGGCGAATCGCTAAAAATCTTATCCATTGCTGTGACTCGGAAGGTGCCTTTAAACGGGAATCCCGTTTATGGTTTGATGCCGATGTGTTTAACCCAGACGAAATGATGGAAGGCTGAGATGTCTCTGAATATCTACGATTTAATCATCATCGGTGGGGGCGCGGCAGGCATGGCCGCAGCTTTAGAGGCTGTGGGGCAGTACCCCGAGGCCCGGGTGGCTATTTTGGAAAAAAAAGATGCCCTGGGCAAAAAGCTCCGGGCAACGGGAAATGGCCGTTGTAATTTATCCAATGGGGCCATTCCCGGGGTGGATAAAACCATTGCTTTCTTTGAGGATCAGGGCATACCGGTGCGGTCGGATGATACCGGCAGACTCTATCCCTTCTCAGAAAGCGCACCAGGCGTGGCGGAGACCCTGGCCCGGAGAATACAAACGGCTGGTATTCAGGTGTTTACGGAGGCGGCGGTTGTCGCCATGACCCGGAAGGGGGAGGGATTTCATCTTAAAACAGAGGATCAGAGCTACACGGCCCGCCGAGTTCTGCTCGCCACAGGGGGAAAAGCCGGGCCAGCCTATGGGTGCTCTGGGGACGGCTACACCCTGGCCAAGTCCCTGGGACATCAGGTGACCAAAACCCTGCCAGTCTTAACTGGGGTGATCTGTGAGGATCTGCCTAAGGCCCTTAAGGGGGTGCGGGTAAAGGGACGGCTTACCCTTTATTGGGAGGAAGAGCCTGTTTTTGTGGAGGCCGGGGAAGTCCAATTGACGGACTACGGTATCTCGGGGATTTGCGTCTTTAATTTAAGCCGATATCTGGTCTATCGGGATGAAAGACGACTATCCCCCTATACCATCACCCTGGATATTTACCCCGGAGAATCCTTTTATCCCTTCTTGATGAAACAGTACGACTATTTTGGGGAGAGCCATTGTCTTGACCTCCTTGGTGGGATGTTAAAACCGCCCCTAGCCAAGTGGGTGCTCAGCCAATGGGGAATGACGGGGATGCAGCCCCTAAAAGACTGTACCCCAGAGGATTTTGCCCGATTGGAGGAATGTCTCCACGCCCTGGTGATGAAGCCCTCGGGGGTGATGGGCTTTAAGATGGCCCAGTGCACTGCTGGTGGAATCCCTTGGGATGAGGTCAACCCACGCACCCTTGAATCCCGGCTGGTGCCGGGGCTTTATTTTGCTGGAGAAATTTTGGATTATGACGGCCCCTGTGGTGGCTATAATCTGGATTATGCCTTCCGAACCGGACGTCAGGCGGCGGTTGCCGCCCTTTCAAAGTAGATGGAGACACAATGAAAAAGACCCGCTATCGTATCAATAATATCAAACTGAATATCAAAGAAGATTGGTCCCTTATTCCAAGAAAAATAGAAAAGATCTGTGGCCTGCCCCAGGATACCTTGGGCCCAGGGGAGTTCACCGTCAGAAAAGAATCCATTGACGCCCGGGAGCAATCCGATATCCGGCTGGTCTATACCGTGGATTTCAGCACCGCCCTGCCCCTGAGAGGCAAGGGAAAGAAAACTGCCCAGCCCATTAAAAAGCAAAAGAACCCAGCCATTGTGCCCGGGCAGGAACCGCTCACTGGCCGACCGGTGGTGGTGGGGTTTGGTCCCTGCGGCCTTTTTGCCGCCCTGTATTTGGCAGAGGCGGGCTACGCCCCCATCGTCCTGGAACGGGGTGGGGATATGGTCAAGCGGGTAAAGGATGTGGCGGCCTTTTGGACAGAGGGTCACCTCAATCCCGAATCCAACGTCCTCTTTGGGGAGGGCGGTGCGGGCACCTTCTCCGATGGTAAACTCACCACGGGGACCAAGGACCCTCGGATTCGAAGGGTGTTAGAGGCTTTTGTTCAAGCCGGGGCACCGGAAGATATTCTCTATAAGCAAAAGCCCCACATCGGCACGGATGTTCTGAGGGCCGTGGTAGTGACCCTGCGCCGTCGCATTGAGGCGGCTGGGGGTGAGATCCGTTTTAACACAAAGGTGACAGGCCTCCAGGTGACGGATTCCGGGGAGGTCTGCGGGGTAGAAGTCCTCAAAGACGGAAAAGAGAGCAGCCTTTCCAGCAGCAGCGTCATCCTGGCCCTGGGGCACTCCGCACGGGATACCTTCGCCATGCTAAAAGGGGCGAATATCCCCATGGAGCAAAAGCCCTTTTCCATAGGGGTGCGCATGGAGCATCCCCAAGCCCTCATCGATCATTCCCAATATGGGGATACCCAGGGATTACCCGCTGCGGATTATAAGCTGAGCTATCGGGGTGCAAATGGCCGGGGTGTATATTCCTTCTGCATGTGCCCCGGGGGTGAGGTCATTACGGCATCGACCCAACCGGGTCTGGTGTGCGTCAACGGCATGAGCAATCGTGCCAGAAATAGCGGCACCGCCAACGCCGGGATTTTATGCGATGTCCGCCCCTCGGATTTTGAATCCGAGGATGTCCTGGCGGGCATCGCCTTCCAGGAACATTGGGAAGGCCTGGCCTATGAAAATGGCGGAGGGGCCTTTAAAGCACCGACTTGTTCCTGGAAGGATTTTCAGGAAGCGACAGAAGCGGGTCAGCGGGTGAGGGCTTGCCTGCCGGAATTTGCAGTGGAGGGACTATTGGAAGCCATCCCAGTCTTTGGGAAACGCATAGTGGGCTTTGATGGAGAAGAGGCCCGTCTCACGGCAGTGGAAACCCGGAGTTCCTCGCCAGTGCGTATCCTCAGGGGTGGGGATTATCAAAGTACAGTGGGGGGGCTGTATCCTGCCGGAGAAGGGGCGGGGTATGCCGGTGGAATTACCTCCGCGGCCTGTGATGGCCTGCGGGTGGCTGAATCCGTGGTGGCCCGGTTTGCACCTCCGGTTGTGGTCCGAAAATAGCGAAACAAATGGGTGAAGGAGGACAAAATGGAGATTATCACACTCATTGAAAATCATCCTGGAAGGGATAAACGCCTGGCTTTTGAGCACGGCTTTTCCCTGTATATCGATACAGGGACTTCAAAAATTCTCTTTGACACGGGACAATCCGGGGATTTTGTGGAAAATGCTTGGTATTTGGGCGTGGATTTGTCCCAGTTGACCCATATTGTTTTAAGCCATGGCCATTACGATCATAGCGGGGGACTGATGCCCCTTTTAAAGGCCGTGGATATCACGGCGCCCCTTTATTATGGCAAAGGTTATTTTCGTGGAAAATACCGTGGAAAGTTGGATGAGGACGGCCGGGCCAGAAATCCCCGGTTTATTGGAAATGGCTTTACCAAAGAGCAACTTGTGGCAGCTGGGGCAACCCTGATGGAGGTGGATTTCCCGGTGAGGACCATTGCCCCTAATCTCTATCTTTTTCAGCATTTCCCGCTGGTTCAGGGGTACGAACCCCTAGACCAGCGATTTCGGCTGGAGGACGGCAGTGTCGATTCCTTTGGGGATGAAATTGCCCTGGGCATTGGGACTCCCAGCGGACTGATTCTGATTTCAGGATGCGCCCATCGGGGAATTGTCAATATGGTCTCGGCGGCGATAGCGGCGGTGGAGATGCCCCTCCGGGGAATAATCGGGGGAACCCATCTCATTCATTGCAGTCCGGATCGCCTGGATGCTACCATCACAGCACTTTCCGCATTACACCCCCAGTTCATGGCCGTTTCCCACTGCACGGGGGAGGATAACCTGGAGCGGCTGCGCACCGCCTTTGGGGAGTCCTTCATTATGAATGTTACGGGGAATCGGATGCGTTTATAAGGCAATAAAAAGCGGGGCAGTCCAATAAGGATCTGCCCCGCTTTGGATTTACGCGGTAATTTCCACCCGAGTTAAACACAGATGGCGGATTTCGGACATGAATTGATAGGCCTTGCCCATATCCCTCAGGGAGAGGGCGAACACCTGTTTAAAGGCACTTTCTTCCAGACCATTGGCATATTTCTGATACAGAGAGTTGATGGTGGCCGCTTCCCGGGGGGCCAGCTCACCTTTAAAGCACAAAGGGGTCTGGTTTGACTCATGGTAGTGCACCGGGGTGCTGTCGTCGGAAAGTAGCTCGAAAAGCTTGAGGTAATTGGCCCCGAAGTAAGGGTTACCAGGAAAGGCCCCCAGGGTCTCTGGTGTACCGTCAAAATATCGGGCCAGGCTTTCTACCACGGCTAAGTCCTCCTGGAAGGAATGGGAATAATTCAGCCATCGGCCCTGGCAGGCCTTGATACAGGAGTAATGGACGAAGTGAAAAAACTCATGGCGCACCACATCCACGGCATCGGCGCCGTAGGTCAGCAAGGCATCGCTGTAAATCTCGATGGTAGAATATTCTTCCTGAACCAGCTCCTGGGGGAGAAAATTACCCAGGATGGAGGGGGGCAGTACAAAGATTCGATCTAAAACCAGTAGAATGGAAAGCAGGGATTTAAACAAATCCCTGCCCGGATTTTGCTTAAGATGGGCAGCTTGCTCCAGGCTGAAATAGTGGCTGAACTCTGTGCGAATCCGGGTGACGGTGGCAGGGCAAACATCCCCCTGTAAATCCCGAAGTATCTGCTCCAGGGCATCGGGCAGCGATTCCCAGAAGGGGTAATCCGGAAGATGGCGGCTTTTACCTAAAATTGTGGTAATTTGCTGGCAGGCTGAATCGATAGCCTCCAGATACTCGGTGTTGACCTTATCCTGAAGGGGAATGAAGTCCATCCGGCGATATCCGGGAATGAGGACAAAACGAACCTGGCAGCTGCCAAGGGTAATGGTATCCTCATTAAAGGTAATGGCAGACATCTCGGCAGGGAGGGCCTCCCCCAGACGATTAACGAGCATGGGAAAAATGGTACTGGTTAACCAGTGCTCAAAATGGGTATTAAAATCCTGAGCGACCCGATGGGGAACGGCAGGGTCGATGATGAGATAGTTTTTCATGGCTTTTCTCCACTTTATAATTGTTTTTATTATATCATGGAATCATGGCAATAAAAAGGGTTCAGAGTGGCCCTTTTCGGACATTATTTAGCCATGGAAAAAGAGATGGCCATGGGCCTTAACAATCGTGTCTATCGACATTAAAAAAATCATCCAATGAACTAACGGTCATTGGATGATTTTTTTAATGGTATCTCTAATCTGTTAAAAGCTTTCCAAGGATTTCCACGCATTGGTTGTAATTCATAATCCGGGGGACCGGATAGGTCGGGTTGGCCTCAGCTAGGATATGCCGGGCTAAATCCGGGACATCCTCCACCTTCAGGGCGTCAATGGTTCTGGGGATGCCCATATGGATGTTCATTTGCCGAATCTTATCGATGAGAAGCTCCGCCAGTTCAGAATCACTGAGGCTGGCATCGCCTAAACCAGCGGCATAGGCCAGCTCCGCCAGCTTGGCAGAAGCGTTTTCTTTGGAGAAATGAAGGACATGGGGCAGAACTGTGGCACAGAGCTGTCCATGGGGTAAGCCGTAGGCCCCGCCTAAAGCGTGGGCGATGGCATGGGTATAGCCAATGTAAGCCCGGGTGAAGGCCAGACCGGCATTGTGGGATGCCACCAGCAGGCTTTGACGCAGTTCCATGTTATGGCCATCATCATAAGCAGCCTCTAAATCCTCCAGAATGGTTTTAACGGCAGCGGTGGCCTTTTCTTTAACATAAGGTGTATCGTACCAGCCAATATACGCTTCAATGGCGTGGGTGAGGGCGTCCATTCCGCCTTCAGCGGTTAACTGGGGAGAAAGCGCTAAGGTGAGCTCGGCATCCAGCACAGTGGCAAGGGGAATCAGCTTGGTATCGGCAATACTGAATTTATCATGGGTTTGGGCATTGGTGATGACCGCGGCAATGGAGGCTTCACTGCCCGATCCTGCTGTGGTGGGAATAGCAAAGAAAGGGGGGAGCTTATGCCGAAGCTTAAAGAGCCCTTTCATCCGTTCAATGGGGATGTCATTGGTGACCTTTGCGGCAGTAATTTTAGCACAATCTAAAGCGGAACCACCCCCAAAACCGACAATACCATCGCAGCCATCGTGGTAGTATTGGGAAAGGGCCGCGGCAATTTCTTCAAGGGTGGGGTCTGGGCCCCGATCGGTAAAAAGTGAAAAGTTAATACCCTGGGCCAGGAGTCCATCGAGGAAATCATCTAGGACGCCAGCGTCCACCAAGTGCTTTCCACTAATGATGAGAACATTGGATACACCAGTGGTCATCATGACTTCAGGAAAACGACGTACCATACCCAGTCCTATCAAAGCAGGAGGCTCTGGAATTTTAATACTGCCGAGGGCTGTCCGGGTGATAAGATGGTTCGTTCGATATGCGATATCGTGGAATTTCATGGTTGCCTCCTAAATCTTTTTCATCTTATTGTAATTATAACATGAAATATGAAAAAGAAAAGAATAGCGATGGGAATTAAGAATTTCTAATACTTGTAAAACCCCTGGAAACCCCTAAACACAGCGGGTATGGAGCGAATAAAGGATACATAGGCACCACCGGTAATGGTATGGAAGGTTACGGCCATTACAATGACCAGAAAAAGGGTGACGAGGTATAGCTGGAAACGTCGGGAATGGAGAATGACATCCCAAAGACATTGCCAGAATGAGCATTGCGCTGTACATTGCGTTGAATTTGAATGCGTCATAGCATTTCCTCTCTCTAATTTTTATTTAATAATACCTTAAGAATGTGATGGCTGTATGATATTCGAGTGAAATGCTTGTAAAATCTGCGTTTAATTAAAAAAACCGCACGGGGCGGCTTTCTTAATCCATTACCCTAAGATCCGTTTGATCTCAGCGGCCAGGGCTTCACCTAAAATCCGGTGCTGATCATCCTGGAGGTGGAGGCCGTCTTCTGCACTGCTGTGGACGACGATATCGGCATCAAAGTACTCGACGCCGTAGGTGGCAGCAACGCCTTCGTAGAAGGTTCCCAGGTGCTTGGATTTTTCGACATTGCCTTCAAACATATATTGAAACACGCCATTTTCAATGGGACCCAGGGCTGGTGGTCCAATGAGGAGGACCTTGGGGCCGCCAGCACCGAAGGCACCGGCCTGATGCAGGGCCTTATCCACTAGGATGCCCACGCCATTAGCAATATCCTGGGCACTGACGGTATAACGGACCTTTAAGTCATTGGTTCCTACGAAGATAATGACTAAATCCAGTGGTGCAGCGATGTCCATGGCCGGTACAATCTGGTCCTTGCCACAGCGGTATTCTTCGATGGGGTCATCCCACACGGTGGTGCGTCCATTGAGGCCCTGGTTGATGATGTTGTAGCCATCCCCCAAAAGGGCCTGGGCCACACCGGTCCATCGGACATCGTCATCCCAGCGGGTAATGGGGTCCACCAGGTTATTTGCGGGGTTCCAGCCCCAGGTGTTGGAGTCGCCAAATACGAGTACATTCTTTTTCATCATAATCCCCCTGATTATTGTGCAATTAAAATCCGGCCGACGCGCTTGGTCCAATTTATGATGATTACCGCTTAAGCCAGCCCTTGGCATGGTCAATGGCGGCATTCCATCCAGCAATTAATTCTTCCCGCTTTTCTTCAGAAATCTGGGGTTCAAAGCGTTTTTCTACCTTCCAGAATTGGGATAGGGATTCTACACTGTCCCAGTAGCCTACGGCCAGGCCAGCCAGATAGACCGCACCCAGGCAGGTGGTCTCTGTGATAACCGGGCGTTCCACCGGAACCCCTAGAATATCCGCCTGGAACTGAAGCATAAAGTCACTATTGGCACCACCGCCATCGGCCCGGAGCTTGGCCAGCTTCATCCCGGATTTCTTTTCCATAACCTTAAAGGCATCCCGGACCTGGAAGGCCATGGATTCCAGGGCTGCTCGGGCGATGTGGGCCTTGGTGGTTCCCCGGGTAATGCCGAAGATGGTTCCCCGGGCGTAACTATCATAGTAGGGGGCTCCCAAGCCCACAAAGGCAGGGATAAAGTACACACCCATACTGTCCTCCACGGTGAGGGCCAGCTTTTCCGCATCGCCACTTTCTTCGATGATCCCCAGACCATCACGGAGCCATTGAATCACCGCACCAGAGACATCGGCCATGCCCTCCAGGCCATAATCGGTTTTGCCATCAATGGTCCACAGCACCGGGGAGAATACCCCATCAGAGGGGGGGACGTACTGGCCACCGGTGTTCATCACGATGAAGGAACCGGTGCCATAGGTGTTTTTAGCTGTGCCTGGTTCCATACAGCCTTGGCCAAAGGCGGCGGACTGCTGATCGCCGCAGATACCGGCGATGGGAACGCTGGCCCCAAAGAAGGCCTCTGGGGTGGTCTGGGCGTAAATTTCACTGGAGCCACAAATTTTAGGGAGGATTTCCCGGGGAATGTCGAGGAGCTCCAGGGTTTTTTCATCATACTCCAAGGTTCTGGCGTTTTGAAGCAGGGTGACGGAGTTATTGGAGTGGTCCGTTACATGGGCGGCGCCCCCGGATAACTTCCAGATGAGCCAGGTGTCCATGGTGCCGTAAATCAAGCGGCCCTCGGCCACACCCTGGCGGATGGTTTCGTCATTATCCAGAAACCACCGAATCTTTGTGGCGGCATCATTGGGGACGATGATCATCCCGGTGCGTTCTACCATAGCAGGACCATCGGTGGCTTCCAATTCTTCACAGATGGGCAGGGTTCGGCGGTCCTGCCACACCATGGCCCGACAGGCGGGCTTTCCGGTGCTTTTGTCCCAGAAAACCGTGGTTTCCCGCTGATTGGTGATGCCGATGGCGGCAATGGCCGAGGCGGTAATGCCCGCTTCGGCCAGGGCTTTTTTCATCATAGCCTGGGTGGTTTCCCAGATTTCTTCGGCGTCGTGCTCTACCCAACCGTCCTTGGGGAAATACTGGGTGAATTCGCTGTAGGCTTGGGCGATGATGTTGACGTCGGCGTCGAAGATCATTGCCCGGGTTCCGGTGGTTCCCTGATCGATTCCCATAATATACTTCATAAAATTATCCTCCTCTGGATATGTGTTCTACTGCTGAAGCGATTTATTGTAAACCACCGTCCCCCTGACGATGGTCGCTTCGACTTGGATATCCCCAATGGACTTTGGAGAAACGGAAAGTGGATTGTCGGAAAGGATGGTGATATCCCCCAGCTTTCCGGATTTTAGTGAGCCCTTGGAATCTTCCTCAAAGGCGGCGTAGGCGGCATTGGTGGTAAACATGGCCAGGGCTTCCTGGGGTGTGAGAGCGTTCTGGGGGTAGGGTGGGTTGACGGCGGCGTGAATCCCTAAAATAGGATCGATGGGAGTAACGCTGGAATCGGAGCCACCACAGAGCACCAGGCCGGCATCAGTGTAACGCCGAAGACTGTAGGCCTGTTGTTCCCGTTCGTCACCGGTACGGATATTGTACACACTGCCAGGCCCGCCCCGAAGGTAACTAAAGGAAGGCTGAGTGGAAATAACGGCCCCCAGACGTTTGGCTCTGAGAATATCCCGGTCGTCGGGAAATCCAAAATGCTCGATACGGTAGCGATGGTCCGCCACAGGATTTTTTTCCAGGGCGTATTCCAGAGCATCCAGTGCCATACGAATGCCGCATTGCCCAATGGCGTGGAAGCCACTTTGAAGTCCCTTTTCCAACGCACTTTCCACTAAATGGTTGACATCCTCCTGTTTAAAATAGAGGATACCGCAGGTGTTGGGATCATCGGCATAGGGGGTATCAAAGGCAGCCGTTCGGGAGCCGATGGACCCGTCCAGTAGGATATCGGTTCCCATACGGGGATAACCGGCCTCTTCAATAACGGATAAGTCCGGGGTATCCCAATACATCAGGATATCCAAGGGCAGTTCCGCTTGAAGCTGGTTAAAAACGGGGATATCGGCATCGGAGAAGAGTGCCCCCCCTTCCATGGCGTGGATGGTGGTCACCCCCTTGGAAATCGCAAGGTTTGAAACGTATTGAATGGCGGCAATTCGCTGCTCGTCGGACATTTTATCGTTATAATAGGTTTTGGCAACACCATTGGCTTCACCGTGGACCCGGCCCGTTGGACGACCGGAAACATCCCAAAGGATGCCGTCCTCATCCTGAAAGCCAATCTCCTGAAAGGCTTTGGTGTTGAGTTGGGTATAATGGAGGCCTCGGTCCACCAAAAAGACACCACGATTCGGCATGACCGTATCTATTTCGGTGGCGGTTGGGGCACGCTTTTCCTCCAATCGGGATTCGTCCAGACGGGTACCATAAATCCATCCGTCAGGCTGATCCTGTGCGGCCTGACGGATTAAATCTAAAACACCGCGAATATTACCGGCATCATACAAGTCCACTCCAGTAGCCCCAATCCCGGTACCCATAACGTGGACATGACAATCGTGGAGGCCTGGAACGGCGCAACGTCCAGCCAGATTTATGATTTCAATTCCTTTTTCAGTGGCCTGGGTGGTGACGGTTTGGTCATCCCCCAGCAAGGTGATAATCCCGTCTTCCACTAGAATAGCAGAAGCCTCAGGGCCATTGGGCTCCATAGTGATAATCTTGCCCTTCACCAGGGCAATGCTTCCCTTTTTCATAATTGCACCTTCCTTATAAAAAAATCCGCAAAATACAAGGGACTTAAAGCTTCACTTACCTTATATTTTACGGATTTTATCGTTTAATGCTGTATATTTTTCATGATTTAATTATACATGGATTTGATACCGTTGTCAATGCGGCGCTTTTTATTGTCCGCTATTGACGGAGTTCATCACCGAGGCCGTGGAGCTGGCAGACATAAGTCCAGTGACAAGGTTGAAAATAGCCACGATGACTTCCAGGGCAATAATGGGGATGGCTGCTTTTTTATAGCTGAGGCGATGGAGCTTTGCCATGGCGATGATGGTCAGGAAAAGCTGGTAGATGATAAAAAGATTGATGCTTCCGGCCAAGTAGGATACCATATTGAATCCACCGCTTAAATTAAGGCTGACATGACCGGTCAGGGCAATAATGGTATTTAAAATAGCAGGAATCATTAAAGGGAAAGAGGAGATCCCGGTAAAAAACAGGGTGTCGTTCAGCTTGGCTTCGTCGCCGTCACCGGACATTTTTTTAAGGATACCCTGATAGATGAGCCCCTTGATGAGCCAGGCCAGAAGTAAGCCGATGGGGCCGCCGATGATACCGGTGATTATCGCGATGGTTTTGATCATACCGGCTTGATCTTCAGTGAGCATACCGGAGAAGGCACTGACTGCCCCGCCGGCTGAAAGGCCACCGATGATACCGGTGAGTACAAGGATGAGGACGGGAATCCACATGGGGCGCTTTTCCCAGGTCTGGGCTTCTTCAAAAAAGATGACGGGGTGGCGGATGATTTGGAGAATGTGTTTAAATAAGTTTTTCATTGAAGGTTCCTTTTTATTTTAAGTATGATGTTGTCCCCAAACCCGAATTTCCTTATTTAGAAAGAGGGATGAAATTAGGGTTTTGGGACATTCTCTTCGTTACCAGCAGCCATTCGCTTACGCTCATAAGACGGCTGCTTCCCAATTTTGTTTCGTCACTCCGTCCGTATTGCGTCCAGGGAGCTTAGGTTGGCGGCTTTGATGGCGGGGCGGACGCCGGCAATCATTCCGACGATGGCGGAGAAGACCAGGGCGAAGGCCACCAGGCCTAGGGAGATGATGGAGACTTTCTGGTCGGCACTGCTCATGAGACTGGCGATTCCGTTAATGGCGAAGGATACCAGATAGGAGAAGAGGATCCCCACGATTCCCCCTAATAAGCCGATCATGGTGGATTCCACCACAAACATATTACGGATATCGGTGACGGATGCGCCAATAACCTTCATAATGCCGATTTCCTTGGTTCGCTCGTAGATGGACATGGTCATAGTATTGACAATGCCGATACAGGCAACCAGGAGGGCGACGGCACCAATGCCCCCAAGGAGCATTTGGAGGGAGGTAAAAACCGAATCCATGGAATCGAGCATCTGCTTCATGGAAAAGGCCTGGAAGCCCATGTCTGTAATGGCTTGGGTGACGCTGTTGACGGAGTCCGTATCGGCTGCGGTGACCATGGCTTGGGAATAGCCGTCCCGCTTGGTATTAATGGCCACATCACCCGCGGACCATTCGCTTAGCTCCAGGGCTTTTTTGAGATTCATGATGATGTAATAATCATCCATGCCCCCTGTAGAGGAGAGGACACCGACTACTCGGAACTTATAGCTGTTTTTTTCTTCATTACCGTCTTTATCCTTTCGGCTGATGGTAAAGGTGAGGTTATTACCGACTAAATCTTCGCTGTTGATGAGCTTGTCCATGGAAGCACTGGTTCCGCTGCTGTCCATGGAAATCTCGGTAAAGACCTCAGGGCCGATGACAATGGCGTTTTCTTCGGATTGGCGGGGAAGCCGTCCAGCCGATACGGAATACCCCAAGGCAGAAAGGTCATCGTATTCCATCCCCCGGCCGGTCACGGCAAATTCTTCACGGTTGACCTTCGTGGTCATCGACGGTGTGGACTGAATGGGAGAAACGGCCTTTACGCCATCCAGCCGTTTGAATTCTTTGATGGCACTATCGTTAAGCTTTTCGGATTTTGCCGAAGAGACCCCCATGCCCTGGGTCATGCTGTCCGCATTGGGAGAGACGGTAATGGCCGTTACGGATGCTGTGCTGGATAAGGTGCCGATGATGCTTTGTTGGGCACCGTTTCCAATGGAAACCATGATGATGATGGATGCCGTTCCAATGACCACGCCGATAATGGTGAGGATGGTCCGGAATTTCATGCGCCACAGGTTTTCCCAGCATAGGATGATGAGTTCCTGTTTATTCATGGTAGGACCTACACGGTAATGCCAAAGAGCACCTTTGCAATATCGGTTAAGATATTAAGGCCTGTCGATCCGGTACCGTTTGTGCCGCTGCCTGTCTTGTTAGTACTGGTGGCGTTATCAGGCACGGTGATCTTTATATTTTTGGTAATCTTTCGTTCATTATTAAAGCTATCCACGTACCGCAGTTCTGCCGTGAGATCATAATTGCCCGGGGTATCTGCTGTTACAGTGGTGGTAAAGGTGTCGGCATCATCTTTTTCAAAAGTTCCATAATAGGTGGAGGTATCTTTGATGCTCAGGCCGCTGCCGGACAGCTGAAGTTGTACTCCACGGACGGCATTGGTCCCAAGATTGGCCACTTCCATGGAAAGATTGCCCTTGGCGCTGTCCTTGCTGTCTGTGGCCGTCGTTGTGGTGCTATTCTCAGAAGAAACGGTCAATTCGCTGGGAGCCACCAGTGACATAGAGGTGCTTTCATTGACAAAAAGGCCGATGGTTTCTGGATAACTGTAGCTGTTGCCGTCACCATCCACCGTATCAATTTGGATGTTGAGGTTGTAGTTCTTAGCCGTTGCAACAGGGGAGACCGCCATGTGCAGGGTCGCACTGGTGGCACCAAAGCTGTCCACTTGGCCAACGTAGACATGGTTGCCGCTGCCGGACATGGAGAAAACATCCAGATCGCTCGTTTTGGAGCCTGAGATATTGAGTACCGAAATATTGGTGTTGTAGGCATTATAATTACCGTTATTGACGATGGTTAAGAAGACGTCGAAATTGTCCCCCGGGGAGACGGCTTCAGGATAGGTACTCACTGAGGTGATTTGGAGCAGGGGCTGATTCGGTGCGGCCGCTACAGGGGCGGTGAAAAAGCAAGCAGTCATTGCGACAATCGTCAGGATAGAGAGTAATTTCTTCATTGGTTTCCTACTTTCTTAGGTCTATTCTAAATATTCAATGATACCGTCCTTCATGTGGACGATTTTGGAACAATACTGGGCAGCATCCGGGTCGTGGGTGACAATGACAAAGGTTTGATTGGCCTCTTCATTCAGGCGGGTAATCATATCCATGATGTCGGTACTTGTTTTGGAATCCAGATTTCCGGTGGGTTCATCCGCTAAAATGATTTCTGGGTGATTGACCAATGCTCGGGCGATACTTACCCGCTGCTGTTGTCCCCCGGAAAGTTCGCTTGGTTTATGATCGATCCGGTCAGCCAGTCCAACGATTTCCAGTACTTCAAGCGCCCGCTCCCGGCGTTCCTTCCGGGGGACACCGGCAAAGGTGAGGGAGAGGGCCACATTATCAGCAGCCGTCATACTGGATATAAGATTATAGCTTTGAAAGATAAAGCCTAAATGGGCCCGCCTAAAAAGGCATAGCTCGTTTTCTGTCATGGTTCCCAGCTCGTGGTCACGGATTTTAACCGATCCAGAGGTAGCAGGAAGCAAGCCGCCAAGAATATTGAGAAAGGTTGATTTTCCCGAACCCGATGGGCCTAATAAGGCGACCATTTCACCCTGGGGTATGTCGATGTTAATCCCCTTAAGAATAGGAATTTCCTCTTTTCCCAGCTGGAAGCTCTTTCGTAAATCGCGAATACTTATGAATTCTGACATGTTTTTCTCCTTGTGTTGAGAATATCTTATCCTTTAATAATATAAAGTACAAGGATATTTTAGAAAAGTGAAAGCGTAAAAATATAAATTTTAAGGATGAAAAGATTCATTGTCATGAAAAATTTACAATTTAGACACGGCAAGATTTTGCTTTTGAAAAAACTTTGTGATATATTAATACAGGTAAAATTTTATGGATATATTTGATGAGTAAAATTTAGGAGGGAAGTATGGAATTCAAGATCACTGGACAGGCCATCGTTGATATTCTGAAAGCGAATGATCTTTTTATCAGCTCTGATTCAGATTTCGGTGGTAAAATTTTTCAGTCGATTACTTTTAATTCGAAGGACGCCCAATCGGGCACCCTCTTCATTTGTAAAGGCATGGGCTTCAAAAAGGAGTATCTGGAGGATGCCATCACCCATGGAGCGGAAGGTTTCCTGTCAGAAGAACCAATGTCTGTTTCTGTTCCTGGTGTTATTACCAGCAATGTCCGCCGGGCAATGGCCTTGGTGGCCAAGGCATTTTATGGCTATCAGCCAGGGGCTTTTAATCTCTTCGGTGTGACGGGAACAAAGGGAAAAAGCACAACCGTCTATTATCTTAAGAACATTTTAGAATACGCCACGGGTAAAAAGCCGGCATTTTTGACCACCGTGGATATCTTTGATGGGGTGGAGTTTGCAGAAGCAACCCTGACCACTCCAGAGGCCCCTACAACTTATGCGTATTTCGCCAAAGCCGTTGCCAACGGCTGTGATAATGTGGTGATGGAGCTATCCAGCCAGGCGGATAAAATGGAGCGACTGGTGGGGATGGAGTATCAGTATGGTATTTACATCAACATTTCCGATGACCATATTGCCCCCAATGAGCACCAGGATTTTGAAGAATATCTGGGCTGTAAGATGAACATCGTTGCCCGGTATCAAAAAGCGGTTATCAATTTAGATGATGCCCATAGCGACTGTGCGCTCAAAGCGGCAGATGGGGCCGAGCAGGTGCTAACCTATTCCGTCCATGAGGATACCGGGGCAGATGTGTATGCCAAGGATATCCGCCGGGATGGACATAAAACCCGGTTTACAGCCGTTACCCCGGATTGGGAGTATCCTATGGAAATTATCATTCCCGGGGTGTTCAATGTGGGTAACGCCCTCGGAGCGACTGCGGTTGCCTACATGATGGGGCTGGAACCGGAAAAAATTGCCAAAGCCGTTGCGGTGACCCAGGTGGATGGACGCATGAATATTTACGAAAAGGATGGCTATATCGCCATTGTAGATTATGCCCATAATCAAGCCAGTATCCATGCCGCCTACGAGGCGCTGCGTGATTATTATCCCGACCGTAAAATCCAGGTGGTGTTCGGCTGCCCCGGATGTAAAGCCTTCCAGCGGCGGCGGGCCATGGCTGAAGAGAGTGCCGATTTTTGCGATTATATCTATATTACAGCGGAAGACCCCTCTTACAAAGATCCCATGGAGGTCTCCAAAGAAATCGAAGAATATGCGGTGGCGGCCGGCGGACGATGTGAAATCATCATCGATCGGAAGGAAGCCATCGAGACAGCCATTTCACGGCTTAAAAAGGATGAGATCCTGATTATTGCTGGAAAGGGATCTGAGCATTACCAGGTTGTGAATGGTATTGCTGAGCCCTATGAAGGGGATACCGTTTTAGCCAAGCGGTACATCGCCCAAAAATAAAGATTACCCGTAGCCGGGAGAAAGAAGAGTTAGAATGACGATTTTTGAAAAACGTGAAAGTCAGGTCCGTTCCTATTGCCGGAATTTCCCCAGTGTTTTCGCTAAAGCTCGGGGGGCTGAACAATATAATAAAGCAGGCGAACGCTATATCGATTTTTTTGCAGGTGCTGGTGCGTTAAACTACGGCCATAATAATCCTTATATTAAAGAAAAGGTCATGGATTATCTGGCAGAGGATAATGTCATCCATGCCCTGGATTTTTTCACCGAGGCCAAGGAAGAATTTCTGAAGACCTTTGATGAAAAAATCTTAACCCCCAAGGGAATGGATTATAAAGTAATGTTCTGCGGACCCACGGGAGCTAATTCGGTGGAATCCGCCATTAAGCTGGCCCGTAAAAATACCGGTCGAATGAATATCATGGCCTTCCACGGTGCCTTCCATGGCATGTCCGAAGGGGCCCTAAGTGTGACCGGCGCATCCCATTGCCGGGAAAATGTAGCCCATGCCCTCACCCATACGACCTTTATGCCCTATGGTTTTGACGAAAAATTTGATACCCTGGGTTATCTCCGTGACGTTCTTTCCGATCCCTCATCCGGTATTGAAAAGCCAGCGGCCATCATTCTGGAAACGGTCCAGGCAGAAGGGGGCGTATGCCCGGCACCCATCGAGTGGCTGCAGGGGCTGCGTGCCATTTGTGATGAATTCGGCATCATTATGATTATTGACGATATTCAGGTGGGATGCGGCCGTGCCGGCGGTGGATTTTTCTCCTTCGAGCAGGCAGGTATCCAGCCGGATATGGTCACATTATCCAAATCCATCTCGGGTTTTGGTGTCCCCATGGCCTTGCTTTTGGTGAAGCCGGAGTTGGATACCTACCATCCCGGAGAGCATAATGGGACTTATCGGGGATTCCAGCTTTCCTTTGTTGGTGCCAAGGCTGGGATTGAATATTTCTGTGAACAGGATATTCCCGCACAGGTTGAAAAAAAGCATCAGATGATTGCCGATTATGTGGCAAAGGAAATTTTGCCATTGGATCCCAGCTTTAGTGCCCGGGGAAGGGGCCTTATTTATGGGGTTAATGTACAGGATGGTGACTTTGCAAAAGCCATTGGAGACCAGTGCTTTAAAAACGGCCTCATTCTTGAACGGGCAGGACGAAAGGATGAAATCTTAAAGATTATGCCACCTTTGGTCATTGAAGAGGATGTTCTTCTGGAAGGCTTGGGTATCTTAAAGAAATCCATCCAGGAAGTCATGCAAAGATAAGTCATATTAATGAAGCCACGGTTTCACCCCAATGGGATGAATGCCGTGGCTTTTGTGCGGATGATGGCAAGGGATTAATCGTTAGCGATTTTGTCCGCGTGGTCCAAATAAGGATTGGTAACAACAATAAAACGCGCGGGAAGATCCCCGGGGTTGGAAAGCGTATGGACCTCACCGGAATCGAGGTGGATAAAGTCTCCCGGGGCATAAATATGGGGATTGCCATCAATGGTGATGGTTACCTGACCTTCTAAAATATAGAAGTTTTCTTCCATAACGGCATGGTGATGGGGTGAAACCTGATCACCAGGGCGAAGGCGGACGATGCCAAAATTGCTTTTAGGGCCCATCATTAGATATTTGGGGCCGTGGTCACCGTGGCGGTAGTCGTGCTCTGTTTCATGAGTATAATACATTTGAGTGTTTCCTTTTTTCTAGTATTATATCATGGGAGAATGGGATGGAAAAGGCACTTCTGCAAAATTAGAAAACATTTTCATTCGGTACAGGCTATCGGAGTGGGACATGGATATGATATAATAATTCTGGTTAAAACAGATAATAATACCAGGAGCTTTCAGCCCTTGGGAAAGGATTTTAATAATGTCGATTACTGTATTAGTAGGTGCCCAATGGGGCGACGAAGGCAAAGGAAAGATCATTGATTATTTATCAGAGAAGCAGGACCTCATCGTCCGCTTTCAGGGAGGCGATAATGCAGGACACACCGTCATTAACGATTATGGTGTGTTCAAGCTCCATCTGATTCCCAGTGGGATTTTCAATAAAAATGGCGAAAGCCTCATTGGTACCGGCACCGTGGTCAACCCCGATGTTCTGGAGGAGGAAATTGCCCAGATTGAAGGTGCTGGTGTGGACATGAGCGGCCTTAAGATTTCAGGAAAGGCACATATCCTCATGCCTTACCATCAGAAGCTGGATGAGCTGATGGAAGCTAAGGGCGGCATTGGCACCACAAAACGTGGGATTGGTGTGGCTTACTCTTATAAGGCGTTGCGGAAGAATCTGCGGATGGAAGATCTGTTGGATCTTGAGCGGACCCGGGAAAAGCTTTCGGATATCGTAGATGTTATCAATAATCAGATGGAGGCTTATGGTGCACCGACCTACAGCCTGGATGAGTTAATGGAAAAATGCACCGTCTGGGCCAAGCGTTTTGGCCATATGATTGTAGAACCCATCAGCTATTTACACAATTATATCGATGCTGGAAAAAACATTTTGTTTGAAGGTCAGCTGGCAGCTATGAAGGATATTGATCTGGGGATTTATCCCTATGTTACGTCTTCCAACCCCATTGCTGGGTATGCCGCTGTTTCCGGAGGATTTTCCCCTAAGAAAATCGACCGCATCATCGGGGTGGCCAAAGCCTTTTCAAGTGCCGTTGGAGCAGGTCCCTTCCCCACCGAAGACCCTGACGATCCTCAAATCGCCATTATCCGTGGCGATGGCTCTAAGGCGGATGATGAATTTGGGGCTCGTACCGGTCGTTCCCGTCGTTTAGGCTGGTTAGATATTCCTATTCTTAAATATACCACCTTAATCAATGGCTTTGACACCATTGCCTTATGTAAAATCGACAAGCTGGACGATTTGGATGAAATCAAGATTGGCGTGGGATATGAACTGGACGGTAAGGTTTTGGATCGTTTCCCCAATACTGATGAGCTGTTCCGCGTCACACCGATTTATGAAACCCTCCCAGGTTGGAAAACATCGACCCGGGATATCCGGAAAATTGCTGAGCTTCCAGAAAATGCACAGAATTATATCCGGTTTATTGAAGAGCGGGTTGGTGCCCCCATCGATTTCGTTGGTGTCGGCCCAGACCGCGAAGAATTAGCAACACGATAGACCATTGCCCTCCCTGACTAAGGGAGGGATTTTTAGAGTATTAGAAGTAGCGACTAATCATTGGGAATAGAGAGTTTATAAAAGAAAAGAGAGGTCAAAATGTCATATTTGCCGCGCAAGCAAACAGCCATGCGCGGATGTCTGTGGAAAAAGACGTTGAAAGCAAGCTTTCAAAAGGATTTTTATACAGATAGCCCCATAGGGCGCAGCCCGTGCATGAGCGCAGGGAGCAAAGCGAGCGGAGCGAATAGGCATGGCGACTAATCATTGGGAATAGAGAGTTTATAAAAGAAAAGAGAGGTCAAAATGTCATATTTCAAACGGGATAAACGTGCGTATATCCTGCTGGCGGATGGCACCGTGTACGAAGGCTATAGCTTCGGCTGTGAAGGAACGACCATCGGAGAAATTGTGTTTACCACCGGAATGACCGGTTATCAGGAGGTCCTGACGGACCCCTCTTATTACGGTCAAATCGTCTTGCAGACCTACCCCTTAATTGGGAATTATGGGGTTAACAATGACGATATGGAAAGTGAAAAGAGCTGGGTTAATGGGTATATCGTCAAGGAATGGTGTGAAGAACCCTCCAACTTCCGGACGACGGATACCATCAACGATTTCCTTGTCGCCCAGGGCAAAATTGGGATCTGGGATATTGATACCCGGGCCCTGACCCGCAGAATTCGGGTCCATGGGACCATGAATGGCTGCATTACCACCGAGGATGTTTACGCTAAAAAGGATGAACTTCTGGAGCAGATTAAGGCTTACAAGGTGGTCAACCCTGTTCAAATCGTCACCAGTCAGAAGAAGGGGTGGTACTATTCCCGGGAAAATCGGGCCAACCATGTGGCCCTGATGGATTACGGCTATAAGCATAATATTCTTCGAATGCTCCTTCAAAATGGCTGCAATGTGACGGTAATGCCGGCCAATGCGACCTTAGAGGATATCCGCCGATTGAATCCCGATGGCATTATGCTTTCCAACGGACCGGGGGACCCGGCTGAAAATGTAGAAATCATCAAAAACATCAAGGATTTTATCAGCTATGGCAAACCGATTTTTGGCATTTGCCTGGGCCATCAGCTTTTGGCGTTGGCCATGGGGGCCAAGACCCGAAAAATGCGTTTTGGACACCGGGGAATGAATCAGCCGGTAAAGGACTTAACTCGGGATCGGGTGTATATTACCAGCCAGAACCATGGCTATGCCGTTATATCTGAGAGTGTTCCCAAGGATATCGGAGAGGTCACTCACGTTAATATGAATGATGATTCCTGTGAGGGGATTGCCTACAAGGATATCCATGCCTTCACTGTTCAGTTCCACCCGGAAGCCAGCGCAGGCCCAAACGACACGGGGTATTTGTTTGAAAAATTCACAGATATGATGGAAAGGGGACAACAGGGATGCCTTTAAGAAGTGATTTGAAACGAGTGTTGGTCATCGGCAGTGGTCCCATTGTTATCGGACAGGCCGCAGAATTTGATTATGCTGGAACCCAGGCCTGTAAGGCCTTACAGCAGGTCGGTTTAGAGGTTATTCTCATAAACTCCAACCCGGCAACCATTATGACCGATAAGGCCATGGCTGATAAAATTTATATCGAGCCCCTAACTTTGGATGTGGTTAAGCGCATCATTCTGGAAGAAAAACCCGACGGCATCCTCTCCACTCTGGGAGGACAGACAGGTCTGAATCTTTCCATGGAATTGGCTAAAGAAGGATTTTTAGATGAGCATGGGGTACTCCTTTTGGGTGCAAATGTGGAAACCATCGATAAAGCTGAGGATCGCCAGTCCTTTAAGGATACCATGCGGGAGATTGGAGAACCTACGATTCCCTCTAAGGTGGTGGAGTCCGTGGACGATGCCCTAGAATTTGCCCATAGCATCGGTTATCCTGTGATTGTACGTCCAGCATTTACCCTTGGAGGAACCGGCGGCGGGATTGCGGATAACGCGGAAGAACTCCACGATATTGCCACCCGTGGCCTGCGGTTATCTCCCATCCATCAGATTTTGGTGGAACGGGGCATTGCCGGCTGGAAGGAAATCGAATTTGAAGTCATGCGGGACAGTAAGGGGAATGTCATTACCGTTTGTTCCATGGAAAACTTCGACCCCGTGGGCATCCACACCGGGGATTCCATTGTGGTGGCCCCCTGCCAGACCTTATCGGATAAAGAATACCAGATGCTGCGGACTTCAGCCCTGAAGATTATCTCGGCCCTGGGGGTAGAAGGGGGCTGTAACTGCCAGTTCGCCCTGGATCCAGAGAACTTCAACTACGCGGTTATCGAGGTCAATCCTCGGGTATCCCGTTCCTCTGCTTTGGCCTCCAAGGCCACGGGCTATCCCATTGCGAAAATGGCCGCCCTCATTGCGGTTGGTTTCTCCCTGGATGAGATTGTCAACGATATTACCGGAAAGACTACGGCCTGCTTTGAGCCGGTAATTGACTATATTGTGGTTAAATTCCCACGCTGGCCCTTTGATAAATTTGTCTATGCCAAGCGGACCTTGGGGACCCAGATGAAGGCCACTGGGGAAATCATGTCCATTGGGAATTCCTTTGAACATGCCATGATGAAGGCGGTGCGTTCCATCGAGCTGGGCTTTGATACCCTGTCTGTTGAGAAATATCGGGAAGCATCAGACGAAGAAATTACAGAAGCCCTGGGGCGGAAGGATGATGAACGCTGCTTTGTTGTCTATGAAGCTTTGTACCGGGGCGTCCCCTTGGAAGAAATCTGGGAGATTACCCAGATTGATATGTGGTTTTTAGATAAGTTGCGCCACCTAGCCGTGATGGAACGGGATTTACAGGAAAAAGGCCTCTCCGATGACCGCGGGGAAGAACGCCTCGCCGTGGCCAGAGAGCTGGGCTTTATGGATTCTACCATTGAACGCCTCACCGGGGAATCTGTAGAGCGGAAGTATGCGTCCTTCAAAATGGTGGATACCTGCGCCGGTGAATTTGAGGCGGCAACTCCTTACTTCTACTCGACCATGGATGCTGAGAATGAAGCTGAGGAATTTCTGGAAGCGCACCGTACCGGAAAAAAACGGATCATCGTCTTTGGCTCGGGCCCCATTCGTATTGGCCAGGGTATCGAATTTGATTATTGCTGTGTTCATTGTGCCTGGGCGTTGAAGGAAATGGGCTACGAAGCCATTATCATCAATAACAATCCGGAAACGGTGTCCACGGACTTCGATACCTCCGATCGTTTGTATTTTGAACCACTGACCGCTGAGGATGTCCGTGCCGTGGTGGAAACCGAAAAGCCTGACGGCGCCATCGTTCAGTTTGGGGGCCAAACGGCCATTAAGCTGACCCAGCATCTGGAAGAAATTGCGGTGCCGATTTTAGGAACCGACCCCGAATATATTGATGCGGCAGAGGACCGGGAACGTTTTGATGCGGTACTGGAGGAATGTGGTATTCCAAGACCCCAGGGCGATACGGTATATACCACCGAGGACGCTCTTAAGGTTGCCGGAAACCTGGGCTATCCTGTTTTGCTGCGCCCCTCCTATGTGTTAGGTGGGCAGAATATGATTATTGCCTACTCCGACGAGGATGTGGACGAGTATATGGGGATCATCACCGAGCATGAGATTAAAAATCCGGTACTGGTGGATAAATATCTCCAGGGAACAGAAGTTGAGGTCGATGCTATCTGTGATGGGACGGATTACCTCATCCCCGGTATTATGGAACATATCGAAAAAGCAGGGGTTCACTCCGGAGACTCGATCTCGGTTTACCCACCCCAAACCCTGTCCCAGGAGGTTCAGGATACCATCATCGACTACACCGGTAAGCTGGCCAAGGCCCTTCGTGTCATCGGCCTGGTGAATATCCAGTACGTGGTCATGGATGGACAGGTTTATGTCATCGAGGTTAACCCCCGGTCATCCCGGACGGTGCCGTATATTTCCAAGGTAACCGATATTCCTATGGTGGATATGGCGACTAAGATTATGTTTGGTGAAACCCTTAAGGGCATGGGCTACACTCCGGGACTGCATCCCGTGAAGGACCATGTGGCCGTTAAGGTTCCGGTGTTTTCCTTCTCCAAACTGGCGGACGTGGATACCCAATTGGGACCAGAAATGAAATCCACCGGGGAAGTCCTCGGAGTGGCCACCAACTTTGCCGATGCTGTCTATAAAGGGCTAGTCGCATCAGGCAATCAAATGGATCGTAAGGGTGGTGTACTCCTGACCGTGCGAAACCGGGATAAGGAAGAAGCCGTGGATATCGGACGTCGTTTCCACGATTTAGGATTTAAAATCCATGCTACCGTCGGAACGGCTAAGGTACTGCGGGAAAACGGCATTCCAGTCAACGTGGTGCGCCGTCTCAGTGAGGCCAAGCCCAACATCGGGGATCTCCTGGAACAGCGGGAGGTCAATTATGTTATCAATACATCCAGTAAAGGCCGTCAGCCTGGAATGGATGAGGTCAAGATGCGCCGTAAGGCTGTGGAAAGCTCCATTTGCCTCTTGACTTCCCTGGATACAGTGCGGGCACTGCTAGGCTGTCTGGAATCCGATAAAACCATGGCAGATATTCCTATGGTGGACATCAATACGATTTAATGGTGGGATGGTTGACTTGACAATGGGTCCCAAAAACCATATAATGTAAAACTGTATAAAAAGACTTATACCGGGGCGGCCTAAACAGGTGGCCCCGGTCATTAAATTAAAGGGGAAAACGCAATGAGTAATACAGAATTGATCATGACCCAGGAGGGCCTTGATAAATTAAATGAGCGTCTGGAATATTTAAAAACCGTCAAACGATATGAGGTCGCTGCCCGGATTAAAACGGCTCGTGAATACGGGGATCTGAGTGAAAATGCCGAATACGATGAAGCCAAAAGTGAACAGGGCTTTGTGGAAGGTGAAATCAGCGAGCTGGAAGCTAAAATTAAAAAAGTCAAGGTCATTAATGATACAGAAATCCATACCGAGGATGTTGGTGTCGGTAGCTACGTCAAAGTCCACGATATCGAATTTGATGAAGAGGTAGAATACCAGATTGTGGGTTCGGCGGAATCGGATATTGCTAAAAATAAATTATCTAATGAATCCCCTGTTGGGAAAGGCCTGATTGGAGCAAAGGTAGGGGAAATTGTTACCATTGCCGTACCCGCCGGTGAAGCTCGTTTTGAAATTTTGGATATCCATAGATAGGAGATTAAATTGGCAGAACAAAATTTAAGTGAAGTGCTGGCAGTCCGCCGGGAAAAACTTGCGGATTTACAGGAAGCCGGTCAGAATCCCTTTGAAATAACACGGTACGATGTGGATGCTTACGCTAAGGAGATTAACGAGGGCTATGAAGCCTATGAAGAAAAGCCCGTCTCCATGGCAGGGCGCATCATGTCGAAGCGGGGACAAGGTAAGGTTGGATTTTATGATATGCAGGACAGCACCGGGCGCATCCAGCTATTCCTTAAGAAGGATCTGCTGGAAAATTACGATGAGATTAAGAAAACAGACATTGGCGATATTGTCGGCGTTAAGGGTGAAGTCTTTAAAACCAAGATGGGACAGATTTCTATCCGTGTAAAATCCTTTGTGCTCCTATCCAAATCACTTCAGATCCTTCCAGAAAAATTCCATGGCTTAAAGGATACGGAAATCCGTTATCGTCAGCGCTATGTGGATTTGATTGTGAATCCCGAGGTGCGGGATGTCTTCGTCGTCCGTTCTAAAATCATTCGGAAGATCCGGGAATTCTTAGATAATCGTGGATTTTTAGAGGTAGAGACCCCTGTTTTAAATAACTTGGCAGGAGGGGCCAATGCCCGTCCCTTCGTTACCCACCACAATACCCTGGATATTGATATGTACATGCGTATCGCCCTGGAGCTGCCCTTAAAGCGCTTGATTGTCGGCGGGTTTGATAAGGTTTATGAATTGAGTCGGGTTTTCCGGAATGAAGGAATGGATGCCACCCATAATCCAGAATTCACCCTCCTTGAAACCTATGAAGCCTATGCGGATTTCAACGATGTCATGGATATGGTGGAAGCACTATACAACTATTTGGCAGAGGAAATCAACAATGGCCCCACCGTGGAATACGAAGGCTACCAGATTAAGCTGGGAGAACCCTTCCGTCGTGCCCGGATGGTAGATCTGGTCACCGAACACACCGGGGTGAACTTTGATGTCATCACTGACGTGGAAGTCGCTCGTGCCGAAGCCGAAAAGCTGCACGTGGACGTGAAAGACCTCCACAGTGTTGGAGAAATCATGGCAGAAGTCTTTGATGAATACTGCGAAGACAAGCTGATCCAGCCCACCTTTGTCACCATGCATCCCGTGGAAATCTCCCCTTTATCCAAAAAAGAACCCACGGATCCCCGGTATACCCAGCGTTTTGAGCTGTACATCAACGGGGCAGAATGTGCCAACGCCTTCTCCGAGCTCAACGATCCCATCGACCAAAAGGAACGTTTCGAAGCCCAGGTCGCTAAAAAAGCAGACGGTGACGATGAAGCCCATCCCTACGATGCCGACTTCATCAACGCCCTGGAAGTAGGCCTTCCCCCCACCGGCGGCCTCGGTATCGGCATCGACCGCCTCGTCATGCTCTTCACCGGCCAACACAGCATCCGAGACGTCATCCTCTTCCCGGCAATGAAGTCCTTAGATGGTGTAAATAAGAAAAATGATGTAAATAATACAGCTTCTGAAGCACCTGAAAAAAATGTAAAAACTGAGTCTGAAAAGATTGATTTTTCTAAGGTAAAGATTGAGCCTTTGTTTGAGGAAATGGTAGACTTTGATACATTTAGCAAGTCAGATTTCCGTGCAGTAAAAGTTAAAGAGTGTGTTGCAGTACCGAAGTCAAAGAAGCTTCTGAAGTTTACATTAGATGACGGAGAACGCAAAGACCGTGTGATTTTAAGCGGTATTCACGAGTATTATGAGCCGGAAGAACTGGTTGGTAAGACAGCAATCGCTATCGTGAACCTGCCACCGAGAAAGATGATGGGAATTGATTCCGAGGGTATGCTGATTTCAGCAGTACATGAGGAAGACGGTCATGAAGGACTGAACCTTCTGATGGTAGATGACCACATTCCAGCAGGTGCAAAGCTCTATTAAGATGATGTAAAGATGTACCGTTTTACCAAATAGACGGGACGTACTTCATTTGATAAAAAACTGAAAAAACAGCGATTTACATCAAACTTACATCAATTGATGCAGAAATCGGTGCAAGCAAGAAAAAATCGCATAATTAGTGCAATGAGTGGGCAATTCCAATCGGAGTTGCCCATTTTCTAAAATGAATAGAAATGCAAATCAGGATTTGACAGTATGTAAAAGACTTTTGACACGCTTAAAAGCCTTGATGTCAATGCTCTTTGATAGCGAGAATACGATTTTTTGATTAGAATGAGTATGCAAGGAGGTGACAAGATGGAACTTGGAAAACAGATAAAATTGCATCGTCAGGAAGCACAACTATCCCAAGAGGAGTTAGCCAATCGTGTTTATGTTTCGAGGCAAACAATTTCAAATTGGGAAAATGGAGTGTTATCATAAAAGTACAGTCAAAACGACAAGGAAATGATAAAATAAAGAAAACAGAGAGGACTGTACACCCAAATGGCAAAAAAATACACACCCGAATTCAGAGCAGAGGCTGTCAAGCTATCTCAAGAAATTGGCGCACGGCCAGCATCTGAACGCCTCAACATCAATCTTGATACAATGTATACCTGGATTAGCAAGGCGAAGCATCATCAAAGCGAAGTTGATGCCTTAATCCAGAAAAAAGGTGGTACGGTCGCCCTGGCCGATGAAAACAATCAACTAAGGCGTAGACTTCGGGAACGTGAAGAAGAAATCGAAAT
>NZ_FNRK01000004.1 GCF_900107815.1 Eubacterium aggregans
GTATTTTTTTGCCATTGGGGTGTACAGTCCTCTCTGTTTTCTTTATTTTATCATTTCCTTGCATTTTTGACTGTACTTTTATGATAACACTCCAGACTGCTTTTCTGCTTAACCATCGGTATGCCCCATACTACAAATGGATGCACCGGGGGTTAAGGGATTTACCCCTGTTAGCGGATTTAGAACCCCTGCTGCGGACCCTCTTCCTGGCCCCGGATCAACGGGACAAATGGTCGGGGGTGGATATCCTGCGTTGGCGCTGCCAGATTAATACCGCAGACGACTGTGTTCGGGTCATCGAGAAAATTTCTGACCGCATACGGGTGGTGCTTCTGGATATGGGCCTCTCCCAGGTTGACTCCGATTTTTTGGATCATCACACCGGGGCCATCCTCAGCCGGATTACCGATGACGCGCTGCGACGAATTTAAGGAGGATTATCAATGAATGTATTGCAAGAAGTACTGGATTTAGAATGGCCCATGTTTCACAATGTAAACAACGCCGGCGGAAAGGCAGACTGCCAATTCCAGAAAAAAACCTTCACGATGATGCGGGTGAGTCAATTTTCCTCCTGGGATATCCCTACCCTGGAAGCCTATTGGCAGGATTTGAAAAAGGCCGTGGCAGAGGGGAGAAACCTCATGACGGAGAAATACGCCCGTATGATGGAAACCACAGCTCCCCAGGAGTACGCCCGGTTTGCGGATAAGCTCCCGGCCATCGATGCCAAGACCCTGGAGATCGTTGAGGGGATTGTCACCATTCAAACGGCCTGTCGGGCTGTGTTTGCGGAAAAATACCCTAAAACCGCATCGGCGGGAAGAAAGCTCTATACCGTGGATGACCGGGACGATGACACCTCCTTCGAAACCTATCTCCGGGCAGAATTGAAAACCTACTCCATGGAAACCCTGCTGCGTTATCGGGCCAATCTCATGGATCTGTTATCCAGACGGGAGAATATCATCGAAATCATCATGACCACCATGGTGAAATTCTATGGCTATGCTTCCCTGGCAGAATGCGAAGGAAAAGCTGTCTGAATCCGTGGCACCCACTGCTTAGTCAGGGCCCATTCTTCTGTACTCCAGAAGGATTGGGCTCTTTTTAAGTGGGGAAGAAAGGGCGGGATTTAAACGGACTAAAGACGCCTCAATGATGATGAGGGGGCCCCGGTCGATTCACCACAAAAATCCCTAAGCACACCAGGGCCAGGGCGATGATAACCACTGGGCCGGAGGCCTGGCTTTGCTCTCCCAACAGGACGGCAGAGAGAACCACGCCGGCAATGGGGTTCATAAAGCCGTAAACGGCCACGGTGGAGACAGGATTATACTTGAGCAGAAGGCTCCACAGCGAATAGGCCACAGCGGAGACAAAGCCAAGGTACAAGAGCATCCCATAGGCTCCGGGAGCGGTGGGGGTAAGGTGTCCTCCGAGGACCACACCGATCAGGGTGAGAATAAGTCCACCTAAAACAAATTGATAGCCGCTTAGGGTAACGGGGTTATCCTTTTTGGAATAGATGCCAATGAGGGCGGAGGATACCGCATAGGAGATGGCGGAGATCATGATAAAGCCATCCCCAGTAGGTGTAAAACCACCACTAAGGCCCCCTCCGGATACATTAACGGCAATGACCCCGGCAAAACCCAGGATGCACCCGAGGATCTTAGGCGCCGTTAGCCGCTCCTGACGAAAAACAACACAGGTCATCAGGATGGCCCAAAAAACATTAGTGGCGGTAATGATGGAGGCCTTGACCCCGGTGGTGCCAGCCAGACCCATATAAAAGAAAAGGTATTGAATGACGGTTTGGAAGAGACAAAGCTTCAGAATTGGTCCCCAGGAGGATCTTTGGGGAATGAGGAGGCGGCGGTTTAAAAGACTGCCAAAGAGGATGGCCAGAAGTCCTGCCAGGGTAAAGCGCAGTCCGGCAAAGAGGATTTGGCTGGCTCGGTCATCCCCAGTAATCTGGAAAAGGCCATAACCAATTTTAATACAGGGAAAGGCGCTGCCCCAAAGGAGGCAGCAGACCAAGGCAAGCAGGCAAACGACCATGGGGCGGGTCAAAGCAGTGGTGGAATGTGATTTCATGGACTCTCCTTTTGATACGATACATTGGGTCCATTGTAACACAAAGCCTAAGGGTGGAGAAAAGACTTGACAGAAAAATACAATTTGCATCTCGTTCATGATTTTTTAGGCCCTTTAGGGTATAATCATTATAAAAGATTATTCAAGAAATGAGGAGGGCCTATCAATGGCGAAGCTTTTGTACCAGGGGCATGGCAGTTACCGGCTCCAGTCGGCGGATGGCCGGGTGATTTACGTCGATCCCTATGCGGGGGATGGCTATGAGCTGCCCGCAGACTTCGTGCTCATCACCCACGAGCATTACGATCATACCAATTTGAATTTAGTGAGAATGAAAGCCGATGGCATCATCCTCCGGGCAGCGGATATGATTGAAGAGGGACAATACCTGAAAAAAACCTACGGTGATTTTATTGTTCGGGCGGTTCCCGCTTATAATTTAAAGCACGACCGGGATGCCTGCGTGGGATATGTGATGGTCATCGATGGGGTAAAGGTTTATGGCTCCGGAGATACCTCCCGCACCGACTGCATGGAAGCGGTATTATCCAAGGAAAACATCGATTATGCCCTGCTGTGTATCGATGGGGTGTATAATATGAACCCGGAAGAGGCTTCGGAGTGCGCCGCCATCATCAGAGCTAACCACGCCATCCCCATCCATGTGGCCCCAGCCGATAGCCAGCGCCTTTTTGATTTGTCCGTTGCAGAGTCCTTCCATGCTGAGGGGCGTCTGATCCTACAGCCAGGGGAGGAAATTACGTTGGTGCATAAGGATTGAAAAGAGCGTAAAAAATCCATGAAGATATCCATATTCTTCCCTTGCATAAGATAAAAAATTATGCTAAGATAATTTTAAGTAAAACATTTTGGAAGAAGGCCCTGGGTCGACAGCTCCACCGCTACTGTGAAAGTCAGGAACAGGTTTTACTAGGGTCGAGTGGAAACGAAGGAAATAGGTTATTGATACCTCCACTTTACCGTGGAGGTTTTTTGTTGAAATAATTTAATAAGGTACTCTCATCTGAGGGCAATCCGGTGAAAATCCAGAACGTTATCCAGGGGATCGGCATATGTGTCGGTGGGTCTGTAGCCTGAAATGAGTTGGAATCCCAGGTATAATGGGTTCGACTTATGGATTTAGGATGAGAAAAAAGCCAGGCTCCAACATAGGTTGGAGCCTGGCTTTTTTTAGCATTAAGACGAAAACGATATGAAAAATGGCAATAATCCGGTTTGCCGGTTAATATAAAAAAACTATGAAAAAGGAGAATTTTGAATGAAGAAGATTAAAGGTCTTTTGATGGCACTGATGGCAATTGCGCTCATCATGGGCATGATTCCAATGTCTGTCATGGCAGTGGAATCCCACGATAATCAGGTCCGTGTCGTCGTAGAGAACAATACCTACACCAAAGCGGATGGGGCACCCTGGGAGGGCACATTGGTAGATGAGTGGGTCGATATTAATCAGGACAGTACCATGATGTCTGCGGTACAGGCGGCTCTGGCTAAAAACAACTATTCCCAGATTGGTGCGGAAAGCAACTATATTTCTGAAATCAATGGCTTGGCAGCCTTTGACGGAGGCTCAGCTTCTGGATGGATGGGAACCCTTAATGATTGGTTTACCAATAGTGGGTTTGCTGACTTTACGGTGAAGGCAGGAAAACTGGAAGCTGGAGATATCATCGATATTGCGTATTCCTGTAATTATGGTGAAGACCTCGGAGGCAGTTGGGGGAATAATAACAAAGCACTAAAGGCTTTAAGTACAAATGTGGGAACGCTAAGCCCCACATTTTCTGGGACGACAAAAGACTACACATTAACTCTTGAAAAAGGAATAAATTCCGTAGTGGTGACTCCAACGGCTGCCAATAAGAATTTTCAAGTTCGAAGCTTTGTAGGCAGCACGGAATATAAACGTAGCGCAGGAGTTCCGGTAGAAAATGGTACAGTTATTACCGTAACCGATGGCGATCCAAGCTGGCCGACAATGAATGAGGCGTCCCGTGTTCCGGCGGAAACCTACACCATTACCGTCAAGTACACGAATACCGCTCCAACCCGTGCAAAGGGGGTTGATGCAGCAGTGACCCAAAAGGTTATGGCAGATACCCGGTATCAGGTGGATTTATCCACCATCTTTACGGACAAAGATAAAGATACCCTGACCTACAAGGTTAGCATTAATGGAGAAGAAGCTGTGGATGCGGCGGTGAATTATTCTTACAAGCCTGCGGATGGGGATGTTCTAATCTTTACGGCAAATGATGGCTACGAGGATTCTACAGATACCTATCAGGTCACCATTGAAGCCAGCAATAACCAGGCCCCGGTGATCAAGGAAGGGGTATCACATTTTGATACCGCAGAGTTATATGCTAAATATTTTTACGCCGATGGCTCTTACCACAATGGAACCTATAAAAGCTATACCATGAGCAGTATTTTTGAGGATCCTGATAAAGATTCCATGACCTATTGGTCGAAGGAAGATGATGGGGAATGGACCAGAGAATATGCTTCTGTCTATTACTATCCACAGACAGCTGGAATCCATACCCTTCAGTTGAAGGCCAACGACGGCGAAGCAGATTCTGAAATCTTCACCCTTACGGTTAATGCCATTGCCCAGGTGCCAGTCAGTGTGACGGCAGAAAAGGGAACGCCGATCTTTGATCGTACCGGTTACAAGGGCCAGTACCTTTATGTTTGGGATGCTGCTAAAGATAATCAGATTCAATTAAAAGCGGCGGTAGATACCGATGGGGATGATACCGTAACCTGGAGCTCATCAGATAAGGGATGTACCATTGATGCCAATGGGCTGGTCACCTTGGTAAAGCCCAATTACTCAACAAGTTATTCCTTAAAGGCGACAGCCAATAAGGACGGCTATTCCGAAAGCCAATGGTTTACAATTTACGTTATACCGAATCAGGTCACGATTGGATTAGATACCAAGGACATCACGCTACCGGAGGATGGCAATATTACAACGACAACCATTAGTCTGCCGAATAGTGATTATAATGGCTTGCTCAAGATTGAAAACAGTGACGCTTCAGTAGCCGTGGCAGAGATTTCCTCCAATAAATTGAACATCACCCCAGTGAAGCCGGGGACGACCACCGTTAAGCTTAGCTATACCAATGATCCGACCAACTACGATGAGGTCACCATCAATGTATCTGGCGTCCGGGTGACCCGGGCAGATGGCAGTGATTCCAAGTACTTCACCCTGCAGAAAGGATCAACCCCATCGACCTTAGCATTAAAGGCCCAGGGACTAACGGATGGGGAAACCTTCACCTGGACCTCCAGCGATGTAACCGTGGCGACTGTTGATGAAAAAGGAGTAGTGACAGGCATTAAGGATGGCCCCGTGATCATTTACGCCACGTCCTCAGAATCATCCCTGCTTAATACAGTCAAGGGGGGGATTTCGCTGGAAATTGCCGGTGAGGGCGTGCCGTATATGGATAACCTGTCGTTAAGCTCATATAGTTCTTTTGGATGGACCAGTGGTAGCGCCGGTTTCCACGCCACTCAGTTGGAATACAATCTGACAAGTACGAATGCAGGCCTGGCATCCTTTATGTTCACACCAACCTATGATGGGGACAAGTATACTGGAAAGGCATATTATAAAGATTCAACTCGACAGGAAACTTCCACAGCGATTAATCCTGGGGTATCCAACACCCTGAATTACGCCTTATATCCAGGGGACAACACCATCAAAATTGTTTTAAGTGATAAGACGGAGGCCAACAACACCACAACCTATACCTTTAAGGTCAACCGTCCTTACACGGCGACCAAGACGATCACGGGTATGACAGTCCAGCCAGATGGTACAGCAGCCCAGACTTATCCAACTTATAAGGGGAAGGCTGAAGGAACGCTCTTCAAAAGCCCCGGTGGTGTGGTTGGAACTTCCACGGGATGGAGCAGCAGTACCTCTGAATACACGACCTATGCTTTTGCGAACACAAAGGAAATGGCATTGACCCCGACCTTTGGGGATGCTTTCGAGCATGTGCGGGTTTCTGTGGACGGTGGGACAGCCACCGAATTGATGGCAGATGTATCCTCTAAAAAACCAGACACCCAAAGCTATGGTGTCAAGGCGGATGGAACCACCTTAGTTTATGAGGTGATATCCTCTCAAATTTGGGCAGATCGTATGGCGGCCGGTACCCAGGATCCCTGGAGTGAAGGGGCAGAAAACACTTATATCATCAAGATTGAACAGGTTACCGCTAATGGAGCAGATATGAAGATTACCTCTGCCCAGCTTTCTGAGGGAGCGGCTTTCTTCGGGACAGGCTTTGTATCCACCGATTTTGCGCCAAATATTCTCATCAATCGGGGGATTACATCGGTGGATATGCGCTTCACTGTGCCCAATGGCTACGAGGTGTACAATGGCAGTAAAAGTGATGCCAAGAAGCTGACGGGTACGGCAGGTGAAAAAGAAACAACCTATCAACTGACGATGGCAACGCCACTGACAACCAGTGGTACTGCGGCTACAATTATTCTCTACGATGCCTCCAGCAACGTACAGTATAGCTACAAATTTGCCTACACGGCAAAGGGTGAGGAAGGCGTACAACCCAGCCGGGTAGTGGACTACCTGTGCCTGGGCTCCCAGTATACAAACAGTGCCAGTTATGGGATGCTGCCGGAAAAAACACTGCAGTATGGCGGCTCTCTCAAGAGTCTGGGGAACTTTGGGGGGTATATCACCTATGAATTCGATACCCCCATCACCAATGATCCCACCAACCCCAACGGCATCGACTTTATCGCCTTTGGAAACTGTTTTGCAGAGCAGCAGAGTGCGGCGGAGCCTGGTTGGGTTCAGGTATCCTCGGATGGTGTCAACTGGTATTATCTGGCAGGTTCCACTTATTACGATGATGAAGCAGACTGGAACTACAGCATGACCTATACCAAGACAGCCAGTGGGGCATCTTCATGGACGGCCAGTGATGGCACCAGTGGAACCAACTATACCTATCCGCTGGTTGGCAATTATCCTCTCCATACTTTCGCAGCAGGGGAAGAAAATGCCATGACGGTTTCCGGCCTGCACCTGGTTGCCGATGCGAAGGATCCTTACGGCAGCGCTTCCGCATCCTATCCAGATTTTGGATATGTCGATACGCACGCTAATAACACCGTTAAAGGCGAAGCCACCAATCCATATTTAGGCAGTGGAAAAACCAAGGATGGGATGTTCGACCTCGAATGGGCTGTGGATGCCGAGGGACATCCTGTTAGTGTAGACAATGTAAAATATGTTAAGGTAGGGACTGCTTCCAATATTTACGCGGGAGCCATTGGAGAAAAATCCACAGAGATTACTTCCATTTATACTACTCAGAATAAAGCGGATGCCGCAGTGGGCAAAACAACAGCACCAACGAAGATTACGGTCGATGGCAACGCCATTGCCTTAAAGGATGGGGTATCGACTTACCGCGCCGCAGTAGAGGGTGACTTTGACGTTACCGTGGATGCTTCTGAGGATGCCAATGTGTATATCAACGGTGCCCAGGGCACCACCCGGACCTATGAAGGGACACCGACCCATCAGACCCTTCGCATTATCGTACAGGAAGGTGAAAAAGAAGCTTCCATTACCTATATTACCCTCATCACACCTGAAGAAGCAGCATTAGAAGAGGTTCAGGGAATGCTCAGTGGGTTGAAACCGGCTGAGGAAATCACTTTGGAGGATGAAGAGCAGCTAATCGTAGTGCGTAAGGCTTATGATGCGCTAACCGATGAAGCAAAGGCTAAAATTTCAGCAGAGGATGTCAAGCGTCTCACCGATGACGAAGCCCGGCTTGCCCAATTAAAGGCTGATGTAGCCGCAGCAGAGAAGGTCACAACCAAAATTAATGGACTGCCAGACACCCAGGATTTAACTATAGCTTATCTGGTACCGGTACAGGATGCCCGTACCGCTTATGATGCTTTAAGTGATGCTCAAAAAGCCTTAGTGTTAGAGGATACCCTGAAGCACCTCACCGATGCCGAAAAGAAGATGGCGGAGTTGTCGGCAGAAGCCGCACTGAATAAGCAAAAAGATGAGGCAAAAGCAGAATTGAAGGGCTATGTGGATAAAAAAGATTATCGTGAGGCCCAGCAAACAGAAATTGATAAAGCCATCGAAAAGGGCAGCCAAGCCATTGATAAGGCAACGGATAAGGATGGAATTGACCAGGCTCTGACCAATGCCAAGACCGCTATGGATGCCATCAAGACCGATGCTAAACTTACCGCAGAGGAATTAGCAACGGCTAAAACTGAAGCAAAAGCAGAGCTCCAAAAGCTCAATCAGCCAGAGAAATATCGGGATGCAGAAAAAGCAGCCCTTGCCCAGGCTATTAAAGATGGGGAAGCTGCCATTGATGCAGCAGCAGATCAGGCGGCCGTAACCAGCGCTCTGGAATCTGCCAAGACCACCATTGGAGCCATTAAAACCGATGCGGACTACGACTTAGAAGAAGCCGCCACATTGGATGCGGCTAAAAAAGCAGCAGGGGAGGTGCTGGATCAATACAAGAAAGCAGACGACTATCGGGAAGCTCAGCAAGCAGAACTGGCCAAGACCATCGCTGATGCTAAAGCTGCCATTGCGGGGATTACAGTAAAAGACAATGATGTCAATGCTGCTGTATCAGAAGTTCAGGCACAGGTCGTCCAGGCAAAAACCACCATGGATGCCATCAAAACCGATGCCCAGCTTGCAGCAGAAGAGGATCAGGCGGCGGCCCAGGTGCTACTGGAAAAAATCGCTCTGGCAGAGGGTAAGATTGCCGATAATAATGGCGGTGTGGCCGATGCCATGGAGGCTGTCAATGACGGCTACGATGCCTTGAGTACCGGAGCAAAAGCTCTGGTGAAGGATGCCGTGGATAAGGTGAATGCTGCGGCCAAGGCACTGGCGGATCAAAATCACCAGTCGGAAATGAACGGTGGAACCGCAACCGCAACCGATGCCGATGGGAAGGACCTGCCCGTGGACACGAAGATTACCACCAGCAACGATGTTGCGGCAGACAGTATCACCAAGGCAGAAAATGCTGCTGGAGAATTAAGCACCGTCCTCAGTGTTAATATCAAGATGGAAGGGACACCCGTTGACGGGGGAATAAAAATCACCCTGCCTGTGGATCTGAGTGGCTACAACACCAGCAGCGTCAAGGTCGTCCATATCAAGGATAATGGCACCATTGAAATTTTAGAGGCGGTGTACGATGAAGACGCCAAAACTGTGACCTTTACAGTGGACAATTTTTCGGATTTTGTGGTATTGGCGAAAAAAATTGAGGTTCCTATTCCAGGAACCTCTGATGAACCGACAGCAGATAGCAGCACCGATAGCATAACTGAAAAAACCGATACAACAGGTATCACAGCGACAGTTGGAAGCAGCAATCAAAAAACTGGTATCAACGGCGATGCAGCTGGAATTCTGACCGCTGTACTGCTTCTGGGATTAGCGGGCAGCATTGCTATAGGCTATCGAAAAAGAGAACAATAAGTGTTTGATTTAATGGAATAGAAGGTTGAGTAAATCCTTGGAAGTCAGTCCATTGATGGTACCCTTTAGGGAATCGTCGGTGAGGCGGCTTTCGAGGATTTTTTTATCCAGGGGCAAGTCCACAAGCAGGTGGCACAGGGTATCCACCCCATCTCCAAAGAAATCGCCGCAAATATGGATATCCCGGATGATGCTATCCACCAGATTCAGGTAAAGGGTGATGCCACCAAAGTCAAATTGTCCGGAACGGGTGGCGTTGTATCCGGGGGAAGCACCGTAATTCCATTCCCAGGTGGCGTAACGCTCGGCCTGGATGTCGGCAATGGCTCTCCGATCTGAATCCGTGAGGGTGTAGGTCTGGACATCTCCCTCAGAAAAGACCTCTTCGAGAAGGGCGATTTTAAATTCATCCAGGGATAGGGGGGCGGTCAGGGCATCAGAAATATTACCAACCCGGGATCGAACGGATTTTACACCCTTTTGTTTGTATTTTTCAGGTTTGAATGCCAGAATGCTTTGTACCCGGGAGAGATCCGAGGAAAAAAGCAAGGTCCCGTGATGCATGACCCGACCATCCCGGGTGTACTGGGCATTCCCCGAGAATTTATAACCATTGATCGTCAGGTCATTGCGGCCATTGAATTCGGCAGTGATGCCAAAGCGGGCCAGGGTCCCCAGGACGGGCTTTGTAAAGTGAAGAAAATCAAAATCCGACACGGTATTGGCATCGGTAATGAAGGTGAAATTCAGGTTGCCCATGTCATGGAAAACCGCACCTCCGCCAGAAAGGCGCCGCACGACGGTGACCTTCTGCTCAGCCACAGCCTGGGCATCAATCTCTGCATCCGTGTTTTGGTATTTACCGACGACGACGGTGTTGTCATTTTGCCAGAGCATAAAATAATCCTCATCCTTTGGTAAATGGTCGAAAACATATTCTTCCAGGGCAAGGTTCCAGGTGGGATCGGTCATTGGGCTGTCGATATAGCGCATAATTACTCCTTTTGAGGCATTTTTCTTTATTCTAACACAGCGAAGGATTGATTGAAATATCCATTGTTCACTATGGAAGAATGGCGTATAATAAAATCATAGCAAAGTAGCAATTTTGGGGAGGATAGGAAGGAGAAAAGGGATGGTAGACCGGGTAGAAGAGAAGGAACAACAGGCGATGGAAGTCGAGCGGCAGTAGATTGTCATTGATGAGCTGAAGGCTGCTGTCTTTGAATGGAATCTTGAGGATGAAAGCTTCTATTGTTCACCATCTTTTAAGGATTACGCCATTAGCCAGGAAAGCCCCAAGGCCATTCGAAACAATCGTGCAAGCCTGGACACTATCCACCCGGATGATTTACCGGAGCTCCTTCGCTTTTTTAGAGAAATAGATGCGGGAAATTCCAGAGTGGAAGCGGTTCTGCGCCTGACTTTGGTGAATGGTGGATACCGCTGGACCCGGATGGTTGGGATCTTAGAGCGGGATACCCAGGGAATGCTGAAACGCGCCATCGGGGGAATCATGGATATTGAGCAGGAAAAGAAAAACAGCGCCAAGATGGACAGCCTGATCAATGCCATTCCAGGGGGTGTGGCCATCTATAAAATTGGAAAGACCATTAAGACGATTTATTCCAGCGAAGGCATTCCTAAACTTAGCGGTCGGACCATGGCGGAATATCAGCAGTGGGTTGATGATGGTATTTTTGAAAACACCATTTATATTGATGATCGATTTCGAGTTCAGCAGGCGGTGGAATCTGCCGTTTCCACTGGTGGGGATATACAGGTTATCTATCGGCTCAATCATAAGGATGGCGGTGTGGTCTGGGTCCAGCTTTTGGCCAATATGATTGGGGTGGAGGATGGCTTTCCGATTTACTACGCTGTTTACACCAGAATTCCCCAGGAGACCGAACTTTATAAACGGGTGGTGGAGGATTCCACCACGGCTGTTTTTATTGCCGATAAACAAAAAAGAACGATTCTTTACGCCAATCAGGTGTGGAGAAAGATTGAAGGCATACCAAAGGATATCCCAATTATCGGACGGCATCTTTTCGACTTGATTCCCAGTGTGAATCAAATTTTCTGTGAGGAAGATCTGCGAGCTTTGCCAAAAGAAGAGTATTTGGAGTATCATCGCACACATATCAATGGTCTTTATCTGCATATTTATGCTCGCTCCATGGATTGGAATGGGATTGATGCCTATATTTTGTATATTTCGGATGCGACAAAGGAATATACGGATCGTCAGGCATTACAGCGGCTGGTGGGCTCCGTACCCGGGGGAATTGGGATTTACGAGGTGTTTATGGATCGGGTTGTACCCATGTACCTCAATGAAGGCTTTTACCGGATGCTTGGGTGGAAGGGTGGCGATACCCATAAAGGAATGGAAGTATTAGATGACATTCACCCAGAGGATGGACCAAGGCTCCGGAAGGCGATGGTGGGAATTGAGGAGGGGGGAAACAGCCTCGATTGTACCTATCGTCTGAAAAATGCCACCGGTCAGTCCATGTGGGTCCGTCTTTTAGGCACTGCGGTGGCTGTGGATAATGGGAAGCGTCTGCTCTACTGTAGCTTTACCAATGTGGATGCTGAGAAAAATGCGGAGCTACAATACCAGAAACAGATGGATGATATCGACCGTTTTGATGCTGATAACCTCATTTTAAAGGCACGGTATAACCTGAATAAAAATCAGATGGAATACCGACTGGTAAAAATGGAAGAGGATTATATTCCTCCAGAGGTGGCCAGCTACGATGAGGCCACAGAGGTCATTGCCGGTTGCGCCCTTTATCCAGAGCAACAATCAGAAATCCGGAGCTGCTTCAATAGACGGCGTCTGATGGCAGCCTGTAAGGCCGGGGACACGGAGGTTTCGGTGGAATATGCTCGGCCCCTTTCAGGGAGGCGCCTGGGGTGGGTAGAGCTTCACTGCAAAACTTTTATGGAGCCTCATACCGGGGAAATCCTTGCCTTCATCTATAGCTATGATGTGACGAAGCGGGTGATGGACCAAAGGATATTGGAGCGCGTCACCAGTAGCCAATATGAGGTGTTAGCAACTCTGAATCTGGAATCCGGGGAATTTATGATCAAAAATATTGGAACGGATACTGTGGTGAGGGAACGGATCGATTTGTCAATCCTAGCGGAAAGGTATCAGCACCATATAAAAGAAGTTGTGGGAGAAGAGGACCGTGATGCCCTCCTTCGCTTGATGGATTTTGATAAGCTGAAGGATTTACTTTCAAAAAATGGTACGTATAGCATCACATTCTCAAAGGCAATCCACGGAAGGACCGTTCGTCGTCAGCTGAGGTTTTGTTATTTAGATGAAAGCTGTGAAATCATCATGATCACCTCCGAGGATATCACTGCTGTGTACCAAAAGGAACAGGCGCAAATTACAGCACTTAAACAGGCCATGGCTGCGGTAGAGAAGGCCAATGAAGCCAAAACAGATTTTCTCTCCCGGGTTAGCCACGATATGCGGACCCCCTTAAACGGGATTTTGGGGTTGACCAAACTCATGCGGGAGAAGGGGGATTGGCAAGAAATTCAGAAGGATATTACCCAATTGGAGATGTCCGGTCGGTATCTGCTAAACCTGATTAATGATACTCTGGATGTCAGTAAAATTGAAAAGGGGCAGATGGAGCTACATCCCATTGTGTGTGACGGAAAGGCCGTATTTGCCAATACTCTGGCACTCCTTCGGCCCAATTTGGAGAAGAAAAACATCACCTTTAATATCCAAGCCGATGGGCTACCCTTTACCACCCTATACTTGGATGTAGGCCGTGTGGAGCAGCTGGTGATGAACATTGTCGGAAATGCCATTAAATTTACGCCAACTGGGGGATCTATCGATTTTGTAATGGAGAATTTGGGGATTGAAGGCCATGCCCTGGTGAACCGAATCGTGGTAAAGGATAGCGGAATTGGAATGGACCCTGAGTTTATACCACAAATTTTCGAACCTTTTAGCCAGGAACACAGTGATATGACGAGTCGATATACAGGTTCTGGTTTGGGGATGACGATCAGCAAACAAATCGTTGAACTGATGGGAGGCACTATCGCCGTGGATAGTACACCGGGAGTAGGAACGACCTTTACCATTGTCCTAAAGCTTCCCATCGCAACCGATGAACAAAAAATTGCATTTGAAAAAAATCAACCCGTTAAACGAGATGTCCAGTGCCTGTCGGGCAAAAGGGTTTTATTGTGTGAAGATCATCCGGTGAATGCCCAGATTGCAACCCGGCTCTTGGGGCATCAGGGCGTATTGGTGGACCATGCAAAAAACGGAAGTATGGGGATCGCAATGTTTGAAAAATCGGCGCCTGGGGTCTATGCCGCTATCCTGATGGATATCCGAATGCCGGTAATGGATGGCCTGGAAGCTACTCGCCGAATCCGAAAGCTAGATCGGCCTGATGCCCGGTCCATCCCTATTATTGCCATGACAGCCAACGCCTTTGAGGATGATGTGAAAAAGACATTGGAAGCAGGGATGGATGCCCATTTGGCCAAGCCCATTGAGCCCCAAAGGCTTTATGATGTTTTAGGTGAACTGATCGAAAAGGGATGAGGGAGCAAATAGAAAAAGCGGGAATTTCCTTTAAAAGGCATTCCCGCTTTTTCTATTTAATGCCCGCTGGCAATAATCCCATCAATTTCCTGACAAACAGCGGCCAACTGCTCTTCAAACCCGGCGGGTGCATCCGCTGTACCCAGGGCCGCTTCAAAGGCCCCCACCAGCAAGGTGTTAATGGCCTTGTATTGGGCCACGGTGTCGGCATCTCCGGCGGCAGAGGCCGTCCAGGTATCAGCCATATAATCGAAGATGTGGTTGGTGATCCCCCGCATGAGGGCGGCCAGAGCGGCCACCTCGGGGTGGATGTAGTCCGTGTCGGCCTCGTAGACGGAGTGGTCGGAGATATTCAGCCGTCCTGCAGCCTTGAGGTCCTGATAGCTGCTGCTCCCCGCCAGGATGATCTGGTGGTGATAGAGGACATTCACGGAGATTTCCAGGCGGTCTAAAAGATGGTTGCGCTTCAGGAAGGCCAGGTTGGCCCTAAGATCATCGTAGGTGGCGTCGGGCTCGAACATGATAAAGCCCACATTGGGCTCGATGCCGTTTTGTCGGAGGATGGCCAGGGCCCGTTCGTTATCGCTGACAGTGGTGTGCTTGTTGAGCCGGGCCAGGGTTTCATCCCGTCCGGATTCCAGGCCCACCAGGATGTCTTTCAGGCCAGCTTCCGCCAGGGCGGCGGTGGTCTCCTCGTCGATGTCGTTGGCCCGGGCTTCGATGCCGAAGGTAATGGGCCGCTCCTTAAGGAGTGCGGCCAGCTTCAGGACCCGATCCCGGCCCACTTTGCCGGGACCGTAAAAATTGGGATCGGTAAAGTAGAAATAACGGTGATCCGTCTGGGCGATAATCGTATCGATCTCGGCAATGATATTTTCCGGGGAGCGTCCCCGCCATTTGACACAGCCCCGTTCTGACCCGTAGTAGGGGTTAATATAGCAGAAGGTACAATCGTTGTAGCAGCCCCGGCTGCCAAAGATATTGACCTCGCCTCCGGGGTAACTGGTGGCCTTGCGGATGGGAAAGGGCAGGCTGTCGAGATCCTCCACCCGTTCCCCAAAGGTGGCAGCAATGCCCTCACCTTCCCGGTAAGCCAAGCCCTTGATTCCCTGATAATCCCTCAGATGGTCCACCAGATGGGTGATGGTGATTTCATTTTCCCCCAGCATGGCGGTATCCACCGCTGGGCAGCGGTCAAAGATTTCACCGTAGGCAAAGGTGGGGTAGTAGCCGTACACGGTGACATGGGTGATGGCGTATTTTTTCTTTAATTGGGCGATAAAGGTGTAGAGGGTGTGGTTATCCTCCCAATTGTACACCAGATGGATGCCCAGGAGCTGGGGACGGAAGGCCGCCACCTCGGCTTCGATGGCATCGTAGCTCAGGTTTTCCATATAACCCTCCACCAAATCCACGCAGTGGCCGGCGGCGAGCAGGGTGGAGGCCAGATAGCCGGAGTTTAGGCAGGAGGCCAGGGTGGTATTGGCAATATCATTCTGACGGTCCGGGGAGGGAGTCCGGGGGTGTTCTAATAAGAGTATGCGCATAGTATTTTCCTTTTCATGATTCCTTGCGGGCTTCGGCATCATCCCATTGCCCCCACATGGCCACGTTTTGTTTTTGGTGGTAAATTTCCAAAGCATAGCGCAGGGTACGGTGGGCGGCTGGGTCGTAGTATACGGGGTAGAGCAGGTCGGTGTTGTCGTCAATTTCCCCGCTTTCCCGGGCCAGGCGTTCCACCTTGGTGTTTGGCATAATGCGGATGAGGTTTAGGACGATGGTGCCGATGCTTTTGGAGTCCCGATGGATGTCGTAAATGGCATCGATGAGGGCCTTGGATTCGGCGATGGTCTGGGCATCCTCCCCGGGGACATTGACTAAGAAATGGTATACCGTGGTGATGCCAACCTCAGAGAGGACCCGGGCAGTGTGGAGGATATCCTCCACACGCAGGTGCTTGTCCAGCATGTCAAGATGCTTTTGGCACAGGCCGTCCGGGGAGAGGGAGAAGCACTCACAGCCGGCGGCGGCGTAGAGCCGGGCATTCTCCGGGGTGAAAAGATCCTCCCGGAAGAAACCGCTCCATTTAATCTGAAGGCCCCGGGCCAGGATTTCCTGGCAAATGGCGTCCAGATGCTCCGAGGGAAAGTTGACGATGGAGTCCGTCAGATGGATGCGTTCCACCCCGTAGGTTTTCTGGAGGAATTCTATTTCATCCACCACATCCACCGGGTTTCGGCAGCGCATGCAGTGTCCCTGGAGAATGGGGTAGGAGCAGTAGCCGCAGCTGTAGCAGCAGCCGCGCTTGGTTTCGACCCCAACGCTTTCCACGTATTTATTCACCCGTAAATATTCCCGGGTGTCTAAAAGGTCCCGGTTGGGCATGGTGTAATGGGCCATGTCGAAGGTGCCTGTGGGGGGGGTCAGGTGGATTTTGCCATTTCGCCGGCAGATAATGCCGGGTAGTGCTGGCGGATTGTCCAGATGATCCAGAAGGGGCAGGATATTTTCCTCGGCCTCCCCGGCAATGCCACAGGTAATCTGGGGGAATTCAGCCATCAGACGCTCTGGAAATAGGGAAAAGGCGGTGCCGCCGGCCAACAGGGGCAGGGAGGGGGCCACTTTTTTAATAAGATCCAGGGTGATGGCGAAGGGGACCAGGAGGGAGGTGGTGCGATTCCCCAGGGGATCTAAATTCCGTAGGGATATCCCCAGGATGTCTGGGGCTTCCTCTTTAATGGTGCGGATCAAATCCCCGTAGGGGTCCACCGCCATGTTCATATCAAAAATGGAGACGGTGTAGCGGCCGCTGGCTTCGATGATGGAGCCGAGGGTCACTACCCCAATGGGATAAACTCGTTCAATATCCATCCCCTCCATGGAGATGGCCTGGATGAGGAGTATTTTTTGTTGGTTCATGGATTCCTCTTTCTACTCTAACAGGAGAAGGGCATAGTACTTGATAACCTCTCCCCTTTCCTTCAGGGTTTTTAAGGTCTCACCCACCGCTGAGACGGTGGCGAAAACGTCGATGCCGGAGCCCTCCATGGATGGCCGGCTGTGCTTATGGTTGGTACAGGGCTTCGATAAATCGCAGCTTGGGCAGATGCTGCAGGGGCCAGCCCAATAGATGAAGGCCTTGTAATACCCGGCTTTAAAGGCGGCAGTTTCCGCCGCCAGGCATTGCCGCTGAAAATCCCCGGTGGGAGGCTCGCCCTTTAAGAGCAAGGCCCGGGTGTAGGTGTTAATGAGGCTCTCAGTTTCCTCTGGGCTGTGCTCGTGGTTCCGGCTGCAATGTTTTTTGTCGTAGGAATCGCAGCCGAAGCGGCATTTATTTTGGGCAAAGTCCGTGACCACCACATCGGCTGGGTCAAAGGGCATGGCCTCGGCAAAACCCAGGGAGCGGATCACTGGAATAAGCTGGGCTACGGGGTCCAGGGCCAGGGCATCCAGGGTTTGGCTTTCGGCCGAGGCAAAGACGATACTGGTATCGGAATCCAGGGGGGTTAGGCCAGTGGTGGCTAAACCCAGGTCTTTAAGGGCTTGGGTGACCCAGGTGCTGTCGTAGGCCCGGCCGTTGTAGGTGTTCACCAGCATGTTGATGTCGGACAGCCGGGATTTGGTTTCCCAATGGTCAGTGTAGAAATCGTGGAGGAGCATCAGCCCCCTCTCGGTCAGATGGGCGGCGGCATTCTTTAGGACCAGGGCCATTTCAGCCTCGCTGTAGGCATGGACGATATTGGAGAGGATGATGAGATCGTAGTGGGCATCATCCTGCCAGGAGTCCTCTAAAATATTCTGCTCCCCATAGTCAATTCGCCGGGAGATATCCAGGGGATAGGTCTCCACCAGGGTGCGGGTGTGGGGGAGAATCTGGCGAATATCCAGGAGGGTGGCCTGGGCCTGGGGGTAGGCCGCCAGAAGGCTGGTGGTAAATCCACCGCTGCCGGCCCCCACATCCAGAATTCTGGCATTTGGGGGGATGGCCTGGCCCAAAAGGGGCAGGATTTCCGGCATCTTCAGGCTGATGACGGCGTCCATGGCCTTGAGGTAATCCAGACGCCGGGCTTCCATTTCCGCCTCAGAAACGGTGGCGGTGGGAAAATGGGTGCGGGTCCCGGCGGCCAGGACATCGTTAAGGGTGGACCAATCCCCCTGGAGGTCTTCCCGCCAGCGGATATTGCCTCCTTGGTACAGGGGCCGGCCTACAACCAGATAATCCGAGGAGAGCTGGGTGTTGTACCAGGTGTCCTCATAGCAATCCACCAAATCCAGGGATTTTAGGAGCTTTAGGAATCGAAGGAGGGCGCCTTCGTCCAAATTCAAGCCCTCAGCCATGTCCGCCGTGGTGGCATTGGGGCTGCGGTCTAAAAAGTCAAAAAGCCCTAAATTTAGGGCGGTGAATAGGGTGTCGGAATACCAGTAGGCGGTGGCCAAATCCTCGAGATACTGACCGCCGCTGGTATTGGGATCGTACTTAAGCCAGGCCATTGGTGACGGAGGCCTCTTCAAAGGTGAGCATATCGTTCATGCACCGGGCGGCGCACTCCACCAGATGCATGGCCACAGCGGCCCCGGTTCCTTCCCCCAAACGGAAGTCTAGGTTTAAGAGGGGACGCATCCCCAGGGTTTGCCACATCATTTGATGGCCAGGCTCCTGGGACTGGTGGGAGGCGATCATGTAGTTGGCGGCACCCGGGCAAAGCCCCTTGGCGATGAGGGCCCCAGCGGTGGAAATGAAACCATCCACCACCACCGGGGTCTGGTTAACCGCCGCTCCCAAAATCATCCCGGCGATGCCGGCGATGTCGTATCCGCCAATTTTCATCAGCACGTCCAGGGCATCGGCGGGGTTGGGATCGTTGATGCGGATGGCATCCTTGATGACCTGGATTTTGTTCAGAAGGCCGGCGTTATCCACGCCGGTGCCCCGGCCGGTCACGGCGGTGACGGGGTATTCCCCCATAACGGCTAAAATAGCAGCACTGGGGGTGGTATTCCCGATGCCGAGGTCCCCGGTTCCCAGGAGGTTCACCCCTTCGCTGTTGATCAGATCGTCTGCTACCCGGGCCCCTGCTTCTAAAGCGGCAATGGCCTGTTCTTTTGTCATGGCCGGACCCTTTCGCATATTGTTGCTCCCGTGGGCGATTTTACAGTCGATGACGGCACCAGAAGCCACTAAATCGGGCATATCGGGAATGACCCCCATGTCAACGAGACGGACCTCCGCCCCGCTGGCTTTACCGAGGACGTTGACACCAGCGCCTCCGGCTACGATGTTTTTGACCATTTCCATGGTGACTTCCTGGGGAAAGGCAGAGACGCCTTCTTCGGCAACGCCGTGGTCGGCGGCCATGGTGAGGATGACCTTTTTGTCCACCACGGGGTGGATGGTCCGGGTCATTCCCGCCAGCTTGACCCCCAGGGTAAGGACCTGGCCCAGGCTCCAGGGGGGAATGGCCAGCTCCTCCACATGGGCGGCGGCTTTAGCTTCCCACTCCGGGTCAGCGGGCTGGGTGTGATCGAGGATATAATCTAAGGTTAGAGTTGACATAGTGGTTTCTCCGATTTTGAATTTGTAGAAAGGGGACGGCTGTTCGCGGATTGTATAACAGTCTTGCTACCCCAGCAGTGGTGGTGTAGCACGGGAGGGGCAGCCGTTTAGAAGATTCGCTTCAGACCCCTGGCGCTGACGAACACAGTGTAACACCTCAGTCGTCAGGGCGCAAACCCTTTGGGTTTGATGTGGTTGTAGGCTGGTTGATGGTGCGGCTCTCAAAGCGTTGTAATGCACTGCCCGCAGGGGACCACTCCGCTCACGTATCTAAACGGCGGCCCTCCCTTTCCCCTAGTTGTGTGATTAATTAATGCCGAAAAACTCTGCGGCAACATCCGCCGGGCACTTGGCATCATTACAGGCGGCGCAGTGGTCGCTGTGGGGCTGGGCGGCCATCTTTTCCCGGACAATTTCAGGTTCCAGGCTATTGGCGATTTGGGCTTCGGTGTCCCGGGCTACCCGAGCCTTGGACATGGCCAGGGAGCGTTCCCAGCTTTTGCCGCCCCGACGGAGCATATTGGCACAGTCGGCGGCGATTTTGGTGGAGCGGACGCCCATTTTGACATCCTCTTCGTTGGGCAGGCCCAAATGTTCCGCAGGGGTGAGGTAGCACAGGAAGTCGGCACCGTACATCCCGGCAAAGGCACCGCCGATGGCACCGGTGATGTTGTCGTAGCCTGGAGCGATGTCGGTGGCCAGGAAGCCCAGGATGTAGAAGGGAACGCCGTAGCACAGGCGTTTTTGCATCTGCATGGTGGTGCGGATTTGGTTCAGCGGCACATGGCCCGGGCCTTCAATCATGACCTGGACCCCGGCTTCTAAGGCACGTTTGGTCAGCTCGCCCTGGACCATGAGGCCTGTCATCTGGGCGGCATCCAGGGAGTCGGCGTTGCAGCCGGGGCGGATGGCATCCCCGATGGAGAGGACGGTGTCTGTGGCCTTGAGGATTTCAAGGAGCCGATCGAATTGTTCATAAAGGGGATTTTCCTTTTCGTTGTGGAACATCCAGGCGGTGAGGAAGGAGCCCCCACGGCTGACCACATCAGTAACCCGGCCGGTTTTCTTCAAGGCGTTCAATACCTGCCAGTTGAGGGCAGAGTGGACGGCCATAAAGTCCATCCCTTCCTGACATTGCTTTTCCACAACGGCAAAGAGATCGTCGGCGGTCATATCCACCATGGCACCGTTGCGTTCGATGGCTTCGACGCTGGCTTGGTAAATGGGCACACAGCCAGCAGCGATGTTGGAAACCGCCAGGGACTGCTTACGCATGGCGTCGATATCGTCGCCGGTGGACAGATCCATAAAGGCGTGGGCACCGCATTCTTCTAACATTCTAAGCTTTCGGGCTTCCATTTCCATATCATTACGGTCCGAGGAGGTTCCCATAAGGCCGTTAACTTTCACATCCATGCCGTGACCGATGCCACAGATTTTTTCCCGATCCCGGTAACGGTTTTTAGGGATGACGATGTGTCCTTTGGACACACCCTCCCGGACAAATTCCGGGGTGACCCCTTCCATTAAGGCGACCTTTTCCATTTCTTCTGTAATTTTGCCAGCACGGGCTTGTAATAATTGTGTCGTCATTGTGGTTTCTCCTCTATGCTTCTGCTCTTAAATACTTTTCAACAATCCGCATGGCGCAGTATTTCCCGCACATGGTACATTCTGAGGTGAAGGAGGTACTGCGTTCCCGCCACATCCGTTCGGCGGTTTCAGGATCGATGGACAGCTCAAACTGGCGGGGGAAGTTCATTTCCCGACGGGCCACGGACATTTCCTTATCCCAGGCCAGTGCCGATGGCAGGCGCTTGGCCACGTCTCCTGCATGGGCGGCGATGCGGGAGGCCATGACGCCCTGGTAGACATCATCCACACTGGGCATCCCGATGTGCTCTGCGGGGGTGACGTAACACAGGAAATCGGCACCGGCGTAGGCCGCCGCAGCACCACCGATGGCAGAGGTAATATGATCGAAGCCAGCAGCAGCGTCCGTTGGCAGGCAGCCAAAGACGAAATAAGGAGCACCGTGGCAAAGCTTCTTTTCCAGCTGGACGGTACAGGCGATTTCATCCAGGGCGACGTGGCCAGGTCCTTTGACCATGACCTGAACACCAGCTTCCCGGGCACGGCGGACCAGGGTACCGATTAAGACCAGCTCTTCCACCTGGGCGGCGTCCAGGGAATCGGCGACGGCGCCGGGGCGCATGCCATCGGCAAAGGACAGCACCACATCGTATTTATGGCAGATTTCAACGATACGGTCAAAATCCGTGTACATGGGATTTTCGGTGTTATTGTGAATCATCCAGCCGATTAAGTGGCTGCCGCCATAGCTCACCAGAGGATCGATTCGGCCTTCTTCTTTAGCCCGATGGATGATTTGCAGAGTGGTGGCCGGGTGCATAGCCAGGAAGCTGACACCCTGGGCGGCCTGACGTTCAATCATTTCAAACATATCCTCGGGGGTCATATCCAGGGCGGTACCGTATTTTTTGGCGGTTTCGGCCAGGGTTTCGTACATGGGCAGAGTCCCCACCGGGCGGTCCACGGTGGCGAGCACCTTCTCCCGCATTTCTTCAATGGGTCCGCGGACAGAAAGATCCATAATGGTATCGGCTTTGGCGGCGATGGCGGCTTCAATCTTGGCCATTTCACCCTCGATGGTGTCGGTGTCTTCGTACATCCCCACACTGGCGGATACCTTGGTGGTCATGCCACGGCCAACCCCCACAGGGTTGATGTTCGGCCGAGGACTGTGGAGGATGACGATGGTGCCATCAGCCACCCCCTGGCGAACAAATTCCGGGGAAATACCTTCCTTCTCGGCAACGGCTTTCATTTCGTCGGTGATAATACCGGCTCTCGCTTGTTCCAGTAATGTCATGATCAAATCTCCTTTGGCTTTGTGGTCTGTCCGAACAAAAAAACGGTAAAGTCCATAACAGATCCTCTTGAATCTGCTATGGACTTTACCGTCGCCCATGCATCGTGGTTCATCAGGCAGGTCTCCTGGCTTACGGAATGACTCGAAGGACGCCTTCCCATCATCGATTTTTTGATGACAGTGACATTTTGTCCAACAATACCGCTTACAGTGATGGGTTCGCCCGGGATTCTAACCCGGTTCCCTATTCTCCCTTTCGGGCACCTGAAACACGTTGACTATTCATTTGTCTTTAGTATAGGCAATCCTGGGGGATTGTGCAAGGCTTTTTTCAAAATTGAAAAAATGAAAATAATGTAAAAGAGCGCAGAAGGGGTAAAAACCGGGCTGTTCATCCAGCTGGTTTTGTGGTAGGATTTGAAAATAAATTGGAATGAAAGGGAATGAAAATAAAGTAAATATGCAAAAAAATGAAAACAGCTGGGATTTAACCCAAAGAAAGCATTACCTTTTTCATCTGACCTGGCCCATTTTCGTGGAGCTTTTTCTCCAAATGCTGGTGGGGAATGTGGATCAAATGATGGTGGGCTGGGTATCCCCCAGTGGGGTGGGGGCCATTGGCAATGCCAACCAGATTATCAATTTACTCGTCATTGCCTTTTCCGTCATTTCTATGGCGGCCACCATTTTAACTACCCAGAGCATGGGTGCGAAGGATTATCATCGGGTGTCCACCATCTACACCGTATCTCTGGTGGTGAATGCCCTTTTCGCCCTGGTGGTTTCTGTCATCTTGTACCTGGGGGCCCCAACAATTTTCACATGGATGCAGGTGCCGGCTGAGCTCATGGAGGAAACCGTGGCCTATACCCGGATCATTGGCAGCGGGCTCATCCTCCAGGGCGTATTCCTCACCTTCTCGGCAATCTTTAAAAGCAATCGTCTGATGATGGAATCCATGGTGGTAGCCGTGGTGATGAATGCGGCCAATATCCTGGGGAATTATCTCCTCATTGGCGGTGTGATGACGGGAGAGCCCCTGGGGGTGGCGGGAGCAGCTATTTCCAGCAATATTGCCAAGGCCATTGGGATGGTCCTGATTATCTGGCTTTTTCAGAAAAAAATCAAGCCCGGATTATCCTTTAAGTCCCTGCGCCCCTTTCCAACCCAGGTTTTACGGCGGTTACTCTACATCGGCCTGCCCTCAGGGGGTGAGACGGTGAGCTACAGCTTAAGCCAGGCCGTGACCATGGGGTTTGTCAATTTGTGCGGCGGGGTGACCATTACCACCCGGGTTTATGCCAATATGTTTGCCATGATTTCCTATCTTTACGCCAATGCTATTTCCCAATCCTCCCAGGTATTGGTGGGTTACGCCATCGGAGCCCAGGATTATGGCCAGGCGAACCGTCGGGTGTGGCGGACGACCCTGTCTGCCGTGGTGATTTCTTTTAGTATCGCCGCCTTTTTATTTTTATTCAGCGATACCATTTTCGGTTTTTTTACCGATGATCCCGCCGTCATTGCCCTGGGGCGTCAAATCCTGTTTATTGATATGTTTTTGGAAATTGGCCGGGCTATCAATATGACCATGGTCCGGGCTCTGACCGCAGCCAATGATGTTATTTTCCCTATTGCCATCGGTATCGGCAGCCAGTGGTGTATTTCTGTGGTGCTGTGCTATACCTTTGGCATCATTCTGGGCTGGGGCCTGCCGGGAATTTGGATCGCCATGACCTGCGATGAGGGACTTCGGGGCATTTTATTCATCATCCGGTGGAAGGGCCGGAAGTGGCAGCGCAAAAGTGAAGCCATCGCCGGGTTTCGCCCTTGACAGAAGCCGCCATAATGAGTAGAATGAAGATAATTAAATAGCGATTGCGAGATGTAGAGGAATGAGTGAAAAACTCAACTGCTCCACTGCAACTGTAAGCCCCGAGCTGGTGAGGGGCGTAATAAGTCAGAAAATTTGAAATCTCGTAGAATCTTTCACCTGTGTCATGTGGAAACGGGATTGGTTTGCTTTTTTTGCTTTATGCAATAACGGTTCTTTGCCATTGGTGGAGGGCTGTTTTTTTGTGCGTAAGCGAACAGAAGTGTGCAGTCAAAACCGTGCAGGTCCCTTAAAAGCTTGCTTTTATAAGGTCCTGTATGATTTTGACTGCATGCGGCGCAGCCGCCAACGACTGCGGCAAAGCGGAAGTAGTGACCACTTCTTAAGAAATGGCAAAATATAGCATAAAAACCATGGAAGGAATCGGTATGGAAGGAAAGAGATTAGATCCAAAGCGGGCCAAGCGATTTAAACGGCATCAGCGATTGACCATTCTTAAAAGCACAGGAATCGCAGTGATCGAAAATGAATGCTTTAAAAATTTCACAAATTTACGGGAGATTAAAATTTGTGAGGGCGTGACAGTTATTGGAGAGGGTGCTTTTAAAAGCTGTACGGCCCTACGACGGATTGTACTGCCGGATACCCTGGTGTCCATTGGAGAAGGGGCCTTTGATGGGTGTACCTCTCTGGAGGAAATTACCCTTCCCCCTGGGATTGTTGATCTTTCGGACCGATTATTTCGAAATTGCAAACGCTTGAGAAGGGTAGTCATGATGGGGCCCGTCTTTCGTGTTGGGAAGGATGCTTTCTTTAATTGCGAGGGGATCCAGGAGATTAATCTGCCCGATAGCATTGAAATCATTGGAACTCGGGCCTTTTATCGGTGTAGGGGACTAACGGGAGAACTGCAACTGCCCAGGAACCTTAAAGCCATTGAGGAGGAATGTTTCCTGGGGCTTTCCATATCGGGAATCCGATGGAATGATTGTTTGAACGTTGTGGGATTTAAGGCTTTCTTCCGTTGTCGTTATTTAGAGACCGTGTCAATTCCTGAAAATGTTCAGGCTATTGATGAATGGGCCTTCCACGGCTGCAACCGACTCAAGGAGATCCGATTCAGGCATGTCCCGGAAATGGGGGAATGGCTGACCAATCGTTCGACCACGTGGTATTGCCCCAGGGGATCTTCTATTGTTTCTTATTGCCAGGCTTTTGGCTATCCCTGTCATTTTTTAGAGATAGAGATGGATGGGCAAGATGAAGCCATATGGGACTGTGTGTAATTAAAAAACGAGGGGATTTTCGTAGAAATAGCGATGAAAATCCCCTCGTTTTTTTTGATGCCTCTTTTAGAAATAGGTGCAGTGGGGTATAATCATACTGTATCTAAAAGAAAAAGAAGAGGGAAGATGATGAATCAAGAAATCAAAAAGAATATTGTGCTTGGACTGTTCATTGGGGTGCTGGGGGCCATAATTGGTGGGGTCGTCTGGTTTTTGCTCTGGGTGATGGATTGGGGGATTCATCTATTGTGGGAGTGGATTCCAGGGATGATGACACTACCGGCATGGTATTCCTTGGTTGTTTGTGGCTTTGGAGGGGTCTTGGTGGGGATCCTCCAGTGGAAATGGGGACCATGCCCTGAGGAGCTTTCCCAGGTCATGGGGGAGATAAAAAAGGGCCATCGCATTCCCTACAATCGCTTGCCCATCATTGCTCTTTGTGCTTTGGTTCCTCTGATTTTCGGGGGGAGCCTGGGACCTGAAGCGGGCTTGACCGGGGTGATTGCCGGGCTGTGCTATTGGCTTTCTGATAAATTCAGATCAACCTATTCCGAGGTAGAAGAGCTAACCCAAATGGGAATTGCCGCCACCTTAGGGGTGATTTTCAGGGCGCCGCTCTTTGGGTTTGCCAATGAAATGGAAGATGCTGCCGGGGAACGAATCATCCCCAAGCGTTCAAAAATCCTGTTATACTTTGTGGCGATTTTATCAGGCTTTGGGGTCTATTCCATCCTCTCCCATGTGCTGGGAGGTGGTATGGGTCTGGGACATTTTGAGTCCATTACCATCACCGCCAAGGAGTGGATTGCCATGATTCCCCTGGGGCTTTTGGGCACTCTGTGCGGTATCCTATATTATGGCTTTGGACGGATGACGGAGTGGATAACAGGTCCTTTGAAAAACCGGAAGATTATTCTGGGCACCGTTGGCGGGCTAGTTCTCGGCGGCGTAGGGATGGTTTTACCCTATACCATGTGGGCTGGGGAATCCCAGATGACGGTGCTGATGGCACAGTGGACGGACTTTCCGGTGTGGATGCTCTTTGCCACTGGGCTGGCCAAGCTGTTTATGATTCATTTCTGCATTAGCTCCGGCTGGCGGGGCGGGAATATCTTCCCGGTCATCTTCTCCGGAGTTTGTGTGGGGTATGGGGTGGCGGCCTTGTTCCCGGGACTTAATGCGGTGTTCTGTGTGGCGGTGGTCACTGCGGGACTGTGCGGGGCGGTGATGCGCAAGCCCTTTGCGGTGGTGATGCTGTTAATGATCTGCTTCCCAGTGGCGGCCATCGTCCCCATGTGCGTCGGAGCCTTTATCGCTGGGGCAATCCCCGTGCCCAAGGTGCTTGTGGCTGGTGAACCAGCGGGTACGAATGGTTAAAGCTTGATAGTAGGGAAACTTAAAATTTGGGTGGTTCGTCCATTTAGTTTGTGGAAATGGGACGGCTGTTCGCAGATTGTATAACAGTCATGCTTCCGCTCGTCGTACAGGCTACGCCTGTTCGCCTCAAGGTCGCAGTGCCTGGCATACAATCCCCGGACAGCCTGGGTCCCCTGGGACGAACGGGAAACCGGTATTTGTAGAGGGGTGACGCTCCGCCCAGCCTACTTGATTTGTCTTGATTTTGGAGGAGATAAGATATGAAAGAAATTAAAATCTGTATTGGATCGGCTTGCCATGTCCGTGGCTCTTACAACGTTGTAGAGAAATTTAAAGACGTTGTGGCGGCCCGCGGCTTGGAGGATGAAGTCGAGCTGGTGGGGTCCTTTTGCATGGACACCTGCAGTGATGGCGTGGCCGTTAAGTATGGGGACACCATTTATAATGTCAAAATCGATGAGGTTGAAGCCGTTTTGGATGAAATCATGGAGACAAACTGATGGGCGTTATTAATTTTAACAAAGCCAATTGTAAAAACTGCTACAAGTGTATTCGGTCCTGTCCGGTAAAATCCATTCGGATTGTGGAGCATCAGGCCCAAATCGTAGAGGATTTGTGTATTGGGTGTGGCAATTGCTTTAAGGTCTGCCCGCAGAATGCCAAGCAAGTAGCCAGTGATGTGGACCAAATTAAGGGATGGCTTACTGGGGGACCGGTGGTGGTCAGCCTGGCACCAAGTTTTCCTGGGAGCTTTAACGTGACAGAACCCCTGCGGGTGGTGGGCGCCTTGAAGGCACTGGGATTTACCGCAGTGGAAGAAACAGCCATTGGTGCGGAGGCCGTTTCTAAGAATTATCGGTTGGATTACGACGGCCCCAAGCGCCACGTCATTACCACCTCTTGCCCGACGGTGGACATTATGGTAGAAAAATATTATCCTCAGCTGGTTCCCTATCTCAGTGAGGTGGTTTCACCGATGATGGCCCATGGCGCCCTCCTTAAGGAAAAATATCCTGATGCCCGGGTGGTTTTTGTGGGGCCCTGTATCTCCAAGAAGCTGGAGGTTCAGGAACAGTCACAGAACACTTGTATCGATGGGGTGATGACCTTCGACGAGTTGGATCTCTGGCTGACAGAGGCGGGGTACGATATCCGCCAAATGCCCGAGGCGCCCCTGGATTCTCAGGCCTGCAATGTCGCACGTTTTTACCCTCTGGCTGGCGGCGTGGCAAAAAGCAGTGTGTCCGATGTGGCAGGTCCAAGACGGGTGATCAAAATTGATGGCCTGAAAAATTGCCGGGATTTCCTGGATAATATCGATCAATTGGAGGAGTCCTATTGGATTGAAATGAATGCCTGTCTGGAGGGGTGCGTTAATGGGCCAGGGAACACCCACAGCCCCCTAGTGCAGTACGAACGGATGGAGCGGGTTCGTCGCTATGTGGAGAATGTGGATCGCGATTTCTTTGATGCCGATGCCGTGGCCCAGGCACCCCAAAGGGAATATACGCCCCAACCCATGGATATTTTCTCCGGTATCCCAGAGGAGGCCATTGTGGAAATTCTCCATAAAACTGGGAAATACCAGCCCAGTGATGAGCTGAACTGCGGCACCTGTGGCTACGACAGCTGCCGGGAAAAGGCGGCGGCGGTCTATCGGGGAATGGCGGAAATTGATATGTGTCTGCCCTACATGCGGAACCGGAACGAGGCAGTATCCAATCTGATTATTGCCACTACGCCCAACGCCATTGCCGTACTGGATCGGGACTATCGGATTTTGGAATTTAACTCGGCGGCGGAGCAAATCTTTGCTGTGTCTAAAAACGATGTGATGGGTCGGGATTTCACCCAAATTTTTGATTATAATCCCTTTACCAAACTTAAAAATGTGGAAGGGAACACCTACAGTGGACGGGGATATTATTTCCAGGGGAGTATCCACTTCATGGAGATTCTGACCTACATCCCCGAGCAAGATATGTATATGGGTATTTTTGTAGATATTTCCCAGGAAATCAAGAAGGAAAATACTTTTAGACAGATGCAGGTGGAAACCCTGGAAATGGCCCAGAAAGTTATCGATAAGCAGATGCGGGTGGCCCACGAAATTGCCGGCCTTTTGGGGGAAACTACAGCGGAAACCAAGGTGACGTTGACGAAACTGCAAAAAATTGTAACCACAGAGGCAGGTGAGGACTGATGCCCCTGTTTATGGATATTGCCCATGATCGGATTAATAAGTATAGCCAGGAGCTCTGCGGAGATAACGTGGAAATCCGGTTTAATGACGAGAGCGTCATCGTCGTGTTGGCGGATGGTCTGGGTAGTGGGGTAAAGGCCAATATCCTGGCAACCATGACCTCTACGATCACTGCGACAATGCTGGAAGAAAAAATGCCTCTGCCAGATGTACTGGAAACGCTTGAGGCCACCCTTCCGGTTTGCCAGGTGCGCAAACTGGCTTACTCCACCTTCACCATCGTCCAGGTTTTTTGGCGTCGCCAGGAGATGTATATTGTTGAGTTTGATAACCCTCCAATTGTCTATGTCCGGGATGGGGAAATCATCGATCTGCCACGAAAAAGCATGGATTTTCAGGGGAAAAAGGTTTTTGAAACCACCATGGATATCCAGGTTGGGGATACCATGGCTTTCTTCAGCGATGGCGTGATTTACGCCGGAGTCGGAGCTTTGATGAACTTTGGCTGGCAGTGGGAGGACGCCGCAGATTATTTCCTGGCCCGGACCTACGATGATAACATGGTGACCTGTAAGGATATCTCCATGAAGATGATTGAGACCTGTGATGAACTTTATGCCCATAAGCCCGGGGACGATACCACAGTGGTGGTGATGCGGGCAGAGGAGCATCAGTACGTTACCCTCTTTTCCGGCCCCCCCCTGGATCGGACCAAGGATTATCTGATCAAGGATATTTTTGATGAAGCCAAGGGCAAAAAAGTGGTTTGCGGCGGAACCGCCAGCAACATCCTATCCCGGGAATACGGAGAGGAGATTGACATCGATTTGTCCACCATGTCTCGGTCCGTTCCTCCAGTGGGTCATATGAAATCCATTGACCTGGTAACCGAAGGCGTGATCACTATCCAGGAAACCGTTCGGATTATAAGGGAATATATTGAAAAGCGCCAGGGACATAAGGCCTTTAAAGGAAATGGTGGTGCGGATATTTTAGCAGATTTGCTGGTGAATCACTGTACCCATATTGATTTTGTCCTGGGGAATTCCATTAATCCAGCCCATCAAAACCCCGATTTTCCAGATGCCCTCAGTTCCAAGTGGCGTATTACTAAAGAGCTGATCGATTTGCTGGAATCTCTCAATAAATCCGTCAAGATTATTTATGTATAAAAGTCGTCAAAAAAGCGGATTGTGAAAACGCTCTTTATTGACAACATTTTCAAAAAAGGATACAATAGCTTAGTAACACTAATTTGAAAAATGGAAATCACATAATAGGAGGTGAAACCAATCATTACATTAATAATCTGCTCAATTATCGCAGTCGTCGTTGGACTCGGCATCGGGTATGTCATCCGAAAAAATATCGCCGAAGGAAAAACGCGCAGTGCGGAAGAAGAAGCAAAACGCATCGTTAATGATGCGATTCGAGATGGTGAGGCTCAGAAAAAGGAATTGTTGTTCAATGCCAAGGAAGAAGCCATCACCCTGAAGGAATCCATCGAGAAGGATAACAGAGAGCGGCGGAACGAGCTCCAGAAAATGGAAAATCGGTTGGTCCAAAAAGAAGAAAACCTGGACCGAAAGAACCAAAACCTGGAACGTTCCATGGAAAAATTAGAAAAACGGAACAAGGAATTGGACCGTAAGCATGAAAAGCTGGACGGCATGCTGGATGAAAAACTCCAGGAGCTCCAGAAGATTTCGGGACTCACCGCAGAAGAAGCCAAGGAAATGGTTTTGGAAGAGGTGGAAAAGGAAACCCGGGCAGAAGCCGCTATGATGGTGCGTCAGATTGAAACGGAGGCTAAGGCCGGGGCGGATAAAAAAGCTCGGGAACTCGTGGCCCAGTCCATTCAACGCTGTGCCGCAGACCATGTGGCTGAAAATACTATCAGCGTGGTAAACCTGCCCAATGATGAAATGAAGGGACGGATTATCGGTCGGGAAGGCCGAAACATTCGGACTCTGGAAACCCTGACAGGCATCGATCTGATCATTGACGATACCCCGGAAGCCGTCATTTTATCTGGTTTCGACCCGATTCGCCGGGAAATCGCCCGGATGTCTTTGGAAAAGCTCATCATTGACGGGCGAATCCATCCGGCAAGAATCGAGGAAATTGTCAATAAGAGCCAGAAGGAAATGGAAGTACAGATTAAGGAAGTGGGTGAGCAAGCCTGTTTCGATACAGGGATTCACAATGTCCATCCGGAAATTGTGAAGCTGTTGGGCCGTCTGAAATATCGGACCAGCTATGGCCAGAATGTGCTCAAGCACTCCATTGAGGTAGCCCATTTGGCTGGTCTTATGGCGGCAGAGTTGGAAGCCAATGTGAAGATTGCCAAACGTGCTGGACTCCTCCACGATATTGGAAAAGCCATTGACCACGAAGTCGAAGGGAACCATGTGGAAATCGGCGTGAATGTGCTGAAGAAGCATAAGGAAAACAAGAATGTCATCCATGCGGTGGAAGCCCACCACGGAGATGTGGAAGCGACTACCATTGAAGCGGTACTGGTTCAGGCGGCTGATGCCATTTCAGCGGCTCGCCCCGGTGCCCGCAGAGAGACACTGGTTTCCTACGTCCAACGTCTGGAAGAGCTGGAAAAAATTGCCAACTCCTTCGACGGAGTGGAAAAATCCTTCGCCATCCAGGCCGGCCGGGAGGTCCGCATCATGGTGAAACCCGATGCCGTCGACGACGATGGCATGCTGATGCTTTCCAAGGATGTTGCCAAGAAAATCGAAGCAGAAATGGAATACCCCGGGAATATCAAAGTCAATTTGATTCGGGAAACCAGAGCTGTGGAGTATGCTAAATAAAAAAAGGAAGGGGAAGCCCCCCTTCTTTTTTTAATAACAAGGAGTCATCATGAAAATACTAATGATCGGGGATGTCTTCAGCCGGCCGGGCCGAAGCGTCCTTAAAGAGCATCTGAGGGAGATCATCACAGCCCATCAGGTGGATTTTACCGTTATCAATGGGGAAAACGCCTCGGGCGGAAACGGCATGACCGAAAAAAATGCGCTGGAGCTGCTGGCCCTTCCCGTGGATGCCATCACCATGGGCAACCACGTATGGAACCAGAAGGAAACCGTCCATTATATCGACGCCTATCCCCAAATTGTTCGGCCGGCCAACTATCCCGAGCCCTGTCCGGGTCAGGGCTTCGCCATCTTCCACCATGGAGCCACCCGCATTGGCATTCTCAACCTCTCCGGTCAAATCTTTATGCCAGAAATGGGGTGCTGTCCCTTTGTCACCTTCGATAAAATCTACGAGGTCAACCGGGAGGAAGTGGACATTCTCCTGGTAGATTTCCACGCCGAGGCCACCTCTGAAAAAATTGCCTTTGGGTATTACCTGGACGGCAAGGCTTCAGTGGTGGTAGGAACCCATACCCACGTCCAAACCGCCGATGCCCGGGTCCTCCCCGGGGGCACCGCCTACATTACCGATCTGGGGATGACTGGGGCATTAAATGGCGTTATCGGGGTAGAGAAGGACATTATCATCGGCAATATGCGAACCAAGCGCCCGGAACGCTTCGTGGCGGAAAAGGCCCATCCCTGGCAGATTAACGGCATCCTGGCCGACGTGGATGAAGCCACGGGCCAGGCCCGGAGCATTGAGCGGATTTATGAGGTTTACGGAGACTAGTATGAAATTATCACAAAAATTAGAAACCTGTATCCCCTCCCTGACCCTAAAGCTGGCCGAACAGGCAGCGGCCTTTACGGCGGCTGGTGACTCGGTGGTGCGCTTTGGTACCGGGGAGCCGGATTTTATCACCCCGGACTACATTTGTGCTGGGGCCAAGGCCGCCATCGATGCCGGACACACCAAATACGATGCCGTGGCTGGGGTGTATGCTCTGCGCCAGGCCATTGCAGAAAAGCTCCACACTGAAAATGGGCTGGAATATACCCCGGATGACATTATTGTAGGGAGCGGGGCCAAGGTCAGCCTGTCCGTGGGCCTCCAGGCCATGCTGGACCCCGGGGATGAGGTCATTATCCCAAGGCCCTATTGGGTGAGCTATACGGAAATGGTTAAGCTGGCCGGTGGTGTTCCGGTCATCGTGGACACCGATCCTGCCGCCAATTTTAAAATGACGGCGGAGCAGCTGAAAGCCGCTATCACGGAAAAAACAACAGCCCTGATGCTCAATACTCCCTTAAATCCCACTGGGGTGTTCTACACCGAGGCGGAGCTGGCAGAGCTGGCTAAGGTCATTGTAGAGGCAGATATCTGGGTGATTTCCGATGAAATTTACGAAGCCTTTGTCTACGATGGCGCGGAGGTGGTGAGCATCGCCGCCCTGGGGGAAGAGATTAAGGCCCATACTCTGGTGGTTAATGGCTTTTCCAAAACCTTCGCCATGACCGGCTGGCGCCTGGGCTATGCCGCAGGACCCCGACCCTTAATCGAGGGGATGAAGAAAATCCAGGGTCATCTGATTTCCCATCCCTCTACCATCACCCAGTACGCCGGGATTACCGCCCTTGGGGAGAAGGGGGATGTGGTATCGACGATTGTAAGCACTTTCGATACCCGTCGCCGAGCCATGATGGCCCGGATGGATGCCATTCCCGAGTTTCGCTATATTGACCCCCAGAGCACCTTCTACATTTTTGTGGACATCTCTGCCATAATCGGGGATAATAAATACAAAATAGCCTCGGCTTACGATTTTGCAGCACAGCTATTACAGGAAGAAAAGGTCGTGACCATTCCTGGAGAAGCCTTTGGTGTGGAGAACTACATACGGTTTTCCTTTGCCACCAGCCTCGAAGAAATCCAGGAAGGCTTCGACCGGATTGAACACTTTCTAGAACGACGAAGATAGGAGATATAATGAAAGAGTATTACGAAAGCCCCCTCATTGAACGGTATGCCTCCAAGGAAATCAGCCGGATTTTTTCCGCAGATAATAAATTTTCCACCTGGCGCAAGCTCTGGGTCGCCCTGGCAGAAGCGGAACAGGAATTGGGGTTACCCATTACCGATACACAGATTGAAGAGCTTCGGGCCAAAATTTATGACATAGACTATGACATGGCCGCCAAGGAAGAAAAAATCCTTCGCCATGATGTCATGGCCCATGTCCATACCTACGGGGCCCAGTGCCCCGGGGCCAAGGGAATTATCCACCTGGGGGCCACCAGCGCCTATGTGGGGGATAATACGGACATCATTACCTATACCGAAGGCCTGGTCCATGTCAAGGGCATTCTGGTCAACCTCATCGCCAAGCTGACGGATTTTGCCATGGAATACAAGGACCTGCCCACCCTGGGCTTTACCCACTTCCAACCAGCCCAGCTGACGACTGTAGGGAAACGGGCCACCCTGTGGATTCAGGACCTGCTCCTGGACTACGAAGACCTCTGCCACCTGATTTCTAATGTGCGCCTCCGGGGAGCCAAGGGAACTACCGGTACCCAGGCCAGCTTTATGGATCTCTTCGAAAACGACCAGGCCAAGGTGAAGCAGATCGATGCCCTGGTGGCCAAGAAGATGGGCTACAAAAAAACCTACGCTGTCACCGGGCAAACCTATCCCCGTAAATTTGACGCCCAGGTGTTAGCCGTGCTGTCCGGCATCGCCCAGAGCCTGAGCAAATTTGCCACGGATATCCGCCTTCTCCAGCATTTAAAGGAAGTGGAAGAGCCCTTCGAAAAAACACAAATCGGCTCCTCGGCCATGGCCTACAAGCGGAACCCCATGCGCTCAGAACGCATCTGTTCCCTAGCCCGCTATGTCATTGTGGATTCCCTCAACCCCGCCATCACCCAGGCTACCCAGTGGTTTGAACGGACCCTGGATGATTCCGCCAACAAGCGGATCGCTGTGCCTGAAGCCTTCTTAGCTGTGGATGCCATCATCTCCATCGCCAATAACGTGGCGGGGGGCCTGGTGGTCTACCCCAAGGTCATTCGCCAGCATATTTTAAATGAGCTGCCCTTCATGGCCACGGAAAACATCATCATGGAAGGGGTGAAGCGCGGCGGAGACCGCCAGGACCTCCATGAAAAAATTCGGGTCCTCTCCATGGAGGCCGGGGCCACCGTAAAGGTAGAAGGCAAGCCCAATGACCTCATGGACCGTATCGTCGCTGACGGTACCTTCGGGATCACCGAGGCAGACGTTGCCGCCATTTTGGATCCCAGCCTCTATATCGGCCGGGCCCCCCAACAGGTGGAGGATTTCATCGAAGAGGAAGTCACTCCAATTTTAGAAGCCAACGCTGACCTTATTGATAAATCCGAAGTGGATTTAAAGGTTTAATCCCATAAAATCTGAACACCCCAGAAGTGGAACCCACGCATCTGGGGTGTTTTTTTATATAGGACGGTTCTAATTTGTAATTTTATTGGCAAGTGGAGAGGCAGTGCAGTATAATGAAAGGAAGCATGAAGAGGAGGTAATAAAGAGCAACATGGTGAAACAGATATATTTGAAAAATGCCATGATCCTGACCATGAACGATCAAAATCAGGTTTATGAGCGGGGGGATATTCTGATTAACGGAGACCGTATCCAGGCGGTGGGCAAGGTGGACCCGGTCACGATTCCTCTAGGGGCTGAAATTTTCGATCTCCAGGGGAAGTATGTCCTTCCAGGGCTGGTGAACACCCACGTCCATACCTCCCAGCAAATTAGCCGGGGAGTGGGGGATGATGTGGACTTTATGACCTGGCTCCACAAACGGATGTGGCCCTTTGAAAGCAACATGACAGAGGAAGATTCCTATGTATCGACCCTGATGTGTTGTCTGGAGCAAATCCGCTGTGGGGTGACCAGCTTTGCAGAGCCTGGGGGGCAATTTGTCTCGGGGATGGCTAGGGCTGTGGCTCAGGCTGGGCTTCGGGCCAAGCTGGCAAAATCCGTTATGGACTGTGGCGAGGGTCTTCCGGAAATTTGGCAGCGAACCGCCGATGAAGAGCTGGACCAACAGGTCGAGGATTTGAAAAAATACCATAACACCGCCGATGGCCGGGTCCAGGTGTGGTTTGGCCTGCGAACCATCTTTAATAACACCGATGACCTCATCGTCCGGACTAAGGAACTGGCGGATCACTACGGTGTGGGGGTCCACATGCACGTAGCCGAGGCTAAGTCTGAAATCGAATATACCCAGGCCGTCTATGGGGAGCCCACGGTTACCCATCTTAAAAAGCTGGGGGTATTGGATAAAAACCTGCTGGCGGTTCACACCGTGTGGCTGACCAATGAAGAAATCGATTGGTTCAAGGTGTACGATGTGAAGGTCTCCCACAATCCGGCATCGGCCATGCGGGTTTTAGGCTTTGCCAAGATTCCGCAAATGCTGGCTAAAGGGGTATGTGTCTCCATCGGAACCGATGGGGCCTCCTCCAGTAATCGGATGGACATGGTGGATGAAATGTGGCTGACATCCTTAATTCACAAAGGCTGGCGGCTGGATTCCACGGTGGTGCCCTCGGAGGATATCCTTCAGATGGCCACCAAAAATGGGGCCCGGGCCCTGTTGGATGATGACCTCTACGGCAGTATTGAGGTTGGAAAAAAGGCTGACCTTATCGTTGTTAATCCCCATGGACCATCCATGATGCCCGTGAATGATCCCATTGCGGCCCTGGTGACAGCCATGCACTCCAGTAATATTGAAAGTACCATGTGTGATGGGCGATGGCTGATGAAGGATCGGGTTATCCTGACCCTGGACGAAGAAGCCATCCTGAAAGAGGCCCAGGAGCGGGCAGAAGCCATTTACGCCCGGGCCGGAATCGTATTGCCGGATCGCTATCCCGTTGTAAGATAGCTGATAATAGTATTGAGTATTAGGAGGTAGAAATTGAACACACAATTGTTGGCAGTAGCAGGGGGACAGGCTCCTGCAGATCTCGTTGTAAAAAATGGCAAGCTGGTCAATGTGTATTCCCATGAAATTTATGATGGTGGTGTCGCCATCAGCGGGGATACCATTGCCGCCGTGGGTGATGTTGATTATTGCATTGGTGAAGGGACGGAGGTTATCGATGCTGGGGGACAGTATATCACCCCAGGTTTCATCGATGGGCATATCCACCCCGAAAGCACCAGCCTGGCCATTCGTTCCTTTGCGGAACTGGTGTTAAAACACGGGACAACCGTGGTGATGACGGATCTCCACGAAATTGGCGTTGTCGCCGGCATCGAGGGGATTGAGGCTGTTTTGGATGAAGCCGCAGAAACCGCCCTTAAGCTGTATTTTGTGGTGCCCTCCCACGTCCCCTTTTCACCCAATCTGGAAACCAGCGGGGGACGCTTTGATTACGACATCATTAAAAAGGCCCTGGAACGTAAGGATGCCGTAGGCCTGTCAGAAATTGTAGGGCCCTACGTATTGGCCGGCTTCCCGGACCTCTTAGCATCCATGGATATGGCCAAGGAGATGCCTGGAAAAACCTGCCAGGGCCACTTGCCGGATATGAAGGGGCCAGCCATGAACGCTTGCTTGGCAGCTGGGGTAACCACGGACCACGAAGCCCTGGGGGCCGAGGATGCCCTTCTTCGCCTGAGAAATGGCTGCCATCTGATGATTCGCGAAGGCTCTGCTGCCCGGGGCCTGAAGGACTGCATCACGCCCATTTTAGAATTGGGATTGGATACCTCCCGGGTGAGCATCGTCACCGATGATCTTCACACGGTGGATGCTGTGGAACGGGGACATTTGGACGATGCCGTACGGGTCGCCCTGGATGCAGGGGTGGATTTTGCCACCGCCATCACCATGGTCTCCCTCAATGCCGCCCGGGCCTTCCATCTGGATGATGAAATTGGCGGATTGGCACCCGGACGCCGGGCTGATGTGAACATCACCACAGGCCCCGAGGATTTCAAGGTCCTCAGCGTTATTGCCGGGGGAACACCGATCTTAGCTCAGGGGGAAATGCTCGTCCATTACCCCGTGGCGGACCATCGGCCGTGTCTGCTCAATACCACCACCCTGAAGCACTCCATTACCCCGGACAGCTTTAAAATGAAGGCACCAGAGGGGGCAAAAAAGGTGAAGGTCCAGGTAATGGATACCCTGCCCTGGATTCCCATTACCGAAGGCCGGGAAGTGGTGCTGGATGTGGTAGATGGGACCATCACCTGTGATGTCGCCCAGGATGTATTATACATTGCCCAGGTTGAACGCTATGGCAAAAATGGCAATGTGGGGAAGGCCTTCATGGGAGGATTCCATATGCAGGCCGGTGCCATTGCTTCGTCAGTGGGCCATGATAATCACAATGTCATTGTTCTGGGGACGAATTTTGAGGATATGTCCGTGGCCGTCAATCACCTCATTGATATCGGTGGGGGGCAATGTGTCGTGGTCGATGGCCAGGTGGTGGCCGAGGTGGCCTATCCTATTTGTGGGCTTCTGTCCGATCTTTCAGGGGAAGCCCTGGCGGGAGAAAAGAAAAAACTCAATGCTGCCATCCACGATTTGGGATGTCCCATTGCCATTCCCTTTATGTTTTTATCCTTCATTTGCCTGGCAGCACTGCCCACCTACGCCATTACCGATATGGGCTTTATCAATGTCCTCACCCAGGAAGTCATTGATCCCATTTTAGAGGTTGTTGAATAATCGTTAGAATACAAAAAGGCACTGCCGACCATGCAGTGCCTTTTTATAGGGGTGTAGAAAATTGATGGATGGTATCACCAGCTCTTTTTCTTCATAATAACCATCCTTTCCGGGGTCATGGGATTTTTTCTGTGATGGACCCTCTTGCTTTTAAATTATAGAAGGGGATTCTTAATGAAAAGGAGAAAGGTACGATTGTGTGAAAAATTTTAAGAAAGTATCAATAAAAAAATAAAAAAGTACTTGCTTTTTTTATATCACTCGTCTATACTATACAAGTACCGCAAATGAGCGGTCGGTAAATGGGCCATTAGCTCAGTTGGCTAGAGCACCTGACTCTTAATCAGGGTGTCCAGGGTTCGAGTCCCTGATGGCCCACCATTTAGAAAATCGCGTCAGACCAATAAAAAGGTTTGGCGTTTTTTATTTACCATAATCGTGATATAATTAAAAAAAGGCGTATCACCTGGCCGACTGGTTGCGTTAGCGGATCAGTCCCCTTGGTGGGAGGACGCCTATGATTCGGTTTATGATCAGCTATTTTATCTGCTGTGGTTTGCTTTTGTGGTGGCTTTACGTCGCTTCAAAGCTGACCGAAGCAGAAGAAAAAGCGTACAGAGAATACAAGGATTGTATGAATTGAGGAAAGATCAATGAATAAAAGCGACTACATTATCCGATTGGAAAGAAAAAATGAATATTGTGAGGTTGAAAACCTGGTGAGAGAGGCTTTTTGGAATGTATATCGCCCCGGATGCTTAGAGCATTATGTACTAAATCAATTGAGGAATGATGCTGCATTTGTGAAGGAGCTGGATTTCGTTATGGAACAGGAGGGGCGCCTGATTGGACAGAATATGTTTATGAGGGCCTTTATTAAGACGGATGATGGCAGAGACCTTCCGATCATGGCGATGGGACCCATTGGTATTTTACCGGAATTTAAGAGACAGGGCTACGGGAAAATCCTGTTAGATTATTCCTTGGAGCAGGCGACAAAAGTGGGATGTAAAGCGGTGTGCCTTGAAGGTAATATTGACTTCTACGGAAAGAGCGGCTTTACGCTGGCAAGTACCTACGGCATCCGATACGATGGCGTATCGGAAGGAGAGGATGCACCATTCTTTTTGTGCAAGGAATTGGTTGGGGGGTATCTTGATGGAATCACGGGAGAGTATGCGCCTCCCTGTGGATATTGTGTCGATGAGAGGGAAGCGGATCAATTTGACAAGGCGTTTCCCCATAAAGAAAAGCTGAAGTTGCCCGGACAGCTCTTTTAAAAGATTAACGAAGCGTGACTAAGTCCTTTGACGACCGTGTTATTCTAAGCTTATCCAAGAAATTAGAAAAGCGAGGAATACAATGGTCGTTTTATTTTATGGTATTGCACTGTTTTCCTGCCTTATCGGAACCATTTGCGGCATGGGGGGCGGAGTAATCATCAAGCCGGTGTTGGATGCGTCCCAGCTTATGCCGGTGGCTACGGTCAATTTCCTTTCAGGGGTGACGGTGGTGGGGATGACCCTATGGAGTGTGGGGCGAACTCTGATAAAGGGGGAGTCCATCATTGATTTAAGGATAGGGACGCTGCTGGCTTTGAGTGCTGCCGTTGGGGGATTGGTAGGAAAGGAGCTTTATCAGATGGTAGCCGCTGGCTTTGAAAATCCAAATACGGCAGGTGGTGTGCAGGGGGTGCTGCTTTTTTTGGCAACGGGAGCAACCTTGATTTATACCCTTCGTCGGGCGAAAATTCCCCCTAGGCAGATTAAGTCCAGGGGGATAACCCTTATCATCGGCTTTGCGTTAGGGGTGTTTGGAGCATTCCTGGGTATTGGCGGTGGTCCCTTTAATGTGGCGGTATTATGCTATTTCTTTTCAATGGAGACGAAGACGGCGACCCAGAATAGCCTGTATATTATTTTGTTCAGCCAGACGGCCAGCACGGGCTATTCCCTGATACGGGGAAGTGTAACAGATTTTTACATTCCCATCCTCTTGGGGATGGTGGCCTTTGGGATTCTAGGGAGTGAGCTGGGGCGACGACTCAATGGGCGGCTGACTACCCGTCAAGGGGATTGGATGCTGGTGGGAGCGATGGTGCTCATTATGGGACTCAGTGGAGGGAATGCGGTGGCGTATCTTTTGTGAGACAACCGAAATATTGACAGGTATAAACTAGCTGAGTTCCATTAAATTATTGTCATCCCCTGAACTTTTTGTGCAAATGAGTTATAATATCATCAAATTAAACATTAAATCGTTGTGAGAATGAATCACTGTGAAATCATAGAGAAAATCGAGGAGGACAGCATGAGCAAAATGGATGAGGTTCGCTTTTTCCAAGTGAAACCCGCAATCTTTTACGGCATTGGTGCCATTGAAGAAATTGGCAATCATGATTTTAAACAGGTTTGTATTGTAACCGATGAAGGAATGGTCAAGTTTGGCCTTCTTAAAATGCTGACAGATGTGTTGGATGCCCACGGTATTAAGTACCATGTTTTCGATGAAGTTGAGCCGGACCCCTCCACGGAAATCGTCGAGAAAGGCCTGACCCATATCCTCATGGAAAAGCCGGATGCTTTAATTGCGCTGGGTGGTGGCTCTGCCATCGACTCCGCTAAAGCGATTATTTACTATTGCTATAATTTCAAGAAAATCTTTTTTGAAGAAGATTATATTAAAAAGCCCTACTTCATCGCCATGCCGACCACCGCAGGGACGGGCTCCGAAGTCACCGAGTATGCGGTTATTACGGATAAGAAGAACAATACCAAGATTCCATTGACGGATATTTTGATGATGCCGGATGCAGCAATCTTAGAGCCAAAGCTCATTGAAAGTGTGCCGGCTGGGGCAACGGCAGCCACGGGGATGGATGTCCTGACCCATGCCATTGAGTCCTATGTTTCCACGGATAACAATCCCTTCTCCCGGTGCTATTCCGCTAAGGCCGCAGAGCTTGTCTTTAAGAGCCTGTATGAATGCTATACCAACGGCGGCAATCTGGAAGCCAAGGCGAGCATGCAAATTGCCTCCTGTATGGCAGGGATCGCCTTCAATAGTGGCGGTCTGGGAATTACCCACAGTATTGCCCATGCCATTGGTGCCCAGTGGCACATGCCCCACGGTCTGGCTAACGCCATTACCATGCCTTATGTAGTTGCTTTTAATGGTGGGGATCAACGGGCAGAATATCTGTACACCCGGCTTCTTCACGCCATGGGGATGCATCGTGATGCAGGAACCACTGCCGCGGCTACCCTGGTGCGTATGATCTTCAAGCTTTCCATTGATATGAGCATCCCCCTGACCCTTCGGGATAAGGGCGTAGAGGAATCGGATTTCTTAGCCAACAGAGACATCATTATCGATAAAGCCATGAAGGATGTGTGTACGGTGACCAATCCGGTTAAACCCACCCGGGAAGAAATGGGTTCGGTCCTGGATATGGTTTACTATGGCTGCCCCAAGGCAGAATAATTTAACGGTTAAAAAGCACCCGTCACTGCGGGTGTTTTTTTATGAAACAGAAGGGAAGGAGGACCCATGGATCTCACACAATATTTAGAGCGGTATGCCATCACCTTGAATGCCCAGCAGCTGGAGGCCATGGAGCGAATCCAGGGGGCGACCTTGCTCTTGGCGGTTCCGGGGAGTGGAAAGACCACGGTCATCATCTGTCGGCTGGGGTATATGATCCGGGAGCTGGGGATCTCCGAGGATCAGATTCTCACCCTGACCTTTTCCCGGGCCGGGGCAAGGGATCTGGGGCAGCGTTACCGAAGTATTTTGGGAGGAGAGGGGGCGGCGCCGCGGTTCTCAACCATCCATAGCTTTGCCCTATCCGTCATCCGGACCTATGAACGGCAGACCGGTCGCCGGGCCTTTGATGTGCTTCAGGATGTGGGGGCGGTCATCCGGGCGCTTTTTCGGCAGGTTTTTAAAAGCTATCCCTCGGATAACGATATTGCGGATATCCTTTCGGCCATTACCTACACCAAGAACCTGATGTTAAATAAAGAGGAAATCGCCGCTCTCAAGGTGGGGGATTTGGATTTCCCCCGGATATACACCGCCTATGAGCAGTACAAGCGAAAGGCCCATTTGATGGACTTTGATGATATGCTGCGTTATGCTTGGCTGCTCCTTAAAAAATACCCCGCTTTGCTGGCCCATTTTACAGAGCGCTACCGCTACATCAATGTGGACGAGGCCCAGGATACCTCTAAAATCCAGTTTGAGCTCATCCATCTCCTGGTGGCTCGATGGGGCAACCTGTTTATGGTGGGGGATGAGGATCAGAGTATTTACGGTTTTCGAGGTGCCTACCCCCAGGGATTATTGGATTTTGAGACCCAGTATCCCCAGGGGAAGGTGCTGCTGATGGAGACCAACTATCGGAGTACCGGAGCCCTGGTGGCATCGGCCAACCGTTTCATTACCCTCAACCAGGAGCGATACCCCAAAAAAATGACCACCCCCAATGCTCTGGGAGTCCCTGCAGTTCAGGAGTACGTTAAAACTCTGGAGGACCAGTATCGTTTTCTGCTGAATTCCGTTCAAAAGGAAGGGAAGGAAACAGCGGTGCTGTATCGGAACAATGAATCCGCCATCCCCCTGGTGGATTTATTCGAGCGCCAGGGGGTACCCTATCGCTTAAAGGAGCATAACCCGCTGTTTTTCAGCCATTTTGTGGTTCGGGATATATTGGACTTCTTGGCTTTGTCCGAGGACCCCGGGGATGGGGAGATTTTTGAAAAGAGTTATTATAAAATGAATTGCGGTATCTCCAAGGAGAACATGATTCAGGCTATCAGACAAAAAAAGCCTGGGGAGACGGTATTTCACGCCCTGTACACCTTGCCGGGGATTCCCGAGTGGCTAGTGGAACGGGTACAGACCCAGGAGGCGGGCTTCCAACGACTGAAGACCCTGCCCATGAACCGGGTGGTGGATTATATTGAGCACCAGCTGGGCTACGGGGAGCATCTGGCCTACCGGGTGGAAATGGGGTGTCGGGAGGAGCAGCTCACCCAGAAAATGGAGATTCTAAAGACTCTGGCCAAGCGGGAGGAGACCCGGGATGGCTTTCGGAGGCGGCTTTCGGACCTGGCTGCAATCCTCAGGGGAGAGACGGAGTCTAAAGGAAGAGGCGTGCTGCTGTCTACCATTCATTCCAGTAAGGGACTGGAATTCGAGAAGGTCTTCATCATTGATGCCGTGGATGGCGAGTTCCCCAGTCGGGCGGCCCTGGAGCCCACCGAGGAGGGGGAACGTCTGATGAATGAGGAGATTCGCTTGTTTTATGTGGGGGTGACCCGGGCCAAGGGGGAGCTAGAGTTTATTTCTGTTGGACAGAAGGGCCGATACAACCCCACTCGCCCAGTATCCCGCTTTGTCGAACACTATTTAGGTCGGCGGCCGGTGGCAAAGGCGGCGGAAAAACCCATCACGGGGGGCAAGTCTCCGGGCAAAAGGGGTCTGAGTATGGGGACTGCCAGTGTCCGGCCGGAGGTAATGCCTAAGGCAGCGGTCCCTGACCACTGGGGTGTTGGGACGATCATCACCCACGGAGGCTTTGGCCCTGGGGAGATTACCGCTTTGGAGGGGGAGACGGCGACGGTGCGTTTTGAGAGGGCTGGGGCGAAAAAGCTGAACTTGGCCATTTGTCTGAGTAAGGGAATCATTGAATGAAAACATTGCAAAAAACAAAAAATTACCGTATAATAACATCATGGAGGTGGATGGGATGATCGATATGCACAATCACGTTTTATACGGGGTGGATGATGGGGCGGAGTGCCTTGAGGACAGTCTGGCCATGTTGGCGGAGGCAGCCCGGGTAGGCTATACCGGCGTGGTATTGACCCCCCATTATATGGTGTATCAGGATTACACCGCAACGGTTCGGGAGAACCAGGTACGCCTGGCCCATTTAGAGCGGGCCCTGGATGAGGCGGGTATTCCCATTACCCTTTACCTGGGCAGTGAGCTTTTTTACGACTACGAGCTGGTTGGCCGTATTGGCACCGGTGCCTTTAAAACCCTGGGGGATAGTCCCTATTATCTGGTGGAAACCGGACGGCAGGGGGGGACTGCCCTGGGGATTCAGAATTTCATGGGGAAGCTAAAGGCGTCCGGGAGGAAAACCATCCTGGCCCACCCTGAGCGTTATGATTTCGTCCAGGAGGACCCCAATGTGCTTTTGGAATTCATGGCGGCAGGGACCCTGATTCAGTCCAATTACCTAAGTCTCATCGGCTACTACGGAGGTGCTACCCAGAGGACTCTGGAGGTAATGCTACGCCATGATATGGTCCAACTGTTGGGCAGCGATGCCCACCAAGCCGAGGGCTATACCCTTTACCCTGAAGCGGCGGATGCCGGCATGACCCTGGTGGGGAAAGAGAAATGGCAGGACTTAGTGTGCATTAACCCAGAGAAAGTCATCCTGGGAAGGGGCACCGTCACCACAAGCCCTTGTTTTTACAAAGCACCAGCCACAAAAAGTGTTGTTGGCCGGTTCACACTTTAATCGAAACGAAGACGTTCACTCCAGAGAAGAAGAGCGTCTTGTTTTTTTAATCCTCACACGATGCCACCAGAAGCGAAGCGGAACGAATGTTTACTTCTTCCCCCAGATTAAAAGAAAGAAGGCGTACCCATGACCGATTATCTCCTACTCATTGCAGTAGCGATTCTATGCTGTTTGGCCCTGTACAAGCTATCTGACCGGATGGGGATTCCGGTGCTGCTGGCTTTTATCTTCCTGGGGATAGCCTTTGGAACTGATGGAATTTTGCGGATTGATTTTGACAATTATGCCCTGACGGAGCAGGTGTGCTCTGTGGCGTTGATCTTCATTATCTTTTACGGCGGATTCGGGACCCGGCTGGCGGAGGCTCGGTCCATTGTGGGGCAAGCTACCCTTCTTTCCACCCTTGGGGTGGTGGTCACAGCAGGGCTGACAGCCTGGTTTTGCCATGGCGTCCTGGGCTTTTCCTGGGGTGAGGGATGGCTGGCTGGGGCAGTGCTTTCGGCAACAGATGCGGCTTCCGTCTTTTCCATTTTACGGATGAAGCGCCTCAACCTCAAATATCATACGGCATCGCTCTTGGAAGTGGAAAGTGGGAGCAATGACCCCATTGCCTACATGCTGACCATGTCTTGCATCGGGGTGATTTTGGGAACCGGGGGGACCACCCAGATCCTTGGGTTATTGGCGTCCCAATTATGTATCGGGGGTTTGGCTGGATTCCTCTTTGCCCGTGGTGCCGGATGGTTATTAAAGCGGGTGCACCTGCCGTCGGGATTTACCATGGCCCTGGTGGTAGCTATTACCATTCTGGCTTATGCCCTGCCAACTTGGTTTGGTGGCAATGGGTATCTCTCGGTTTACCTGTTGGGCATCGGTCTGGGCAATGTGGATTTTGTGGATAAGCGGGCTTTAGTCCATTTCTTTGATGGGGTCACAGATCTGATGCAGATGGCCGTGTTCTTTGCCTTGGGGCTTCTGGCCTTTCCATCCCGACTGCCAGAGGTTTTTATCCCGGCGTTATGCATCGGTCTCTTCATTACCCTGGCGGCCAGACCGGCAATGGTCTTTGCCTTAATGGCCCCCTTCCGAGCACCATTGCGGCAGTGTATGTTGGTCTCCTGGGCGGGCCTCCGGGGGGCATCCTCCATGGTCTTTATGACCATGGCTATGCTGGCGGTGGACCCGACTTCTGATTTGTTCCATATGGTCTTCCTTGTCGTGCTGGGGTCCATCTTGTTCCAGGGGACGCTTCTGCCCTGGATCGCCCGTCATCTGGATATGATCGATGCGAAGGAGGATGTCATGAAGACCTTCTCGGATTATAGTGAGACGACTCCGGTCAAATTTTTAGGCTCTATTCTCCGGGCAGATCATCCCTGGTGTGGCTGTACCCTGAATCACATCCAAATGCCTCCCTGTACCATCATCGCCCTTATTCAACGGGGGCCGGAGTTTATCATTCCCACCGGGAGTACGACTCTAAAGGCCGATGACCGCATTGTCCTTTGTGCGAAAACAACAGAGGATCTTGAAGGTGTCCGTTTTGAAGAAAAGAAGCTGGAGCCCGGGGATAAGATGGTGGGAAAACCCCTGTCTGAGCTATCCATGGAGAAGCGGCGTCTGGTTATTATGGTCCAGCGGGAGGATCGGACCATCATCCCCAAGGGGAGTACGGTGTTAGCGGAAGGGGATGTCCTCGTTATAACGGTTTTGGACCAGGATACCCTTTTGGAGTAGCGGGACTGAAAATATTAGTCAATTCTCAATACTTTCCTTGCCAAGGAATCTTTATCTGTGTTATGATAGCCGTCGGCTATTATCATCGGGAAGGATGACAAGAAATGAAGGCAAGTAATGATTTGGGGCGGGACCCCATTATTGGTTTGGTGGCACGCCTGGCGATTCCGGCAATGGTGGCCCAGGTGGTGAATGTGCTTTATAGTATCATCGATCGGATGTTCATTGGAAATATTCCGGAGATTGGTGGAATGGCCCTGGCTGGGGTGGGCGTATGCGGCCCCATCGTTACCCTGCTGTCCTCTTTTGGGATTCTCATTGGCTTGGGAGGGTCGATTCTCATGGCCATGCGGATGGGCGCCAAGGAGACGGCAGAGGCTCGACGGCTATTGGCTAACAGCGCCGTGATGCTGGCGGTGGTGTCCCTGCTGTTGACCGTTATTTTTTTGTACTCAAAGGGTTTTTTGATTCGGAGTTTCGGAGCGAGTCCGTCAACTTTTGGCTATGCCGATACCTATTTGACGATCTACACCCTGGGGTCGTTTTTTGCGTTGATGGCGGTTGGCCTGAATTATTTTATTACCTGTCAGGGCTTTGCCTTGGTGGGGATGGTGACAGTGCTCATTGGGGCGGTGACCAATATTGTGCTGGATGCGGTTTTTATCATCGGATTGGGATGGGGCGTGGCGGGGGCAGCCTGTGCGACAGTTATCGCACAAATGCTCTCCTGTTTCTTTGCCATAGGGGTTTTGCGCTCTAAGATGATGCCGGTCCGGATCACCTTTGGGGGTTACGATTTTCGGATTTGGCGGCAGATTGCTACCATTGGCCTGCCGACATTTTTCATCTGGGCTTCGGACAGCGTAATCCTTATTGTGATGAATGCCAGTCTCCAGCATTATGGTGGGGCCCAGGGGGATGTCTTTATTTCCGCAGTGACCATTGCCCAGAGCTATTTCTTTTTGATTACGGGTCCTTTGGGGGGCTTAACCAGCGGAACCCAGGCTGTTTTAAGCTATAATTATGGGGGACGGGCAGTGGGGCGAATTCGACAGGCGCTTAAAGTAATTTTGACCTTTGGTCTCATATTGACCACAGGGATGTTTTTTGTCACCCGGTTGGTGGCGCCCCTCTTTGCCCGGGCCTTTACCCCGGATGTGGAAATTCAGGGTCTGGCCATTTGGGCCATGGGTGTCTTTACCCTGGCGGTGATTCCCTTGACCTTCCAGTATGTGCTGGTGGATGGACTGACCGCTTTGGGGCGGGTATGGACGGCCTTTTCCCTGGCTTTTATCCGAAAAGGAACCTATGTTCTGTGTGTGGTGGCCCTGCCCATAACCTGGGGGGTCCGTTCAGCCTTCTACGCCGAGCCTATTTCGGATGTGGTATCCTGCTGCGTATCGACTGTCGTATTCCTATTGATTTTCCCCCGGCTTTGCCGCCGGATGACGAGCAGGGAGCCGGGCTTCCTTTAAGGAAGCTTTTTTATTGGGGCTAAAGGATTTGTGTGCTATAATAATTTTGAAAAGCACGGGAGGAAGTGTTGATTTTGGAAAAAAAAGAGATTCAGAAATATTTAGAAAATATCGTCGGGGCCGGACATCTTCTGGTGGATGAGCCCATGGCGAAACATATATCCTTTCGGGTTGGGGGCCCAGCAGACTTTTTTGTGCTGCCCCAGGATACCCAGGAATTAGAAAAAGTTTTAGCCTTCTGCCGGGCCCAGGAGCTGGTCCATTATTTAAAGGGAAATGGCAGCAATCTTTTGGTACGGGATGGGGGATACCGCGGCATCATCATCGAAACCAAGGCCCTTTCACAGATCCAGGTGACGGAGACCGCCATTACTGCCGGGCCCGGGGCCCTGCTTCGGGACGTGGCAGATGTGGCGTTGGAGCACGCCTTAACCGGTATGGAATTTGCCTCGGGGATTCCGGGGTCCATCGGTGGGGCGGTGGTGATGAATGCCGGGGCCTACGACGGTGAGATGAAGGATATCGTCGAAGGCGTAACGGTCATTAAAAAAGATGGCACCGGTGCTACCCTGGATTTGGAAGGCTGCAATTTTGGCTATCGCCAAAGCAGCATCCAGGAGCAGGGATGGGTGGTCACCGGGGTTAAACTACGGTTAAGGGATGGGGATTACAATACCATCCAGGGAAAAATGAAAGACTTTAACGACAGGCGGCGCAGTAAGCAGCCCCTGGAGTATCCTAGTGCTGGGAGTACCTTCAGGCGTCCGGCGGGCTACTTTGCGGGAAAACTCATCCAGGACAGTGGAATGCAGGGGGCTACCGTTGGCGGAGCCCGGGTATCTGAAAAGCATGCGGGTTTCGTCATCAATGGTGGTGATGCCACCGCCCGGGATATTCAGGACCTCATTGCCAAGGTTCAGGCAGAGGTCCTGGGTCAGTACGGCGTTGCCCTGAAGACGGAAGTCATTATGATCGGAGAAGAATGCGACTAATTTGTGATATGCACACCCACACCACCTACAGCCATGGCCTGGGGACCATCACAGAGATGGTAGAGGAGGCCAGGCGGCAGGGGCTTTCAGCCATTGTCATTTCAGACCATGGAAGAAGCCACCCCCTATACGGGGTGAAAAAGGAAAATTTTGCCAAAATGCGGGCAGAAATCGATGCCCTGAACGCTAAGTATGACGATATTGAGATTTACCTTTCGGTAGAATCTAACATCATCGGAGCGGACGGAACCATCGACATTGGCGAGGAGGAGCTTAAGAATTGTGACTGGATTTATGCCGGCTACCATTATACCTATATTCCCCATCGCTTTTCGGATTTTATTCATTTGATGCTCCGAAATTACTTTACCTACGTGTTCCCCTGGATGAAGAAAAAAACCCGGGCGCGTAACACAGCCGCTTATTTGGCCATGATGGATCAGTATGATTTGAAGATGATCACCCATCCTGGGGATAAGTGTCCCATTGATGTGGACGCTGTTGGGAAGAAGGCGGCAGAAAAGGGCGTGATCTTAGAGATTAACCCCCGGCACAGCCATCTCAACGCTCAGGAGCTGAGGCGAATTTTGCCCTATGGTGGGAAATTTGCCATCAATAGCGACGCCCATCGGGTGGCCACCCTTGGAAAGGTGGAGGGCGGTTTTAAAATTGCTGAGGAAGCCGGCGTACCCATCACACGGATTGTCAATTGTGAGTAGGGAGAGAGCTGGCGGTGTCAAGAAGGGAATGAAAGGAGGCGGCGATGCAAACCATCATCGTAACCGGTTTATCCGGCGCTGGGAAATCCCAGGCCATACAGATTTTAGAGGATGCAGGTTTTTTTTGTGTGGATAATGTGCCGCCCCAGTTGGTGCGCACTTTTGTAGAACTTTGTCGGACCGGGGATTCAGAAATTGATAACTTGGCCCTGGTGACGGATATTCGCGGGGATATTTTCAATGAGCAATTTCAATCGGCTTTGAGTAGTTTTAAAAATAATAATAATGGGGTTGAAATCCTGTTTTTGGAGGCAGATCCAGAAACCCTGGTAACCCGATACCAGACCACCAGGCGAAAGCATCCCCTGACAGACCGGGCCGGAAGCCTCACCCAATCCATTAAGATGGAGCGGGAAAAGCTTGCCCCCCTTCGGGATGAAGCCGATCATATCATCAATACCACGGGGATGAGCGTGAAGGAACTGAAGAAGGCCATTGACTGCATTCTGGAGAATGAGGACGGCAACGCCTTAATCCGGGTGAGTGTATCTTCCTTTGGCTTTAAATACGGCATGCCCATGGGAGCTGATTTTGTCTTTGACGTGCGATTCCTGCCCAACCCCTTTTATAAAAAGGAGCTCCGGGAAAAAACCGGTAATGACGCTGAGGTCCGGGACTATGTGATGTCCTTCCCTGAGGCCCGGACCTTTTATGAGAAGGTTGCTGATTTGGTGGCCTTTGTCATTCCCCAGTACAAAAATGTGGGGAAGGAGCACGTTGAAATCGCCTTTGGTTGTACGGGCGGTCAGCATCGCTCGGTTACCTTTGCATATCTGTTGGAACAGGCCTTTAGAAAGCAAGGGTATCTGACGGCCATCGACCATCGGGATATGGAAAAAAACCGAGAAATTTAGGAGGCTGAATATGGAAATTAAAGAATATATTCGTGAGTTCACCTTAAAGGATGTGGTCCGGGTTCGAAATCCCCGGGTTGTGGCCTTTGGTGGGGGAACGGGATTATCGGTTATTCTCCGTGGCCTTAAAAAATATACCAACCGTTTAACGGCAGTGGTTACCATGGCTGATGACGGAGGAAGCTCTGGTATGCTCCGGGAGGATTTAGGGATTCTTCCCCCTGGGGATATCCGTAATTGTATCCTGGCATTGGCCGACGACGAGAACGTTATGCAGTCCCTGTTTAACTATCGATTTGGGGGTGGGGGCCTGGAGGGCCATAGTTTTGGGAATCTCTTCCTGGCAGCCATGGCAGGCATCAGCAGCGATTTTTACGATGCGGTGCGGCGCACCTCGGATGTCCTGCAGATTACCGGCCGGGTCCTCCCGGTAACCCTGGATGAAATGGTCCTCCTGGGAACCTTAAAGGATGGACAGATTGTAGAGGGTGAATCCCGTATTCCCCAGGCGGTCAAGGAAAGCGGTACCGCTGTGGATCATGTGGTCTTAAAATCAGTCGCCAGGGCATTGCCGGAAACCCTGGATGCCATCAAGGCGGCGGATATCATCATCATTGGACCCGGAAGCTTATACACCAGCGTCATTCCCCATCTCCTGGTGGAGGGGGTCGAAGAGGCCATTACGGAAAGTCGGGCTAAGAAGTTTTACATTGCTAATTTGATGACCCAGCCCGGGGAAACCACGGGTTACAGCCAGGCTGACCATATTGAAGCCATTGAAGCCCATTGTTGTTTTAAAGAGCGTCCGCTCTTTCAGTACATCGTGGCCAACGACGGTGACCTGGGGACCCAGGCCATTACGCGGTACCATAAATCCGGGGCGGCCCCGGTAAAAATTGGGAAGATCCTTCCGGGTTATGATTATCTTCTGGGGGATTATGCCATCCAGGATATGGGGCGGGTCCGCCACGACGCCGACGAGCTGGCCAGACAGGTCTTCCAGGTCTACCTTGATGGTGGCATCAAATGAGTTTTTCCCAGCAGGTAAAGAAAGATCTGTGTGCCCAGCCCTTTGAAGCCGACGGCTGCGTTCGGGCGGAGTTATCAGGCCTATTGGCGCCGGTGGCCGTGGTGGCGGTGGATGCAGCACTGGTCCCCCAGGTTATCAGCGTTCAAACTGAAAATCCCGCTGTGGCAGGGCGTATCTTCCGCATGGTCAAGCTGCTTTACGGCATCATCCCCAGTGTGAAGATCCTTAAGCGCAAGCAGTTTAAAAACCATCGCCTGTACGAAGTCACCATCATGGGGGATGTCGTGCGCGTCTTAAAGGACCTGCGGATATTGCGCCATAATGCAAAGCATCAAAATTTTTATGTCAACGAGATCCCCCCCTTTTTCAGCTCCAAGCAGCGGTTTATTAAAAGCTATATCCGGGGGGTGTTTTTATGCTGTGGCTCGGTATCAGATCCAGAAAAGGGCTATCGCCTGGAGCTGGCAGGAAAGCAAAAGGATTATCTCAAAAGCCTGGCCCAGATATTAAGCCACTATGAGATTAAGACCAATCTCATCACGAGGAAGGCATCGGAGGTGCTCTACGCCAAGGAAGCCGAGAGTGTCTCCGGTTTTCTTGGCCTAATCGGGGCCCATAAGGCGCTTTTAGACGTGGAGAGTATCCGGGTGATGAAGGAAGTGCGCAGCGATGTCAACCGGAAGGTCAACTGCGATGTGGCCAATCTCAACAAGGTATCCGCCGCAGCAGAAAAACAGCTGGCGGATATCCAGGCCATCGCCGACGGCCCGGGGCTCGAAAGCCTGTCCCCCAGCCTCCAGGCCCTGGCCACCCTCCGCCTGGAAAACCCCGACGCCAGCATCAAGGAGCTGGGGGAGATGATGGTCCCCCCCATCGGCAAATCCGGGGTCTACCATCGCCTTTCCAAGCTGGCCAAGATCGCCGCGGAGCGGTAGTCTGAAATGACAGTCAGACGGATAATATTCAAGTAAAATGTAAAAAGACCCACCGATACATCCTGAGGGATATCCGGTGGGCTTTTGCGTGGCAAATCAATTTTGCGTGTTTAATCCTCAAAAATAATCTCATTTCGTTTTTCAATGGGGAGGATTTCCGTACCAGAGCCGTAAACTTTACTGGTCAGGGTACCCACCAGGCTGTAGTCATCCCAGAAATGCATGGGCGCCAGGACCCTGGGATGGAGTTCATCGATGAAGTAGACGGCGGCCTTGGTGGCAGAGCCTCCCAGGCGTCCATCCACAGGGACGAAAGCCACATCGATGATGGTGTTCTGGAGATCTGCCTTCAATTTGGCAATCTCTGCCTTGTAATCCGCTTCTTCGGCTACCGGGTCGATGTGCGGGCGTTCCTCGGTGTCCCAATCCCACCAGTTTAAATCGCCGGCGTGGAAGATGGTCTTTCCCTCAGCCTCTACCAGAAAGGAGACCCCCAGGTCTGTAGACCCATAGGTCTTAATGGTTACCCCGTCTATTTCCAAGGTTTCGTAAGGATGGACATAGCTAATGTTACTCCCCCCACGTTTACTAATATCGTCACTCAAAATATAAGTGGAATTATAATCGGTGCCATAGGAGAAGATGCGCTGGGCAAAATGATCCTTGTGACTGTGGGTAGCAAAGAAGATATTTTTCCGGCCCTTCCGTAAAAAATGGGGTTGGATATTGGTAATGGCATCAAAGATCAGGGTGACCTTTTCCAGTTCAACAATGAAGCCGCTGTGATGCAGATAGATAACTTTCATAAAAACCTCCTTTATAATGGGTTTGCCGTATAATATAGTTTCATTATAACAGCTTTTTCTGAAAAAAACAGGTCCTTGAGGGAAAAGATTTGGATGAGGTCATCCTTGGGCCTGGATTATGTTATAATAAAAAGAGTTTAAGCTGAAGAAAATGAAAAAGCGAGGGTATGACATGGATGGTGGCAAAGTCATGTTTGAATCGATACGGGCGGAAGCACGAGCGGTGATGGCGACCGCCTTAGCCCAGGCCGGGCTGCAGTATTGGGAATACAACATTAACGAAAAACGCTTATACCGTTTTGGAGAAGGGCTTGAGCGTATAGGGCAAGGGGGGTGGGACGAGGATGTCCCGGAGAGCCATGTGCGCACAGGAAAGATCCATCCGGATTGGGTAGAGGCCTACCGGGGATTGTACGCAAAAATCCAGGGGGGAGAAAACGCTCGCCAGGCGATTAAAATTAAGAATGACGATGATTCTTGGGGCTGGCTGGATCTAAGCTACCGAGTATTGTGTGATGGCGCAGGCTATTCGGAAATTGCCATCGGAATTGGGAGCAAATATCTAAAGGCGTCGGATTCAAATTTGGGTGGCGCTCTGTCTGATGTCCAGGGGCGTTTGTCGGAAACCCAATCCTCCATGCAGGCCGCCATCAACAGTGCTGGAATGATGTATTTTGAGTATTATCCAGACACGGACTCGGCTTTGGAATTTAATGGTCGGGAGTTTTTTGGGATTGCGGCATACCTGGAGAATTATCCCGATTGTTGGTTTGAGAAAAAATTTACCCATCCAGATTATGAACCCCTTCTGCGAAGTGCTTTTGAGGCGATGAAGGCAGGGGCTCCGAGTGCTACGTGTGAGGTGATTAATCGAATTGAGGGTCAGGAATTCTGGCATCGCTATGGATTTACTGCGATTTATGATGAGACAGGTAGGCGTATCAAGGTAGCCTGTACTGCCACCGACATTACCGCCCAAAAAGAGATTGAAAAATCCTATGCGCGGCAGAGGGATTCTTTAGTGCGCGCCATGCCAGATGCCATTTCTGTGTTCCATGGGAATTTGACAACAAACCGTCTTTTGGAGCTCATCATTCCCGGACCTGTGGGACAGACCGTTGAAGCGTTGGAGAATATCCAGGAGATCATCGCATTTACAAGCCAATTTCTTCCCAATAAAAAGGAGCAAGAGCAGTATCTGGAATTGTTTTCCAGAGATGCACTCCTAAACTGTGCGTGTCAGGGTGAACGAGAACAAAGCTTAATCCATTGGGTTGCGATGAAAAATAGACACCGCCATCGTGTCCGGACTCAGGTTATTATTATGGAAAACCCGACTACCCGGGAAATCGAGGCGTTTTTCTATTTAGTGGATATGGATGAACAGCTCCAGGAAGAGATGATTATCCAGAATCTTACGAATGAAGAATATGATTTCCTCGGGATAATTGACACGGTGAACGAGACGTTCCATATTACAACGCAAAAGGAAAAGGAACAATTGGTTAAATCCCATAATCCCTACCCGGATTATGATGAAGCTATCCATCAATTCATCGAAACGGTCGTTGTCCCAGGGGAGCGTAAATCCTTATATGAGGCCATTGCATTGCCATCCATTATCGAAAAGCTTGAAAAAAAACCGACGTTTAGTGTGACCTTTGCAGAGCGTGTCGATGGAGAAGAGCGCTATAAAATGCAAAAATATGCCTATTTATCGAAGGATGATACCCGTATTCTCGTTGAAAAAATTGATATAACTGAAGATCATCTGCGAGAACAAAAACGTCTTCAGGAAATTGAATCAGCGTTAACCTTGGCGGAGAAGGCCAACCAAGCCAAGACCGATTTTCTATCTCGAATTAGCCACGATATGCGAACGCCAATGAATGGTATTGTGGGGCTGGTTACTTTGTCCGAAGATGAAACCGATGCTAGGATTCTTCGGGAGAATATTCGAAAAATTGGAGAATCTAGCCAATATCTGCTTTCGCTCATTAACGATACGCTCGATATGAATAAGATTGAAAGCGGGAAGATGATTCTTGGGCCAGAGCGCGTGAAATTTCGTTCGTTTATTGAAAATATTTGGGATATGGTCGATCCAACAGCGGCTGAAAAGGGGGTCGACTTCGTCTTAAAGACCGATGGTTATCTGGAGAATCGGGATGTTTATATGGATTTGGTTCGGATGAAACAGATTTTCATCAATCTTTTATCCAATGCTATAAAATTCACTCCCCGGGGAGGCCTGGTGACCTTTAATATCCAAGGCGAGAAATCTCAGAGGCCTGGGCGTTGGCGAACACAATTTACCGTAAAGGATTCGGGGATTGGCATGAGCCTGGATTTTGTAAAAAATCAAATGTATACGCCCTTTTCCCAGGAACAAAATCGAGTGACGACGACCTCCGCAGGGTCTGGTCTCGGTTTAGCCATTGTCAAAAGCCTGGTGGACCTAATGGACGGCGAGATTATGGTGGAAAGCCATCCCCAGGAAGGTACCTGTATGACGGTGATTTTGGATTTAGAGATTCTAGACTCAGATGAAAGGGAAGAAAATCAGACATCGATGTCCTTGAACACCTTAGAAGGAAGCCGGATTTTATTGTGCGAGGACCATCCCTTGAATGCAGAAATTGCAGAGCGTTTATTGATTAAGGCGGGATGTCAGGTCGAAAATGCCTGGGATGGCGCCCAGGCTGTAGCGGCTATATCCAATTCTTCCGAAGGATGGTATGATGCGGTCCTTATGGATATTCGGATGCCTGTAATGGATGGTTTGACCGCAGCCCAGACTATCCGTAAACTGCCGCGGAAGGATGTTCACTCCTTGCCCATTATTGCCATGACGGCCAATGCCTATGAAGAGGATAGTCAAAAATCCAAGGAAGCGGGAATGGATGCCCACATCGCGAAGCCAATCGTCAAAAAAACATTGTACACTGTCTTGGCAGACTATATGAGTAAAGGACAGGAGTGCGTAACAAATGATGTATTTTCATAAAAGTTGTAAATATGATAGAAAATGAAAATGTTTAAAGGGGAATATTTTGCTCTATCGTTTCAAATTTCATTGAAAAAAGTTGCAAAAAAAGCAAAAAGAGAGTACAATAGCTGTATCAAATATAAAGGTGGAGTAGTAGTGATCAAACGATATTTCGTAGAAAAGAAACCGGGATTTAATACGGAAGCAATGGCCCTGGCTGAAACCTTCCGTAAAATCCTGAACATCAAAGGGCTGCGTGGTATCCGTATCATCTATCGGTATGATGTGGAAATGTTGGATGATGACATCATGGAGAAGGCTAAGAATATTATTTTCTCAGAACCGAATGTGGATGATGTGGGGGAGGATGCCATAGCGTTCTCGGACGGTGAGCGGGTTTTTGCCACTGAGTACCTTCCTGGACAATACGATCAGCACGGGGATTCAGCGGCTCAGTGTATCCAAATTTTGGCGGGGAATCGTCCAGCCATCAAAGTCGCTAAACTGGTCGTTGTCGATGGGGATATCGACGATACCCAATGTGATCGAATTAAAGAATATATGATTAACCCTGTAGACTCTCGAGAGGCGTCCCTGGAAACACGCCAGACCCTCAGTGATGCCACCAAAGAACCGGCACCCATCGAGCGGATAGAGGGTTTTTGTCATTATTCCCCAGAAGCGTTGGAGACCTACCGGGTCAAAATGGGCTTTGCCATGAGCCCGGCGGATATTGCCTTCGTCCAGACCTATTTCCGGGATGAAGAAAAACGGGAACCTTCCCTCACGGAGCTTAAGGTTATTGATACCTATTGGTCTGATCATTGTCGGCACACCACCTTCTCAACGTGTCTCGAAGCCATCAGCTTTGAAAAGGGACCGGTGAATGTCGCAGTGGCAGAGGCCTTTGAAAAATATGACGGCACCCGGGACGTGCTTTACGGTGCGGATACAAAGCGCCCCGTCACCCTTATGGACCTGGCGGTTATTGGGACGAAGGACATCAAAGCGAGGGGATTAATTCCAGACTTGGATGAGTCCGAGGAAATTAACGCCTGCAGCGTGAACATCTCCGTGGATCACGATGGTGAGGATGAGGACTGGCTCCTCATGTTCAAGAATGAGACCCATAACCACCCCACGGAAATTGAACCCTTTGGGGGGGCTGCCACCTGCTTGGGAGGGGCCATTCGAGATCCCCTTTCCGGGCGCAGCTACGTGTACCAGGCCATGCGCTTGACTGGAGCTTGGGACCCACGGGCAGCCATTGAGGATACCCTCCCAGGAAAGCTGCCCCAACGGAAAATCTCCCAGGAAGCGGCCCATGGCTACAGCTCCTATGGGAACCAGATCGGTCTGGCCACCGGACAGGTGGTGGAGGTCTATGATCCAGGCTTCCTGGCTAAGCGTATGGAGGTGGGTGCCGTCATCGCGGCAGTTCCTAAAGAAAACGTCCGTCGGGAACGCCCCCAACCTGGGGATATCATCCTTCTGGTGGGCGGAAAAACTGGCCGGGACGGCTGTGGCGGGGCCACTGGTTCCTCCAAAGCTCACACCGAGGAATCCATCCACGAAAGTGGGGCTGAGGTCCAGAAGGGGAATCCCGTTGAAGAACGGAAGATTCAGCGCCTGTTCCGCAACCCGGAACTGGCCCGGATGATCCTGCGGTGTAACGACTTTGGTGCCGGCGGGGTTTCCGTGGCCATTGGAGAGCTGGCGGAAAGCCTGGACATCGATTTGGACAAGGTGCCTAAGAAATACGAGGGGTTAGACGGCACGGAATTGGCCATCTCCGAATCCCAGGAACGGATGGCTGTGGTCGTCGCAGAAAGCGATGTCGATGCTTTTATTGCCATGGGCAATGCGGAAAACCTCGAAGTTACCCCAGTGGCCGTGGTGACCGATACGGGCCGTCTCGTCATGAAGTGGCGGGGGGATACCATTCTGGATCTCTCCAGGGCCTTCCTGGACACCAATGGAGCGGCCCAGTATACGGATGTCGTCGTTCGGGAACCCGAGGAAAAACCGAGCTTTGAAACCACCGGCGATATTGTCGGACGGACCCTTGAGATGATGGCGGATCTCAATGTGGCCAGCCAAAAGGGTCTCTCAGAAATGTTCGATGCTACCATTGGGGCCGGCACCGTGACCATGCCCTTCGGTGGCGAATACGCCCTCACCCCCCAGGATGGGATGGCGGCTAAAATCCCTGTGGAGCACGGGGATACCAATACCTGCAGCATCATGACCTACGGGTATAATCCGGAGGTCGCTAAATGGAGCCCCTTCCATGGCGGTATTAGTGCCGTGGTGGAATCCTTGGCGAAGGTGGTGGCCATGGGTGGAGACTTCAGAAAGACCCGCCTGAGCTTCCAGGAATATTTCGAACGCCTGGGGGACGATCCGGAAAAATGGGGACGCCCCTTTGCCGCTCTGTTGGGAGCCTTCGAAGCCCAGCAGGCCCTGGGGATTCCGGCCATCGGTGGGAAGGACAGTATGTCCGGCACCTTTGAGGACCTCACTGTGCCCCCCACCATCATTTCCTTTGCGGTCACCGCCGGACGGGTGGACCGCATCGTCACAGGGGAACTGAAGAAACCGGGGCACAAGCTCTACCTCTGCGGCATCGCCAGGGACGATAAAGGCCTGGTGGATTACGACTCCGTTGCCCGGATGTTAGACGGTGTCCATGAAATGACCAAATCCGCACGGGTAGTGGCCGCCAAGGCCGTGGGCCAGAAGGGGGTCATGGAGGCCCTGGCTAAAATGGCCATGGGTAATAAGGTGGGTATCCGCCTGTCTGATGGACTGGACGAAGCCTTCCTCTTCAGCTCCAATTGCGGAGCTATCATCGTGGAGGCCACCGAGGATTTAGACCACGCCCTCCTATTGGGGGAAACCACTGCAGATCCCGCCATCACCCTGGGGGATATTCGCATCGATTTGGATGCCGTTATCGAAGCCTGGCAGGGAACCATGGCTGGGGTTTATCCGGAGAACGTCTCCGTGGAAGGACCCGTGGAAAATGTTTCTTACACCGCTGGCCCTGTGATTAGCTCGACAAAGACCATTGCTGCGCCTCGGGTATTTATCCCAGTGTTCCCCGGAACCAACTGCGAGTACGACTCGGCCAAGGCCTTTGAAAAGGCCGGTGCCATTCCGGAAACCGTCATCTTCCGCAATCGCACCGCCCAGGATATCGAAAGTTCCATAGCCGATATGGTCCGGGCCATTAAGAATGCCCAGATGATTATGATTCCCGGGGGCTTCTCCGCCGGGGATCAGCCCGATGGCTCCGGTAAATTTATTGCCGCCGTCTTTAGAAACCAAGCCATGCAGGATGCCGTCATGGACCTTATCAAAAATCGTGATGGTCTCATGCTGGGGATCTGCAACGGCTTCCAGGCGTTAATCAAGCTGGGACTGGTGCCCTATGGTGAAATTGTGGATATTAAGCCCGAAATGCCGACCCTGACCTACAACACCATCGGCCGCCATATCTCCGCTATTCCCATGACCAAGGTGGTCTCCAACCTGTCACCTTGGCTGAGCGGCACCGAAGTAGGGGCGACCTATCGGGTGCCTGTATCCCATGGTGAAGGCCGATTTATCGCCAGTGACGCCGTCATGGCAGAGCTGATTCAGAAGGGCCAGATTGCCACCCAATACGTGGATGCCCAGGGTAACGCCACCATGGATGGACGCTATAACTTAAACGGCTCCACCTATGCCGTGGAAGGTATCACCAGCGCTGATGGCCGTATCCTCGGTAAGATGGGCCACTCTGAACGGGTGGGAACTGGTTTGTATCAGAATATCCCCGGAGAAAAGGATCAGAAGATCTTTGAATCCGGTGTGAAGTATTTTAAATAAGAGTCAATAGAAAGAGGAAGCACATGCCTAAAGTAGCCGTTATTATGGGGAGCGATAGCGATTTTGATATCGTCAAAAAATGCCTCATTGCCCTGGAAAAATTCGATATCGAATACGATGCCCAGGTTATTTCCGCTCACAGAAACCCCGATAAAATTTTCGATTACGCCCGAAACGCTGAAGCCAACGGCATCGAGCTGATTATTGGAGCCGCCGGAAAGGCCGCCCATCTCCCAGGGGTCATCGCCGGGATGACCCCCCTGCCAGTCATCGGAATCCCCATCCAAACCTCCTTCCAGGGAGGCCTGGATTCCCTGTTATCCATCGTTCAAATGCCCTCAGGCGTCCCGGTAGCCACCGTCGCCGTCAACGGCGCCGAAAACGCTGGAATCCTGGCCGCCCAGATGCTCTCCATCAAATATCCCCAAATCCGGGAGAAGATGAAGGCTTACAAGGTCGCCCTCAACGACCAGGTCATTGAAAAGAACGCTAATCTGCAGAAGATGCTGTAAAGAGTATTCGTGAAGGAGAAAATAACCATGGAAAAACTAGAACAATTGTACGAAGGTAAGGCCAAAAAAGTATTTAAAACCGATGATGAAAATCAGTTCATCATTGAGTATAAGGACGATGCCACCGCAGGCAACGGCGCCAAAAAAGGGACCATCAGCGGGAAGGGTGTCATCAATAACAAAATGACCGCTGTCCTCTTCCCCATGCTGGAAGCCCAGGGCATCCCCACCCACTTTATCGAACAGCTTTCAGACACTGAACAGTTGGTTAAGGCCGTTACCATCTTCCCCCTGGAAGTCATCGTCCGTAACACCGCCGCCGGCTCCTTCAGCAAGCGTTTAGGCGTGACGGAAGGAACTGTCTTTGAAGAACCCATCTTTGAATTCAGCTACAAAAATGACGATTACGGTGATCCCTTCATCAATGATGACTATGCCGTGGCCCTTAAGCTGGCCACCCGGGAAGAAATCGCCACAATCCGGGAATACACCTTAAAGCTCAATGCCATTCTAAAGGCATTCTTCCTGGAACGGGGCGTCAACCTCATTGATTTCAAGGTCGAATATGGTAAAACCAACGATGGCACCATCGTCTTAGCCGATGAAATCTCACCGGATACCTGCCGGTTCTGGGATGTGAAAACCGGCGAAAAGTTGGATAAGGACCGTTTTAGACGGGATATGGGCGGCATTGAGGAAGCCTACCAGGAAATGATGAAACGGGTCAACGGTTGATTCACAGAAAATGAGTTAACGGCTGCAATTGCTATTAAGAAACAAAGGAGGGATGGACATATCTTTCGTGTAAGTCCGAATCCGCAAGTAGACGGAACGAAAGCATATGTCCAGCACTCCGGGGCATTGCAGAGAGTTTGATCTTAGGCCACTAAAGGAAGCAGGCCGCCTGATTTTTTGTGTTTGGGGGAATTCATAAAACGAGAAGGAATAAACTAGAAAATTATGAGCAGTATCGATAAATTTCATGATGAGTGCGGTGTTCTCGGGGTATACACCCCAAAGGCCGATATGAACGTATCCCCACTGTTATACTATGGTCTTTTTGCCCTTCAGCATCGAGGTCAGGAAAGTGCTGGCATTTCCGTCAACCGCGGGGGAAAGATCAATACCCATAAGGATGTGGGATTAGTCAGCGATGTCTTTAAAGGCAATGTCCTGAAAAATCTCAAAGGAAATATCGGCATTGGCCATGTGCGCTACTCCACCTCCGGTGAAGGGGGTGTGATTAACGCCCAGCCCCTGTCCGTCAATCTGACCAGTGGGCAGATTGCCTTGGCCCATAACGGTAATCTGATTAACGACAAGGCCCTCCGGGAAATGCTGGAGGATAACGGGGTGGTCTTCCAGACCACCATCGATACCGAGGTGATGGTGGACTTCATCGCCCGGGGCCTGCGTCATGGCATCATCGAATCCATCCAGCGCATGGTAGAAATCATCAAAGGGGCCTACGCCCTGGTCATCACCCTGGGGGATAAACTCATCGGTGTCCGGGACCCCTACGGTCTGCGGCCCATTTGTCTTGGAAAAAAGGATGATATGTTCATTCTAGCCTCCGAAAGCTGCGCCATTGATGCCATCGGCGGAGAGCTGATCCGGGACTTAAACCCTGGTGAAATCGTCGTGATCGACGAAAATGGTATTCAGTCTTACGGCCAAAATAACTGGGTGGGCAAGCGCTCCTGCATCTTTGAACAAATTTATTTCGCGCGCCCAGATTCCATCATGGAGGGGAGCAGCGTGTACCATGCCAGACATCAGGCAGGGATGATCCTTGCCAAGGAGGCCCCAGTGGAAGCCGATGTGGTCATTGGGGTGCCGGACTCTGGCATTCCTGCGGCCATTGGCTATTCCACTGCCTCGGGGATTCCCTACGGCATGGGCCTGATTAAGAACAAATACAGCGGACGGACCTTCATTTCCCCCAATCAGCAGCAGCGGGAGCAAGGGGTACGCATGAAGCTCAATCCTTTAAAAGAGGTTATTGAGGGCAAGCGGGTTATCATCATTGATGACTCCATCGTTCGGGGGACCACCAGCAAGCGCCTGGTGGAAATCCTCAGGGAAGGCGGGGCCAAAGAGGTCCACTTCCGGGTGACCAGCCCGCCGGTGGCCCACACCTGCCACTTCGGCATCGATACTCCAAGACGGAAGTATTTAATTGGGGCCAAAAAATCCGTGGAGGAAATCCGGGAAATCCTGGGAGCGGATTCCCTGGCCTATATTTCCCTGGAGGGACTCAATAATTCCGTGGGCGGCGGTACCGAATACTGCCGGGCCTGCTTCGACGGGGACTACCCCATGGAGGTCCCCGTTTTATCTGAGTAGCGATAGCGCTCAACACAGTTATTTTAATCATCTAAAAAAAGGTATGAGAAGGAGAGAAAATGCCAAATAATAGTGCTTATAAAGCCGCCGGTGTCGATGTCGAGGCCGGTTACGAATCCGTACGACTGATGAAGGACGACGTCAAGCGGACCTTTAATGAGTATGTGCTATCCCATCTGGGGGGCTTCGGGGGACTTATCGAGCTTCCCGAGGGGTACAAAAAACCGGTGCTGGTTTCCGGTACAGACGGCGTGGGCACCAAGCTCATGATCGCCTTTATGATGGACAAGCACGACACCATCGGCATTGACGCCGTGGCCATGTGCGTCAATGATATTCTGTGCCAGGGGGCAAAACCCCTGTTCTTCTTGGACTACATTGCCTGTGGAAAGAATCATCCGGAAAAAATAGCCCAAATCGTTTCTGGGGTAGCCGAGGGCTGCGTCCAGGGCGGGATGGCCTTAATCGGTGGGGAAACCGCCGAGATGCCGGATATGTACAGTGATGAGGACTATGATTTGGCAGGCTTTGCCGTGGGTGTGGTGGATAAGGACGACATCGTCACGGGCCAGGAAATCGCTGAAGGGGATGTTCTGGTGGGGCTGCCCTCCTCCGGGGTCCACTCCAACGGATTTTCCCTGGTGCGTAAGCTTTGCTTTAAGGACCTGGGACTCAGTGTGGACACCTATATCGAGGATTTAGGGGGGACCCTGGGGGAAGCCCTCATTACACCCACCCGGATTTACGTCAAGGCCATGGAGGACGCCATCCTCCCCTTTAAGGTGAAGGGCATGAGCCATGTCACCGGCGGCGGCTTCTACGAAAACATCCCCCGGATGATCCCTGAGGGCCTGTGCGCCCGGGTGAGCACCGCGGGGATTGAGCCCCTGCCCATTTTCTCCTTCTTAAAGGAAGCGGGGAAGGTAGAGGATGCGGCCATGTATTCCACCTTTAACATGGGTATCGGCCTGGTGGTGGCCCTGCCCGCAGATCAGGCAGACGCCTTTGTGGCCCACCTCCGGAAGAAGGGTGAAAAGCCTGTAATCCTGGGGGATATTGTTGTGGGTGAGGACAAAATCAGACTATGCTAAAAATTGGTGTGTTAGTATCCGGCGGGGGGACGGACCTCCAATCCGTGATTGACGGGGTCCATGGCAAAACCGGGGAAATCGCCCTGGTGCTGTCCAATAATCCTGAGGCCTATGGCCTGACCCGGGCCCGGTCGGCCAGCATCCCCACCGCTGTGGTGGTGGAGGCCGACTGCGACGGTGTGGTGGATTTCAACGGGAAGATGGTGGAAGCTTTACAGGCTGCCGGCGTGGAGCTGGTGGTTTTGGCAGGCTTTATGCGCATCATTACCCCAAACTTTGTGGCAGCCTATCCCCAGGCCATCATCAATATTCACCCAGCCCTCATTCCCGCCTTTTGCGGTGAGGGCTTTTATGGGATGCACGTCCATAATGCCGTGTACGATTATGGGGTAAAGGTTACCGGTGCCACCGTTCACTTTGTCAATGAGGAAGCCGACGGCGGTCCCATCATCGCCCAGCGGGTGGTGGAGATATTAGACGACGACACCCCGGAGAGCATCCAAAAACGAGTGCTGGCAGTGGAGCATGAGCTATTACCCTGGGTCGTGGAACAATTCTGTTTGGGTCGGGTGAGTGTGGATGGACGCCATGTCCGCATCGATGGATCAATCGGTTAGAATGAGTATGAAATCAGGCAATCGCCTGAAAATTGGAGGAAACCAAAAACCATGAGAGCGTTAATTTCTGTATCGGACAAGACTGGCATTGTAGAATTCGCACAAAAGCTGGTGGCCCAGGGTTGGGACATCCTGTCCACCGGCGGCACCGCCCGTGCCCTTCGGGAGGCTGAGGTCCCGGTTCGGGACGTCTCGGAAATCACCGGATTCCCAGAGTGTCTGGACGGCCGGGTCAAGACCCTGCATCCCCTGGTCCACGGTGGGATTTTGAATATCCGAAGCAATGAGGAACACCAAAAGCAATGTGCCGAGCTGGGCATTGAAAACATCGATCTGCTGGTCATCAACCTTTACCCCTTTAAAAACACCATGATGAAGGACGGCGTCGCCTTCGAGGATTGTATTGAAAACATCGATATCGGCGGTCCGACCATGCTGCGCTCTGCCGCCAAGAATTTCAATGATGTCACCGTCGTGGTGGACCCCGCGGATTACGCCACTGTTCTAGAAGAAATTGAGGACGAGGGCTACACCACCTACCAGACCCGGTATAACTTGGCCCTGAAGGTCTTTGAAACCACCGCCGCCTACGATACCATGATCTCCGACTATCTCCGGGGCCATGTGGAAAAGGACCTGCTGGCAGAGGATAAGGTGACCTTTACCTATGAAAAGGTCCAGGATCTGCGCTACGGCGAGAATCCCCACCAAAAAGCCGCCTTCTACAAGGAAATTGGCAAAAATGTGGGGACCCTGACCTCTGCGGTTCAGCTCCAGGGCAAGGAACTGTCCTACAATAACATCAACGATACCAACGGCTCCCTGGAAATCCTCAAGGAATACCGGGATGAACCCACCATCGTTGCGGTGAAGCACGCTAATCCCTGTGGTGTAGCCAGTGCAGACACCATTGCCGCTGCCTATAAAAAAGCCTACGAAGCCGATCCCACCTCCATCTTCGGGGGGATCATCGCCTCCAATGGGGAAATCGATGGGGATACCGCCCGGCAAATGGTGGAAATCTTCCTGGAAGTCATTGTGGCACCGGGCTTTACAGATGAAGCCAAGGCCATTCTCTCCGCCAAGGAAAACCTGCGCCTGCTGGTGTTAGAGGATATCCTCCACAACGAACCCGGCTACGAAACCAAGAAGGTCATGGGGGGACTGCTGGTCCAGGAACGGGATACCAGGGATTATGAAAAGCTGGAAGTGGTTACCGACCGGGCCCCCAGCGATGCCGAAATGGCAGACCTCCTCTTCGCCTGGAAGGCCGTTAAAAACACCAAATCCAACGCCATCACCCTGGCCAAGGACAAATGCCTGGTGGCCAACGGCCCCGGACAGGTCAATCGTATCTGGCCCATGGAAAGCTGTGTGGAACACGGCGGGGACCGCTGTAAAGGGGCCGTGATGGCTTCCGATGCCTTCTTCCCCTTTGACGATGTCTGTAAAGCCGCCGCTGCTGCGGGCATTACCGCCATCATCCAGCCCGGAGGTGCCGGCCGGGATGCCGACTCCATAAAGGTGTGTAACGCGCATAACATCGCCATGGTATTTACGGGGATGCGGCATTTTAAACATAGCTAGAAGGAGAATCTTATGAAAATAATGGTAATTGGCTCCGGGGGACGGGAACACGTCCTCACCTGGAAAATCGCCCAAAGTCCCCGGGTAGATCAAATCTACTGTGCCCCAGGGAATGGCGGCATGGCACAAATTGCCACCTGCGTTGATCTTTCCGTGGAGGACATCGACGGCTGCGTCGCCTTCGCCCAGGAAAAGGGCATCGATCTGGTGGTCGTGGGACCCGAGGTTCCCTTAGTCCTCGGCATGTCCGACGCCATGGCAAAGGCCGGCATCAAGGTCTTTGGCCCCAACGCGAAATGTGCCCAATTTGAAGGCAGTAAGGCCTTCACCAAAGAATTCCTCTTCCGCCACAATATCCCCACGGCCCTGTATAAAGAGTATACCGCCTACGAGGATATTATCAAGGATCTGGGAATCTACGGCTACCCCATGGTCATCAAAGCCGATGGCCTAGCCGCTGGTAAAGGTGTCGTTATCCCCGAAACCGAGGAAGACGCCCGGGCCGCCATGAAGATGATGATGGAAGACAAAGCCTTCGGCGAAGCCGGGGACAAGGTGGTCATCGAGGAATTCCTCACCGGTACTGAAGCCTCTATTCTCTGCTTTGTGGACGGCAAAACCATTGTACCCATGGAAAGTGCTCGGGATTACAAACGGGCCTACGACGGGGACAAAGGCACCAATACCGGGGGAATGGGGAATTACTCCCCCAATGCCCTCTTTGCCGATGCAGACCTCAATGCACGGATTGAGAAGGAAATCCTCACCCCCATCATTGACGGCTTTATTGCCGACGGCATGGATTTTGTGGGGATCCTCTTTATTGGCCTCATGATCAAAGATGGCGTGCCTAAGGTTCTGGAGTTCAATGTTCGCTTTGGAGACCCTGAAGCCCAGGTGGTCATCCCCCGAATGGATTCCGACATCATCGATATTATGGAAGCCTGCATCGACGGACGCCTGACGGATTGCGACATTCAGTGGAAGGATGACTCCGCTGTCACCGTCGTCGTCGCCTCCGGCGGTTACCCCGATGCCTACGAAAAAGGCAAGGTCATCACCGGAATCGACACCGTTGAAGGCTGTACTGTCTTTCATGCCGGCACCAAACTGTCGGACGGTAAACTTCTCACTAACGGCGGCCGGGTCCTCTGCGTTACCGCATTAGGCGCCACCGTGGAAGAAGCCCGGCAGAAGGTGTACGCCCAGGTAGATAAAATACAATTTGACGGTGCCTTCCACCGGGGGGATATCGCCAAGGGAATTTAATGGAATAGAAGCTGCAATCAATCAAGGCTGCTCCACTGATAGTTGGTGGGGCAGTTTTTTTGCGCGTAAGCTAACAGAAGTATACAGGAAGAAATTAATTCATAAAAACACATTTCTATCCTTGTATTGTCAATTAACAGGGGGTACAATGCATGATATGTCCGATCCATTGAGATACAATAAGTGGTAAATGGGTATATTATAAAGAGGACCCAATTTGATGGGTCATATAAACAGGAGGAGAGAGATCATGGGAGGCGTTTACTTTATTTTAGTGATGGCAGCTCTGATGTTTGCCATCAGCATTACCTTGCTGGCTGGGAAGGGGAGCTGGCTCATTGCGGGCTACAACACCGCATCGCCAGAGGAAAAAGCCAAATACGATGAGAAAAAAATGTGCCGGGCCATGGGGATTTTCTGTCTCTTACTCACGCTGCTGCTCTGCGCCATGGCTTATTTGGGCTATCGGTTGGAAGCAGGACTCATGGCAGAGCAGGCCATGCTTCCCTTTTCCATCTTTTTCATCCTGGTGGTGGTACTGGCGGTAGTGGCCACGATGTTTTATACGAATCGGCGGTGTCGGAGATGAGGCGGCTTCTTCTAGAAAAATGGGCAAATTGGCGAATTATCCTGGCGTCAGCATCTCCCCGACGCAAGGCACTCTTTGAACCGTTGGGCCTGCCCTTTGAAATCATCCCGGCCTGTGGTCCGGAGGTGCAAAGGGGAGAGACACCGGAAACAGTGGCCATGAACCTGGCCGAGGCAAAGACCCAGGAGGTGGCCCAGTTGGTGTGGGCAGAGGGGCGCGCGCCAGATACCCTGGTGATTGGTGCGGACACCATGGTAGTTTGTGAGACGGATATTCTGGGAAAGCCAGTGGATGCTGCGGATGCCAAAAGAATGCTAGCCCGGCTGTCAGGCCATAGCCATCGGGTGATTACAGGGGTAAGCCTCATTGCCCGGGCGGGGGATACTCTTTATAAACATGGCTTTTATGAAAGCACCACCGTCACTTTTCATTCCATGACGGCGGCAGAAATCGCAGACTATGTGGCTACTGGAGAGCCAATGGATAAGGCAGGGGCCTACGGCATCCAAGGTCTGGGGGGCCATTTCATCCAAGGGATTAACGGAGATTACAATAACGTGGTTGGCCTGCCAATGGCCCGGCTGCACCGGGAATTGATGGAAATGGTAGTGGAGTAATACCGCCACATTAACCGGAGCATTGTTCATTTGTATGGATACCTGGGCAATATTATACAAAGATCAGTAGGGAATATCTTTACGACAGCGCTTTAAGTGGTTTCGTTCTGGAAAACATGGGCGAAGGCCTTTTCGGAATAGGCCCGAACCTGGGCTTCAAAGCGCAGGTATTTTTCCATGAAAGCACGACATTCCTGGGTGAGTTCTGCACCGCCGCCACCCTTTCCGCCGGTAGTGGAATTGAGGAGCTTACACTCCAGGTTTTCTTCGGCTGTTTTAATGAGCCGCCAGGCTTTGGAATAAGCCATTCCCATTTCGATGGCGGCGGCGCGAAGGGAGTGACGCTGGTCCACGCGCTGGAGCAGCTCCACAATGCCGGGGCCGAAAAATTTTTCATCCCGAAATAATCGGATTTGAATCGAATAATGGAGGTCTTGCATCATGCTCTGCCTTTCTAATGACTGAGAAATTTTTACTGCTGATAAGATAAGATTCTTGACAGATTTGTCATCAAGTGTTATTCTCTTTGGTGAATAACGACTTAAATAATCCAGTAGCTCTTTAAAAAAAGTATATCACTTGGGAGAGTGCATCGTCAATTGCGGATTTAGTACAAAGATATGGGGAGGGACTTATGCGGGTCATTATAAAGGGTGCGGGAGAAATGGCCACGGGTGTGGCCCATCGGCTCCATCAATCGGGATTTGAAATCATAATGACTGACCTTACCCAGCCGACCACCATTCGCCGAAGGGTGGCCTTCTCCCGGGCCATCGATGAAGGCAGAGCGGAGATTGAAGGTGTCGTGGCCCGCCGAACCAGCAGCGATGAGATTGGGGCGGTTTTAGAAAATGGCGATATTGCGGTGGTACCTTCCCGGGACGGCAGTTGGTACGGCAGCGGCCAGGGATGCATTCTGGTGGATGCCGTCATGGCGAAATACAATACCGGGACGGCCATCACTGATGGAGACCTGGTTATTGCCCTTGGACCGGGATTTGAGGTCTTAAAGGACTGCCATGCGGTGGTGGAGGCCTTCCGGGGACATCATCTTGGGAAGGTGTACTATCAGGGATGTGCCCTGGCACCCCCGGAACTGCCGGAGCGGAATAACGGACCCCGGGAGCTGCGGATGCTCCGGGCTCCTGGCAGCGGGCTCTTTTATCCACTGAAGGAAATCGGACAGCGGGTAGAGGAGGGGGAAATCATCGCCCAAACCGGGGATCTCCCCGTAGCGGCCCGGGTGTCCGGCATTCTAAGGGGTATCCTTCCCAAGGGAACGCCGGTGCACCATGGCATGAAGGCTGGAGAAATTGACCCGGACTGCCAGCCCGAGGATTGTTTTACCATTTCGGCGGAGGCCCGGGCAGTGGGCGGGGCTGTTTTGGAAGCAATCCTGCATCTGCGGAATAAACAAGGTGTGAAATACAATAAGTGATGGCAAAATGGATTAATTCAGATGGAGAGAAAAGCATGGAAGAAACCATTAAACTGACGAAATTGGCAAAATGCGCGGGGTGTGGTGCAAAGGTAGGGGCAGGGACCCTGTCGGAACTATTGGGGGATTTAAAGGTCCATCAGGACGACAACCTCATTGTGGGATTTGATAAAAGTGATGATGCCTCGGTTTATAAAATCAGTGACGAATTGGCATTGGTCCAGACCCTGGACTTCTTTCCACCCATTGCTGATGATCCCTACCTCTTCGGGCAGATTGCAGCGACCAACGCTCTAAGCGATGTCTATGCCATGGGCGGAGAGCCTAAATTGGCCATGAACATTCTCTGCGTAACGGAATCCATGCCCCGGGAGGCAGTCCACGAGGTGCTCCGGGGTGGGTATGATAAGGTGTATGAGGCCGGAGCCATCATTACCGGAGGCCACAGCATCATCGATGAGGAGCCCAAGTACGGCCTATCCGTCACAGGCTTTGTCCATCCGGATAAGGTGTTAAGCAATAGTGGTGCCAAGGTGGGGGACCAGCTGATCCTCACCAAGCCCCTGGGAGTGGGAATCCTCACCACCGGAGCCAAGGTGGATATGGTCGAGCCTGAAAATCTGGATCGGGTCATGACCCAAATGACCACCCTTAATAAGGCCGCCCGGGATGTCATGGTCAAATACCGGGTCCACAGCTGCACCGATGTGACGGGCTTTTCCCTCATGGGCCACGGTTATGAAATGGCCGAAGGCAGCGATGCGTCTCTGGCGATATGGATGGATAGCATCAAGGTGCTGCCCCAGGCCCTGGAGTTGGCTGAAATGGGCATTCTTCCGGCGGGTATGTACCGCAACCGCAGCTTCTGTGAAGGAGAGGTTGCCGTGGATGAGGGAATCAGCCGGGCCATGGTGGATGTCCTCTTCGATCCCCAGACCTCCGGTGGTCTGCTTATGGCCGTGGACCCGGAAGATGCCGAGGCTCTCTACCGTGAGCTTCAGGGCCAGGTCCCGGGGGCTCAGTGGATCGGTGAGGTTAGGGATGCCATCCCGGGATGTAAAATTAAAATTCACCCATGCCGTTAACGGCATGAATCGCCCTGGAGAATCTGATCCAGGGCAGTGATGGCCTGATGGATTTCCCAGGCAGTATTAAAGGCCGAAAAGGAAAAGCGGACGCTGCCCTGGGGATAGGTCCCCAGGGTTTGATGGGCACTGGGGGCACAGTGGAGACCGCACCGGGTCATAATGCCGTATTCGCTGCTGAGGCGATGGGCCACCACAGCATTGTCCCGGTCTGTGAAGTCCAGGGAGACGACAGCCATCCGGCCGGAGGTCCCGGGAAGACCCACCCTGCGGACATGGGGGAGCTCAGACACACCGTCGAGGAATTGCCTGGTCCATTCCATCTCGATGGTGTGCATTTTTTGCCAATCGTTATTCTCTAAAAAACATAATGAATGATGGAGGCCGTAGATGCCCGGCAGGTTCAGGGTTCCGCTTTCAAAACGATCGGGCATATAGGTTGGCAGCTCTTCGGAATCTGAGGCGCTGCCAGTCCCCCCGGCAATAAGGGGCGTGAGGGATTGGGCCAGCTCCGGAGTTAGGAGTAAGCCGCCAATACCCTGGGGTCCCAAGAGGCCCTTGTGTCCGGTGAATCCCAGGGCTGAAAGCCCCAGGGTCTTAAAGTCGATATCGATGTGTCCGGCGGTTTGGGCGGTATCCAGTAAAAAAGGAATACCATAGCTCTGGGCAATCCGCCCGATTTCAGCAATGGGCAGGAGGGTGCCGCACACATTGGAGGCGTGGAGGCAGGCAATCAGTCGGGTGTTGGGACGAATAAGGGGGATGATGGCCAGGGCATCCACCTGGCCCCGCTCATCCCCGGGAATCCGGTCGAAGGTGACGCCTTGGGCAGCCAGCTGGACTAAGGGGCGCATGGTTGCGTTGTGCTCCATACTGCTGACGATGGCGTGGTCTCCGGGCCTCAGCAGCCCCTTAATGACCAGATTCAGGCTCATGGTGACCCCTGAAGTGAAAATCACGTGGGAGGGGTCTCCAAAATGGAAAAGCCGGGCCAGCTGTTCCCGGGTTTCCAGGGCGGTTAAAGCCGCGGTGGTGGATGCGGCGTAGCTGGAGCGGTTGATATTTGTACCAATATCCTCCAGATAGTGGCCGACGGCAGCGCCGAGGCCTGGGGCCTTAGGGAAACTGGTGGCACCATTATCAAAATATAATCTATCCATATCGTTCTCCTGTAAGTAGTATATCGATAAGGACAGTTTAACATAGATGAGAGAAATAATAAAAGAAAGAGGTAATTTTTAGCATGAAAAAGAATGGGGTGTTTATTTTGAGCGGAGTGCTCATCGGCGGTGTGGCCATTGCCCTGGCGGCTCTAGGGAATCCTGGGAATATGGGGTTCTGTATTGCCTGCTTCCTCCGGGATATTGCCGGTTCGTGCTCCCTGCACAGCGCAGGGATCGTGCAGAACTTCAGACCGGAAATTGTGGGGCTTCTCATTGGGGCCTTCGTGATGGCGGTATTCAGTAAGGAATTTAATCCCAAAGGGGGATCGGCACCCTTTACCCGGTTTTTACTGGGAATGGTGGCCATGATCGGGGCCCTGATGTTTTTAGGCTGCCCCCTGCGGATGATGTTACGCATCGGTGGTGGCGATTTAAATGCCATCGTGGGATTGGCAGGCTTTGTCGTTGGGATCTTAGGGGGAATTTTTGCCCTCAATAAGGGTTTTAATCTGCGCCGGGCCTATAAGATGGGCAAGGTGGAAGGCATTGGATTTACCGTAGTCCTGGTGGGGCTTTTCGTCCTATCTCTGGCGATTCCCTCTTTGTTTAAACTTAGTACCGAGGGGCCGGGATCCATGTATGCGCCCATTTGGGCAGCCCTCCTTGGGGGCATTCTGGTAGGGGCTGTCTGTCAGCGCCAGCGGGTGTGTACCGTGGCTGGCATTCGGGATGCCGTTATGTTTAAGGAATTTCGGATGCTGTGGGTCTTTCTGACCATTATTGCCACGGTTTTGGTGGGCAATTTAATTCTGGGGACCTTTAATCTAGGCTTTGCGGACCAGCCCATCGCCCATACCGATGGATTGTGGAATTTCCTGGGAATGGCCCTGTCTGGCTTATGCTTTACCCTCCTTGGGGGCTGCCCTCTGCGCCAGCTGATTTTAACGGGAGAAGGGAATTCTGATTCTGCTATGGTGGTTCTGGGACTCATTGCCGGAGCAGCCTTCGCCCATAATTTTGGGTTAGCAGCTTCGGGAAAGGGTCCCACTTTTAATGGACAGATTGCAGTAGCTGTGGGGTTTGTCATTGTCGCCATTGTCGCGGTGATGTACTCCCGGGAACAAGCTTAGGATTTTGGGAGGTTTGAAAGGATGAATACAATGGATAATACAGTGGATGCACGGGGGCTGTCCTGCCCCATTCCGGTGGTGATGGTGAAAAAAGCAATGGCGGGCGAGCCAGCGGCGGTATCGGTTTTAGTGGACAACCCCGTAGCCATGGAGAATGTCACTCGATTTGCCGAGCACCAGGGCTATACCGTGGTGGTTACCGAGGCTTCCGGGGAGTATCACCTGGATCTAAAAAAATGATGGACTATATCGCCACCTTTCACACCCACTTTTCAGCGGTCAAAACCCACCGAAGCCTAGGGGCTGCGGGGGTAGAGGCAGTGATGATGCCCACCCTCCGGGCCTTGTCCTCCAGCTGCGGTACCTGTGTGGCCTTCCGGGCAGACCGGGATATGCGGGAATGCCTGGACGGAGAGTACGAGTGCCTGTACCAAGTCGAAAAGGATGGTGGCTATACCTGCTTGATGGATAATGCCTAGGGATTGCATGCAAATAATGGCAATAAAAAGGGACTCCTGCAGTTGGCGATTTCGCCCCCCTGCAGGAGTCCCTATTATTATTTTGGTTTTAATTTAAATCGGCCTCGGCTTTGGCGTACAATAATCGTTGCATAATCGTTAGGTTTACGCATGGCGGGACTCGATACCCTTATTACAGTCCCTTTAATGGGTGCTGCAAAGATATTGCACCGCCGTTAAGCACAATTATGGGCGATCCTTCCCTGGGAGAGCTGTAAAATCCGTTGGTTGGCCGATCCCCGAAACCGAAGGCTGATGTCGGCCTGTTCTTTAATGAAGGGACCATCCACCAGCACGTCGATGTGGCTTAACAGGACATCCGTTACATCGCTGTGGGCCCGTCCTCCCGGAAGGAGGTCCTTTTCGTAGACGTAGCCGGTGTAGCACCAGATATCCTTATGGGGCGCGGCGTTACCCAGGGCAGTAACCAGGTCCAACAAGGCCGGTTGGTTTCGGGGGTCCAGGGGCTCGCCCCCGAGGATGGTGAGCCCGGTGATGTAATCCGGGGCCAGGCTATGGATAATTTCCGCCGCTACGGCCTCGGTGAAGGGGGTGCCGTAGTCAAAATCCCAGGCTATTTCGTTGAAACAACCGGGACAGCGGTGGGTACAGCCCGAGACAAAAAGGCTGGTGCGCACCCCGGGGCCGTTGGCGATATCATAGTATTTGATGGTTGCGTAGTTCATGGAGGCTCCTAAAGGTGCAGGACCCGGTCTCTGATTTCCTCGGTACGGCCCTGGTTCCAGAACTGGGTGCCGATGTAGCCGCAGGTCCGACGCGTGACATTGAGTTTGTCCTCTTCACGGTTACCGCAGTTGGGGCATTCCCAAACCAGCTTGCCGTCCTGATCTTCAACGATGACCACCTCCCCGCTAAAGCCGCAGACCTGGCAGTAGTCCGACTTGGTATTCAGTTCTGCATACATAATATTATCGTAGATGAACTGGAGGACGCTGAGGACTGCCGGAATATTGCCTTGCATATCTGGAACCTCTACATAGCTGATGGCACCGCCTGGGGAAAGCTTCTGGAACTGGCTTTCAAATTTCAGCTTCGCAAAGGCATTGATGGGCTCGGAGACATGGACATGGTAGCTATTGGTGATATAGCCCTTATCGGTAATGCCCTCGATGATGCCAAAGCGTTTTTGCAGGCAACGGGCAAACTTGTAGGTGGTGGATTCCAGGGGGGTGCCGTAAAGGCTGAAATCGATGCGGTGGGCCGCCTTCCAGGTGGCGCAGGCATCGTTCATCCGGGTCATGACCGCCATGGCAAAGGGCGTAGCGGCGGCATCGGTGTGGGATTTTCCGGTCATATATTTGCAGCATTCGTAAAGTCCGGCATAACCCAGGCTGATGGTGGAGTAGCCATCGTAAAGCAAAGGGTCGATGGGGGCACCCTTGGGCAGACGGGCCAGGGCACCGTATTGCCAGAGGATGGGGGCCGCATCGGAAAGGGTACCCTTCAGGCGGTTGTGGCGGCACAGCAGGGCTTCATGGCAGAGCTCCAAACGTTCCTCAAAGATCTGCCAAAAACGATCCAGATCTCCACCGCTGGATAGGGCCACATCCACCAGATTCAGGGTGACCACCCCTTGATTAAATCGGCCATAATATTTGGGGGCTCCGCTTTCGGGGTCTACATAGGGGGTTAAAAAGCTGCGGCAGCCCATGCAGGTATAGCAGTGTCCCTCACCATTGGCATCCACCTTGCTCTCCAGCATCACCTTTTCGCTGATATAATCCGGGACCATGCGCTTAGCCGTACACTCTGCAGAAAGTTGGGTGAGGTAGAAGAAGGGCGTTCCTTCCTTCAGGTTGTCCTCCTCCAGGACGTAAATGAGCTTGGGAAAGGCGGGGGTCACCCAGACCCCGGTTTCGTTCTTCACGCCCTGGATACGTTGGAGGAGGGTTTCCTCAATAATCATGGCCAGGTCCGTTTTTTCCTGGGGATTCCGGGCCTCTCCAAGATACATAAACACCGTCACAAAGGGGGCCTGGCCATTGGTGGTCATTAAAGTGACCACTTGATACTGGATGGTCTGGACTCCCCGCTTAATTTCATCCCGAAGACGTTTTTCGGTGATGGCATCCATTTGTGCTTCGGTGGGGGTGATGCCTAAATCGGCCATCTCCTCAGTAACGCTGCGGCGGATTTTTTGACGGCTGACGTCCACAAAGGGTGCCAGATGGGTCAGGCTGATGCTCTGCCCCCCGTATTGGCTGCTGGCGACCTGGGCAATGATCTGGGTGGCAATGTTGCAGGCCGTGGAAAAGCTGTGGGGCTTATCGATGCGGGTGCCGCTGATGACCGTCCCATTTTGGAGCATATCCTCCAGGTTCACCAAATCGCAGTTGTGCATATGCTGGGCGAAATAATCGGAATCGTGGAAGTGGATGATTCCCTGCTCATGGGCCTCGGAGATGGCGGTGGGCAGGAGCATCCGCATGGTCAGATCCTTGCTGACCTCACCGGCCATATAATCCCGCTGGACACTGTTGACCCGGGGGTTCTTGTTGGAATTTTCCTGTTTGACATCCTCATTATTGCATTCGATCAGGCTGAGGATTTTATCGTCGGTGGTGTTGCTGGAGCGCTTAAGGGTCCGCACATAACGGTAGGTGATATACTGTCTGGCGACCTCATAAGCCTCCTGGGCCATGATTTCATTCTCAACCAGATCTTGGATTTCCTCCACATTCATGGCATGGGGACGGGCCACGCAGACCTGCTCCACGGCGTCTGCTACCTGAGTGATTTGGTCCCGGGTGAGACGTTGGGTTTCCGGGACGACCGCGTTGGCCCGGCCCACCGCAGCGATGATTTTCGTAATATCAAAGGTCATTTCTGTGCCGTTGCGCTTGATGATTTTCATAGAATCTCCTTAGGATTATAAGACATTAAAAAATGGAGTACTCCCTGGGACTCCATTATGTGATGGGGCATTGCGCACAGCAATAACCGCCATCCAGAAACGCCATCTGAGCAGGGAATGGTTTCCGATATCATCAAGCAGGCTTTCTGACTCCATCTCATCGTATACCGCGCCTTCTCGCTTGCGCAATGGCATCTGCGGCGTACTCCTTGATTACAGCGACCTGTTCGTACGGGGATTCCACCCGATTTTCCTTTTATCGATTTTGAATCGATCACTTGATGATATTATTTACTTGAACTAAGTATAGTGGCTTACGACTGAAAAGTCAAGAGGATATCACAATATATTGTGATATGATAGCTATTACATATCAAAGGATTGTTTAAGAAAATTTGGTTTAAAGATAAGAAAAACGGTATTTTTTGACAAATGTAAGTAAAAACTAAAGGGTACCTTGTGCGGCAATTAAGAATCTGATAAAATTGTTATACGAATAATGAGGTGGAGTATGCATCGAGGACAGACAAAAATGAACAATTATTTTAATCGGCTGCCCCAGGGGATGCAGCGGCATTGCCAGCGTACTGGTCAATATATGCGCATGGTCCTGATGGCCATGGATTTAGGCGCTTTGGAAAGGGCCCTGCTGTGGCGGGGACTTTCACCCTTTGACTACCATGATATTGGAAAGATTCTCCTGCCAGAAAGCTTAATGGAGCAGGCGGGGTCTTACACTGTGGAGGAAAGTCTGCGGATGATGGGTCATGTGGATTATGGCCAGCAGATTTTTTGCAGTATTGGAGCAGAATTTCCAGAGGCGGCGGATTTTTGTAAGGCGGGTGAGGATATTGCCCTTTTCCATCATGAATGCTGGGATGGGACGGGGTATCCAGACGGACGCTCCGGTGAGGAAATTCCATTTTTGGCACGGGTGTGTGCCATTGCCAATGCCTATACGGGGACTTTGGAGGGGGGCACACAGCGGCCGGGACATCCTGTGGATATCGCCCTGCAGGAACTGCTTTCCGGAGGAGGAAGCTGGTTCGATCCTGAAATTGTCGGCTGCTTTGTGGATTATGTCATTAAGGGTGAGGCGATTACCGGACGGACGGTAGATTTTGAAAAACGATGAACGAAAAAAAGACCTTTTGTGGAAGTGGCAGCGGTAGTATTTCAGCCACTGATCAGGAGGTCTTTTTTGTTGCCAAAAAGGTACCGAGGATCATAAGCCCCAGGGCGATGAAAAATGACGGTCCTGGAACATTTGAAAATAGGATGAGGGAAAGCCCGGTACTGACAAAGGGGGCAATGGCGTAGCAGGCACTGGTGCGGGCGGCACCTAAATCCCGCTGGGCGCTGACATAACAGAAGATGCTCAGACCGTAGGCTACAAAGCCCAGAAGTAGCACCAGGGGGATAAGGGAAAGGGTGGGAAGGGATTCTCCGATGGCTAAAGCAATAACGAAGGCCCCGGTACCTGATCCAAAGCCCTTGACCATGACGATTTGGAGGGGGTCCTTCCGGGAGAGGACTCGGGTACAATTGTTTTCCAGGCCCCAGCAGCAGCAGGCCAAAAGGACGAGGAGTGCCCCGGGATTCAGGCAAATCGTACCCGTATCCTCAGCAGATAACAGGAGGCTGGCCAGGGTGATGAGCCCAATGCCAGCCCATAAGCCCCTGGGAATACGCTCATGGAAGAACACCAATGCCAGGACAGCGGTTGCTACGATTTCAAAATTATTAAGGGGGGCGACGGTGGCGGCGTTGGTAAGATTCAGACCAAGCATTAAAAGAATGGGTGCCGCAATATCGAGCCCGATCATGGCCAGGATGGCGGGCATCTGCTCACGGGTTAGCCCTTCCGCTTGATGCTCGGGACAGGCTAATTTCCGGATAGAACCTAAAACCACCATGCCCATACCGGCGCCAAGGTAAAGGAAGGCAGCCAGCATCGTAGGGCTGATGGTATTCAGCAGTATTTTGGAAACAGGTGTGCTGATGGCATAAAGAAAGGCCGCCAGAAGGGCGAAGCCCAAGGCCTTGGAGTTGGTAGCGGAGAGACGATGGTCAATGGAATTCATGGCATACCTCCAATTGAATTTGGTGTTGAGTATTCTAAAAGACCCCCCCAGGGGGTTATTTACAGCGTACAGCTTTTTGACGATTAAGTCAAGAATGAAGTTATTTTGAAATAATTCTAATGTATTTTAAGTGTTGACGCACAAAGTTAGTTGATATAAACTTTATGTACGAATGGTAGTACTGACAAACAATGTCAGCTTTAACAATCAATTTCGATTTAAGGAGGACAAAATGATGCCTTTATCATTTATAAACACGGGGGAATCCGGTGAGATAAAACGGATTGGAGGATCTGATGATGTCAAGAAATTTTTAAATAATCTGGGTTTTATTCCGGGGAGTACGATTACGGTGGTCAATCGTATGAATGGCAATGTCATCGTTAGTGTTCGAGATGCCCGGGTGGCCATCAGCCACGAAATGGCAAAGAAAATCATGATTTAGGAGGAAGTGTATTGATAACCTTAAAAGAAACAAAGGTCGGGGAGACGGTCAAAGTCACCAAGCTTCATGGGATTGGTCCGGTTAAGCGACGTATTATGGATATGGGGATTACCAAAGGAACTTCAATTTCTGTACGAAAGGTCGCTCCCTTAGGCGATCCGGTCGAGGTAACGGTTCGAGGCTATGAATTGTCCCTGAGGAAAGCGGATGCCGAGCTGATCGAGGTTGAATAAACGCGCTGATGCGCGATTATTTTTGGTGAAAGAGTTAGCGAAACTAATTTAGGAGGAATCAATGGGAATACATCTTGCCCTGGCGGGGAATCCCAATTGTGGGAAGACGACGCTGTTTAATGCATTAACGGGATCCAACCAATTCGTTGGGAATTGGCCTGGGGTCACTGTGGAAAAAAAGGAAGGAAAGTACCGGAAGGATAAGGAGATTGCCATCATCGACCTTCCTGGAATTTATTCTTTATCCCCCTACACTTTAGAAGAAGTGGTTGCCCGGGAATACCTGGTGGGGGAACGCCCTGAGGTGGTCATTGATATCGTGGATGGAACCAATCTGGAAAGAAATCTGTATTTGACCACCCAGATCCTGGAAATGGGATTGCCGGTGGTTGTAGCGGTCAATATGATGGATTTGGTCCGTAAAAATGGGGATACCGTGGATATTCAGGCCATGGAAAAGGCTCTGGGCTGCCCGGTGGTGGAAATCTCTGCCATGAAAGGAGAAGGCCTTACGGAACTCATTGCAGCGGCGAAAAAAGCTGCTGCTGGGACTCCCGTCGTTCCAAAGCATCGATACAGTGGCTGTGTGGAGCACGCCCTGGCCCATATTGAGGAGGCGGTGCTCCATCATCTTCCAGAAGAGCAGCAGCGTTTTTACGCCATCAAGTGCTTCGAACGGGATGAAAAAATCCATGAATCCCTGGGCCTTGATGCCCCGGCAATCCAGCATATCGCTAAGGATATTATCGATTGTGAAAAGGAACTGGATGATGATGCAGAAAGCATTATCACCGGGGAACGCTACGATTATATTGAGGGCGTCATCGGAAAATGTCATTCCCAAAAGACCCGGGGGCAGCTGAGTATCTCCGATAAAATCGACCGGGTGGTCACCAATCGATTTGCGGCCATGCCTATTTTTGCGGCGGTGATGGTTCTGGTCTATTATGTTTCAGTGACCACCGTGGGGACCTTTTTAACGGACTGGACTAATGATACCCTCTTTGGGGCCTGGATTATTCCCAGTGCGTCAGCAGGGCTAGAGGCCATTGGCTGTGCCGATTGGCTCTCCGGACTTTTAGTGGATGGCGTTCTGAGCGGTGTGGGTGCGGTATTGGGATTTGTACCCCAGATGCTGGTGCTCTTCCTGTTCCTTGCCTTTCTGGAATCCTGCGGCTACATGGCCCGGGTTGCCTTTATCATGGACCGGATTTTTAGAAAATTTGGGTTGTCGGGTAAATCCTTTATCCCCATGTTAATTGGATCGGGATGTGGTGTCCCCGGGATTATGGCCTCCCGAACCATTGAGAATGTCAGGGATCGCCGGATGACCATTATGACGACGACCTTTATCCCCTGTTCGGCAAAGCTGCCCATTATTGCCCTCATTGCAGGAGCCTTATTTGGTGGCGCCTGGTGGGTAGCACCCAGTGCTTATTTCGTGGGAATTTTTGCCATTGTTTGTTCTGGGATTGTTTTAAAGAAAACCCGGATGTTCACCGGGGACCCCGCGCCTTTCGTCATGGAGCTGCCGGCCTATCACTGGCCAAGGGTATCGGATGTGCTGAGAAGCACCTGGGAACGGGGCTGGGCCTTTATCAAACGGGCGGGCACCATCATCCTGTTATCGACCATCATCGTCTGGTCTCTCCAAAGCTTTGGCATGGTGGACGGAGGCATTGGTATGGTGGAGGATATGAACGAGAGCTTTTTAGCAGCCATCGGTTCGGCCTTTGCCTGGATATTCACACCCCTGGGATGGGGGAATTGGCAGGCCGCGGTGGCGGCCATCACCGGTCTTGTGGCCAAGGAAAACGTGGTGGGAACCTTTGGGGTGCTCTATGGCTTCTCTGAGGTGGCTGAAGATGGCGCAGAGGTCTGGGGTACCCTGGCCGCCAGCTTTACTGTGTTTTCTGCCTATTCCTTCCTGGTATTCAATCTGCTGTGTGCCCCTTGCTTTGCAGCCATGGGCGCCATTAAGGGTGAAATGCAAAGTGCAAAATGGTTTTGGTTTGCCATTGGTTATCAATGTGGCTTAGCCTATGCGGTTGCCCTGTGTGTCTATCAAATCGGGACCTTTATTTCAACTGGGGCCTTTACCCTGGGGACGGTGGTGGCCATTCTGCTGATCATCGGCTTTTTATACCTTCTCTTCCGGCCCGAAAAAAAGGTGGACGCTGTGGGTAATCCTAAGACTGTTGAATTATAATCATTGTAAAAATAGGAAGGAGGACACTCTATGGGAACCTTTATTGTCGGCGGAGTACTGTTGGCGATAGTCGCTGCCATTGTCATTAAATTGGTACGGGATAAAAAGAAAGGCGGTGGCTGTGGTTGCGGCTGTACCTCCTGCCCCCATGCCAGCAGCTGTGGCGGTGATAAAAAAACATCGGATACAGATACTGATAAGGAAGAGTAAATTAATATTGACAGACACCCTCTAGGACCCTTCGTCCTGGAGGGTGTTTTTTTGAGCAATTTACATTAAAAAAAATTCTAAAAGCCTTGACTTTTGAAAAAAAGTGACATAATATCAATATATGAATGATTGTTCATATATTAATATAAAATCATAAGGAGATTGCGATGTCCAACCATCATAAAGAACAAGAGCATACCCAAGGGCACGACCATACCCATGGTGAAGCCTGCGGCTGCGGTCATGACTATCATGATCACGACCATGAATCCAAAAACGAAAAGCATGAAGGCTGTAACTGCGGCCACGACCACCATGGTCATCATCATACCAAAGAACCGGAGACTCAGGATGGCGGGAAGGTGACCGAGGGCCATGAGGCCAGGGTCTACACCATCGAAAACCTGGGTTGCGCCAATTGTGCGGCGAAGATGGAAAAACGCATTAGCGCCCTCCCGGAGGTGTCCAGTGCCTCCATAACCTTTGCCACCAAGGAACTGCGCTTAACAGCAGCAAATCAGGACCGCCTGCTGCCGGAAATAGAGGCCATCTGTCAAAAAATTGAAAATGGGGTCCATCTGGTGGCAAAAGAAGGTGGCCGAAAGAAAGAAATCCAAAGATCTAAAAGATTTTTCACAAAGGATCGATTGAATCTCATTTCCCTCATTTTAGGCGGTATATTCTTCATTGGTGTCGAAATATACCATGAAATCAGCGGAATCGAGACCTACTCTATGCCTCTGATCATTGCCTTTGTGGTGGCCTATCTTGTACTAGGGGGAAACATTGTTTTAACTGCGGTTAAAAATCTCTTCAAGGGACAGGTGTTCGATGAAAACTTCTTGATGAGTGTCGCCACACTGGGGGCCTTTGCCATCGCCCAATACCCCGAAGCCGTAGGTGTTATGCTCTTCTTTCGAATTGGGATAACCTTCGAGCATTATGCTGTGGAGCGCAGCCGAAGCCAGATTATGGAGGCGGTGGACCTTCGACCAGAAACGGTCAACTTATTGGTGGGTGAGTCGGTCAAAATTATCGGTGCTGAGGAAGCTCAGGTGGGGGATATCCTTCTGGTGCGACCAGGGGACCGCATTCCCCTGGATGGCATCGTCATTGATGGGGAAAGCCGCATTGATACCGCTGCGATCACCGGAGAGCCGGTACCCGTTGGAGTCAGCACTGGGGATGAAGTCATCTCAGGCTGTGTCAATACCTCCGGGGCCCTTAAAATCCGGGTAGAAAAGGGATTGGAGGAATCCATGGTCACCCGGATACTGGACTCCGTGGAAAATGCCGCCGCCAGCAAGCCGAGAATTGACAATTTTATTACCCGGTTCGCCCGGGTATACACCCCGGTGGTGGTGGTTATTGCCCTGTTTACCGCAGTGGGCATTCCTCTGATTACTGGACAGGCCTTCTACCCCTGGATTTATACAGCCCTGAGCTTTTTAGTGATGAGCTGCCCCTGTGCCCTGGTGCTGTCGGTGCCCCTGGCCTTCTTCTGCGGCATTGGCGCCGGATCAAAAAAAGGCATTCTGTTTAAGGGCGGCGTTGTCATGGAAGTTTTGGCTAACATTAAGGCGGTGGTCATGGATAAAACCGGGACCATTACCCAGGGAAATTTTGTGGTGCAGCAGGTCATTCCCACAGGAAATTTTGGGGAGACAGAGCTTCTGGCCCTGGCCGCATCCTGTGAACAGGTGTCCACCCATCCCATCGCCACAAGCATCGTGGCGGCGGCGGAGGCCCGTGGCCTGACCTTAAATGCCCCCGAGGCCGTTGAGGAGCTGTCCGGTAAGGGGATCGTGGCTACCCAGGGAGACCGGACGGTTTTGTGCGGTAATGTCAAGCTCATGGAATTCAAGGGCATTGACCTGGCTGGTCGTGTTAAGGCACAGCGGGGTTCTGAGGTGCTCCTGGCGGTGGACGGCGTTTACGCCGGACAGATTATCGTGGCGGATACCCTTAAGCCTGAGGCCAGATCGGCCATCTCCCGGATTAAGGACAACCATATCCTAACGGCCATGCTCACCGGGGATGCCCAGGACAGTGCAGATGCCGTGGCGGCAGAGGCGGGTGTGGAAGAAGTCCACGCCCGGCTACTACCCCAGGATAAGCTGGCTGAATTGGGACGGATTCGGGATAAAATCGGGTCCGTCATGTTCGTCGGCGACGGCATTAACGATGCGCCGGTGTTAGCCGGGGCCGATGTGGGAGCCGCCATGGGCAGCGGTGCCGATGCCGCCATCGAGGCTGCGGATGTGGTGTTTATGAATTCAAATTTAGATGCCATTCCAGCCGCCATCGAAATTGCAAAGAAGACCTTAGGGATTTCCTGGCAGAACGTTGTTTTTGCTCTAACCATTAAAATTATCGTGATGATTCTGGGTTTAACGGGGATTTACGCCAATATGTGGCTGGCAGTCTTTGCAGATACCGGGGTTGCCTTCCTGTGTATTCTCAATTCCATTCGTATCTTATATAGTAAGTAATATTTGCCGGGGACCGAAGTCGAATGCTTTGGGTCCCGGTTTTTTAATTGCGCTTGTATTTTTATGGGGGATGCTCTAAAATAAAAATAAGTTAATCGAAAGAGTCGATTGGGTTTGCAATCAAGAAGGAGGGCGTTATGAAAAAATATTGGAATGTGCTATGGTGTGTATTGGTGATGGCAGGGCTTGTATTGGCAGTGTCCGGATGCCAAAGCAACAGTGGAGCATCTGGAAAGGTTGAGGGGGTATCGGGGCAGACGGGCTATCCCTTGACCATTACTGATGATTTGGGGACAGAGGTGACCCTGGATGCCCAGCCAGAGCGGATTGTTTCCCTCTCGCCGGCCAATACTGAGATTGTATTTGCCCTGGGGGCAGAGGATCGGCTAGTCGGTCGTACGGACTATTGTAACTACCCGGCAGAGGCTGCTGCTGTGGCTAGTATTGGGGATTACAATGCCCCCAATGTGGAAAAAATTGTCGGACTAAGCCCGGATCTGGTGTTGGCGACAGATTTTATCGATGACAATGTCCGAAAGCAGCTTGAAAATACCGGGGCCAAGGTTGTGGTGTTTTCAGCGACGAGCATTGACGGGGTGATGGGGGATATTGTCATCACTGGCAAGCTGATCAACGCCAACGATTCTGCTAAGACCCTGGTAGAAGGAATGGAAGCAGAGCAGAAGAAGCTGGCCGATGCTTGTGCTGGGGTCAGTGTCCAGAAGTCAGTGTTCATCGATTTAGGGGATTATTACAGTGCGGGAAGTGGCTCCCTATTGGGATCCATGATGGATGAAATGAATGTGAAGAATATTGCAGCTACGGGGAATACAGCCTGGCCCCAGTTGTCCGTGGAGCAGATTATTGCCGATAATCCCGATGTGTACATCTCTTTTCTGACTACGGCAGAATCCATTGCCGCAGTACCGGGCTTTAACCAGGTGACGGCCATTGCAAAGGGGCAGGTTTATGCCTATGGGATGACTTCCCCTGAGGCGGATCTCATGCAGCGCCCGGGCCCACGGATTGTGGAGGGCTTACGGCTCTTTGTTCAGGATATCTACCCGGATATCATTAAATGAAGAAGCACTTAAAAAAATACGCCCTGCCCCTGCTGGTGGTGGGGTGTTTACTTCTGATTTATATCTGCACCCTTATGGGGATTACGTCCATTCCCTTTGGAGAAGCCAACCGGATTCTGTTGTACCAATTGCTTCACATCGACATAGGAGGAAGCAGTGCCAGCGCGGGCCACGGGGCCATTATCTGGGATGTACGTCTGCCCCGGGTTATTCTGGGGTTTTTGACAGGAGGGGCACTGGCTGTTTGTGGTGGGGCATATCAGGGCATCTTCAAGAATCCCATGGCCGATCCCTATATCCTGGGAGTGTCCTCTGGGGCAGCCCTGGGGGCAGCTATCGGCATTGTCCTGCATTTTGATACCAGCTTCATGGGGATGGGGGGGACGGCCATTTTGGCCTTTATTGGGGCCTTTGTTACCATTTTTTTGGTTTATCGAATTTCCAGGGTAGGACGGCGGGTGCCCGTGGGAAGCCTGCTTCTTTCCGGTATCGCAGTGGGTCAGAGCCTCTCTGCTTTTATGTCCCTTCTTATGATTTTCAATGTCCAGAGTATGAATGCCATTATGTTTTGGACCATGGGCAGCTTCAATGGAACGGGTTGGGACCAGGTCTTTATTGTCCTGCCTTTTGTGCTTTTGGGGTGCGTGGTGTTGGCAACAACGGTTCGGGAACTGGATATTATGCTTTTAGGAGAGGACACGGCTACCCAGCTGGGAGTGGACACAGAGCGTCTTAAAAAGAAGGTCCTGATTGCCTCATCCATCGTCGTGGCGGCGGTGGTTTCAGTGACGGGGATTATTGGTTTCGTGGGCCTGGTGGTTCCCCATGTGGTACGGATGCTCACTGGTCCCAAGCATCGGGTGCTTTTGCCCTTATCCATGGTTTTGGGCGGAGCCTTTCTGGTATGCTGCGACACTTTGGCCCGAAGTGTGGCCAGCCAGGAGATTCCTGTGGGGATTATCACCGCAGCCTTTGGTGGTCCCTTTTTTATTTATCTCCTGCGTAAAACCAGGAAGGGGGTATAGCCATGGACACCAAGGAAATACTGCGCTTCGACGGCGTCCATACGGGGTATGGGGAACGGGAAATTATCAAGGGATTTACAGCGACCATCCATGAGGGGGAATTCGTTGGACTGATCGGCTCCAATGGAACGGGGAAATCGACGCTGCTCAAGGGGGTGTCGGGTCTATTGCCCATTACCGCAGGGCAGATTTGGGTCCAGGGAGAGGATAATGCCAGCCTTTCCCAGAGGGAACGGGCCAGGCGAATGGCTGTCGTTCCCCAGCACTTTGCCATCGACTACGATTTTTATGTGGAGGATATTGTAATGATGGGCCGCAACCCCTATCTGGGCTTTCGGGATCGGGAGGGGCACCGGGACCGGGATATCGTGGCCCGGGCTATGGCAGTGACGGGGACGGAGAAATTTAGAGGACGGCTCTTTAATGAGCTTTCCGGCGGGGAAAAGCAGCGGGTGGTCATCGCACGGGCCATCGCCCAGGAGCCGGAGATCATCCTCCTGGACGAACCCACCTCTGCTCTGGATGTCCATCACCAGATTGAGGTCATGGAAATGATCGTCCGCCTCAATACGGAATCGGGCATGACAGTGGTGGCAGTGCTCCATGATCTGAATCTAGCCTCCCGGTACTGTGGGCGCCTCATTATGATTAATGACGGCCAGGTGGTGGCAGATGGCCCGCCGGAGGCTGTTATTGTGGATGATAATATGCGTCTGTTGTACAATATGCGGATGCTGATTCGGGAGAATACCCTCTTTGAAAAGCCCGAGGTGATTCCGATCCGGGTGCTCAAGCCCCAGCAAGTGGAAAACCCTTTGTCCATTCATGTGATTTGCGGTGGAGGCGGTGCAGTTCGGATTTTGGATGAGTTGTCTGAAATGGGGCACCGTGTCACCCTGGGGGTGGTGAATGAGGGCAGCGATGACTGGCGGATGGCAGAGTATCTGGGCCTCGAAATGGTGGCGATTCCACCCTTTATGGCGGTGTCCCCAGAGGATCAACGAAAGAATCTGGCCCTGATGGCAGGGGCGGATGTGCTCTTAGTGGCAGATGTCCCCTTTGGAACCGGAAATATCGAAAATCTTCGGGGATTGTCCGATTTTAAGGGAACCATTGTGATGCATCGGAGTGTGTTGTCGGGAGATTTTACTGGAGGATTGGTAGCTGAGGCTCTGGAGGATATCCGCCTTCAACGAGCGGTGGTTATGATTGATGACCATGACGATTTTTTGGCGATGATCGGCACAATAAAAAACGGTTTCTCTTGACACCAAAAGGCCCAAGGGATACAATTAAGCTAATATAATAATTGCTTCCGTGTGTTGGGAAAGAGGTTGGAATCCTCTGCTGTAATCGCATCTGTGTTTCAAAATGCTGTCTTCATTGCCACTGTCAAAGGATGGGAAGGCGAAGTCAGATGATATTGATTAGCCAGAATATCACCACGGCGGCTTTCTAAAAGCACTCCGATTTAGTTTGTTTTAGAGATACGACGTTTTGTATTTCAAAGCCTCCTCAGTGTGCTGGGGAGGCTTTTTCGCGAAAGGTGACAAAAACGCAAAATAAGTCATACGCATACAAGACTGCAGCAATTATTATAAATCTATTTCAGGAGGTTTCTTATGAATAAGAAACAAAAGTGGATTGTTGCTGCATCCGCAGCCTTTTCTCTGTGCTTCGGTATTATGCCAGTGGCGGGTGCCATGCACATCATGGAGGGGTATTTGCCGGTAGGGTATTGTGTGCTCTGGGGGGTCATTTCCATTCCCTTCTTGGTTTGGGGATTCTTTTCCATCAAAAAGACGGTATCAGAGAATCGGAAGTCCATTACCTTGTTGGCTATGGCAGGGGCTTTTATCTTTGTTATCTCGTCGCTAAAGATTCCATCAGTAACCGGCAGCTGCTCCCATATGACGGGGACAGGCTTGGGTGCCATTCTCTTTGGACCGGCGGCTGTCAGTATCCTGGGGATTATTGTGCTCTTGTTTCAGGCCATCCTTTTAGCTCATGGGGGACTGACTACCCTGGGGGCGAACACCTTTTCCATGGCTGTTGCAGGGCCCTTTGTGTCCTTCGGTCTCTACGCCCTGGGGAAAAAGCTGGGATGGAACCGAAAAATCAGTGTGTTTGTGGCCTGTGCCCTGGGCGATTTGTTTACCTATTGTGTGACGGCATTCCAGTTGGCTATGGCCTATCCTTCGGAATCTGGGGGTGTGATGGCATCGGCTATTAAATTCCTGGGGGTGTTTGCCCCAACTCAAGTGCCTCTGGCCATTATTGAGGGGCTGCTGTCTGTGGTCATCGTTATTGCACTGGAATCCTACGCCAGTCCAGAATTGAAAGCCATTGGATTTATTGAGGAGGTAAAATAATGACTGCAAGCAATAAGAGAACCGTTATTATCATTTTAGTCGCAGTAGTGCTCATTGCCTTAGTTCCTCTGTTTATGCTTCAGGGGGCAGAATTTGGCGGATCGGATGATGCCGGGAGTGAGATGATTAGTGAAATCCAGGGACAGGAATATGAACCTTGGTTTACTCCGGTGTTGGAGCAAGCTTTAAATGGGGAGCTGCCTGGAGAGGTAGAATCCATGATTTTCTGTGTTCAAACTGGGATTGGCGTAGGAATATTGGCCTTTTTTCTCGGACGGTTTGTGGAACGGAAGAAGCTGGGTAAGGAAGATCAGGATTTATAGCCCGCTTTAATTTTCTTTGAAGGTTTTTAGGGAAGTTGTGTCAGATTGGAGGCACTATGGATGTAAAATTATTGTGGCTGGTTCCCCCTCTCCTGGTGCTGTTCGTTGGAGGAATATACAAAATGAAGGATGGTGTCCGTAATGGACACCATCCTCATCGTGGCTTCGGACATAAGCATGGAGAATCGACCCTTTCCATTGATATTTACGCCTACACCTCAAAGCTTGGTGGGGTGAATCCTGGATTCAAGGTGGGCTTTGCCATCATCCTGCTGCTGATGTGCGTGGTGGCGGATAATCTTTACGTTTCCATCAGCGTTATTCTGATTACCACCTTTGTGACCGTGATCCTGGGGGGGATTCATCTTAGGCAATATTTGGAGCTCCTTGCCATTCCCATCGCCTTTTTGATTATTGGAAGCATTGTGATTCTGGTGAATTTCTCCTGGGGTCCAGTCCCTGAGTCTTTGGTGAACCTGGACTGTCGGTGGTTTACGGTCTTTGTTACGAGGGAAGGCCTGGGGACTACCACTAATTTGTGGGGAAAGGCCTTTGGCGCAGTAAGTGCCATGTACATGATGTCACTATCTACCATGTCTGGTGAAATCTTCAGCGTGTTGCGACGTCTCCATGTCCCCATGCTCATCGTAGAACTGATGAATATCATGTACCGTTATATTTTCATCCTAATGGATACTCAATCCCGAATGCGCAATTCTGCAGAATCCCGTTTGGGGTATACCACTTATAAGCGTGCCATCTATTCCTTTGGGAATACCGCAGGGAATCTCCTTATTGTCTCCATGAAGCGTGGAGGGCAATTTTACGATGCCATGGAGGCTCGGTGTTACGATGGCGAGTTAAAGTTTCTGGAGGATAAAAAACCTCTAGTGGCCAAACAGGTTATTCTGGCAGCTTTGGTGGTCATCTACTTAGTGGTGGTTTGGATTGCAACGACGAGGTGAATGAAATGCAGGAATCGATTTTAGAAATCACAGATTTGAAATATGCTTACTCCGGGGAAAATGCGGCACTCAACGGAATCACCGTCGATATCCGGCAAGGGGAGCGGATTGCTGTGGTGGGCTCCAATGGCGCAGGTAAATCCACTTTCTTTTTAAACATCAATGGGGTACTCATTCCCGACGAGGGGACGATCCGCTTCAAGGGCCAGACGATTACTCGCAATAAGAAGGATTTGAATACCCTGCGCAAGGGGGTGGGCATCGTTTTCCAGGATGCGGATAATCAGATTATCGCCTCCACCGTCATGGGGGAGGTATCCTTTGGGCCCATGAACCTAAAGCTCAGCCGGGATGAGGTGGTCCGTCGGGTGGACGAAGCCCTGGACTATATGAATCTCATGGAATTCAGGGATCGGGCCCCCCATTATTGCAGTGGTGGGGAAAAGAAACGCATCACCATTGCGGATATCATCGCCATGCACCCCGAGGTTATTATTTTTGATGAACCCACTGCTTCTCTGGACCCCCTGAATGCGGTCATGCTGGAGGAAGTCCTGAGCAAGTTGGTGGATCAGGGCAAGACCCTCTTGATTTCTACCCACGATATGGACTTTGCCTATCGTTGGGCGAAGCGGGTCATTGTTTTTGCCGGTGGGGACATTATTGCCGATGGCACTCCAGAGGCCATCTTCTCCAATGAGGACATTCGTATTAAGGCTAATTTGAAAAAACCCATTTTATTGGATGTCCGGGATGCGATGATTGAAAGTGGGCGTTGGCCCGAGGACGGTCCTTATCCCAAGACCGTGGGAGATTTTCGAAAAATCCTCCTAAAATAATAGCCCTTAGCCCTTAAAGTGTGATTTGTAGTGGTTTAGAAGGCATTGATAGGTTTCTTCACTGATGTCGTGCTCAATCATACAGGCATCAGTGCTGGCCTGCTCTTCACTAACGCCAACGGCCATAAACAGTGCTGCCAGATTACAATGGCGCTGGTAGATCTTCTGGGCAATGGCTTCCCCCGAGGGGGTTAGCTTCAGGCAGTGCCCATCGTCTACGATAAGATAACCCTGTTCCTGAAGCCGCTTCACCGCAATGCTGACGCTGGGCTTGGAAAAATTCAGGGCATTGGCCACATCGATGGCCCGTACATTCCCCTTTTCCTGTCGGAGCATTAAAATCCGTTCTAAATAATTTTCAGTTGATTCTGTTTTTTGCATTGATAAAACCCTCTCTTCCACAATACCATTCATCGTTTAGTTAATCATAGCAAATTCATGAAAAAAAACCAATCTTTTCTTACAGATTGGCGGGCAAAAGTTAGTGAATCTATTTTAGGGGGAGGGTTCCAGAATCTTTGGCGTTTTTTTGTATAAAAGACGAATCGTTCGGCGAATTAGCGATGTTTTTTCGTTGAATGTGTGCCGTAATTGTGGTAACATAAACGTAATCAATAAGAATAAGGTTCATGCTGTGCAGGAAAAGCGGTAAAAACCGCTACAGCCCCCGCTACTGTGATTGCCGACGAAACCTCCGAGACCACTGTTCCAAAATGGGATGGGAAGGGGAGGGTCAGGATGAAGCAAAAGTCAGGAGACCTGGGCAGGATGATAAAGTCAAGGAATCATCTCGGTGGGAGAAGTGGGTTAATTGAACGCTTTTTTAGTCTGTCTTCCCAATTGTAAAGGGATGACAGACTTTTTTTGCGCGTTAGCTAACAGAAGTATGAAAGTGGATAGAGCAAGGCACCGGAGCGCGTGTTATACTTCGTAGCCAACAAAAATGTACTTGCGATTGGAGGGAGACCATGAAAGATTTCATGCTGGCCGGGGTCAGCAGCAATGTAGGGAAGACCACAGTAACCATGGGCATCATGGCGGCGCTGCGGGCCAGGGGTGAGGCGGTCCACCCCTTTAAAACCGGGCCGGATTACATCGATCCCATGTTCCACACCTTTGTCACCGGGCAGTCATCCATTAACCTGGATACCTGGATGCTGGACCCTGAAACCGTCCGCCTCCTGCACTATGGCAAAATGACGGACGATGCTGTGGGCGTAGTAGAAGGTGTAATGGGGCTCTACGATGGACACGGCGTGAAGGATGATGTGGGAAGCAGTGCCTATCTTTCCAAGGTGCTGGGCATCCCGGTTTTCCTCATCATCAATGGGCGGGGGATGTCCAAATCCGCGGCGGCCCTGGTGAAGGGTTATGTGGATTTCGATCCTGAGGTCCGGGTGGCTGGGGTCATTGTCAATCGCCTGTCCTCGGAAAGCCACTATCATTTGTTAAAGGAAATGATTGAGACCCACGCAGGGGTTCCCTGTGTGGGCTGGATGCCGGAATGTCCGGAGCTTGCGGTCAACAGCCGGCATTTGGGGTTGATTCCGGTGGATGAGTTAGCCGATATCCGGGAAAAGGTGGATCAGGCGGCGGCCCTGGCAGAGGCCCATATCGATTTGGACCAGATGTTATCCCTTTCCGAGACAATATGCCCCGAGGGATTGATGGCAGACCCCTTTAAAGAAAGGGCCAGTCAGTATAAGGGTCTGAGAATCGGCATCCCCAGGGACCAGGCCTTTAACTTTTACTACCAGGATAATTTATCCGCCCTGAAAGTGCTGGGGGTGGAGCTGGTATTCTTTAGCCCCCTGGCCGATGGGGCCCTGCCGGATAACCTGGATGGCCTCTATATCGGCGGGGGCTTCCCCGAGGTATTTGGGAAGGAATTTGAAGAAAACCAGGCCTTTCGGGAAAATGCCCGCCAGGCCCTGGAGGCAGGGCTGCCCTGCTTTGCAGAATGTGGGGGACTGATGGTGCTGACCCAGTGCATGGCGGATAAAACCGGAGACCCCACAAAGGGCATTGGATTTCTGCCAGCCCGCACGGTGATGACCAAGCGTCTCCAGCGTTTTGGGTACGTGGAGGTATCGGCTAAAATTGGGGAACAACACATCTCCACCCGGGCCCATGAATTTCATCACAGCCTGGTGGAGGTAGAGGAGGCATTGCCCACAGCCTACACCGTTTCGAAGGGGAATAAACAGTGGCACTGCGGTTATGTGAAGAACAACACCATCGCCGGGTATCCCCATATCCATTTTTACAGTAATCCACAATTCCTCATCGCTCTGCTGGATGGGGCCATGGAGGTCAAGCATGCGAAAGGTAGAGGTTAAAGCCCCGGGAAGCTGTGGCGAGTTCATCCAGGGCCGGGTGGGACCAGATCCCTGCCTGGTGTCCTGCCCCGTGGATTTATACTCCACGGTGACCATCGCCGAGGGACCGGCTACCCGCATGATGAATGATAAGGCGGCGGATATGTTAGACCTCATTTTCAGGGAGTACCGTCTCCCCCGGAGTGAGAAGCACAACATCAATATAGCCCTCAATTCGGAAATTCCCATGGAGCGAGGGATGGCCAGCTCCACCGCAGATTTGGCAGCAGTGGCCCAGGGTCTGGGGGCCTATTACGACCTGGGTCTGGATGCCGACCGCATCGCACAGCTGTGCATCGCCATTGAGCCGACGGACAATATCATGTATCCGGAGCTCAATCTTTTCAACCACGTGGGGGGCCAGATTCTGGCGGATTATCACACCCATTTGGAGACGCCAGTCCTCATTGTGGAGTTTAGCGGCCGGGTCAATACCGTGGGCTTCCACGGACAGATGGAGGGTTACGATGCCGGGGATATCGAAGCCTTCGCCCAGGTGGTACAGGCCTTTAACCAGGGGATTGCCGCCGGGGATTTGGACCGTATTGGTGCAGCCTGTACTGAAAGTGCCAGGCTCAACCAAAAGATTATTCACAAGCCCCATTTAGAGACCCTTATCGCTTTATCTAAAGCCTATGGGGGACACGGCGTGGTCACCGGCCACAGCGGAACGGTCATCGGGGTGATGTACACCGACAACCAGTTTGATTATCAGGGCTTCATGGGAGATTTCTTACGGCTGATTCCCAAGGCGGATTACGATGCCCTGTTTTTAAAGAATATTATTTCCGGGGGATTGCAGACCAGTGTTCAGGCGTAACGGCAATACAGGGAAATATGGATTCAGGAACCAATTATAAAGGAGACGAGACATGGAATATATCAACAATCCTCAGGAAATTGAAAAGCGGAGCTTTGAAATCATCACTGAAGAACTGGGGCGGCCATTGCCGAAAGAGGTAGCGGAAATTGTTAAGCGCATCATCCACACCACCGCAGACTTTGAATATGCAGATTTAGTAGAGTTTAAAAACGATGCCGTGGCCAAGGGGATTAAAGCACTGTCTGAAGGAAAGAAAATCTACGCGGACACCAGTATGATCAAGGTGGCTGTCAATAAACGGGCCGCAGAGATGCAGGGGGTGGAAATCGTCAACTATGTCCACGATGAGGACGTTCGGGCAGAAGCCGCTAAACGGGGCGTCACCCGCTCCACCGTGGCCATGGAAAAGGCCCTGGGGGATGAAGCGGTGGGTATCTTTGCCATCGGCAATGCCCCGACAGCCCTGTATCGCCTCATTGAGGCCATCCAGGAGGGGAAGGGTAAGCCGGATTTGATTATCGGGGCACCCATCGGTTTTGTGGGGGCGGCGGAATCCAAGGCAGCTCTGGACGCCTTGGACGCCCTGGAGGTCCCCTATATCCGCATCAACGGACGAAAGGGCGGCAGCCCAGTGGTGGCAGCCATCCTCAATGCCATGCTCTATCAATTGGGAAGGGAGTGGTAAGATGAAAGGAACGTTTTACGGCCTGGGCGTCGGACCAGGGGACCCGGATCTCATTACCGTCAAGTCTCTGAAGATTCTTCAAGGGGCGGATGTCATTGTGACCCCCACCAAGAAGATGGGAAAGCCCAGCATTGCCTATCGGATTGTGGAGAGCCATATCCCCCAGGGGACAGAAGTCATTGAAATGAATTTCCCCATGATCTCCCTGTCGGAGGAGCGGGAAACCCTCCAGAAGCAATGGGCAGAAAATGCCGATGCCATTGAGGTGATGTTAAAGGATGGCAAGGATGTGGTGTTCCTGACTCTAGGAGATCCCATGGTGTTTTCCACCTATTCCTACATTATGGAATTCCTGGTGGAACGGGACATTGAGGTGGTTACCCTTTCAGGGATTCCCTCCTTCTGTAACCTGGCCGCCCAGGTGGGGATTCCCCTGACCCAGGGGGAAGAATCCCTGGGGGTAGTGGCCATGACCCAGCCCATGGAAGAAATCCGGGCCATTCTGGATGCCCATAAAAATATCGTTGTCATGAAGGTATCCGCAGACAATGCCAAGCTGGCCGAGGAGCTAAAGACCCGGGGTTTAGAGAAACAATTTATCCTGGTGTCCAATATTGGTATGGATACCCAGAGCGTGGTCCGGGATATCGAGGTCCTCGCCGGGAAGATTCCCTACCTTTCCACGGTGCTGATTAAAAAAGATTACGATTTGGGGGAATGACCGTGTTTGAAAAATACGTGGAGAAGGGTGGAAAGCGCCTGCGCTACGGCTATACCACCGGCTCCTGTGCCACGGCAGCCGCTGCCGGGGCCACCCGGATGCTCTTAACCGGAGCCCGGGTGAAGAGCGTGACCATCGACACCCCCAAGGGCTGGCCCCTGGATTTAACCCTCCACGATTGTGAGGTGGGGGAGGATTGGGCCCGGTGCAGCGTCATTAAAGATGCCGGGGACGATCCGGATATTACGGGTGGGGTGAAGGTTTACGTCACGGTCCGCACCCAGAATGAACCGGGCATTCGCTTTTCCGCAGGGGTTGGTGTCGGTATGGTGACCCTGAAAGGGTTATCCGTTCCGGTGGGAGAGCCGGCCATCAACCCGGTACCCCGCCAGATGATCACCCGGGAAATGATGAAAATCATGCAGGTACAGGATTACGAAGGGGGCTTTGAGGTGGAAATTTCCATTCCCGATGGGGTGGAATTGGCCAAGCGCACCTTTAACCCCAAGCTGGGTATCCAGGGGGGATTATCCATTGTGGGGACATCGGGAATCGTCGAGCCCATGAGTGAGGACGCCCTAAAGGCCTCCATGAAGCTGGAGATTTCCATGCTGAAGGCCCAGGAAATGGACCCCATTATCTTTATTCCCGGGAATTACGGCAAGGACTTTGCCCTGGAACAGGGGCTTCCGGAAAACCGTATGGTTAAAACCAGTAATTACGTGGGATTTATGTTAGAGGAGGCCGAGGACTTTGATATCTCAGAAATCCTCTTTGTGGGACACTTGGGAAAGCTGGTAAAGGTGGCTGGAGGCCTCTTCAATACCCACAGCGGGGTGTGCGACGGGCGGATGGAAATCCTGGCGGCCCATGCGGCGCTGTTGGGGGCAGATCAGGTCTGTGTGGCGAAAATTATGGGGAGCACCACTACCGATGAGGCCACAGATTATTTGCTGGAGGCGGGGCTGACCGGGTATTTTGACCATCTGGCCGAAGCCGTTAAAAAACGCTGTGAGGGTAAAGTGTATGGGAATATCCATATCGAGGTGGTCCTCTTCTCCAAAGCCCATGGATTTTTAGGAGCCAGCTCAGGCGCGAAGGAAATGGAAGGACGCATATGCAAGCAATAAAGGTGATTGGCCTGGGACCAGGCCATCCCGATTACATACTGCCGGTGGCAAAGGCCGCCATTGCAGAGGCTGAGGTTATTCTCTGCGGCAAGCGCCATTTGGAGAGTTTTGACAGTGAGGGCAAGGAAATCCTGCTCATTGGCGGCGGAAAGCCCCTGTCGGAGCTTATGGCCCAGGCTAAGTATTTATATAAGAACCGGCGCACTGCCATTGTGGTTTCCGGGGACTGTGGGTTTTACAGCCTGCTCTCCTATACCAAGAAGGTCATTCCTGTGGCGGATATTGAGGCCATTCCGGGGATTTCATCCCTCCAGTATCTTTTTGCGAAGATCAAGATGCCCTGGCAGGATGCCCAGCTTATGAGCCTTCACGGCCGCAAGCAGGATCTCATCGCCCGCCTGGCACTGACGGGGACCCTGGGGGTTCTGACGGATGCGGAGCAAAACACGGCGGCCATCGCAAAAATGCTGGTGAATGCCGGATACGATAGCAAATGGATTTACGTCGGCGAGAACCTATCCTATCCTGAGGAGCGGATTTGCCGGCTCAGTGTTCAAGAGGCACTCTCCTTTGAAGAGCAGGGGATGTCCGTGGTGGTGATTGCCGATGAGTGAAATCGCAGCGTATAAGGATAGTGAGTACGTCCGGGGGAAGGCCCCCATGACGAAGCGGGAAATCCGCGTCCTCACCATCGCCCTATTGGGCATCGACAAAGATGATGTGGTCCTGGAGATTGGGGCCGGAACCGGGGGACTCACCATGGAGGCCGCCCATGCCGCCTATGCCGGACACGTCTTTACATTGGAGGGCAAGGAGGACGCCCAGGAATTGGTGGAACGCAACGCCGAGGAATTCGACGCCCAAAACGTCACCCTGATTCCCCACTTTGCCCCCGAGGGATTTTCCCTGGCGCCGGATGAGGTGGACAAGGTCATTGTCGGGGGGACCGGCGGTTGTCTGACGGAGATACTGGACTGGTGCCGGTGTCATTTAAAACCCGATGGACGGCTGGTCTGTAATTTTGTAACCCTGGAGAATGCCTGTGCCGCAAAGGAAGCCTTGGAGGCCCGATTTGAGGATGTGGAAATCATTCAGGTGGGCATTACCCGGGGAGAACGGGTAGGGGGCCTGACCATGCTGAAGGCAGCTAACCCCATTTTCATTATTACCGCAGGAAAGAAGGAAGAGTAGGATGAAGATCGTCGTCGTGGGGATCAACCATAAGAATACGCCCTTAAACATCCGGGAAAAGGGCTCCTTTATGACCAGAACCCTGAAGGAGGGGATTGAGGCCCTGAAACAAGAGGAATCCATCGCCGAGGTCCTCATCCTTTCCACCTGTAACCGCAGTGAAATTTATGCAGCGACCCGGAACCCGGAAGCGGCCCTGGCTGCCTTGAAAGATTACTACCTCAAGGCGAAATCACCCGAGCTTGAGGACTATCTGTTTAGCTACAGGGAAAGAGAGGCGATGCTTCACCTTTACCGGGTGGTCACAGGGCTGGACTCCATGATTTTAGGAGAGGACCAGATCCTGGGCCAGGTGAAAGATGCCCTGGAAAAAGCCCAGTCCGTTGGGGGTGCCGGGAAATATCTCACCAAAATATTCAGAGAGGCCGTTACCTTTGCCAAAAAGGTAAAAACGGTGTATAAAATTTCCGAGACCCCGGTATCGCTAAGCTCCACGGCGGTGAAGCACATCAAGCGGACCTACGCGAATTATGCGGATAAACGGGTTCTCATCATCGGTTCCGGAAAAATGGGGATTTTGGCCCTGCGCTACATGGCGGCCGAGGGATTTCACTCGGTGTATATGACCAATCGGACCTATCATCCAGGGGACGAATACCGGGGGATATACAAAGGGGTGAATGTCCTCCAATACGATGATCGGTACACCGCCATTGAGGAGATGGACGTGGTCATTTCCGCCACTGCCTCCCCCCATGTGGTCCTGAAAGAGGAGCTGATGGCCCAGCGGAAAAAACCTCTGATGATCATCGATATGGCCCTCCCCCGTGATGTGGAGCCAGCCATTGGTGAGATGCCCGATGTGGCGCTCATTACCGTGGATGATTTCAAGCATATCATCGACGAAAAGATGCATTACCGGGAGCAGATTGCCGCAAAGATCGAGGGAGAAATTGACAGCGAAATCGACGGGCTTATGGTGTGGATCACCAAATCCAAGGTGGATAATATGGTGGCCCATTTTAATAACCATGCCGGAGAGCTGGCGGACGAAACCATTGAGATTTTAAATGGCCGGCTAAAGCTGACAGATAAGGAAGAAGAATTCCTGTCCAAAATTGTCCGGTCGAAATTCCGGGAAATGGTGATGCCTTCCATTCGTCAGTTGAAAACCCTGGATAACGAGGATGATATCCTGCGGTTTGAAAAAACCATTGCCTTCCTGACCCAGGAGGGGCAGTAATGGCCGGGCGCCTACCGTTGCTTTTTACCACAGAGGGACGAAAAGCTTTGGTGGTTGGCGGCGGAAGAGTGGGATGTCGTCGGGCAAGGACCTTGGCTGAATCTGGCTGTATCCTTACCCTGGTGACGGCGGACCTTCCCGTCGAGGCGGTGGCCGGCGTTACCCTCTGCCTGGCAAGCTATGGACAGGAGCACTTAGAGGGCATGGCTCTGGTGGTTGCGGCAACGGACGATGTCCGGGTCAATGCCAAAATTGTGGCGGACTGCAAGGCCCGGGGAATCCTGGTGAATTGTGTGGATAATCCCGGGGCTTCGGATTTTATCTTTCCGTCGGTGGTTCGCCGGGGAGACCTGACCCTGTCGGTGTGTACCGAGGGGGCCAGCCCGACCCTGACCAAGGCCATTGTGTCAGAACTGAAAGGGCGATACGATGAAAGCTACGCCCGGCGCCTGACCTATTTGAAAAAGCTGCGGCAAAGAACCCTGGCATCATCCCTGGATAAGGATGAAAAACAGGCCCGTTTAAAGGCCCAGGCAGCAATGAGTGTGGAAGAATTACAGAAAGAGTGGGAGAAGGAGCAATGAAAATTATAGTCGGTTCCCGGGGGAGTAAGCTGGCAGTGGTGCAAACCAACTGGCTGCTGGACACCCTTCGAAAAGCCAATCCCCAGGTGGATTTTGAGCTTAAAATCATCACCACCAAAGGGGATACCATCCAACATAAGGCACTGGATGCCATTGGGGATAAGGGCCTCTTTACCAAGGAGCTGGAGGATGCCCTGCTGTCCGGAGAAATCCAGATGGCGGTCCATAGCATGAAGGATATGCCTTCATCCCTGCCAGAGGGCCTGACCCTTTCGGTACCTCCGAAGCGGGAGGACCCTTCGGACGTCCTGGTGACCCCCCATGCCATCACCAGTATTTTAGATCTGCCCCAGGGGGCGGTGGTGGCCACCGGGAGTAAACGTCGGATCTACCAGCTGAAGGCTCTGCGTCCGGATTTAGAAATTGTGGGGATTCGCGGGAACATCGATACCCGTATCCGAAAGATGCAGGAGCAGGGATTAGACGGGATTATTCTGGCGGCGGCAGGAATGCGCCGCATCGGCGTGTACGATGCGCCAGAGTACCATGTGGTCCCCCTGAACCCCAGCACCTTTGTCTGTGCCCCGGCCCAGGGAATCCTGGCGGTGGAAATTAGAGAGGATAACGAAGACGTCAAGGCTCTCATGGCCACGGTTTGTGATGAGCGGACCCGGGTTCAGATGGAAGCGGAACGGGGATTCCTCGTGGGGCTTAACGGAGACTGCCATATCCCCATCGGGGCCTATTGTGAGCTGGCTGAGGACGGCAGCATTTGCCTCCACGGGCTGTACGGTACCGAGGATGGCAGCCGCCTGGTGGCGGATATCCTCACGGGGGATGCCCGTCAGGCAGCAGAAATCGGAAATCAATTGGCAATTGCCATGAAAGGTCAGGTGGACGGATGAGCGGAATGATATATCTAACAGGGGGCGGCTGTGGGGACCCGGGACTGTTGACGGTCAAGGCCCGGGAAAAGCTGGAAACCTGTGACGCTGTGGTCTACGATGCCCTGGTGAATCCAGAGTTCTTAAATTATGTGAAGCCTGACTGCGAAAAATATTACGTGGGTAAGCGGTCCTCCAACCATTACCGGACCCAGGATGAAACCAATGCCCTTTTGGTGGAGCTGGGACAAGCCGGAAAAACCGTGGTGCGCTTAAAGGGGGGCGATCCCTACGTCTTTGGTCGTGGCGGTGAAGAAGGGGAAATCCTCTACGATGCCGGGGTCGCCTTCGAGGTGATCCCGGGGATTACCTCCGCCATCGGGGGACTGGCCTATGCCGGGATTCCCATTACCCATCGGGATTGCACCTCCTCCTTCCAGGTGGTGACGGGACATCTAAAATCGGACAACAACGATTTGGATTGGCCGGTTTTAGGGAAATCCAAGGGGACCATCGTCTTTTTAATGGGGGTGGAGAATCTGGGGAAGATTACCGAAAAGCTCATGGAAAACGGCATGGAAGCCACCCGTCCGGCGGCCCTGGTCCATCGGGCCTCCACGCCTAAACAGCGGGTGGTCACCGGGACCTTAGCCACCATTTGTGAGATTGCCACCGCCGCTAAGATTACGGCCCCCAGCCTCATTGTGGTGGGGGATGTGGTCAGTAAGCGGGAAAAGCTGCGTTTCTTCGACAACCGTCCCCTCTTTGGAAAGACGGTGTTAGTCACCCGTTCCCGGACCCAGGCCTCCTCCATGGTGAAAAAGCTCCAGGATTTAGGAGCTGCCACCATCGAATACCCCACCATTAAAATCAGCCCGGTACCGGAGGCCATGGCGCATCTGGATGCGGTGCTTCCGGTTTTATCGGATTACACCCACATTATCTTCACCAGTGTCAATGGGGTGGAGCTGTTCTTCTCGGCCCTGGCCTCCGCAGGAATGGACAGCCGTGCCTTTGGGGGTCTCCATGTTACCGCCATTGGAAAGGCCACGGCAGATCTGTTAAAGGCCCATGGTATCGTGCCGGACTTCGTTCCACAAAAATATGTGGGCGAGGAGCTGGTGGCAGGCTTAGCCCCCTTGCTAAGCGCCGACAGCCGGGTGCTGCTGCCCCGGTCTAAAAACGCCCGGGTTCTGGTGGCTGAGGAGCTGGCTAAAATCTGCCCGGTGGAGGAAATCCCCATTTACGAAACCATCCGGGAAACCCGGGATGATGTGGATGCCCTTGCTCTGCTTAAAGAGGGGGCCATCGACTATATCACCTTTACCAGTTCCACCACGGCCCAGTTCTTTGTGGAGAAAATCGGTCCTGAAAACATCGCCCTGACAAAATCGGCGGTCTGCGTCTCCATCGGGCCGGTAACCTCAGAGCGAATGGCGGATTTGGGATTGTCCGTGGATATTGAAGCGGTGGAATATACCATCGACGGAATGTTAAAGGCAATGCTTAAAATGAAAAAGGAGAAAGACAATGTTACCCACTAGATTACGTAAGAATGCGGCTGTCCGGAGCCTGATCCGGGAAACCACCCTCTCCATGGAGGATGTGGTGTATCCTCTGTTTGTGGTGGATGGGGAGGGCATTCGCCGGGAGATCCCCTCCATGAAGGGCCAGTACCATCTGTCCCTGGATATGCTTAAGACCGAGGTGGTGCAGCTCAGGGAGCTGGGCATCCGCTACGTCATCCTTTTTGGGGTGCCGGATGAAAAGGACGCCGAAGCCACCCCAGCCTTTGTGGAGGATGGCATCGTCCAGAAGGCGGTCCGCACCATCAAGGCAGTGGACCCGGAAATGTACGTCATTTGCGATGTGTGCCTGTGTGAATTCAAAAGTGACGGCCACTGCTGCTTCTTCCATGACAATGGGGATATCAAGCGGGATAAATCCCTGAAGACCCTGTGTAAGGTCGCCGTGAGCCAGGCAAAAGCCGGGGCGGATATGGTGGCCCCCTCGGATATGATGGACGGCCATATTGAAGCCCTCCGGGATGCCCTGGATGAGGCTGGTTTTGAAAGTATTCCCATTATGGGGTATTCGGCGAAATACGCCTCTACCTTCTACGGCCCCTTCCGGGATGCCGCCAATTCTGCACCGGCCTTCGGGGATCGGAAGAGCTATCAGATGGACCCTGCCAACGTAGAGGAAGCCATGAAGGAAGTGGCCCTGGATGTGGAGGAAGGGGTGGATATCGTCATGGTGAAGCCCGCCATGCCCTATCTGGATATCATCGTCAAGGCCAAGGAGCTTTCCTTCCTGCCCATGGCAGCCTACCAGGTCAGCGGGGAATACGCCATGATCCGTAATGCCGTGGACGCCGGGCTCCTGGATGAGCGGGCCATTTATGAAAGCCTGCTGTGTATCAAACGTGCCGGTGCCGGCATCATCATCACCTATTTTGCCAAGGAACTCAAGGCTTTGATTGGAGCGTACCAATAAATGGAACACAGTCAGTCTGAACAACTCTTCACCCGGGCCTGTAAAACCATCCCCGGGGGGGTCAACAGCCCGGTCCGGGCCTTTGGCTCCGTGGGAATGCCCCCGGTCTTTGTGGACCACGCCCAGGGGTCCCACATCACCGATGCCGATGGCAATACCTACCGCGACTATATCTGCTCCTGGGGTCCCTTGATTTTAGGTCACAGCTCCCCCGTTTATTACCAGGGGATCGAGGCTGCCCTGGCCAAGGGAAACACCTACGGTGCTCCTACGGAAATTGAGGTGGAAATGGCCGAGCTGATCTGCGACGCCTATCCCTCCATGGATATGGTGCGTATGGTCAACTCCGGCACCGAGGCCACCATGTCAGCCCTTCGTCTGGCCCGGGGTTACACCGGTCGGAATAAATTCATTAAATTTGAGGGATGTTACCACGGCCACAGCGATGCCCTCCTGGTTAAATCCGGATCCGGCACCCTGACCTTTGGGGTTCCCACCAGCGCCGGGGTTACCGAAGGGGCAGCCCAGGATACCCTGGTGGCCACCTATAACGATTTGGATTCCGTTCAAGCCCTCTTTGCCGAAAATGCCGGGGAAATCGCCGCCATTATCGTGGAGCCTGTGGCTGGAAATATGGGGGTGGTCCCGCCAACCCAGGCCTTTATGGAGGGCCTGCGAAAAATCACCGAGGACAACGGTGCCCTCCTTATCTTCGATGAGGTCATCACCGGATTCCGGGTGGCTTACGGCGGCGCCCAGGCAGTCATGGGCATTACCCCGGATTTAACCACCCTGGGTAAGATCATTGGAGGCGGGATGCCCGTGGGCGCCTTTGGCGGCCGCCGGGATATCATGGAAAAGCTGGCCCCAACCGGGCCGGTGTACCAGGCCGGCACCCTTTCCGGTAATCCTATCGCCATGGCCATGGGGCTCAATACCCTGCGGTATTTAAAGGCCCATCCCGAGGTGTATGATGCCATGGAAGCCCGAGCCATCCAATTGGAAGAAGGCTTCAAGGCCAATATTGAAGCCACGGGCATTGCCGCACAAATCACCCGATTCAAAGGGATGATGTGTCAGTTCTTCACCGATACCCCCATTGTGGACTTTGCTTCGGTGATGACCAGCGATACTGAAAAGTATGCCCGGTATTTCCGGGCCATGCTGGAAGCTGGCAATTTGCTGGCCCCCTCCCAATTTGAAGCCATCTTCCTCTCTGCGGCCCACACCCAGGAGGATGTGGCCCAGACCATTGCCGACCATCGGGCGGCCCTGGAGGAACTGGCCCATGGGTAAGAAAGCGCTCCTTGTCATCAGCTTCGGAACCTCCTACCCCGAAACTCGGGCGAAAACCATTGGAGCCATTGAGAAGGTCCTCCAGGCAGCCTATCCTGACCACGATTTTTACCGGGCCTTCACTGCCCGGATGATTATCAAAAAGCTTAAAAATCGGGATGGTGAGGTGGTGGATACGCCCTTGGAAGCCCTGGAACGCCTGAAAACGGCGGGCTACGAGGAGGTGGTCTGTCAAACCACTCATGTTATTAACGGTTACGAGTACGATTTGACCCTCTCGGAGCTCAGACAATACGCCCATGATTTTAAAACACTGACCCTGGGGGTTCCGCTGTTAACTACCCAGGAGGATTTTGAGGCAGTGGCCCGAATCCTCGCTGGGGATGTCCCAGAGCTGTCGGTGGATGAAGCCTGTGTCTTCATGGGGCATGGGACGGATCACCACGCCAATAGTGCCTACCCTGCCATGGATTATTATTTTAAGCATCACGGTTATCCTGGGGTGTTTATGGGAACCGTTGAGGGGTTTCCGGAGCTTTCGGATATCCTGCCGAAACTAGAAGCCGGGGGCTATAAACGGGTCCATTTAATGCCTTTTATGATCGTCGCCGGGGACCATGCCCAAAATGACATGGCCGGGGATGATGAGGAATCCTGGAAGAGCCAGTTAATGGCCCAGGGCTACGAGGTGGTGTGCCATCTTGTGGGAATTGGAGAAAATAAAGCTATCCAGGAAATGTTCGTCGAGCATGCCCGGGAGGCCAAAGACGTAAAGGAGATATTATGAGTACAAATACAGTCTATTTAATTGGAGCCGGACCAGGGGATCCGGAGTTGATCACCCTAAAGGGCAAACGCCTGGTGGATGAAGCAGATGTCATTATCTATGCCGGTTCTCTGGTGAACCCCGGGGTGCTTGAAGGCCATAAGGCCGATGCCCAAATCCACAATTCAGCCTCCATGACCCTGGATGAAGTCATTACCGTCATTAAGGACGGCGTGGCCCAGGGTAAACGGGTAGTCCGGGTACACACCGGAGATCCCTCCATTTACGGCGCCATCCGGGAACAGATGGACCGCCTGGAAGGCGAAGGCATCGCCTATGAGGTAGTACCCGGGGTGAGCTCCTTTACTGCCTCCGCCTCCGTGCTGAAAAAGGAATTCACCCTGCCGGATGTCTCCCAGACCGTTATTTGTACCCGGCTGGAGGGCCGGACCCCGGTACCGGAAAAGGAACAGCTGGAATCCCTGGCGGCCCACCAGGCCTCCATGGCCATCTTCCTCTCCGTCCAGATGATTGATGAGGTGGCTGCCCGTCTCATGAAGCACTATCGTCCGGATACCCCCATTGCCGTGGTTCAGCGGGCCACCTGGCCGGATCAGAAGGTCGTCCTGGGAACCCTTTCCACCATTGCAGATAAGGTATCAGAAGCCGGGATCACCAAGACCGCTCAGATCTTAGTGGGGGATTTCCTGGGGGATCAGTACAGCCTGTCCAAGCTCTACGACCCCAGCTTCTCCCACGAATATCGCACCGCCACGAAATAAGCGGCATCGGGATGAAGACGAATTTTGGCCATTGGGCCATCGTTGCCGTCAGCCGGGATGCCACAATCCTTGGCCTTCGGGTCAAGGGGGTTCTGGAGGAATGGCCAGCGACCGTGTACACCCTCCCCAAGTACTGCACCGATGAGACCCAGGCCATTGCTGGACCCATGGCGGATTTTTTTGGTTCGATTATGGCACAGTACGACACCATTTTGTGCATTATGGCCACAGGAATCGTGGTGCGTAGTATCGCCCCTCATTTGGGGCACAAATCCACGGACCCGGCAATCCTGGTTATGGACGCAGCGGGAAAATACGTCATTAGCCTGGTATCCGGGCATTTAGGGGGAGCCAATGAGGCCGCGGTAATGCTGGCTGGCCGGCTGGATGCTTCCCCGGTGATTACCACGGGAACGGATGTCAAGGGAAGCCTGGCGGTGGATGTTCTGGCCGAAAAGCTGGGCTGTACCATCGCGGACTTCACCGATGCCAAGGACGTCACCGCCGCTATCCTGGATGATGAAATAGTCGCCATTGAGGATCGGATGGGGGTGGACTTCACGGGAATCGTCCTCCCGGCCAATATCCTTCTCCCTGGAGCTGAGGGACACCCGGAGGCCCAGTGGCGCATTGTTATCGACGATGCCCAAGCCCCGGAGAAGTTGCTGCCAGGACACAGCGTCCAGTTGGTGCCCAAGAGCATCACTGTGGGCGTTGGCTGTCGGCGGGATACGCCGGGAGAGCGTATAGTACAGGAGCTGACGAAGCTTTTGAATGCGGTGGGCTATCACCAGGGGGCGGTCAAGACCCTGGCTACCATCCCATTAAAGGCCGATGAGCCGGGAATCCGGGAGACATCTGAGCGATTGGGTGCAGATGTCAAAATCATTTCCAATGATTTCGTCAAGATGGTCCAAAGCCGTTTTGAGGGTTCGGATTTTGTGGAAAAAACCACGGGTCTTCGAAGCGTATCCGAGCCCTGCGGCTATGTGGCTTCGGGCTTTGGCCACTGTGTGGCACCTGTGGTAAAATGTGGGGGGATCACCCTCTCCCTTTGGAAAAAGAAAAAGTGAAAGTGAGATAAGATGAGCAAAAAAATCTATGTAACGGGCTTAGGACCGGGACTGTATGAACATATGACCGAGGCGGCCAAGACCTCCCTGGAAGTGGCGGATATCATCGTCGGGTACAAGACCTACATCGATATTATCGCGGATTTGGTGGAGGGTAAGGATGTCCGCTCCTCGGGGATGCGCAAAGAAGTGGATCGCTGCCAGGAATGTCTGGATCTGGCAGAAGCCGGCAACACCGTCACCCTGGTGAGTTCCGGGGATGCGGGCGTTTATGGCATGGCAGGCATCATGATGGAAATGGTGGAAAAACAGGGCAGCGATGTGGAAGTCATCGTGGTCCCGGGGATTTCCGCCGCCAATGCCGCGGCCTCCACCCTGGGGGCACCGCTGATGCATGACTACTGCGTCATCAGCCTGAGCGACTTAATGACGGACTGGGAGGTCATTAAAAAGCGAATTCACTGCGCAGGAGAAGGGGACTTCATCGTCGCCCTGTACAATCCTAAGAGCAAGGGCCGTCCCAACAACATCGTGGAAGCCCAGGAAATCCTTCTAAAATACAAGGCGGGCAGCACTCCGGTGGGTATCGTCCGCAATGCCAAGCGCACCGATGAACAGGCCACCATCACCACCCTGGAGAAGATGTGCGACGCAGAAATCGATATGTTCTCCATGGTCATCATCGGGAATTCCAAAACCATGGTGACGAAGGATAACCTCCATATGATTACACCCCGGGGGTATCAGCTTTGATCAGCCCCATCCTAGTCCTCGGCGGAACCGCCGATGGCCGGGCGGTAACGGATGCTCTGCTGGCCAGGGGGGAGGCGGTCATTTACTCCTCAGTCAGCGGCATGAATGCCCCGGACCCCGGGGACTGGCCTCAGCTTACCAACCAGGTGGGCGCCATGGATGGGCAGGAGATGGCCACACTCTTAGAAAAGCATGCCGTCAGGCTGTGCGTGGATGCCACCCATCCCTACGCCAAGGCGGTTTCCCAGACGGCCATGGCGGCCTGTGGGGACCAGGGGGTGGATTACCTTCGCCTGGAGCGCCCGGGACTGTGCAAACGCCGGGAGGATGTTCGCTTTTTTAAAGATTACGACGAGATGGTGGCGTATTTAAAGGATCATCCCGGGAATATACTGACTACCACCGGAAGCCGGGAGCTTGGGCATTATGCCCCCCTTCCCAAGGAGCGCCTACGCCTTCGGGTGTTGCCCACCAGTGGGGTTTTGGCCAAGTGTGAAGAATTGGGATACACCGCCGCCCAAATCATCGCCATGCAAGGGCCCTTCACCCTCGAAATGAATGTGGCCATGCTGCGCCAGTTTGATATCCGGTATCTGACCACCAAGGACAGCGGAAGCCTCGGGGGGGTGGCCCAAAAGGTGGATGCAGCCCTGGAGTGTGGGGCAGAGGTCCTCTGTGTGGCCCGGCCTGGGCTTGACTATCCCCGGGTGTGTGAAACCCCAGAGCAGGTGCTGGACTATATTATAAATGGAGAGGAAACAGTCTGATGGCAAAGAATATCATGTTTCAGGGCACAGGCTCATCGGTGGGGAAAAGCCTGCTGACGGCAGCGGTGTGTCGGATTTTAAATAACAAGGGGCTTAAGATCATGCCCTACAAATCCCAGAATATGGCCCTTAATTCCTATATCACCGCCGACGGTAAGGAAATGGGGCGGGCCCAGGTCACCCAGGCGGAATGTGCCCGGGTAGAGCCGGATGTGTCCATGAACCCCATCCTCTTAAAACCCAATTCCGATGTGGGATGCCAAGTCATTTTAAATGGGGTCGCGGCATTCAATATGGATGCCCGGGAGTACCACGCCCATAAGGCCCATTTAGGCCAGGTGGTCATGGATGCCTATAACAAGCTGGCAGAGGATGCCGATATTATTGTCATTGAAGGGGCTGGCAGCCCTGCGGAAATTAACTTACGGGAAAACGACCTGGTCAACATGGGCTTGGCTGAAATGGTGGACGCACCGGTGGTCCTCATTGGGGATATCGACCGGGGGGGCGTCTTTGCCTCCATCTACGGCACCATCAAGCTGTTAGAACCCGAGGAGCAGGCTCGAATTAAGGGCTTCATCATCAACAAATTCCGGGGGGATGTGTCTCTGCTGCTGCCGGGAATTAAGACCATTGAAGAAAAGGTGGGAATCCCCTGCCTGGGGGTGGTGCCCTACGCCCGGTTGGTCATCGATGACGAAGATAGCGTTACCGAGCGCTGGCAGGAACAAAAGGACGGGGTGATCACCATCGGAGTGGTGCGCCTGCGACACATTTCCAACTTCACGGATTGTACGGTTTTTGACATGTACCCGGATGTTAGGGTAGAATATTATGAGAACCAGCGCCAGCTCAGCCGGGCCAATCCAGATTTATTGGTGATCCCTGGGAGCAAAAATACCATCGATGATGCGGTGAAGCTCAAGGAAAGCCGAATGGCAGAGGAAATCTGCCGCCTGCGGGAGGCTGGAATACCGGTGGTTGGCATCTGCGGCGGATACCAGATCCTCGGCAAGACCATCTCTGATCCAGGCGGTGTAGAATCCAGCCTCGGCGTGGTAGAGGGCCTGGGCCTATTGGATATCGATACGGTGATTGAGGCGGAAAAGACCACCACCCAGCGGGAAGGCACCATCACCCAGGATTTCCTGGGAATGGGGATGACCGGCAAGGGGGTCCATGGCTATGAAATCCATATGGGGATTTCCAAAACCTTAGCGGGTGCCGAAGCCTTTTGTAAGCTGTCCGATGGACGGTTAGACGGTGCGGTGTCACAGGATGGCCAGGTCATGGGAACCTACCTCCACGGTATTTTCGATAATGATGCCTTTAGGGAAGGGCTTTTGGCCGCCCTTAAGGCGAAAAAGAATCTGGAGGCTGGAGAAGCCCTGGATTTTGCCCGGTTTAAGGAAGAGCAATACGATAAGCTGGCCGCCATCGTGGCAGACAGCCTGGATATGGACTTGCTGGAAAAAATCATTGAAGGATAAATTATGCTATTAGGGATGAGTACAGGAATATGGGTCTGTCTCATGGTGTTGGCGATGGTCATCGACTGGATGATTGGGGATCCCCGGTGGATTCCCCATCCCATCGTCTTCATTGGGAAACTCATCAGTTTTTTTGAAAAGCGCCTCAATAGAGGAAGGGCACGGCGGGCCAAGGGGCTTCTGATGTGGGTGATGGTCATCGCCATCACCGTGGCCTGCGTGCTTTTGGTGCAATGGGCAGCCAGTAAGATCAACATTATCTTCTTCTATCTGGTGAACCTGTGGTTTTTGACCACAACTCTGGCAGAGCGCTGCCTAAAGGATGAGGTGCATAAGGTTTACGATGCCTTAAAAGCCGGAGACCTGGAGCAGGCCCGGATACAGACCGGTTACCTGGTGGGACGGGATACCACCGAGCTCTCTGAGCATGAAATCATCCGGGCTGTGGTGGAAACCACCGCGGAAAATACCGTGGATGGGATTTTAGCCCCCCTTTTTTATATGACCCTGGGCTGTGTGACCTGGCGTTATATCCCAGAGCTGAACCCCTTAGTGTGGGCCATGGTCTACAAGGCGGTTAATACCATGGACTCCATGGTGGGGTATATTCAGGAGCCCTACACCCAGTTTGGGTTCTTTCCCGCCAAACTGGATGATGGGTTTAATTTCATTATTGCCCGGGTTGGAAGTATATTTATGCTTTTTGCCGGAGGGTTTTTGGGGTATAATGCCCGAGAAGGGTGGAATGTTTTCTGTGGGGATCGAAAAAACCACAAGAGTCCAAATTCTGCCCATCCGGAATCGGTGATTGCTGGATTACTGGGCATCCAGCTGGGAGGAGACAATGTCTATTTTGGTCAAGTCCTCAAAAAGCCGACCATCGGAAGGGGTAATAACGCCCTGACTGCCGACGATATTATAGAGACAACCGCCATTGCTAAGGGTTCAGAAATCGTCATGATGGTGGTTATTTGCTTGGCGTTCTTGGTAATTTATTCTTTAGGGTGATCGGGATAGGAGATGGAGTATGAATGTTCATGGTGGGTATCACGGCGGCAATGCGAAAATGTTGGATTTCAGCGTCAACATCAATCCCTTGGGGATGCCACCGCGCTTGAAATACGATTTAATCGCAGCAATGGATGATTTAGGACGATATCCGGAAATCGCCGGTGCCAGTCAACGGGATCGTTTGGCGGGCCACCTGGGGGTTTACCCCGGCCAGGTCATCCTTGGCAATGGAGCCATTGAGCTGATTTACCTTTTTGCCCGCAGTCTGTGCCGTTCGGACAGTAAGGCCCTGATTGTATCCCCCACCTTCAATGAATATCGCCGGGCCCTGACCATGAATGGCTGGGAAGGGGTAACAGAATGGGTGGCCGGTGCCGATGTGGATTTCCGCATTGATCCCGGTGCGTTGGCCAGAGCTATTGCGGAGGAGCAGCCCAACGCCGTCTTCATCTGCAACCCCAATAATCCAACGGGGATGGCTTATTCCTGTGATTATCTCAGGGATCTGATGGATGAGTGTGACCCCGGGATTCTATGGTTCATCGATGAATCTTTCATCGATTTTTCCACCAAGGAATCCAGTCTGACCCTGGTGGCCGATGAAGGCCGCCCGGTGATCCTCCTCCGGTCCATGACCAAATTTTTTGGGATTCCAGGCCTGCGTATTGGTTATGCCGTCGGGCATGAGGCCATCATCCATGCCATGGAACGCTACAAGGAACCCTGGAGCATTAATTCCCTGGCCTTAGAGGCTGTGGATACGGTGTTTCGGGACACGCGCTATATGGAAACCACCAAGAACTACATCAGGAAGGAACGCCACCGGGTGTATGTGGCCCTTTCCAAGTTGAACAACTTAAAGGTGTATCAAAGTGCGGCGGATTTCCACCTGTGCCGGCTGAAATGTGGGACAGCGGCAGCCCTCAATGAGGGGCTGAACACCCGGAATATCAATATCAGAACCTGTGAGGATTTCACAGGCCTGGGATCGGACTACTTCCGGATCGCCGTAAAAAAAGCAGAGGACAACGATGCGCTTATGACAGCACTAACTGAAATTGTGGGGTAAATATGGGAAAATTAACCTTTATCACCGGGGGAGCCCGGAGTGGAAAAAGCTCCTTCGGAGAAAAGCTGGCCAAGGAACACGGCGGGGCAGTGACCTATATTGCCACCGCCGTTCCCTTTGACGATGGGATGAAGGACCGGATTGCCCATCACAGGCAGCAGCGTCCAGCAGAGTGGCCCACCATTGAGCAGTACCGGGATTTTGAAAACCTGGGGGATATGGAAGCCTTTCAATCGGCGGAAGTCATCCTTCTGGATTGTCTGACGGTGCTCATTACCAATAATATGATGGACTTCAATGTGGATTACGACACCATTTCTATGGATGAATTTTCTGCCATTGAAAAGGCCATCCAAGAGCAGGTCATGACGGTGGTGGATATTTGTGTGGCCAGCGATAAGGAAACCATTATCGTGGCCAACGAGGTGGGCCTTGGCCTGGTGCCAGCCTACCGCATGGGCAATTTCTTTCGGGATATTGCCGGACGGGTGAACCAAATGGTTGCGGCTAAAGCGGATGCCGTTTATTTTACCGTTTCGGGAATCCCCATGAAAATCAAGTGATTACAAAAGAGATAGGAGAGTGACATGAGTTTATTTGAACAATGGAAACAGGAAATAGAAGCACATTCCGAGGATCAGCAGGACCAGGAAGCATTCTGGAAGGCATTTTGTCAGAAGGAACAGGGCATTTATGAAGATCTTTTAGGAAAGAAAGAGGCCGCCATCACCGGAACGGTTGCCGGATTTGCAGAGCAGTACCGCATGACTGAAGCTGAAATCATGGGATTCTTAGACGGCATCAGCACAAGCCTGTCCACCGAAGCCCCGGTACTGGACGACATGACCCCAGAGTCAACGTTTAGCTTTACCATTGATTTTGAAAAATTATTCTGGAATATGCTGGCTGTTCCGGCAGAATGGCTCTTTACCCTTCCCCAATGGGATGGTATCCTGTCCCAGGAAAAAAGGGACGAGATTTTCAAAGACTTTAGAAAGCGCAACACTGTGGTCAATGACGGCCCCAAGGTGGGTCGAAATGATCCCTGCCCCTGTGGGAGTGGGAAAAAATATAAAAAATGCTGCGGCCGATAGGCTGTTAAAAACGCCGTTACCCATGGAGTCAATCCGGGGTAACGGCGTTTTTAGTGGGGGATGAGTCCGTTAATTCGAATACTTGCCGTAGGTTTTGGCTTCCTCCACCATCACCTTGGCCAAATGGAAATCCAGGGCGGCGGGGTACTCGCATCCAGTGGCCAGCATAAAGCCGCCATCCTTCTTATAGGCATCAATCTGCTCGCGACAGACCGTGCGGACCTCTTCCTCGGTGGCCGCATAAATGAAGCCGGGCTCCACATGGCCCATAATGGTAATCGCCTTGCCATATTTTTCCTTAAGCTCCGCCATGGTGGCACAATCCGGGGGGAGGTGCTGGAGGGAAATCAAGACGGGATGCATCCGTTCAATCTGCTCCTTAATGTAAATGCCGTTGCCGCAATTGTGAAGCATGACCATGCCGCCGTGATCTCGGACAGCGTTGCAGATATCCACCATATAAACCCCTTCAAATTCATCCCACATCTTGGGGCTCATAATGGACTTTGAGGCAAAGAGGGTGTCGAACATAATGGCGTGGCACCCCACCTCCAATAGGGCGATGGCTAACTCTGTAATGGTGTCGGCAATATTTTTAAGGGCGATTTTCAGCTTATCCGGACACATCATCAAATCCATATACAGATTGTCCTGGCCCCGCATCATCCCCAGGATCCCCAGGGGTCCAAAGACAAAGCCGACAATGGGCTTCTCCTGTCCCTTTCCCTCATAGAGCAGCCGGGCCAGCTCGATGTGCTCTTTCATCCGAGGGGTTTCCCTGGGATTGAGGACGCCGATTTTGGCATAATCCTCCTCCGATTGAATCAAACAATTGTCGTAATTGGGATGGGCGGCGGCATCTTTGCTGTATTCCAGCTCCTGTCCCCAGTCCGCAGCCTCCACCGAGAGATCCACCAAGGTACTGATACAGTCACAGCCCACCTCATCAGTGGCCTTGAGGATGGCCTCTGCACACTTGGGCACATCCTTGGTCCATTCTTCGTAAGAAATCCCCAGGGCCTTCCGGGAGACACTGTTAATGAGTGGATAAACTGGGATACGGTCAGCCTCCTTATGCTGCAATGCCAAAGTGACACGTTCCATTGAATTCATAATATTCCTCCTTGTTCTGCTTTCTTTTTTAAAAGAAAGTGAAAATCATCGTTACCCCTAGGATACCGGAAATGACAACAAAGGTATGGAAAAAAGAAAGATATTTTTGGTAAATTCTCATGGAGTTGATGGGATGATGGGAAAGAGAGGGATGAAATGGAGTAAAAGGACGAAGAAAGTATAAGAATATATGGTTTTTGTAAAATGATTGACACGCTCAAAGAAGTGTTAACACGGGCGAAGCCCCCAGTAGTAACGAGACTGGGGGCTTGTTTTTTTAAAGTAATCAGCTGAAGGATTGGTGAGGATGACTACCAGCTACCGCCGCTATATCGCTGTTTTCCTGGTCTTGGGGCACGCTGTGTGTTTTTTGTAGGTTAGTGCTATATTGTTATCTTCTCAATTTCCGCCTTCAGGCTTTCAATTGTACGATGCGTGTATACTTTTTCCGTGATGTCATTGACCTCATGGCCAACGATTCGCTTGAGTAGATACTCGTTTAGCTCGCACTCCTTCGCAAGGGTGATGAAAGTGTGTCGAGTATCATGGGGCTTATGGTTCATATTGAAACGCTTCATGATTTTATTCCAGCGCTTTCGATAGGCCTCGTAGTCCATCGGGGCTCCATCCTCACGATAGAATAAGAACTCTTTTTCAGGGTCATAAATATCCTGGATAATCGGAATGATCTTAGAATGGATCGGCACGATACGGTTGATGCCGGAAGCGGTTTTGATGCCGCCCTGCATCGTACCGGCATCAAGATTGATTTTATCCGTCCTGAGCTGTGCAAGCTCCCCGGGGCGCCATCCAGAGTATAGAGCAACGGCAATCATGTTCATGTATGGAAAATCCAGGTTGTCAAATACAATGGCGCGCTCGCTTTCAGAAAACGGAATTCTGATAATTTTTGGCTCAGCCTTTCCAACGGAGTCCACCAGGGCGGCATAATCCTTTGTGGCAATCTCGTGCTTTAGAGCATACCGATACAGATGATTGTATAATGATTTAATGCGTCCCTTCATGTGCAGGCTTGCATCCTCGCCTTTTTTATTTTTGGCTGTTTTAATGACATCCTCCAGGATATCGACTTTGAGGGATGCGAAAGGTAGGTTATAGAGTCTCTCACAACAATAATAAGCACTGTCCCAGCTCCGAAGCGTGTTGGGGCTTGATTTTTCCAGCAAGTTATCTTTCCATTTCTCAAAGACTTGAGCAAAGGTGAGGGCCCCGGCTGTCGTTTCATATGGATTCTCATTGTACAGGGCCAAGGCTTCAATAGCCTCTTTTTTGGTACGGTAGTAGCCGACATACTTATATTTCCGGGTAACGCTCTTATCTTTAATTTCTCTTCCAATAAAAACTCTGGCCGCCCACGGCTTATGGCGCTTGCCAGACAGCCGGTAAACACTGCCAAAGCCATTCGGTAATCTCATTTATTGTACCTCCAATGATTAATTTTGGGTATAAAAATCCCCGGAGTTGTTGTAAAAACCCGGGCTGGATGGTACAATTATCTTGATTGGAGACATGTTGTAGCCATCCGGCTCGGTATGTCAAGCCGCTTTCCCATTGCAGTGGGAGAGCGGCGTTTTTTATTTACTTCGCAATATGTAACTTTTCAATCAAAGCTTCCTGCAAAACCTGGGAAAAATTAAGGCGCCTTTCGGTTGCCATGGATTCCAGCCAGGCTGGTAGGGTCAGATTCTTTTTAACAGATTGTTTGCCGTGCTTGCGTGAGTAAGCAGCAATGTCCATGACGACATACTGGACGAATCCATCTGTACCGATATCAGGGTCTGGGGTGATTGCCCTGGCATCGCTGGGGGACGGGACAGGGTTTCCATCTTCGAGTTCAAGCATAATCCAACCACTTGCTGCGTCCTCTGCCATTGCCATGGCGTCGGCCATTGTTTCCCCCTGGGTCACACAGCCTGGCAGATCAGGGAATTCGACAGTATAGCCTTGTCCGTCTTCCCACGGATAAAACACGGCGGGATAAGCTGATTTATTAGCCATTTTTGGCCTCCTTTATATGATGAAGCGGCTGGGGCTACTTGAGCCCCGCCTGCTTTCGAATGCTTTTTACCGTTATGGGGTCGATGTCTTTTCCGTTGTGGTTTGGGATGGTGACTTTTCCCGGTTTTGTGGGATGTTTGAAGTGGTGATGAGAACCAACCGCTCGAACAAAGTACCAACCGCCATCCTCAACCATCCGAACCGCTTCACGAAATCTCATACTGACCTCCTTTCTAACTATATTATACGCCTAATACGTATATAAGTCAATGAAAATATACGCATAATACGCATGTTAATATTATCTGTTTACCTCACACTGTCTGGGCGGATAGGGGAGGGGGGCTTATTTATCAAGTTTTGAGGAAATTTCATTCAAGAGCCGGATGATTATCCAGTTCTGCTCCGTAATACTGTTTAAATATGTAAGACTAGCCATGTCTGAGGTGTTGCCTTTTAGTGCGGCTGAAATTGCAGCTAAATTATTTCCTGCTAGACCACGCATTGCTTTGATGGACGCATTTCTATATTCCTCGGGCAAGTCGGAAACTTCTCTGTCATTTAACATCTCCTGAATTTGTTTTTCCTGTTCCGCTTGTTTTGCCAAGAGTTTTTCTTCTTTTTTGTTTCCAAAGGCCATAACATTTCCTTTCTTTTTACGTCGAGTAGACATATTATTAAATCCGGCAATCCGCCATTTTTAATCAAATGATTTGCGTCTTTTCTGCTTCAACAGGGAAGCAGCGTTTTTTTATTCAGACATAGAATTTAGATATGTGATGTTTTCTGGGTTCAAGAAATCATTATACTTTGTAAGTTCCAATTTAAATTTGTCAATTCTGTTCTTTCGCCCAGTTTCTGTTTTAAGGGTCATTGCATCTGCGTAAACGCGGTCGAAAAAGCGATTTACTATTTTTGCTTTTTCCTTCAGTAGCGATTCTAAATCACTTGTCGGGTTCGATTCCGTGTAGCTAAGATAGTCTTCAAGAAGTGCGAGGTATTGCAGGTTATTAATAAGAAGATTAAATCTGTCAAAGAAGACATCAATTTTGGAAGTCTCATTAATGATTTTTACACAATCCTTGGAAATGCGGATTCGGTTATCTGCTTGTTCCATTGCCATATTTAATAATTCGTTATAGCTGACGTTCTGTTCAGCTAAATCTGGAATGAGTAACAATTTTAAACCTACTAATTGGTCATTGCCCGTGTTTGCGGAGATGGTGCTATTTGCTTTTCGAATGCGAAGTCCTTTCCACAGCAGAAACCCGCCAAGAACTAACCCTACCGCAAACGGGCCAAAAGATGGAAGAGATCCAAAAGATCCTATGAGTAATAAAACGCCAAAGATTAACCAAGGCACTCCGGTTTTTTTCTTTTCTGGTCTTGTTACTGGAATTGGTTTTACCGATGCGTATTTTGAGGTGCTTGTTTTGTTTTTAGTACTTCCTGAATTACCAAGGTCTTTATAGCTCACTGTAGTCTTATTGTAAACTTTGTTGTAAGCTGCCTTTTTAGGATTGTTTACCCACCCCATGCCTTTCTTTCCATAAGCGGGGTTAATCGTTCGTTTTATTGCACGCTTCCCTCTTCCAGTAGTTCGGGCACTAATCGATTTTTTTATTGATGGTTTACGCATACCAATTTTCATTTAGAATCTACGCCTTTCTTTTTTACGTCTACAGAAACATTACTGAATCTATGCCTTCCCCAACACCTTCCCAACAATCCGTAGATCATCGGAAGCTGTGACGACAATGGGGGAATATTTTTGATTGAGTGAAATAAGAGAATGCCCTTGTCGGTCCATCTCCTTGATGAAACCTTCGCCATTAAATATAAAGATGCCGATTTGTCCGTCCCGGAGATCTTGCTGCTGTTTAACATAGACGATATCCCCACTTTCATATTCTGGTTCCATGGAATCTCCAGATACCTGAACGGCAAAATTTGCATCGTGTGGTGCGTTTTTAAAAGTACGTAGCTCGTAATCATCGGAGTCCAGGAAAACGCCGGTCCCTGCTGAGGTCGGTAATAGATAAAGGGGAAGTTCACTTTCGTTGACACGGTCGCTTTCTGGCTGGCTGGTGCATCGTTCGTGTTCTTTGTTGAGGACCGTTGTTACGAGATCCTGACCGTAAGGGTCGAGGTCACGGTATTTTAAGATATGTTTTCTTTCTTCAATGGAAAAAACATCCACACTATCAGAATCATCAAAGTCATCTAATGTACATCTTAAAACGCGCGCAAGCGATTTTAATGTTTCAAGTTTTGGATCTTTTGTTGTACCATTTAAAATTTTATTTAGAGTGCCCATAGGAACACCGGATTTAATAGAAAGCTCTTCAGTGGTTAGATGAAGGGCTTTTTTGTATTCATTAATTTTTTCAATACCCATTTTGTCGTTCTCCTTTGATTGTATAATACGCCCTCATAATTCTTGTGTCAAGCAAAAAAATACCGTCAACGGTAAATAATTTTCACAAATCGATTGACATAGACCGTTAACGGGTTTATTATATAAGAAAATAACCGTTAACGGTCAGAAAGGAGGATTGAAATGTACCGTGTCTTAATCGGGAAAATGGCAGAACATGGAGTTAAGCAAAAGGATTTGGCTGAGGAACTTGGTGTAAGTGAAAAAACCATCTATAACAAAATCCAAGGTAAGACCAGTTTTTCGTGGGATGAAGCCAATAAAGTACGTAATTCTATTGAGCCAGGATTTCCTTTAGAGGAGTTGTTCAAATTCGAGAGTGAAAATCGAATTGTCAATCGGCTTAAGGCCTAGAAAGGAGGTGAGGGGAAGTGCATCATTATATCTCGTCATACATTGAATCAGATGTACGATATGTCGAATCGTGGTTGCAAATCAATTTGTTTGGAAGGAGTTTCTGCTTTTGGAGAAAGCGAATACCCATTAAAAAAAGCCGCTGTTAGTAGTAGCGGCTTCGATGTTTAAAGTCTTTCCCATTTACGTCCGGATTCCTGAGTCGGCGGTAGTCGATCACCTTGGTCGATATCAACAATGCGCGGATTTTGCACTTGTCCACCACGTGGACCGACTTCACGGTATTTGCCAGGTGTTTGATTGTCGGTACCTGGCTTGATTAAGTCTTTACCCATTGTCAGCTCCTCCTTTCTATATGTTGAATTGATTCTATCAGAATCGGTAAATATTTACAATATATAGTCCAGTGTGCGTGTGGGTGTTAATTTTAATTTAAGGTTTTGAAAGGAGGTGGGAAGCAGTGAAAAAGAAGATCAAAGAATTAGAGCGCCGAGTGAAACGGTTAGAGAGAATGATTTATCGCCAAGCAAATCAGGATCTTAAGGCATTAAGCGAATCTGATTGTTGTGCCGGAGATCTTTTGACAATTGAAGACATAATTCAGTGTAAGATGCACGAAAAAAGCCAGTCATTCAACATCGTCAAATAACTGGCTTGGTGCTTAGAAACCTTCGCCGAATACGAATTCCTCAGATGGATATAATTCTGAAGCAGCTTTTAAAAGTGCATCTTTTAAATCTGTTTCGACAAGAAATTCATGACGATCCAAACCTGCGGGGGCATCATCGCCATAAAACATTGTAATCTTTTTTGGAGAACAAGATTTATCAATGCAGAAAGGCATTTTATCCATGTTGGTATTCCTCCTTCCCTAGATTTCACCAAGCATGGTGATGATTTAAGTATAGCAGGGGAGGATGGGTTAGGCAATTGTCAATCGACTTAAGACTCGGAAAGGAGGTGAGCAAATTGAAAAATGAACGGATATCTGTCCCAGAAGCAGCACAAATGATGGGGGCGACCTGTGACTTCATCCGGGCCGCCATGCAATTAAATCTAATTAATATTGGTGTGGCCCTGAGACGTCCAGGTAAGACACGGTACACCTACTACATCTATCGAGACAAGGTAATTAAGTACATGGAAGGTAATGATTCATGAAGAAATATATTATCGCCACGGCCGCTGCTCTAGTGGTGGACTTGGCAGTCTGTTGGACACGCAGCACCCCGGCGATTGGTGGGGAGTGGCTGATGGTCGTGATGGCACCCGGTGGGGTGTGGGTTTGGGAGGATATTGTGAGATGAATGAACAGGAATTTAGACAGAAACAATCATTGCCATACGAGGCAAAGCTAAAACATGCGGAGCAACGAGCGTGGGAATTTTACGATGCCGTTGATAGTTGCCACGTAAGTGTCGGTGGATTGGATAGCATCACATTGCTTTTATGGCTAAGATCGATTGGAATTGACGTACCGGCAATTAGTGTGAGCCAACTCGAAGACAAAAGCATCCAGGAGATCCATAAGGATTTAGGGATAGTCCCTCTCAAGGCAATAAAAAGCAAAGCGACTGTACTTAAAGAGTTTGGATTCCCCGTGATCAGTAAACAAGTGGCTGGAAAAATTGCACTCTTGCAAAATCCAACCGATAAAAATAAAACGGTCCGAAACGCAATCATAACTGGAGATTGCGGAAAGCAAGGCGGTTATCGCAAAGGAACCCGAATGCGATTGCCTCAAAAGTGGTTGAATCTCTTTGGCGGTCCGGAAAATGATAAGTATGGAACAGATTATCAGACAGCACCATTTTTAGTCAGTAATAAATGCTGCTATTACCTCAAAGAAAAACCATGTAATGATTGGGCAAGAATACACAAAAGCAGTCCATATTTAGGGCTTATGGCATCTGAGGGCGGTCAACGTGAAATGGCACTGGTCAGGAATGGTTGCAATTATTATGGGAAAACAGTCACACGATCAGCACCGTTTGCGATTTTTAGCAGACAAGATTTATTGCAATTGGCCTTAGATTTAGAAGTTCCGGTGCCAAAGATTTATGGTGAAATTGTCCGTGATCCAGACGGAACGCTGAGAACCACCCGGGCGCAAAGAACAGGGTGCTCAATGTGCGGATTTGGAATTCACCTGGAAAAGCGTCCACATCGGTTTGATCGATTGAGAGAGGACAACCCTAAAGAATGGCATTATTGGATGTACGATGTCGGGTGGGGTGAGGTGTTAGATTATATTGGAGTCGGATGGGAGGATATTCCTAAATAAAAGCACCCCGGGACGTAGGACTCCCGAAGGGTGCAGGTAAAAATAGTTATCAACATTATACGACGAAATGGAGGAAAAAGCAAATGACACGAAAAAACAGCCGATTAATCCAGGATGTCCCACCTCATGGAACGGTATTCGATGATCGCTCTGAGGTGGAGCGAAATGAGGGGATGCCCCGTCGGGGCGGCGAAAAAACCCCGAAAGTGCTGGCCAAAAATAAAATGAAGCACTGGATCCAGGATCGGTTTGAGCGGTGCGAGTAATGACTAAAAAGCGAAAACTTACCATCGCTATCCGGGATATGATCTTTTTGAAAGAGCGGCATCCTTTCATGGGAATTTCCCTGGATTTAGCGATTGAAGCTCTAAAAAGAGAGCTGGAACAAACAAAAAAAGGAGGCGAGGGTATATGTATGGATTACCCGGAGTGATCGCCTTTAAAGGTTACCCTAACATTGAGGCCTACGAACTGCTCTTCGGGCCACTCGAGGATACCACACAGTACGTCATGACCAAACAAGATTTAGAGGATGTGGTTAGCAAACGGTGCGGGCCGTGGGTGTGGCACGCCCTTCAGACTGACGTTGAGGCTGAGCAAGACAGTGAAAGTGAACTAGATTCTTTATATGAGGAAATGCGTTTCTGGGAGGATACGGCCAGAGAAGCTGCAGAAGCCCTCAAAGAGCTGTCTGCCAGCATCCGTGAGCGGAAGAAGTTTACCGCATCGGCCAAAGAGAAGATTATCAAGGATATCGAGGATACCATCACTATTTTAGAGAAGGAGTTATGATGAAGATGAAAATTAATTGTGTGTTTGACAGTATTGAAGAAATGCAGACCTGGGCAAAGATGACCTGTGGGCTGCCCCTGGGAAGTGGCCAGCCTGTTCCGGTAGCCACTATGGAACAGACTTTCCCGACGGAGGCTCCGACGGTTAATCCACTGCCGGTGGACCTCGCCCAAGCACCCGCACCGCAGATGCCGATCACAACGGCTGCACCGGTACCGCCAATCCAGCAGGTAGCGCCCGTAACACCCCCCGCGGCAGCACCATCCATTACGCCTGCTCCGACTACCCCCCTTACGCCGCCGCCGGTGACGGCTGTGGCACCGACCTATACCATTGAACAATTCCAGCAGGCCATGGTTGGCCTGATCGATGCCGGCCGGCAGGCGGAGCTACAGGCATTGCTTCAAAGTTTTGGGGCAACCTACCTGACAGAAGTCAAGTCTGATCAATACCCGGCACTGGCTGCCCGCTTAAAAGAAATGGGGGTTACGGTATGACGACCCATGCCGTTTTGTCGGCCAGTGCCTCCAGTCGTTGGCTGGCCTGTCCGCCATCGGCCCGGATGGAGGCCCGGTATCCGGATACCACGAGCACCTATGCTGCAGAAGGTACCTTGGCCCATGCCATGGCCGAACTAAAGCTCACTAAGCACTATACCCCCATGGCTAAATCGGCATATACAAAGAAGCTGAATGCCCTAAAGAAAAATGAGTTGTATGCGCCGGAGATGGATAGCCATACCGATGCCTATCTTGACCGCATCCAGCAGATCACCTATGGTGCCCCGGCGGCGCCCATGGTGGGCATTGAAAAACGGGTGGACTTTTCCGCCTGGGTGCCTGAGGGCTTTGGTACCGCAGACTGCGTCATCTTGTCCGGGACCCAGATGTGGGTTATTGATCTGAAGTATGGAAAAAATGTCGAAGTGTCTGCCAAGGACAATAGCCAGTTAAAGCTGTATGCCCTGGGGGCCTATGAAGCCTATAAGCTGCTATATCCCATCGATACGGTGACGACTTGCATCATCCAGCCTCGGATGGATAACTACTCTGAGTATATCTACACCCTGGAGGAGCTGCTGGGTTGGGCGGATACGGTTAAGCCGATAGCCGCCATGGCTCATTCTGGAACGGGAGAAATCGTCCCGGGAGAGCATTGCAAGTTTTGTAAAGCAAAACCGGTCTGCACTGCCTATGGTCAGAAATTCCAGGAGGCAGAGAAGAAAGATCCAGCATTGATGGCCCCCGTAGAGATTGTGGCCATGTTAAATCGCCTGGAGGACCTGGTGGGCTACCAGAAGCAGTTAAAAGCCTACGCCCTGGCAGAAGCCCTTAAAGGTACTGAGATGCCCGGCATGAAGGTGGTGGAGGGACGGAGCAACCGGGCCTTTGCCGATATTGATGCCGCTTTTAAAAAGGTCATGGCCCAGGGGTACGCGGAATCGCTGCTGTATGAACGCAGCCCCATCACCCTAACCGCCGTTGAAAAGCTGATGGGCAAGAAAGCCTTTGAGGAAGTATTGTCTTCTGACATCGTCAAACCCCAGGGAAAGCCCACCCTGGTACCCGTAACGGATAAACGGCCACCCTTTACACCAAAGTCGGCCGAAGATGATTTCAAGGACCTTGTGGTCCCATTTTAGGAGGTAACAACCAATGAGTAATATTGTATTAGGCGAAGTCCGTTTTAGCTATGTCCATGTATTCCAGCCTTATTCCAGCCAACAGGGGGACCAGGGTCCCCGATATTCGACCACCATCCTGATTCCCAAAAGCAATGCCGCTTTGGTGCAGCAGGCCTTCCAGGCCATTGAAGCCGCCAAACAAGAAGGGGTGTCCAGTAAATGGAATGGCACCATGCCCGCCATGGTATCCTCTCCCATCTATGATGGGGACGGTACCCGCCCCAATGGGGAAGCCTTTGGCCCGGAATGCGCCGGCCACTATGTGCTGACCGCTTCCAGCTATCCCGATTACCCGCCTGAGGTAGTCGTGGGTCAGGACCGGCATCCTGCCACTGGGCAAAATGAGTTTTACTCCGGTTGCTATGGTTATGTATCTGTCGCATTTTTTGCCTACAACCATGGCCGCAATGGCATTCGCTGTTCTCTGGGTAACGTGTGGAAGACCCGGGACGGGGAACCCCTCTCCGGTGGACGGACGAAGGCATCCGATGACTTTGGGAATATCCAGGTTGCCGGTGGTTCCCCCTCCGCAGCACCGGGGGTGCCCCTGACCCAAAGCGGCTACGCACCGGGACAGCCTCCAGTTTATCCGGGACAGGTAGCCCCACAAGCGGGACAAGCGCCAGCCACGGTACCGGGTTATCCGCAGCAGGGGATTCCCACAGCACCGCAGCCTGCCTATCCAGGGCAGGCGGCCCCTATTTACCCCGCCGCACCTCAGCCGGTTTATCCGACAGCGGCGCCGACGGGCACCGATATTTTAGGACTATGAGTAAGGCCCTCCGGGGCCTTTTAGCACCATAAAGGAGGGGCTATGCAACAACTGAGCATCGATATTGAAACCTATTCCAGCGTGGATATTAAAAGCAGCGGCTTATACAAATATGTGCAGTCCCCCGACTTTGAAATCCTACTCTTTGCCTTCAGCTTTGACGATGAGCCCGTGGTAGTGGTTGACCTAACCGAAAAGGGACGGCGGCTGCCGGACCGGGTCATCCGGGCGCTGAAGGATCCGGGGGTTAAAAAGACGGCCTATAACGCTGCCTTTGAATGGTACTGCATCAATAAGTTTTACGAAGCGCCCCTGGAACAATGGTCCTGTACCATGGTCCAGGGACTCTACGCCGGTTATCCGGCAGGTCTGGGGCGAATTGCCCTGGCCCTGGGATTCCCAAAGGATAAGCAGAAGGACCGCCAGGGGGCTGCTTTGATTCGGAAGTTTTGTGTACCGCGAAAGCCGACAAAGAACAAACCCTACATCCGGACGCTGCCGGAGCACGAACCGGACCAATGGGAGCTCTTTAAGAACTATTGCGAACAGGATGTGGTGGTGGAGAAGGCCATCAGAAAACGCCTGGATGCCTACCCACTGCCAGAGCATGAACAGCAGCTATGGGTCATGGATATCTGGATGAACAGCCAGGGTGTGGAAATCGATCAGGATTTAGTCCAGGGAGCTATTGCCATCGATCAAGAAACCACCGAAGAGCTCATGGCCGATATGCGGCAGATTACAGGGCTTGATAATCCTAACAGCCCTAGCCAGCACAAAGCCTGGCTGGAAGAAACCACAGGACGGGTCATCCCGTCTTTGGCCAAAGGCATCCTGCCCGATTTAATCGACGCTTTTAAAGACGATTATCCCGAGGCAGCGCAAAGCCTGCGTATCCGCCAGGAGTTGGCCAAAACGTCTATCAAGAAATATTACACCATGGATAGTGCCTGCTGTGCTGATGGACGGGTCCGGGGATTGCTGCAATTCTACGGCGCCCATACCGGACGCTGGGCCGGTCGGCTCATCCAGGTCCATAACCTGCCCCGTAATTACATCGCATCCCTGGACGCGGCCCGGGGGCTCGTCAAAAAGAAGGATTCCCAGGGGCTCAAGCTCTTGTATGGCAATGTCCCCGATACCGTAAGTCAACTGATACGAACCGCTTTTGTGCCATCGCCTGGCCATGTATTCGCCATTGCCGATTACTCCGCCATTGAGGCCCGGGTGATTGCCTGGCTGTCGAAGGAAGAATGGCGAATGGAAGTCTTCCGGACCCATGGCAAGATTTATGAAGCGTCGGCTTCGGCCATGTTCGGGGTGCCCTTGGAGAAAATTGCCAAGGGGAATCCGGAATATGCGCTACGGGCAAAGGGAAAGGTGGCGGAGCTGGCCCTGGGATACCAGGGTGCTCAAGGTGCCCTGATTCAGATGGGAGCCCTTAAGATGGGTTTATCCGAAGATGAACTTCCCGACATCGTCAGACGGTGGCGGGAAGCCAATCCCCGGATCCGGGATTTCTGGTACCAGGTGGAAGATGCGGCCATCGGCTGTGTGGAATTCTGCCAGCCGGTGACCCTGAACTGCGGCGTAACCTTTTTCAGGGATGAACACAATCTCTTTATCACCTTACCGTCCGGTCGAAAGATGTTCTATCCCAACCCGGTGGTGGTTCCCGGGGATAGGGGCCGCAAGCAGGTCCAGTTTGAGGGCCAGAACCAAACGACGAAGAAGTGGGAGCTTATCCCGACCTATGGCGGGAAACTGACGGAAAACATCGTTCAGGCGGTGGCCCGGGATTGCCTGGCGGATGCCCTATACCGACTCTACCAGGCGGGGTATGCCATTCGGTTCCACATCCATGATGAAATCATCCTGGAAGTACCGGATCAAATTGCCGTCGAATGCTATCACCGTATCGAAACAATTATGTGCCAGTCACCAAGCTGGGCCCCGGATTTACCGCTGAATGCGGATGGGTTCTTAAGCCCCTATTACAAGAAGGATTAACCATGATTAATGATCAGAAAATAACCATATCGACGGGGCCCAGCCGACGCAGCGTGTACTGGTACCCCCAGGAAATGCTGTGGTCGGAGTTCGTGGCCCAGCTGGCAACGCCGAAGGTCACGCCGGAAAGCTTCGCCATTTATAAATCCATGCGTAAGAACCAGCAGGATGATTTAAAGGATGTCGGGGGATTCGTCGGCGGCCGTCTCCGGGAGAACCGCCGTAAAAGTGATAAGGTCTTAGACCGTTGCCTCATCACCCTGGATGCCGACAATATTCCCGCAGGGGGAACCGGTGCCGTTTTACAGGCGGTATCCTCCCTTGGCTGTGCCTATGTCATTTACTCTACCAGAAAGCACGAAGAGGCCGCCCCCCGACTGCGCATCGTCATCCCGCTAGATAAACCCTGTGCTGCTGAAGAATATGAACCCATCGCCCGGAAAATATCCAGCTATCTGGATATGTCCATCCTGGACCAGACGACCTTTGACGTCTGCCGGCTCATGTATTGGCCCTCGGTATCCGTGGATATGGGTAGCCAGTACGTCTATACCTATGCAGACAACCCCTTCTTATCCGGCGCAGGCATCCTGTCCATGTATGAGGACTGGCACAGCGTTGCAGAGTGGCCCGAAATCCCCGGGGCCATCAAGGTCCGGGAGCAGCGGGCGAAGCGCCAGGGTGATCCCCTGGAAAAGAAGGGCGTCGTCGGAGCCTTCTGCCGGATCTATGATGTGCCGGCGGCCATGGATCAGTTTTTACCGGGGACTTATGCCCCAACGGATATCCCCGGGCGGTATACCTTCACCGATGGGTCCACCGTCGGCGGGGCCATTTTATACGATGGCGGGAAGTTCATCTATTCCCACCATGCCACGGACCCCATCAGCGGTCTGCTCTGTAATGCCTTTGACCTGGTTCGCCTCCATAAGTTTTCCGATATGGATGACGGAGCCAAGGAGGGGACACCCGCAGCGGCTATGCCGAGTTTTACAGCCATGAAGGAATTGTGTGTGGAAGATCCTCAGGTCAAGGCACTTGTTTTACAAGAGAAGCACGCCGAAGCGGCAAAAGACTTTGCTGGAATTGAACTCCAAGCCCGGGGAAACACGACAGAGTGGCTTGTTAAGCTTAAAACAAACAAAGACGGCGTCGCACTAAAAACCATCGATAACGCCCTTATTATCATGGAAAACGACCCCGGTCTTTCCGGGCGATTTTACCATGACGAATTCGCTAACCGGGCAACGGTAGTGGCTCGGCTACCCTGGGAGGTTTCTGAAGACGGTCCCTATCGGTCAAGGGGATGGAACGACTCGGATGATGCTGGGCTGAGGCACTATTTAGAAAAAATGTATGAGCTAACCGGGCAGCAGAAAATCTTAGATGCTATGGCTCTTTACGCTAAGAAGCATAGACGAAATCCAATCAAGGAGTATTTAGCGCCATTGGTTTGGGATGGTATTCAACGGATTGAAACCTTGCTGATTGACTATTTTGGGGCGGCAGACACCCCGTATACCCGGGCGGTATTAAAAAAGGCGCTGGTGGCCGCTGTCGCACGGATTTGGCGTCCAGGGACGAAGTTTGACAATATGCCAATTTTGACTGGGCCCCAGGGCATTGGGAAGAGTACCTTTTTCAAGAAATTAGGTGGGGCTTGGTTTTCGGACAGCCTGCGAACCTTTGAGGGGAAAGAAGCTTGTGAGCTTTTACAAGGTTACTGGATTATTGAAGTTGGGGAGCTTGAAGGATTTAATAAATCTGAGATGGGCACCATCAAACAGTTTTTATCCAAGCAAGATGATATCTATCGGGCACCCTATGGCCGCCGGACAGAAGCCTTACCCCGGGGATGTGTGTTTTTTGGAACGACCAATGAGGATGACTTCCTTCGGGATCGAACAGGAAACCGCCGTTTTTGGCCGGTGAATGTGGACAGCGAAAACGCCACTAAAAGCGTGTTTACCGATTTAACACCCGATGAGGTGGATCAAATTTGGGCAGAGGCCGGTATTTTGTACACCCAGGGGGAAAAGCTCTATCTGGAAAACAAAGAAGCCGAAGGGGCAAAAGAAGCCCAGGAAGCCCACAAGAATGTAGATCCTAGGGAGAGCATGATTCTTGATTTTATTTCAAAGCCGTTGCCTTCGGATTGGATGCGACGGGACTTACAGGCAAGACGCGTATTCTGGGCCCAGGGCATGAAGCAAGAAGGTTTGGAAGAACGGATTCCCAGGGACCGGATATGTGCCGCTGAGGTTTGGTGTGAGTGCTTCAACAACGACTTAAAATATTTGACGCAGCGGGATACCCGGGATATCAACGGTATATTGATGGGACTTAAGGTCTGTAAAAAATTTAAGACGCCCACCCGATTTGGAGCCCCTTATAAGCAGCAAAGGGGGTTTGAAGTGTGCCTCTGATACAAAAATGATCTGTAGCCACGGCTACAGATTGACCCTAAAATGGGATGCCTACAGTTACTACACCATCTACAGATTCTACACTTAGGGTAAGAAATCGATACAGATTGTGTATTCGCCAAAACCCAATAAGTAGGGGGGATTAGACGCCAATCTACATTGTCTACACTTATATTTATATATATATATAAATATAAAAAAGGGATATATATACGCTATACGTATAGGTATATAAGGGAAAAAATTGTGCCAAGTGTAACCCGCATTTTAAATATTATTAAAAAGTATGAAATTTCTGGATAATGGAAGGAGTGCAAAAACAATGCTGGAAAAAGAATTGGAAGGGCTGTTGAGGGAGGAAACCCGACGCCAGGGCGGTCGGTGTTATAAATGGACGTCCCCGGGAAACACCGGAGTGCCGGACCGGATCGTTATCCTGCCGGCAGGGAAGGTGGGATTCGTGGAGATGAAGCAGGAAGGGAAAAAGCCCACCCGAAATCAGGTGCTGCAATTAAACCGCCTGTTAAAGCTAGGATGTCGGGTTTACCTGCTTGACCGGGAAGCGTCAATCAAAGAGGTACTGGCCGATATTGCAAAGGGGTGCTGTCCAGGTGTACGCTGGAAGGAGCAGCGCTTGTGATCTTTAAGCCCCACGACTATCAGCGGTATTGCATCAGCCGGATGCTGGGGGAAACCCATCTGGGACTTTTCCTGGATATGGGCCTGGGTAAGACGGTGATCACCCTATCGGCCATTAACGACCTGCGGTATAATCGCTTTGCTATTCGCAGGACCTTGGTCATCGCCCCAAAGCGTGTGGCCGAAGATACCTGGACGAGAGAAGCCGGAAAATGGGACCACCTGAAGATGCTGCGGATCATCTCGGTGCTGGGCAGCAAGCAGAAGCGCATCCGGGCAGTGAATACACCCGGCGACATCTGGGTAATTAATCGGGAGAACGTCCAGTGGCTGGTGGAGTATTACAAAAATGCCTGGCCCTTTGACTGCGTGGTCATCGATGAATTGTCCAGCTTTAAGAACAGCCAGTCCAAACGCTTCAAGAAGCTGCGCCTGGTGCTGCCGCATATCAGAAGGCTGTATGGCTTGACCGGGACACCGGCCCCCAATGGGATGTTAGACCTTTGGGCCCAGGTGTATCTGCTGGACCAGGGTGAACGCCTGGGAAAGACCCTGGGCTATTACCGGGATACCTACTTCCAGCCGGATCAGCGTGGGGTTGACCGGATTTACAGCTGGAAGCCGGGGGATGGCAGTGAGGACAACATCAAAGCGGCGATATCGGATATCTGTATCAGCCTGTCAGCCAAGGATTATCTGTCCCTACCTGAGCGGATGGACAACACCATCCCGGTTTATCTGGATAAGACAGCAATGGCCCGGTACCGGGAAATGGAGCGGACCATGCTGCTGTCGGTGGACGAAACCACCATCGATGCCAGCACGGCAGCAGTGCTTAGTAATAAGCTTTTGCAGCTGTGTAATGGTGCTATCTACGATGAGGATGGTCAGGATTATGAGATCCATGACTGCAAGATGGAGGCGTTACGGGAACTTGTGGAAGCGGCGTCAGGTAAAAGCCTACTGGTGTTTTACAGTTTCCGACATGACCGGGATCGGATAAAGAAAGCCTTGGCCAAGCAGAAGCTACGGATCGGGGAGCTGAAGACCCCGGCGGATATCGAAGCCTGGAACACCGGGAAGCTGGACGTCCTTCTGGCCCACCCCGCCAGTGCGGCCTATGGACTGAACCTACAGGCCGGCGGCCACATCGTCGTGTGGTTTGGCCTGACCTGGTCTTTGGAGCTTTACCAGCAGGCCAATGCAAGGCTTCATCGGCAGGGGCAAGAGGAAACGGTCATTATCCACCATCTGATTACCCAGGGCGGTATGGATGAACAGGTGATGGATGCCTTGAATCATAAGTGCTGGGCCCAAGACGCATTGCTGGATGCCTTGAAGGCTCGAATTAAGGAGGTGAAATCGGATGAAGACAAAGGATAATCAATGCAATAACGATCGATGCAAGAAGTGTAAATATAGCAGGACTCCGGGTGGCGCCGGTACTGGTATTTTTACCTGTGATTACATCCTAATGAAGGGTGTAAGTCGCGGGTGTAATGTGAAAGGGTGTACGCGATTCGAGAAGAGGGCAGGACAATGACACCGAATGGAAAATATAAAATGGTTGCGATACTGGTAGCCATTGCACTATTTGTTGTTGGGGTCTGGGCGGTAAAAGCCTATTCCGGCGGCTGGCCAACCGTTGAGACTCGCACCACAGTGTATGTGGTGCCGTGGCCGTGGACATTAGAGTGGCAGGATGGCGGCCAAAGCACAATTGAAGCCGGCAGCGATCTAGCAGCCGTGACGTCCTGGTTCGAAAAAGCACGGTGGGAAGATTGCTGGAACATAAAAGCCTTTTACCGCCTGGATGACAATGGGTGTATCGCTGCTGAGTTGGATTTGGTGGCGGCAGAATTTGCGATGGAGGTCAAATAATGGATGCTGTGAAATTTGTGAAGACGGCAGTGCGGGCATGTCGGATGTACCATTACCGGGGGTTGGGGTGTGACGGGAGCTGTCCGTTGATTTGTTTTTTAGGTGGTGACCAGGGGTGTGCCTTGGAAGGGCCGATTGGGCAAAACCCAGAAGGGTATGTTGAGCGCGTTGAAGAGTGGGGTAAAGAGCACCCTGAGGTGGCGCATGAACAAGATTAAAACAATCATCACTTGCCTGGCCATCGGATGCCTGCTGTCCATCATTGGGGTAGGCGTTGGGACTGGGCTGGCCATTGCGTTGGCGTTTGGATGGCCGCAGATGCTGTGGGTACTGCTTGGTGTGGCCATTGTGATTGCCTGGATTGTGTGGGTGGTGTATGGACGTTATCAAGATTGAGGACCTGGATGCCTACAAGCTGGCCGAGGGGATAACCCGGCCGGACAAGCGTTGCGGGACGTGTGGCCATCATGTAGATGGACGGTGTATGCGGATCCCATACAGCAACCGGATAGCAGATGGCTTTGAGGTGTTGGATGACAATGAGGCGTGTACATCGTGGAGGTGTAAATGACAGGAGAAGAACGGAAAGCAAAGGTCCATTGGCTGATGCGGTATCGCATTGCAGAGAACCGGATTGAACGGATGAAGGCTGAGCAGGAACGGTGGCGGCAGCGGGCAACGAGCATCACCCAGCGGCCGACGTACTTCCAGTACCGGGGGAAAAGCGACCAGGAAAAGATGACCAAGGAGGAGCGTCGGCGGAATGCCATGGCTCCGGTCATCATCCGGGGTGGCCGAGGGCTATCCATGGAGGATATCGTGGCGGAGATTGAGGCTTTGGACCATGATATCCAGGATATGGTTGATCGGGCGTTGCAATTGCGGCGGGATATTGGGCAGGCCATTAAAGCCTTGGCGGACGACCGGGAGCAGTTGGTGCTGTATTATAAATACTGTGATGGGCTTTACCTTGAGGAGATTTGCGTTAAGATGGGGTATTCGTACCAGCATCTATGCAGAATTCATAATCGGGCTTTGATTAGTTTGAAAATGAGTAATGATGAGTAGTGGAAGTGTTGTAATATGGTAGTGTAGAAAATCATCTGAAGTTCTACTCCATTGTGTGGGTGCCCTTACCCGAGGGTGCCCTTTTCTTTTGGCTGGAAACGGTGTATAATTATTGCAAATACACAATGGAGGGAAAGATGAGCATTGAAAATAGAAATATTGGTTTTTATTCTTTAGACTTTCAATGGTATAGGAAGGATGAATTCTTCTTCGATAAGGAGTGTTTTGTAGATTTGTTGACCTATATTCACAATTTATCAGAAGTTGATATAATACAAAATATTAAAGCATCTAATAAAGCTGTTTACCTGTATGATTTTGAATATTATAAACGAGATAATCGTAATCTAGTAAAGATTATTATGGGGTCAAGTAAATATAATCATTCTCCAAATTTAAAGTCAATTACTACAGGAGCTGAAAGGGAAAGTGATAAGAAACTCGATGAAGGGGAAGTAGAGAAGACTCATCTGTTGTGTGAATTAACATCAACAGAAGCATTTGTTGTATTGGAAGAGCGAAATGCAGGAGTGAGAATAAACGCAATTAAAAATTACTTAAATGTATACTTAAAAAAGCTTTTACAAGAAAAGAATGTTTCACCTAAATATAGAATAGAATGGGCAATTATACCAGAGGATGACTTTGATAAACAACTTGAACGACTAAACAGAGTTTGTGCAGTAGATTTATTCCTAGAGAGTGAGCTGTTGGGCAATGACAACCTTGGTATTATGGACCGAGTAGATGAAACAATCCAAGATGAAGTAATTTTAACTTATAAGGTAAACAAAGGAAAATCCTTAAGAAAAAATAAAATAAAGAGTATAAAAAATAATTTTATTGCAAAAGAAAGAACAATAAGAAGAATGAAAATAAGAGGGAAGAGTGAAGCCGGGTCGAATATAGTGTTGGATACCGAATTGCTCAAAAGAATAGAATCTGTTACAGCTGAAGTTGATAAGCAACGAGGGCTAGTTGATTCTTTTACATTATTTGCTAAAATGGAAGAAGTGATTGGAATTGAAGAATAAAATTGGTGAAAGCAAAAAAACGATAGGTAGATTTATTTATGCTGACTGGATAATTCCTTTTTCTGATTATTTTGAAGCTAATGATAAGAAAGAGCTAATGTTCGATATACTATGTCCTATAATCGTTGCAATAGTCGTGACAATCATTTCTAATAAAATCGGGATTGTTACTTTGGCAATCTCAAAGCTATGTGAAATTTTACCTAACATTTTAGCGATATTGATTGGGTTCAGTATTTCTGCAATGGCGATTGTTACTGCAAATCCAGAAAAAGGCGCGTATAACAAAAACTGTGGGGATAAAATTGTTGATAAAAAACCGCTGACCGTGTATAGATATATTTTAATTGCAATGGTCGTAACAGTTTGTTTAGAAATTTTTTCATTGGTTTTTGTGTTTGTGGTGTGTTTTATAAGAGCAATTGTAGAAAACAATTACTTGGATTACGCTATTCTTTTTTTTTATGTTTTTTTGGTATTAAGTATTCTCGCAATATTGGTGAGAGCGGTGCTATATATCTATTCAGCAAATTTTAAAATGTAATTTGATTCAAGCGCCGCCAACCCGGCGCTTTTTTAATGCCTGAAAGGAGGTGGTCTTGTGGGCATGACTGAAAAACAGAAACGGTTTTGTGATGAATACCTCATTGATCTCAATGGTACACGTGCCTACAAGGCTGCGTATCCATCGGTAAAAAAGGATATGACTGCTGCGGTAAATGCATCTAAGATGCTAAGAAATACTAAGGTTAAAGCTTATATTGACGAGCAACTCCAAAAAATCCGAACCGCTAAGACGGCTGAGGCCCAGGAGGTGATGGAGTATCTAACCTCCGTCATGCGCGGTGAAAGTGTGGCGGAGATTGTCGTTGTTGAAGGAACGGGTGACGGCTGTTCATCTGCGGCTCGCATGGTTAAGCATCCGGACGAGAAGGAACGGTTGAAGGCCGCGGAGCTTCTGGGCAAGCGGTATAGCCTGTTCACGGACAAAGTGGATGTGGCGGGTATTGGGCCGGTGATTATTTATGGCGAAGATGACATCCCAGACTAAGCCTAAACTATACCTACCCGAGATTATTGGCTCAGGGTATGGTAAGTTTTGGCGATTCCAAGGGCGTTACCGAGTGACTAAGGGCAGTCGGGCATCCAAGAAATCGAAGACGACGGCTTTAAATATTATCTACCGGATGATGGAAGAAAGGTATGCCGCTGCCAATACGCTGGTGGTCCGAAAGGTCTTTCGCACCCTGAAAGATTCATGCTTTACAGAGCTTAAGTGGGCCATTAATCGCCTGGGGGCAGCGGAAGCTTGGGTCATTAAAGAAAGCCCGCTAGAGATGACATATCGGCCCACCGGGCAGAAAATTTACTTCCGGGGCCTAGATGATCCACTCAAAGTCACATCCATAACGGTGGAAAAAGGGGTGTTGTGCTGGTGCTGGATTGAGGAGGCCTATGAGATTACCTCAGAGGATGATTTCAACATGCTTGATGAATCAATCCGTGGCGAGGTACCAGATGGTCTGTTCAAACAATTTACGCTGACGTTCAACCCATGGAACGAACATCACTGGCTGAAGGGCCGTTTTTTTGATGGAACAGAAAATGACCCGGATGTATTGGCCATCACAACGAATTACAAATGCAATGAGTGGCTCGATGCTGCCGACCTTAAGGTGTTTGAGACGATGAAGCTCCACAATCCCAGACGCTATGCTGTGGCTGGCCTTGGGGGATGGGGCATCGTCGATGGGCTGGTCTATGAGAATTGGCGAGAAGAGGCCTTTAGCCTTCAAACGCTACTGGCTGAAAAGCATCTCGATTCGGCCTTCGGCCTTGACTTCGGCTATACCAATGACCCCAGTGCTTTGTTTGCGGGAATGGTTGATTTAGATGCTCGTAAGATTTATGTCTTTGATGAGATGTACGAAAAAGGACTATCGAATGCCAGGATTGCTGAGAATATCACTGGAATGGGTTTTGCCAAAGAACGGATTACTGCCGATTCTGCGGAACCCAAGAGCATCGATGAAATTCGAAGCCTCGGGGTTCATCGAATCCGGCCCGCCAAGAAGGGGAAGGACTCCATCATGAATGGGATCCAGTTTATTCAGGGGTTTGAAATCATCATCCATCCCCGGTGTGTGCATTTCATCACTGAGATTGGGAACTATACCTGGGATAAGGATAAATTTGGGAATAAAATCAATCGCCCCATTGATGACTTCAATCATCTAATGGATGCCATGCGTTACGCCATGGAACAATATATTCAGAAAAACAGGTGGCTCTACTAGGAGGTGTGACCATGCTAAAAGAAAATGAGATAACGACCCTCATTGAGAAGGACCGGGGGAGTCAGAAAAAGCGTCACGCCCTGGAGGGCCAGCGCTACTACGAGGCGGAGAATGATATTTTGAATGTCCGCTTATTCTATGTGAATGAGGCTGGGGAATATGTTGAGGATAAGCATCGGGCGAACATTAAAATTCCCCATGCGTTTTTTCCCGAGTTGGTGGATCAGAAGGTCCAGTATATCCTGTCGGGTGGAGATTTTATCAAAACCGAGGACGAGGCCCTAAAAAAGTACATCAAGACTTACTTCGGAGATGATTTCATCGCAGAGACCCATGAGCTTCTGACCTATTGCTCCGTCAATGGGTTTGCGTATATGTACGCTTTTCGAAATGGGGATGGCCAGCTCAAATTCAATGCGGTGGATGGGCTGTCCGTTGTGGAAGCAGATGGCCGGTACACTTCAGACCAAAAGGATTATGTGATTTACCACTACATGGAACGCATTGACATCGAAGGGAAGATGGTTAAGCGCATCCAGGTGTGGAGTGACGAAGAAGTGGCCTATTACACCCAGGAGGACGAAGGCCGATTGATTCTGGATAAGTCGGTTGCCATTAACCCGAAGCCGCACTATGCATATGAAGAGGATGGGGAGTATTTCTCTGAATCCTTTGGGTATATCCCGTTCTTCAGGCTGGATAACAACCGCAAGAAATTTACTGACCTGAAACCCATCAAGGCCTTGATTGATGATTATGACCTGATGAGCTGCGGGCTGTCCAATAATCTCCAGGATACGGCAGAGACGTTGTATGTTGTGCGTGGTTTCGAGGGCAATGACGTTGGTGAACTCATTGAAAACGTGAAGGTGAAGCACTATATCGGGGTTGACCACGATGGCGGTGTTGATCAGGTGACGGTTCCGGTGCCATACGAAGCCAGAAAAGCGAAGATGGAGCTGGACGAAAAGAGTATTTACCGATTCGGGATGGGTTTTAATGCGGCTGCCGTCGGTGACGGTAACGTCACGAATGTGGTCATCAAAAGCCGTTATGCCTTGCTGGACCTGAAGTGCAGCAAGATGGAGCTTCGGTTAAAGGCCTTCCTAAAGCAGGTGATCCAGATTGTGCTGGATGAAATCAACAAGGCTAATGATACGGGCTATACGGTTGATGATGTGAACATCGAGTTTGACCATGAAATCATCACCAATGAGACCGATAATGCCCAGATTGAGCTTGCTGAGGCCCAGACGAAGCAAACCGAGATTACCACGCTTCTGAATACGGCGACGAAGCTTCCCGGGGATACGGTCCTTAAGGCGCTTTGCGATATCCTGGACCTTGATTATGAGGATATCAAGGATAAGGTGGATTTGACCGACCCGGCCCTAGATATCAACGCAGCCAGTGAGGCATTGGGAGGGATGATTGATGAACCAGCGCCAGAAGCAGGTTGAGAAACAACTCCTCGATAACGAGAAGGCCGCCCTGAAAGCGTTGGAGGACAACTATACGGTTGCTCTGGCTGACGTAAAGGCCAGGATTAAGGAGCTGATGGCCGATGAGCTGACCCAAAGTAAGATTTACCGTCTGGAATACCAGCGGAATCTTGAACGGCAAATCAAGGCGATTTTAGGTGTTTTAGAATCGGGCAATGTCAAGACAGTGAATGATTATCTGAAGCTGTGCTATGAGGATGGATTCATTGGGACGCTGTATGATATTTCTGGAGACGGTACCGAGATGGTCCTGCCAATCAATCAGGACCAGGTGGCATCCTCAGTCACCCGGCCGACCGAGAGCGTGAAGCTGTCGAAACGGCTGTACAATGATGTGGCCCAGCTCCAAAAGGATGTTGTGGCGGAGATGTCCCGGGGGTTATCTCAGAATCTCAGTTATCGGGATATTGCCATCAACCTGGCCAATGTGACGGAGGCATCGCTCAAGCGGGCCTACCGGATTGCCAGGACCGAGGGTCACCGGGTGCAAAATGAGGCAAAGCTTGATAGTATGCACGCTGCCCGGGATGCGGGCGCCGACATCGTGAAGATGTGGGATGCTACCATGGACGGGAAGACCCGGCCGGATCATGTGATCCTGGATGGCCAAATCCGGGAGCTGGATGAGCCATTCACCGTGAATGGTCATGAGGCCATGGCTCCAGGGCACTTTGGTTTGGCCAATGAAGATGTGCACTGCCGATGCGTGATGCTACAGCAGCCACGATGGGCCCTGGAAGGTGAACGGCTCAAGCGGGACCAGGATGCCCGGGAGATTGTGAGCACTGAGGATGAAAGCTATAAGGCGTGGAAAGAGGACTACTTGCAAATGAACTTACAGCTTTTTGGTGAGGATAAGCAGACAGGTGCAATGAAAAATGCTATAATTGACGAATCAAAAGAAAGTGGAAAAATTGAAGTGCATACTATTGGCAAGATTGATAAATCAATTTATAGCGTTGTAACGCCGGATATCCGAACGGATGAGGTTATTATAACAGATGAGCGTATCCAGCATATTAAGGATGGGCATCCCAATGACTATGAGCGGTACTATATGTTCTTAAAAGAAGTTGTCGAATCGCCAGATTATATCATAGAATCGAACAAGCCCAGCACAGCGTTGGTTTTAAAAGAGTTTCTTGACGCGGACGGAGAACAGTTTAAAACAATTCTTCGACTTCAGACATCGACAGACAATCCTGCCTTCAAAAATTCGATTATTACGTTCATGAAGATTAACAATAAAGAATGGAGCCGTTTGTTAAGAAATAAGACAATTCTTTACAAGAAATAGCAATAGTGATATAATACTAGTACAAAGAAAGGGCATTTGAGGTGGAAGACTTCGTACCCGTCCACACGCCGATGGCTTGACAGGGAAAACCCGAGAGACGCAGGAGAATGGTACGCCTGCCAAATGCCCTTTTTATAGAGAAAATGTAACCACTCAGAGATGGGTGGTTTTTTTATGTAAAAAAGTACTGGAGGTAGCAATGACAAGGTTTCTGAGTCGAATTAAAAAGTTTGTTGGGATACAAGGTCCCGCAAGTCGGTATTAATCGGTTCTAAATGGATTGCCCTGGACACGGCGTTAAAAGGTCTTATTTTTATGTCAATTTACTCCGCTGGAGTATATCAGCAAATCCAACCGGGACTGACCGGAATAAAAAAGTATGGAGGATATGACGATGGAATGGTTGAAAAGTTTAATTGAGAAGCACACGGGTGATGATGGGGCGTTTAACGCTGAAGGCTTTCAGGCAGAATTTTCAAAAACGGAATTCCCGAAGTATGCGGTACCTAAAGAGGACTACAATACGAAGGTGAAGGAGCTGAAGGCGGCAAATGATACCATCACGGACTTAAAGGGCAGCACCGAAGGCAATGAGGTGCTGCAGGGGAAAATCAAGACCTATGAGACCGATGTGGCGAAGCTAAATGCAGAGCTGGCCTCTGAGCGTCTGGATAACGCCCTGAAGATTGCGCTGCTGGAATCTGGGGTGAAGGACGTGGATTATATCTCCTACAAGATTAAGGAGGGTGCTGAGGAATTAAGCCTGGATGATAACGGAAAGGTTAAAGGCCTTGATAATCTGATTAAGGACCAGAAGACTGCGCATCCTGAGTTTTTCAAGGAAGCCTCAAAACGGAAATATGAGGACGGTAAGCTTCCAGAAGGAGATGATCCTGATAATGGTGGGATTACCCAGGAAGCTTTTGACAAAATGGGATACAACGAACGGAACAAGTTGTATCGGGAACAGCCGGAGGTCTACAAGGCCTTGACTGGAAATAATGAATAATAGGAGGAATTATAATGTCAACGACGATGTTATCTGACCTGATTAACCCTCAGGTTATGGCGGATATGATTACCGCAAAGGTGAGTAAGAAGATTGTGGTGACCCCATTTGCACGGCTGGACGCCACTCTGGCGGGGCAGCCCGGGGATACGGTAACGGTGCCGAGTTATGCTTACATTGGGGATGCCGAGGACGTGGCTGAAGGCGTGGCCTGTGGGACGGTCAAGCTGGCGACCAGCACCAAGACATTCACAATCAAGAAAGCGATGAAGGCCGTGGAAATCACGGACGAGGCCGTGCTGTCCGGCTACGGGAATCCTGTTGGGGAAACCAATAACCAGCTGGCGAAAGCCATCGCTTCAAAGGTGGATAATGACGCTATTGCAGCGCTGAAGGATGCGCAATTGGTTTACGATGGAAGTGCCGCTATTATTGGCTATAACCCCATTGTCGAAGCAGTGGATATTTTCGATGAAGAGGTCCAGTCGGACAAAGTAATGTTCGTCAATCCCAAGCAGCTCACCCAGCTGCGTAAAGATGCAAACTTTATTTCTGCGGATAAGTACAACAACAGCGTCATCATGAATGGTGAAATTGGGATGATTGCTGGGACTCGGATTGTGCCATCTAAGAAAGTGACAGGAAATGAAGCCGTTGCTGCACATTATGTTTTCTGCCAGTCTACGGATACCGGGGCAAAGAAGTGCGTTGCTGCATCTCCCGGGTCCGATGAAATTCTGCTGACGACCGTCCAGGCAACTTTGGCAGCGGCAAAGGTTGACGATTATGTTAAGCAAATTTCTGCCGTGAGTGCTAACACTTACTACGAATGCCCCATCATTAAATTGGAAAATGATGCTGAAACAGAGGATGAAGCGGCAGCACTGACCATCTTCCTGAAGCGGGAAACGAATGTTGAAACGGACCGGGTGTCCTTAGCACGCAAGACGGATATCTCGGCAGACCGAATCTATGGTGTGGCTCTGACCAATCAGTCCAAGGTGGTTATGGCCCATATCAAGATGTAGTGGTAGTCGGCAATGATTGTCGAATTATCCGAATTAAGGGGTATGGCCTGTTTTAAGGATGCCTCCGATGCAGCACTTGCCCGGAAGATTGCAGCCGTGGAATCGGCGATTAAGGGGTATACGCATAACACTTTTTTGGACAGGACAACGGGGGAGGTCTTCTGGCCTCCCGATGTTGTGGAGGGTGCCATCAAGCTGCTGGTGTATGATGCAACCACCCGGTCAAAGGCTGGAATCAAGTCAGAGAGCATCAGCCGGCATTCGGTGACTTATGCCGATGGCGGCGGGACGGATGCGGGACTGGGATACCCGGCGGAGCTAATCGGGTTCCTTAAGCCCTACATGAAGGCGAGGTTTTGACATGATTGGTGGAAATACCCAGGCAAAACTGCAAAAACGGACAGCCGGGGAGAAGAATGTCCTGGGCGAATCGGAGCATACCTGGGCGCCGGTGGCTGACCTTTTGGGGTGGCTAGACTATACCGGAGAGGTCTCAGAGTACGAGAAGTACAAAACCAAGCTGGCAGAATCAACTCATGTATTTATCTGTGACTACCAGGTGCTGGAGGCTGCTGACCCCCACGACCTTCGGATGGCCATTGGAGGGGTTGAGTTTGATGTGCTGTACATTGATGACCCCATGGCGCTCCATGAGCAGCTGGAATTTTATCTGAAGAAAGTGGGGTAGTGTCATGGTATCAAGTGTTGATTTTAAAGATTTGAGCATCGAGGTTAAGGGTGAACTGAATAAGGCGGGCATTGCCTGGCTACATGAAGTAGCCGGTGCAATAGCATCCCAGACGGCTTCCATCTCCCGGCGTAATACCGGACAGACCGCCGGCTCCTTCGATTATCAGGTGGATGCGTCTTCTGGGGTGGCTTATGTCGGATCACCTCTGGAAAACGCCGTCTGGGAAGAAAAAGGCACTGGGGAGTATGCCGTGGAGGGTAACGGTCGAAAGGGCGGCTGGTGGATACCAATCGGCAGTGGAAAGAATGAAATCTCCCTGGGTATGGCAAAGAAGTACCATTTCAAAATACGGGAGTTTGAGGGTAAACAGTTTGCTTTCACCCGGGGCAAGAAGCCAACCTTGGCTATGACGAAGGCCTTCCAGGTGATAAAGCCAAAAGCAGAAGCCCGGGCTAGGGAAGTGTTCGGTGGTTTAAATGATTGATGTTGCCAAAGCCTTTTCTGTGATGATGGAAATCCTGGATGTGCCTTGTGAATATCAAACTTGGACCCAGGTCGTGTCATACCCATACTGGGTGTACGAAATCCTGGGGTCCCCTGTGGTGTCTGAGGATGGCATGGAGGAGTTGACCATCATCCTAACGGGGTTTAGCAAGGGCAAGGCCTTGCCTCTGGCTCAGGCTGAGGGGCGAATCAAACAATATTTTAAACATGGCGTGACCGTCACTGATGATGACGGGAGCACCATTTGCTTTTCCTATGGCGGGTTTCAGTCGGTGTCTACGGGCGCCCCGGACCTGAAACGAATTGATATCACAATTAGTGTGAAGAAATGGAGTGTATGACATGACTTTAGCAAAGCATGGCGTAACGGCAACGACTCCGAAGAGTATCCTCTTTGGGGCAGGGGTCGTCTATAAAAATTTAAAGTGTACCGAAGATGTCTGGTCTGGAACCGTCTTGGGCGCAACCAGCGGTGGGTCTAAGCTCAGTATTAAAAATGAACTAAGTTCACCGGAAATTGACGGTGTTACAGTAAAACTGAAAGGACTGGATTCGATTAAAAGTCAGGAAGTTACCCTCGAGGTCAATCTGATTGAGTTGAATAAGGATACCATGAAGCTGGCTATCCTCGGGATGGATGGCACGTCGGATGCTGCTGGCTTTGATTTAATCGAAATGAAAGGCACGGTGGAAACGGGGGATTATCTGGAAAACATTGCGATCGTTGGATATAAGACGGACAATACGCCGATTACAGTTATTTTGGAGAATGCAATTTGTACATCAGGCATGGAAATCGCTACAAAGAACAATGAGGCATCTGTATCCACGCTAACCTTCGAGCCCCGGGCTGATGCGTCGGAGGCCATTGATAAGTTGCCTGTCAAGATTTATGCGTCCAATGCTTCTTACAGTACAGGCGTTTAAGAATAGGAGAATTAAGAATGCAAGATACTTTTACAATGGATGACTTAATTAATCGCAAGAATGAAGCGGATGCCCAGGCGGTGGCCGCACAGATTGAAGCGGCTGCCGATAGGGTGGCGCCTGGAGTGGCAGAAGAATCGCTCTTAAAAATCCGAAGTTTGCAGGCCTCTGACCTGTTTTTGATGACCAGCATTATTTCAAATATTGGCCTGAAGGAGTTTAAGGACGCCTTCGCCGCTGTTGATTTAAGCAATGTGGCAAAGATTGGCAGTCCGACAGAATCGGAGTTTAAAGAGGTTGGCCTGGGCCTGTTGATCGAGGTAGCCGATATCGTGATGACCAACCTTTGGAAGTGTGAGACTTATATCAATCGGCTAATCTCACGAATTTATGGCGTGGATATTAAAGATGTACCCACACTGGACCCTGCCCTGTACCTTGAGATGATTATGGGCATCGTCGAGGACGATAAGTTTATGGATTTTTTCAAGGCTGCCTCGAAATTGCTGGACAAAATCAAATAGAGTTTGGGGATCTCCTGTTCACCCGATACGGAGATCCTTTTGCTTTTTTGGACGCAATGCTCGAGGCGGGCCGGTTCCGCCGCGCGGTAGTGGACGTCTATGAGATGGATGCGAACGACCGGCTGTATCAGTATTGGATGCATAATGTCCAAGGGGTCAGCTTTGAGGATTACAAAGCCGAAGTGCTCATGCAGGCCGGCCTGCAATCTGGCCCAATCGAGCCGGTGGAACAAATTATTACCCGCAGCAATGATGTACTCAAGCAGATGTCCGGCGGAAACCTTAAGGAGGTGAGCAATCAGTGGGCATGACGATATTTGAACTCGTTGGCAAGATTGCCATTAATAAGGGGACCGCCGATAAGGATATCGACGAAACGACGAATAAGGGCAAAACCCTCGCTTCGCAGTTTGATACGATTGCGGAGAAGGCGGGGAGTTTTGCACAAAAAGCGACGGTCGCCGGTGGTGTATTAACCGCAGCGCTGACCGTTCCTCTTGTGATAGCTGGGAAAAAAGCTATCGGGCTTGCTTCAGATTACGAAGAAGCTCTGAATAAGACTGACGTTGCCTTTGGGAATAGTGCCCAAAAGGTTGTGGAATTTTCCGAAACATCCTTAAAAACCTTTGGAATATCAAAAGGGACGGCACTGGATATGGCTAGCTTATTCGGTGATATGGCGACGAGTATGGGGCTACCCCAGGATGCGGCGGCTGATATGTCAGTCTCAATGAGTGGTTTAGCTGGGGATTTATCAAGCTTTAAGAACATTCCCGTTGACCAGGCAATGACGGCCCTTAATGGTGTATTCACCGGAGAGACAGAGAGCCTGAAGCAGGTTGGCGTTGTGATGACGCAGACGAACCTAGATGCTTATGCACTGGCGAATGGATTCGGCAAAACAACCGATGAAATGACTCAATCTGAACAGGTTCAGCTACGTTATGCCTATGTGATGAACGCCACAAAGAATGCCCAGGGTGATTATGCTCGAACGGCGGACGGTACAGCAAATAGCCTGCGGACATTTCAAGGGACCCTTGAAGAACTTGGAACAGCGTTCGGACAGGTTATTCTTCCGGTTATTACGCCGATGATTCAAAAAGGGACGGAGCTGCTTAATAAGATTAAGGAGCTGCCCGACCCGGTTAAAAAAGTTATTGTTGTGGCTGGTGGGCTTGCGGCGTCGCTTGGGCCGCTGATATTGGTGGCTGGCCGCGTTGCGGGTGCTATAAAAAATATAGCGCAGCTTTTTGGCACTGGCGGACTACTCAGCGGTATTACTGGGACAACAACCGCCACGGGTGGAATGGGTGCAGCCTTGGGTACTGTACTCGGACCAATTGCGGCCGTAGCGGCCGGAATCGCAGCATTTGCAGCCATTCTCATCGGTGTTTGGAAAAACAGCGAGAAGTTTAGGGCTGGTGTTGTTGGGGTGTTTCTCCGAATTCGGCAGCAAGTGCAAATCGCATTCATGCGGATTTCTGAAGCCCTGGAGCCGGCAAAAGCTGCTTTTAGGCAGTTCTGGGAATCGGTTGGGCCTGTGCTGCAGCAGGTTGGGGATTTCTTGGCCATGTATATTCTGCCAATCATCCAGAACTTTGCGACATACTTTATCGGGGCATTCACCAATATCATCATCGGTATGGCCCCTTTCTTAACAGCTATCGGAAATTTGTTTTCCTTCATTGCCAATTTTGTTGGGATGGTTTTTGCCCTGTTTAACGGGGACTGGAATGGTGCCATGGAGTTTGGGAAGAAAGCTCTCCAAAGTCTGCTGGATGCCGTGGTGAATATCTGGAATGGTATCTGGGGCACAATATCAGCCGTTATGAATGCCATTTTTGCTTTTCTTTCGGCTATCTGGGGCAGTATTGTTGGAACGATTAGCAATCTTTTAACCAGCATTTGGAATAACATTACAACGGCTTGGAATAATATCATCAACACGACCCAGCGCATTTTAGGAAATCTGATGGCGACAGTCGTTGACGGATTCCAAGGGGCAATTGATTTTATTACCGGTCTCCCAGGGAAGTTCCTGCAGTACGGGAAGGATATGATTCAGTCCCTCATTGATGGCGTGAACAACATGATCACCGGGGCGAAGGATGCCATCGTCGGTATTGCTAACGGCATTAAGGATGCCTTTTGCGAAGCCCTTGGCATCCATTCACCATCGACGTGGTTCTCTGACATGGCCGGACACATGGTCCAAGGTCTTGTCAATGGCTGGAAGAACAGCCACTTCGCCCAGTGGGTGGACAACACTGTTGAATGGATGAAGGAGAAATTCAAGGGCAGCACGGATGCCATTATGGGATTCTTCTCTAAAATGGGTTCCGGCGCTCTGGATTTCCTGAAAAATACCCTTGGCATTGACCTGACCGGATTATTCGGTGGTGGTGCTGGGGTCGGCAGTTCGCTTGGCTGGATCTGGCCATCGGATACCACTGAGATTACAGACTACTTCGGGAATCGTGAATCCCCCGGGGGTATCGGCAGTACGAACCACCAAGGGATTGATATCGGGGCGGCCTACGGAACACCGATATACGCACCATCTTCTGGGACCGTAGAGATTGCTGGTGGCTATGGTGGTTACGGCAACGCTGTAAAGCTGGATATGGGCGGCGGCTTTGAAACGCTCTTTGGTCATATGAGCAGTGTCGCTGTGTCTGTTGGCCAGGCGGTCTCTAAAGGCCAAGTCATCGGTTATGTTGGCAGCACCGGCAATAGTACCGGGCCGCATATCCATTATTCAGTGTTTGTGAATGGCCAGATGGTAGATCCCATGGATTTCTATGCCTTTGCAAATGGCGGGATTGTCGACAGGCCGACTTGGGGCGTGTTCGGGGAAGCGGGGAAGGAAGCGAATATCCCATTGCAGAACAACCGTGCCCGGGGCATTGCGTTGTGGAAGGAATCCGGCCGAATCCTCGGGATGACAGGTGGGAGCAGTGACGAGGATGGACTGGCAGCGAAGATTGGCACGGCTGTGGCTGCGGCGTTGAAGGCTGCTGGAATCACGGGAACTAATCTAAAAATCGAAACCAACAACTACACCCCCAATCCATCTCCAAGTGAAACCGAACGGGCGACATTGCGTGCACTCAGAAAGGCAGGATTAGCCGATGCATAAAATTAAGTATATCAACGATAGCGGCGCAGTCCTCGACATTGGCGGAGATGATCGCCTAACGCTTATGAGCATCACGGGCTTGGAATCGACCAGCGTCGAGGACGAAACATCTAAATCCCCTCGGCAGGATGGGATGACCTATATCCAGTCGGCCTATAAGGAGCGGCCGGTTATTTTAAAATTCCATCTGAAATGTCATACCCGTGAGGATTACCTCACCTATCGAGATAACATCATCCGGGTGTTTAACCCGAAGGTTGGCGGAATTTTAGATTATCGTGACGGTGAGGTCCGCAGGCAGTTATATTGCAAGCCGGAGACGGGGATTGACATGCCCAAAAACAGTATCAGTCTATATTGCGACGTAACGGTGGACTTGATTGCCTATGACCCATACCTATATGATCCGGCGGTCAACACCCTGGAGCTGACCTTCTGGACTGGCGGGTTGGTCTTTCCGCTGGTCTTCCCGATATCCTTTCGAAAAAAAGGAGAAACAAAACTTAACATCGTAGTTGACGGCCAGGAGCCCGCGCCATTGTCCATCGCCTTTAAAGGCCCGGCGGTAAACCCTAAGGTCATCAACCACACCACCGGGGAATATATTGAGGTGCTTAAGGACTTGACGTCTGACCAGGTGTTACACATTACGACCGGATTTAAAAAGCAGTCGGTAAAAATCGAGGAAAACGGCATCCTTACCGATGCCTACGATAAGATTAATATTGAGAGTACGTTTTTTGAGCTGATGCCCGGGGCGAATCTGTTGGAGTACACTTCCGGCGAGACCAGCCCGAATGATGTGTCCATCAGCTTTAAAAATCGGTATTCCGGAATCTAGGAGGTAAAAATATGGCAATAACAGCAGGATTCCGGGACGGAACCACCGGATACAGCGCCGCCACCTTTGCGGCATTTTATGAACGCTTATTTGAAAATGGTGTCAGCACGGATGCCGATGGCAGTCCAACCCTCAAGGTAACGGCAGACGGTGGCACGGTAAAAGTAGCGCCAGGGGCAGCCTACGCCAAAGGTTTTTGGCTGCAATCAGACAGCATCATCACGCTGACGCCAACCAAGCCCGGAACCGGCTCCATGATCTATCGGGTCATCGCCCGGGTGGATGTCTCCGGTACAGGCTCAGCGGACACCATCGCCCTCAAGCAGGGCACCGCATCCGCACCACCGGATTTGGTCACAACGGGCTCAACCTATGAGTTGTCATTGGCCAAGGTAACCATCACATCGGCTGGTGCCATTACTGTGGTGGATGAGCGGGCCAACCAAACGGTCTGTGGGCTGCTACGGCCAAAAAATTTAGCTGGGATGACCGAAATGCTGGAATCCATGCAAGCACAGTTTGACGCGATGTATTCCAGCATGCAGTCACAGGAAGGGGTGCGAAAGATTTATATCCAGGAGACGGCTCCGACAGACGCCGTGGAGGGCAGCATATGGATTTAAAAAAACCGAATATCAACATACTTAATGAGGACTTGATGTTCCTGGACCGTATCGATTATTACACCTCCCTGTGGTTCAAACGCCACTGGCGTGAGTGTGGCACTTTCGAATTTCATTTATCAGAATGGGTACCAGGTTTAGAGCTTGGTCAACGCATCATGCTGGATGCAGACGGTGAGCGTAGCGGTATTATTGAGACCATTGAGTTTGATGATTACGACCTCAAAGATATCACCGTCAGTGGCCGGTGCCTGCGGTCACTGCTTAAGGCTCGGAACATTTTGCCTACGGCGGCAGGATATGACACCTACAACACTAATATTGAGGATATCATGCATGGATTGGTGGATAAAAATGCAGCCAATCCAACAAAGGCAGGCCGAAAATATCCTAATTTAGTGATGGCCGCATCGGGTCATCGTGGGGGTACCACCAGTTACCAATCCACCTACGGCGTGCTCATGGATGAGCTGGCCAAGCTGTCGGAGCTATCCCAGATTGGGACTAGGGTTATCCTGGACTACGCCGGGAAAAAGCTGCGTTTTGAGACCGTCACCGGGGTGGACCGGACTTACAACAATACGGCCGGCAATGGATGGGCCGTCTTTTCGCAGAAATTTTCTAACGTTGAAAAGCGGGTGCTGACCCAATCCATTGCTGATTATCGCAATATGGCCTACGTCGCCGGGCAAGGCGAAGAGGCCGACCGGGAAATCGTGCTGCTGGGTGATGAGCTCACTGGCTATGATCGCCGGGAGGTCTACGTGGATGCCCGGGATATTGGAAAGGATAGTGATGTGACGCTGGCCGACCGAGGGAAGGCAAAGCTTGCAGAATATCCAAAGGTATCCTCTTACCAAGCATCGGTGGACCCGTCGGGCTATAAGACGTCCTGGGACCTCGGGGATTTTGTGAGTATCCTAGACACGGAGCTTGGCATCCAACAGGACCAGCAGATTATATCCGTCAAGGAGGCCTGGGAAAAGGACGGCGCAACCCTTGAGGTGGAGTTTGGCAGTCCGCTTAAAACCATCTATCAGGCCATCAAGCGGGATACCGCCGTGCAGACGGCAACGACCAAAGGCCCCCCTGGCACCGACGGCAAAACCCCAACCTTCCACGTTGGCGAGGACGGTCATTTGTACGCCACATATAATTAAGGAGGTGCAGCCATGGCAACGACCATCGATTTGGGCAGCATCATCGGCCCACCCGGTCCACCCGGCAAAGTCGAGACCACCATCCACAACCAAACCGCCCCATCGGCCACCTGGACCATCACCCATGGTTTGGGTCGGTATCCGGCCGTCACCATCGTGGACAGCGCGGGCAGTGTGGTGATTGGGGACGTGGAGTATATCGACGACAACACGGTGACCATCGCCTTCGGCAGTGCCTTTAGCGGAAAGGCCTATCTCAATTAGGAAAGGAGTGATTTTTTGGCAATACCATTTTTGACAGGCATCGACTTAAACAAAAACGAACTGTTAAACGCAAGAATCCAAAACCTAGCCACGGCCCCATCGAGTCCAGTGGGCGGGCAGATCTATTACAATACGAGCGATAATAACTTTTACGGATTCAACGGGACGGCTTGGGAGGAAATCGGCCGGGATAGCCTGGCATGGGATGACATCACCGGCAAGCCAAGTACCTATCCAGCAACGGCACATAACCATGACGACCGGTACTTTACGGAGTCGGAGATAACTACAAAGCTAGGCGGCAAGTCCGACACCACCCACAACCATGACAGCGCCTACCTGGGTAAGACCGCTAAGGCGGCCAGTGCCGGTTCGGCTGATACCGTGCCGTGGTCTGGCGTGTCTGGCAAACCTGCCACCTACACGCCGCCGGTGGCATCAGCAACCCAACTTGGCGGCATTAAAGCCGGGGACAATGTCACCATTGACTCCGCTGGTGTGCTGTCCGTAGCGTCAAATCCCGACCGGTATATCATCAAAGAGCAGCGCTTTGTGGCTACAGCAGGCCAGACAGCTTTTACGCTGACCGGCGGCAGCTACTACCGTGGCGTCGGGGCCCTGGAGGTCTATCTCAACGGCATCAAGCTGGAGAGCGCTATCATCACGGAGACATCCACCACGGCCTTTGCTCTCAAGTTACCACTGGAGGAGGGGGATATCCTCCTGGCACGATATGTGCAGCTCATCGACGTGGAGCCGTACCCCATCCATGCCGATGAGCATCTGACAAGCGGCACGGACCCTATCCCGCTGGCCACAGCGTCAGCGGATGGACTCATGCCAGCGGCAGACAAGGCAAAGCTTGCCGGTATTGCGGCAGGAGCCAATGCCTATACCCATCCCGGCTACACAGCTCGGGCGTCCGGCCTGTACAAGGTGACAGTGGATGCCGCCGGCCACGTATCGGCCGTTGCGGCTGCAACCAAAGCCGACATCACCGGCCTGGGAATCCCCGGGCAAGACACGGTCTATGTGGTAGCCACTCAAGCCGCCAACGGGCTCATGAGCTCATCCGATAAGGTCAAGCTGGACAACAGCTCGACGACAGCCCAGGTCAACACGGCTATATCAACGGCCATTTCGGCAGCCATTGCCAACCTCATCGACTCCGCCCCCGGGACCATGGACACCCTCAACGAGATTGCCGCCGCTCTAGGGGATGACCCCAACTTTGCGGCAACCATGACTAACCTGATTGCTGGCAAGGTGGACAAGGTGACCGGCAAAAGCCTGTCGTCCAATGATTTTACCGATGCCTTGCTGACCAAGCTCAATGGCATCGCGGCCGGAGCTAATGCATACAGCCATCCCGAGTATACGGCAAAGGCAGCTGGGCTATACAAAGTGACAGTGGATAGTCTGGGCCATGTATCTGCGGCAACCGCCGTGGGCAAGGCCGATATCACGGGATTAGGTATCCCGGGACAAGACACCACCTATGTGGTGGCCACGGCATCGGTGGCGGGGCTCATGAGCGCCGCTGACAAAGCCAAGCTGGATGGGATAGCAGCGGGGGCTACCAACTATAGCCATCCCAGCACCCACCCGGCCACGATGATTACCGAGGACACCTCCCACCGTTTTGCGACGGACGCCGAAAAGACGGCGTGGAATGCAAAGCCTAAAAAGTATGCCACAGCCATTGGCAACGGCAGTGCAACCAGTATTGCCGTGACCCACAATCTGGGCACCCAGGATGTGACGGTAACCGTCAGAGAGGCGGCCACGCCTTACAGCGTGGTGATGTGCGATATGCAGATTACCAGTACCAATGTGGTGACCCTGCTCTTTGCGGTTGCACCGGCGTCTGGTGCGTACAGAGTTACGGTGACGGGGTGATGCGATGAAGAGCGAAGGGATTGAATGCACCCACAACGGTAAGAGGATTTATCACGAAAATGACAAGCCGACACCGGCAGAGATTGGGGCGGCTAAATCCTCACACACTCACGACGACCGGTATTACACTGCTGATGAGGTAGACGACAAAATCACAGGAGCCAGCGGCAATACAGTGACCGTCAGCACGACGGCACCAGCAAATCCCCGGAAAGGGGATATTTGGATATAGGAGGTAAAAATGGCATCAAATATTAAACGACCAATCCAAATTTTTAATGGGACGGATTGGGATAAGATTCTACCTGAGATATCGGATGATATGATTAAGAGCGGGTTTGCCCAAAGTTTGGCAGCATCTGGATATAAAAAATTGCCTGGAGGACTGATTATCCAATGGGGTGTAACCGCAGGTGTGGTTGATGGTTCTGGTAATCTTAATAAAACAATTACCTTTCCAATCGCGTTTCCAAATGATATTGCTTGTGTTTTTAACCGGCAGCATCTTAACGGTTTATACACTGACGTACTCAACAAAAATGTTTGGATGGTGGGGTACGGCTTAAATAGTTTTTCTTTGATTGGGAATAACTTGAATGCAAACATAAATTTTGAGATCCACTGGTTTGCAATTGGATGGTAGGGGGTAAAACATGTATTTTTTGAGAACAGCAGGAGACTATATCGGTTTTGTCGTTGACGGTATACATACGATAACCGAGAGTGATGTCCCTATAACGGATGCCGATTATAACAAATATTTTGAATCGGAAAGACAAGGAAAGGTGTTTAGGATGCGGGCTACCCCCGATACTCAAAGCGGATTGTTTGGGTACATCGAAGAATATGTACCCGAGCCGATTAGCACGCAACCGTCGGAGATCCAACCGCTCCAACTAGCTCTAGCCGAAGCCATCGAAAAACAAGAAGCAGACAAACTAGAGCTCCAATTAGCCCTAGCGGAATTTATCGAATCCCAAGTGGAAGGAGGTGTATAAAATGGCAGTATTGTATGCAGATTTAGTCGAAGCCAGCGAACGTGCCCTAACCCAGGAAGATGCAACACGTTTAGGCGTGCCCATGGTACCGGCGTTTATCCGGACAAAAACCATCGCAGAAATTGAACGGCGTCAGGCCGCAGTGTAGACCAGAGGGTCTTTTTTTATTGAGGCGGGCCCTTCGGGGCCTGCCGTATCATCGAAAGGAGCGACCATGTGAACATTGACCCTGTACTCATCAATCTCATTTGTGCCATTGCCGGCGGATTAATCGGCTATGCCGTCTATATGGCCAACACAAAAAAAGATAGTAAACAGGACGGTGCCCAGGAAGGGGCCATCGCCTCAGACCTGGGTTATCTCAAAAAAGGGATTGAGGATATCAATCACAAACTGGAAAAGCAGGACGAGCGATACTTTGAGCTGGTCCAGCGTTTGGCAGCCGTGGAGGCAAGCGCAAAGCAGGCCCACAAGCGGATTAATGCCATTGCCGGGACAAATTGCCCCGAGGAAAGAGAAGGATAAATGAATTTAAAACTAAGACTAAAAAGCGGTGCATTTTGGATGGGGATCATCTCCATCCTTGGGTTAGTCATCCAATACGCCTGTGGACAATTTGGCCTAGCCTTTGAGTGGGAGCCCCTCAACGTGATGCTGACCGGCGTCCTGTCGGTGCTGGTGTCCATCGGCATCTTAAGCGACACATCAACACCCGGGGTTGCTGACAGCAAGGTGACCATGCTCAAAACGGACATTAATGACAAAGCCGAGGCAGTTGTGGCCAGGAATTATAGTAACGCTGATTTGGCGGACATATTGGCAAAAACAGCGGACAAGGTTGCGGAAAGGCAAGGTAAATAACCATGGGTTTTAAACCTTTTATCGCCATTGGTCATGGAGTCACGACTGAAAATAAATGGGATCCTGGAACAGTCTGGGAAAACAATGTTGAGGCGGACATTGCCAAAATTATCGTTGGTGGAATTTTAGAAGTTTTTGTCAGTAATGGGAAAGATTATGTTACAGATTATCCGGAAAACGATATGAACATCATCGAATGTGTTGAATCTGCGAATAAACGTGGATGCACCCACTACGTATCAATCCATCTAGACTGGGAAAAAGCTGAATCTGGAATGTTTGCACTCTATGTTTCCGACGCCGGAGCGGCTCTTGGAGCGGATATTCGAAATGCTGTAACAAGCAGAATGGATTATATCGACAAAGGCAATAGATACCAGGATGACTACGAAGTCACGGGCACCTTAATGGAAGCGACGATTTTTGAAGCAGGGTCCATTGATGATGACGGACAATTTTTGAAAGACAACGGAAGATTTTTTGGGAATTGTATCGCATACGGTATCATGGACAGAGCAGGCGAAAATTATAAAGAGTTGGATGGATCTGTAGTGGTCGCACCATCTAAACCCGAAAACAAACCTGAATCATCTGGAAAAATTGAAGAGGATGGTAAGTGGGGAAGTGATACCACAAGTAAGGCCCAGAATAAATTCGGAACCCCAGTGGATGGAGTTATCAGCGGTCAGCTTGAAAGTTGTCGGGAATACATCTGCGAGGATTACGGAACCTTTGAATGGGATAATGGCGATGGGTCCCCCTTTATCTCAGCTCTGCAAAGGCTCATTGGAGCAAATGACGATGGCTGGTTCGGCTTCGAATCTGCGGTTAAGCTTCAAACGTTTTTGAAGGTACCAGCCGATGGTTACATCGGGCCGGTGTCTGTTTTGGCGTTCCAGAAGTGGTTGAATTCATAAGTAGATTCCCCTGGCTTCGGCTGGGGGATTTTTTTATTGCAGTAGGCAGACAAATGATTTTAAAAACAAAACCCCGGCGATTGACCGGGGTTAAAATTGTGTGTTTTTTGTAGGTTAACTAAAAAATAATTGTATATTTTTTGTATGTTTTTTGTGTATCACATAGTCATTTTCAATCAATCCAGAAAAATCCTAAATGGTCTTAACATAAGTGCAAATGCGGGGTATGGCCGTTTTACGTTGTCTGGCGGTCCTACCAGCTGCCACCACCGCCGCCACCGCCGCCGCCGCCGCCAAAGCCGCCACCGCCACCGAAGCCGCCATCGCCGAAACCACCGCTTCCGGAATTAGAGGGAACCGTGATGAGGTCACTGGCCATGCTGCGCATGCTGTGGTTTAGCATACTGGCAAATAGGAGACAGTCAAAGGTATTAAAGGTATTATAGCCATAATACCAGGTTGGCGGTTCAATGGTTAAACCTTCAAAATTCTTTGCCCATTTATTGGTAATTCCTAAAACATAGGCATAGGGCAGGATATTAAAGAAATAACTGGGGTTTTCATCCACCAGCATCTTGATTCGATCGGCTTCTGCATTGACGATAAAGTTCTTAAAGCCCAGGGTTTCACCATACCAAAGGGTTCCAGTTTCTGTTCGGCTTAAGGTGTAAAACTGGAGGATACCCAGTGCCATAATCGTGCCGTAAGCGACCAAAGCTACACTGGCGGGCAGGCTGTTCATGACGATGGATAGGGAGATAAGAATGAGCGTCAGTACAGCCCAAAGTAAGCTGATCAATAGACGCTTACCACCACTGTAACTCTTTTTGTTAATAATCGCCGTATTGTAAAAGCATAAAAAGCTAGCGGCTGGGAAGCCGACAGAAATTACCAAAATAAAGGCGAGGATAAAGAGATTCAGCGAACCTTCGGAGGCATAGGTCTGAGCACCGGCAAAGATCACCATCACGATGACCATGATGGCGGCCACTGCAAACCGTGCAATCTTGGATTGTGCAGTAAAAAGCTGATGCTCCGGAGCGGTAAAGAAGCCTTCGACCATAGCAGTCGCAGCATTGACAGACTCATAGAAGGTTCCTTTAAGGGATTCCGAGGTGACGGACTGTGATGCTTTAGAGGGAAAAATTCCCGTAAAAATTTCACGGATGAAATCTGGTTCATCCTTTGCGCCAGGGCGTTTGAGTTGATGGAAGGTAAAGGTGCTTTTGCTGGTTTCTTCAATGGTCATATAACCTTTATCCGCCAGATACATAATGACCGCAACTAAGTCCTTTCGGTCTGTCCGTCCATCGATGATGGTACCAATTTGAGGTGGTGTAAAGTCATGGGGGGGATAGAAATTGACCACCTCCACTGGCTTTTTGCTCCGACCAAAGAGAAAGTACAGGACTCCTCCGGCGATGAGCCCAATGAGACAGGATCCGTAGATAAAGGGAACGCCCTCCAGGCCGGTGCGGGCACCGACAAAATAGCCCTGGGGCAGACGGACATTCAGGGTAGCCCCTTGGTTTGCGGTAAGGGCCTTAGTAGTTTCACCAGTGATGGTGGTTCCGTCCACGGAGTAACTGATGGCATTCCCATCGGTGGCACCGTAGCTGCCGGCATACACATTGACATCCCCGGCATTAAAGGCCTTTGGCATATGGACAGTAAAAGCGGCATGGTCGATGGCAGTGGGCCATTGGTAGGGCAGGATGTTAAAATACACATCGTCAAAGCCATCAATTTTGTCATCACCGGGGTCCCAGGTATAATGGATCGTATAGACTTGGGTTCCATCGACGGTGGTGTCCGAATCGCCTATTTTTAAGACGAGATTTCCGTTTTCGGTATCGGTGTCATAATTATAGCCATCCACCCGAATATTTGAGATAACGGCATTATAGGTGCTTTCAACCCCTTTGCCGTCAATCTCCCGGTAGAAGCTGCCGCTTTGGGGAATATAACGATAAATCCCGTGGCGTGGTTCCGTAAAAGAGACGGTGATGGTTTCCGTGACATCGTAGCTGTGGTTTTCATTGACCGCCATATCGACCTTATAATCCGGTGTGGTGTAGTATTCTGCGGCAAAAGCAGTACTGCCCCAAAATAGAATAAAGGCCGCCAGGATGCCAAGGAGTAGGAATCGTTTTTGTCTCATAAGATACTCCTTTTTTTTAGAAAGATACCTTCACATTTTCCCGTTCTTGAGGGGTATCAATTTCGAAGAAGGGCTTCTTGGTGAAGCCAAACATCCCCGCGACAATGCTGGATGGGAACATTTCAATCTTATTATTCAGGTTCTTCACCGAGCCGTTATAGTATTTGCGGGCATTGGCAATATCTTCTTCCACTGCCTTTAACTGCTCCTGGAGATCGATGAAGTTGGTATTGGCCTTTAAATCCGGATAGGCTTCCGCTACGGCAAAAAGGCTTTTTAAGGTGCCGGAAAGGACATTTTCCTTGGCGAGCTTATCATCGAGATTACCGCTGGACGCACCCATGGCAGCATTTCGGGCGGCAACCACCTTTTCCAGGGTATCCCCTTCGTGTTTAGCATAGGCTTTCACGGTTTCCACTAGGTTGGGAATGAGGTCATAACGTTTTTTGAGATACACATCCATGGTGGAGAAGGCTTCTTCCACCTGGTTTTTAAGCTTCACGAGGGTATTGTGGGTCCCCATGAACCACAGGCCGATCAGGACGATCAACGCCACAAGGACGATGACGACAATAGCAATGGCGTTCATTATAAAACCTCCAATTGGTTTGAAATATCCGAAGCAGACACTCTGTTTCGGAAGGTCCGATGGTTCTTAGTATACGACAGTGAACCACCATTTTAATCAACCTAAAGGTTGATTTTGAGATGATAATATCACGATTACTTTAAAATATCCAGAAAAACCTTAAAGCTTGAATAAGTCTGTACTGAGATACTTTTCTCCCCGGTCTGGGAAAATCACTACAATGAGGCCAGAATCAATGGTTTTAGCCACCTCTGCAGCGGCGTACATGGCCGCGCCACTGCTCATACCGACAAAAATTCCCTCTTTTTTCACAATCTGTCGGGCGTAATCAAAGGCAATTTCAGATTCTACCATGATGTGCTCGTCGATGGCCTCGGGCTGATAAAGGGCAGGCACAATGGCCTCCTCCATATTTTTAAGACCCTGGATATAATGGCCCACCACCGGCTGAGCCTCGACGATTTTTACCTCGGGGTTGTGGTGGCGCAGGCCCATGCCAATGCCCATAATGGTACCGGAAGTCCCCAAGGAGGATACCAGATGGGATACCTTACCCTGGCTCTGCTCCCAGATTTCTTCGGCCGTGGTGGTGTAATGGGCCAGCTTGTTGTATTGATTGCTGAATTGATCGGGATTGAAATATTTATCCGGATAACGGGCAACCAGCTCCCGGACCTTACGGATGGCACCGTCGGTTCCTTCATCAGGGGAGGTGAGGGTGACGGTGGCTCCAAAGGCCTGGATCATCTTCCGCCTTTCAATGGAGACGGCCTCACTCATGACGATTTCTACCTGGTAGCCCTTAACAGCGCCAATCATGGCGAGACCAATACCGGTATTGCCGCTGGTGGGCTCGATGATGGTCTTATCCGTGGTGAGGACCCCTTCCGCTTCGGCCTGTTCAATCATTTTCAGGGCAATGCGGTCCTTAATGCTGCCGGTGGGGTTAAAGCCCTCGACCTTGGCTAAAATTTCAACGTTGGGGTTCGGGCATAAATGGTTGATTCGGACCATGGGGGTCGAGCCAATAGTCTCTAAAATATGGTTGTAAACACGTGTGTTCAAAGTCAAAATCCTTTCAAATATTAATATCTTTCTTTCTTATTATAGTATAAAGCCCCGCATAAAAACAACGGTTTACAGAAATTGACGAAGAATTTCTGTATAAAGATTTGTCACCGGAAGCAGACTATATTATAATGAGGAAAAAGAAGGCAGTTTAAGCAAGAGAAGGAGGCAGCCATGCGCTACGATTGTATCCTATTTGATTTGGACGGAACCCTGCTGGATTCCCGGGAGGGAGTTTGGCGTTCCTTTGAATATGCCCTGGAGCAACTGGGGCACCCTGAACCCATTATCACCAATCCAGCACCCATTATCGGCCCACCCATTGAGGAAGTTTTGGGGGATCATTTTGGATTTGGTCCGGAAGACGTGGTGCGTGGGTATGCCTATTATCAGGAGGCCTATGTGGAAAAGGGCCTGATGTACGGCGATCCTTTTTTTCATGGAACAGAGGAAGCCATTGCCAGGCTGCTTAACCTGGGCTGCACAGTGGGGGTCTGTACCAACAAAGGGGAAAAAAGTGCCCGGGCCATTGTGGAAAACGCCGGGATTGGCCTGACGGCAGAGGATGTCTATGGCTATGCCCCAGAAAAGGGGCGCAGTGTGAAGTCGGACATTATTAAATCCTTTCTCCTTGACAAGGGGTTGACGGAACCCGGGGATTGGAGTACCGCCCTCATGGTGGGGGATCGGTATACGGATATTGAAGGGGCCAAGGATGTGGGCATCGACAGTGTCGGCGTTCTTTGGGGCAATGGAACGACAGAAGAATTTGTGGCAGCCGGAGCCACTGCCGTGGTGGATTCCTACGGCGCCCTGCTTCAGTGGATTAAAGGAGATTAATATGGCAAAAATAGATAAGGCCCCTAAAAAGAAGCGTAAGGCGGGCCGGGTCATCATGGATATTGTGGTGGCACTGGTGGTCCTTGCCCTTTTAGGGACAGCGGCCTGGTTGTTATATAAAGAGTTTTTCCCCAACAACACACCCATTTTAAAAATGCAGGTCACCAAGGCGGATAAAACCATTGATTGGGATGCGCTGAGGGCAAAAAATCCAGAAACCATCGGATGGCTTACCATTGATGGCACCAATATCGATACCCCGGTGGTTCAGACCAAGGACAATAACAAATACCTGTACACCGCTTTTGACAGCAGCAACGATGAGCGGGGAACGCCATTTTTGGATATGGACTACCAGTGGGACCCCAAAAGTCAAAACAGTGTGGTCTATGGACACAGCACCATGCGCAGCGGGGTCCCGGTCATGTTCGATGATCTCCTCAATTATGTGAAAGACCCCACCTTTATCCAAAAGAATGGGGCCATTACCTACAACCGTCCCCCAGAGCTGGGAGGAGATGGCACTTGGGCCATTTTTGCCGTGTTGACGGTGGAAGCGGAAACAGATTACCGACAGATTGATTTCCCGGATCAGGAGCAATTTCAATCCTATTATCAGGGACTGAAGGATGCCAGTATTGTCAAAACTGATGTGACGGTGGCACCTGGGGATGAAATCATTACCCTGTCCACCTGTATTTTTAATACAGGCTTAAGTGACGGGCGTCTGGCCGTTATTGCCAAGCGGGTCAAATAGAAGTTAAACAGGAATTCAATAGGAGGAGAGCATAATGGAGAAAAGCTGGCAACAAAAAGCCATGGGACTGGCTGCGGGCTTAGTGGTTATTGCAGTGGGGATCCTGTTAGTGATTAAACCCCGCCAATCCCTGGATACCCTGGCGGTTATCATCAGTGTTGGTATCCTGGTCATGGCGGTGATTAATGGTGTTGGTGCCTTTATCAATCGGCACAAGAGCAATACGGGCCAGGTCCTGGAGACGGTGGTGGAGCTGGCTGCCGCAGCCATCCTATTTTATTTTCGTTGGGATCTGGGGGGATGGATTCCTCTGGTTTTTGCGGTGTGGACCCTCTTCAATGCAGTGGCGATATTAGTCTCAGCCTTCAATTATTTTAAGGATGGGGCACCCAATTATGGGGCCTACTTTGTTATAGGGATCATCACCTTACTCCTGGGACTCTTTCTTTTGGCAAACCACTACGCCAATATACTGGCCTTTGGCATTGTCGCTGGGATTTATATTATCTGGTACGGCATCACCATCCTGTTCGATACCTTTAATGAAGAGAGAACTCAGCTGGCCATGTCTGCCGCAGCCAAGAAGATGCAGCGTAAGCTGCGCATTGCCATACCCAGTATTGTGGGGGCCCTGCTGCCCCGGAAGCTGCTCAAGGACTATGATGATAAAATTGCTTCGGAAGATGCCAATGCCTTCCTGCAAAGCCAGAATATCACCGTGGCAGAGAAGAAAACCCTCAATCCCTTCAATGTGGAGATCCTTATTCATCTGTCCAAGAAATTCATGGAATCCTTTGGACATGTCGACCTGATTTTAGGGGATGAGGCCATCTCCTACGGGAACTTTGATGGCCACAGCTATCGCTTAGGGGGAGCCATTAGCGATGGGGTTCTATTCCGCTGTAACAGAGAGCGGTATCTCTACCAGTCTACCCACCATGATGAGAAAGTACTTTATGCCTTCAAGGTGGCTTTTAGCGATGAAGAGCTTAAGCAGATTGCAAGGAATTTTGAAAGAATGAAGGAAAACATGGTGCCCTGGTATTGCGATACCCAGCTGGCGGAGCAAGGCCTCCTCCCGGAAGGGGATTATGACGATGTGGCGGATGTCATTTACAAGGGGAACCAAGCCGCCTTCTATAAATTTACCAAGGGAACCCTTCGAACTTATTTTGCAGTGGATACCAATTGCGTTAAGGTGGCCGATTCCATCTTTGAGGGAACGGGTTTTGATAAACCGGCCATTCCCGGTATCGTCACTCCCGGTGCCTATTATGAATTCCTGATGCAGGAGCTGGAGGCCCCGGGAACCAAGGTGTACGAGCGGGTGCTGTATGCCAAGGAGACCATTACAGAAGAGCCTGTAATATAAAGAATGATAAACCGCAAAACATCCCAAAAGCCATTGGCTTTTGGGATGTTTTGTGAGTTTTACTGCAAATATTCATAAAGTTCCAGCACCACCTTGTTAAAGACCTGCTTTTCTTTTTCAGAGAGATCAGCAAGCTTGGTATCAAAGGCGATAAAACGTTCGGCCCAGAGACTGTCCAGCTGGTTTAGAAAAGCCTGTCCCCGGTCTGTTACTTTCAGTTGGATGGCTCGGCCTAGGGTGGACTTATCCACCAGGTGCTTATCCAGGAGTTTGGCAACGGTTTTGGAAACCGCACTTTTAGAGACACCCATCTTTTTTGAGAGATCCGTAAGGTTGAGGCTGCCGGCATCGGCCAGAGCCTCCAGGGTTTTAGCCTCTGTGGGATAGAGATAAATATCCCCATCAAAGCGCAGGGGCATTTCCATCAGGGTCGCCAGTTTAAGGGCACAATCCGTAAAATTATTCCGAAGGACCACGGTTTCCGGAACAATAACGACCGGTTTTTCCTTGTTTTTTTTACTTTTACTCTTTTTCTTCTCTTTTTTCATGATCCCTCAGGCCTCAGCTTTTTTTCATGATTCCTTTTACCTTTGACAGGTGGTAGGCCGCACCGCAGCAGGAAACGCCAAAGGTAATGAAGCCAATGCCACTCCAGATGACGATGGTTAAAATGGCAAGAAGTGGTGAGAACATCAGGATGAATCCTAAAATAATGATAATGATGCCAAGGGCGAGGTTCCATCCCCAGCCACTACTGCTACCCGCGTTTTTGAGGGCAAAGGCCAAACCGATGGTATTAAACCCACCAAAGACAATGGCAAAACCGACGTAATAAATCAGCGTGCCGGCTGACATCCCAGGGGAGGTCACCAGGATAATGCCAAGGACCAAGATAAGGAGTCCACAGACCAGATTCCATCCCCAGGCTGGAGTGTTCTTCCGGTTAGCAATGGCAAAATAGCAGGAGCCAATCCCGCCGATGAGGAAGGATACGGCAAAGACGATGCTAAGGGCCTCATAGGCCAAACCAGGGCGGAATAACATCCAGATACCGACGCCAATGGCGAGAAGACCGACGATGAGAATCACCCACCAGTGTTTAATAGTTGATAACACTTCTTCTTCTAATTCTCCAATTGGACCGTTGTTTTTATTCATAATAACGATCTCCCTTCTATTATGTATTTACCTTAATCATACTGGATTCAGCTGGAAATTGCAAATGTTTTACATAAGGAGAATAGGGGAATGGGGAAATTGTTAAGAAAGAAATTTTTGCAGATTATTTTAATTGAGCTGTCCCAGAAGCCTTGCAAAAGCGCACTGTTAATAGTAGAATACTAGTAAAATAGGCTATGTATACATCAGTTACACATTTGTGAATTAATCAAGAAAAGAGGTTGTATAGTTAGATGAAGAAATTAACCTGTACCACCGGAGAAGAGCATCAATACGATATTTTCATCGAACGGGGCATTAAGGACCGCCTTCATGAAATGGATGGCTTGTTTGGCAAGTACCGCAATATCGTCATCATTACCGATAAAAATGTGGGTAAACACTATCTGGGACTCGTTAAAAAGCAAATGAAGAGTTTTGGAGGCAATGTTTACAGTATTGTGATGGAGCCCGGGGAGGGCAACAAGAACCTGGCGGCCGTGGAAGGCATTTACAATGAGTTGGTGGCCTACAGCGTGACAAGGTCCGACCTCATTGTCGCCCTTGGGGGCGGCGTCGTTGGCGATATTGCCGGCTTTGCAGCGGCGACCTATCTCCGGGGGATTGACTACGTCCAGATGCCCACCTCATTATTGGCCCAGGTGGACAGCAGCGTGGGCGGAAAAACCGGGGTGGACCTCCCCAGCGGAAAAAACCTGGTGGGGGCCTTTAAGCAGCCCCAATGCGTTATCATCGACCCTCTATTTCTAGAAACCTTAGATGATCACTTCCTTATGGATGGGATGGCAGAGGTCATTAAGTATGGCTGTATCAGCTCTGGAAAGCTCTTCGTGCGTCTGCTGGGTTATCAGTACCAGGAGGATCTCTTGGAGGACATGGAAGACATTGTGGCAAAATGCGTACAGATCAAGCGCAATGTGGTGGAGCATGACGAAAAGGAAACGGGCCTGCGGCGCATTCTTAACTTCGGGCACACCATCGGCCATGTCATTGAAACCTACTTTGGCTACGGCAGCTACTCCCACGGGGAAGCGGTGGCCATTGGGATGTACAATATTACCCGAATGACCGTTCGGGAAGGGATTACCGATCCCGAGGCCCTGGAAAACCTGGCCGTTATTTTCGACACCTATGGTCTGCCCTACGAAATGCCGGAGATGGATTTAGACCGGGTACGCCAAATTTTAGATACGGATAAAAAGATGGAGGGGGATGTTTTAAATCTCTGCGTCATGCCGAAAATTGGCAAGGCCGAGATTGTAAAAATCCATAAAAGTAAAGCCATCCAGCTTTTTACAGCATAAAGACAGGATCAATCGTGAAAGCACAAAAAATCATATCACAAACACCGGGGGGATGCATTGTCATCCCCCCTTCTAAAAGCGTCAGCCATCGGATGGTCATGGGAGCGGCCTTGGCGGAGGGCACCAGTACCGTCCGCAATGTTCAGCTGTCCGAGGATATCCGGGCAACCTGCCAGGCCATGGAGGCTCTGGGGGCCGTTATCACCATGGAAGAAGAGGAACCCCACCGGGTCACCCTTACCATTACCGGGGCCTCTGAGCGCAATGCCGTCGGGAAAACCTTCGATTGTAACGAATCCGGCTCCACCCTGCGTTTTTTAATTCCCCTTCTGGCTTTAAAGGCCCAGGATACCCGGGTGGTGGGAAAGGGCCGTTTGGCAGAGCGTCCCCTGGAACCCTATTTTGAGATGTTTAACGCCCAGGGCATTCCCTATGTCTTAGAGGCGGAGGGCAAAACCCTACCCCTTCGTTTTAGTGGACAGCTATACCCTGGGGTCTTTAAGGTCCGGGGGGATATTTCATCCCAGTTTATTACGGGCCTGCTCTATGCCCTGCCTCTGCTGCCTGGGGAATCCACCGTTGAAGTGACCACACCCCTGGAGTCTATCCCCTATGTGGATATTACCCTGGAGGTTCTTAAGCGCTTCGGCATCACCATCCAGCACGAGGATTATCAGCGCTTCACCATTTCCGGGAATCAACATTTCCGTGCCGGGGATTTCCGAGTGGAGGGAGACTATTCCCAGGCGGCCTTTTGGCTGGTGGCGGGCATTTTAGGAAAGGGCTTAACAGCCTTGGATTTACCCCAGGACTCCTGTCAGGGGGATCGGGCGATTCTCAATATCATCACCCAAATGGGCGGTCAAATCACTCGGAGGGATGGGAGTGTGATCGTCACTCCCGGGGCCACCCGAGGGGCCACCATCGATGTGGCCCAGTGTCCGGATCTGGTGCCTGTACTGGCGGTGTTGGCGGCATTATCTGAGGGGGAAACCCGAATCGTTGGAGGCGAGCGTCTACGCTATAAGGAATCGGATCGGCTGTCGGCTGTCAGAGAGGTGTTAAACACTCTGGGTGCCCAAGTAACGGAAACCCCGGACGGTTTAATCATCATCGGGGTGGAGAAGCTCCATGGCGGCCAGGTGGACAGCTTTAACGACCATCGCATCGCCATGGCCACGGCGGTGGCCAGTGTGGCCTGTGATGGGGATATTATACTGACCCGTCCGGACTGTGTGAAAAAATCCTACCCGGAATTCTGGGAGGTATGGAATGAAAAAGGAGGTGCAGCCAGTGGGATCGACCTGGGGAAATAATCTTAAAATATCCGTGTTCGGAGAATCCCATGGTGCGGCGGTGGGAGTTGTCATTGATGGGCTGCCCTCGGGGATTACCCTGGACGAGGGAGCAATCGCCAAGGAAATGGCTAGGCGCTCCGCCAGTGGAAAAAACCTGGCTACACCAAGGAAGGAAGCCGACGCCGTGGAAATCATCAGTGGCACCTTTAATGGCTGCACCACAGGGACGCCTCTTACAGGTATCATCACGAATACCAACACTAAATCTAAGGACTACAACCGCAATGTCCTGCGCCCCGGCCATGCGGATTATACTGCCTTCAGGCGCTACCAGGGCTTCCAGGATCACCGGGGGGGAGGACATTTTTCCGGGCGGCTCACCGCCCCCATGGTCTTCGCCGGGGCAGTGTGTAAACAGGTCCTGGCCCAGTGGAAGCCAGGGGTAGGCATCGGCAGCCGGATTGTGGCCATTGGTGGCGTATCGGATGCAGTGGAGCTTCCGGTGGCGGCCTATGGACAGATGACCTTTAGTCACCCGGAGCTGCCCATATACGACAGCCGCTTAGAGGCTGCTATGCGAGATGAAATCTTAGATGCCATGGCCGAGGAGGATTCCGTTGGCGGCATCATCGAGGGCTTTGTCACCGGCTTACCCGCCGGGGTGGGAGATCCTATTTTTGACACCATGGAAAGCCGGCTGGCTTCCATTTTATTTGGGGTGCCAGCCGTCAAGGGCCTGGAATTTGGAACTGGCTTTGCCATGGCCGCGGCCCGGGCCTCGGAGATGAACGATGCCTTTTACCTGGAGGATGGTGAGGTGGTCACCCACACCAACCACAACGGCGGGATTAACGGCGGCATCACCAATGGGATGCCCCTGGTCTTCCGGGTAGCCTTTAAGCCAACCCCCTCCATTGCCGCCACCCAGCATACCGTGGATATCGCAGCGGGGGAAGAGGTCATGCATAGTACCTCCGGTCGGCATGACCCCTGTATCGTGGTAAGAGCCTGTCCGGTGGTGGAGGCAGTCACGGCTTTATGCATTTTAGATTCATTAATGGGAGCAGAAAAATGGATGCCATTCGAAGCAAAATAGACGCAATAGACCGACAGATGGCCGCTTTGTACGAACAGCGCATGGCCTTAGTGATGACTATTGCTGAATATAAATACAATAATAATGAGAATATATTCGATTCTGAACGGGAAGCAGCTGTGGTAGAGAAGAACCTTAAGTTTCTTACAGATTCAGAATTTGAAAATTGTTACATCGAGTTTCTTCACTTTATCATGGACCAGAGTAAGAGGGTTCAATCCCAGTGGATTGAAACTCAGAAAAAGAACAATGAAAGCCATGGTGCGGAATAAGGCGGGGTCATGAGTGACCAATTTGTATAAAAAATAACAGGATTCAAGAAGAACTTTTTAAAATTTACAATCGCTTTCATCCCGCAGAATGTCATTTACCCCTTTCTTTTTGGAGGGGTTTTGTTTATAATGGATGTTAAATATTTATTCAAGCAAACTATAACCAAATCAGGAGAAACGAAGATGAAGAAATTTAAAAAGGTACTCATCGCCAATCGCGGTGAGATTGCCATCCGAATCATCCGGGCCTGCCAGGAATTGGGAATCCAAACCGTGGCCATCTATGCGCCCGAAGATAAAATGTCATTATTTCGGACCAAGGCGGACGAATCCTACATGATCGCCGGAACCGGCGGCCCTGTGGAAGCCTATCTGGATATGGATAAAATTATTGCCTTAGCCCTTAAAAAGGATGTGGATGCCATCCATCCAGGCTATGGCTTCCTGTCTGAAAACCCAGTCTTCGTCCGGAAGTGCGAAGAAGCCGGCATCGCCTTTATTGGACCGACCCACACCATGATGGAACAAATGGGGGACAAGATTCAGTCTAAGATTATGGCGAAATCCTGCAATGTTCCCACCATTCCCGGGGTGGAAAAGCCCATTACTTCCGATGAGGAAGCGAAAGAATTCGCCAAGGTGGCGGGCTTCCCCATTATTTTAAAGGCAGCCGCTGGCGGCGGTGGCCGGGGGATGCGGATCGTCCGGGAGGAAAAGCACCTCCTCAAGGAATACCACTCCGCAGTCAGTGAGGCCACCAAGGCCTTTGGGGACGGCACTATTTTTGTGGAAAAATATCTGGAAGAGCCCAAGCATATCGAAGTGCAGATCCTTGGGGATCGCTACGGCAACGTGGTCCATCTCTTCGAGCGGGATTGCTCCATTCAGCGCCGTCATCAGAAGATCATCGAATTTACCCCATCCTTAGCCATCACCGAAGAGCAGCGTCAGGCCATCTGTAATGATGCCCTGCGTCTGGCCAAGGCGGTTAACTACCGCAGTGCCGGAACCATCGAATTCCTGGTGGACAAGCACGGGAACCACTATTTCATCGAAATGAATCCCCGGATTCAGGTGGAGCATACCGTCACGGAGCTGGTCACTGGCATCGATTTGGTCCAATCCCAGATTCTGGTGGCCCAGGGTTATCCCCTGGATTCTGATGAAGTGGGTGTTAAAAGCCAGGATCAAATCAGCACCAGAGGATATGCCATCCAGTGCCGCATCACCACCGAAAATCCCAAAATGCATTTTATGCCCGATACCGGTACCATTGATGTGTACCGAACAGCCAGTGGGGCCGGTATCCGCTTAGATGGCGGGAATGGCTTTACCGGGGCAGAAATTACCCCCTACTACGACAGCCTCCTGGTGAAATCCACCGCTTACTCCCGGACCTTTAACGATACCCGGAGAAAGGCCCTGCGAGCCCTAAAGGAAATGCAGGTAGAAGGGGTGGAAACCAACAAGGATTTCCTGATCAACGTCCTGGAGCATGAGGAATTTAAAAAAGGAAATTGCGACACCAAATTCATCGACGACCATCCGGAGCTGTTCAATATCCAGGAAACCACCAGCCCGGAATACAATGCCATTCGCTATATCGGGAACATGGTGGTTAATGAAACCCTGGGTGAAAAACCAGATTTCGAAGAACCGGATATCCCAGTGATTCCCGAAGACGTCTCCCTAACAGGGACCAAGCAAATTTTGGACGAAAAGGGACCAGAAGGTCTGGTAGAGTGGATTCACGGTCAAAAACGCCTATTGGTGGGGGATACCACCATGCGGGATGCCCATCAGTCCCTGGTGGCCACCCGGGTGCGCAGCCGGGATATGATTAAGATTGCCAAGGAAACCGCCTACCTGGGCCGGGATCTCTTCGCCCTGGAAATGTGGGGTGGAGCGACCTTCGATGTGGCGTATAACTTCCTCAAGGAATCCCCCTGGCGCCGTCTGGATGAGCTGAGAAAGCGCATCCCCAATATCATGTTCCAAATGCTCCTCCGCGGGGCCAACGCTGTGGGCTATAAAAACTACCCCGATAACGTGGTGCGTAAGTTTATCCAGGAATCCGCTGCCAGCGGTATCGATGTTTTCCGGATTTTCGACTCCCTCAACTGGATGGAGGGCATGAAGGTCTCCATCGAAGAAGTCTTAAAGACAGGCAAAGTGGCCGAGGTAGCCATGTGCTACACCGGGGATGTGTTGGATACCAGCAAAACCAAGTACAACATGGACTATTACATCAAAATGGCCCACGAAATCGAAAAGACCGGGGCCCATATCCTAGCCATTAAGGATATGTCCGCCCTTTGTAAGCCAGTAGCCGCCCGGAACTTAATCCGAGCTCTGAAGGAAGAAGTCAAGATGCCCGTCCGCTTCCACACCCACGACACTGCCGGTAACGGCGTTGCGGCCAATATCATGGCAGCTGTGGGTGGCGCAGACATTGTCGATGCCGCTTTCTCTGGAATGAGTGGACTGACAGCCCAGCCCTCCCTGAACTCCCTGGTGGCAGCCCTGGCCCATACCTCCCACGATACCGGGCTAAACGAGGATGACCTCCAGCAGCTTTCGGATTACTGGGCAGGCATTCGCCCCGTCTACAGTAAGTTTGAATCCGGGATGACCTCCAGCAGCACCGAAATCTACAAGCTGGAAATCCCCGGGGGCCAGTACTCCAACCTCAAGAGTCAGGTTGAAAGCTTTGGCTTGGGTCATAAGTTTAAGGATGTTAAAGAAATGTACCGGAAGGCCAATCTCCTCCTGGGAGATATCGTTAAGGTGACCCCCTCCTCCAAGGTGGTGGGTGATTTAGCTATCTTCATGGTTCAGAACGATTTAACCCCGGAAAACATCGTCCAAAAGGGTAAGGATTTGGCATTCCCCAACTCCGTTGTGGATTTCTTTAAGGGAATGATCGGCCAGCCCGTAGGTGGCTTCGATCCCGATCTCCAGCGGATTGTGTTAAAGGGCGTAGAGCCCATCACCGTGCGTCCGGGCTCCCTGCTGCCCGACGAAGACTTTGATGGCATCCGGGAAACCTTTAAAGAAGAATTCGGTATCGACCTGACGGATCGGGAAGTGCTGTCAGCAGCGCTGTACCCTAAGGTCTTTAAGGATTACGTCACCTTCTTCCAGGATTACGGGGATTTCATGCGGATGGACAGCCATGTCTTCTTCCACGGTCTTAAGGAAGGTGAAACCTCTGAGGTGGAAGTCGCCAAGGGCCGCCGTCATATCATCAAACTGGTCAAGGTCGGCATGCCTGATGATGAAGGCTTCCGCCCCGTCACCTTCGAAATCGACGGCTTCCGCCGCCAAATCTACATCGAAGACGTGCGCAGTCTCTCCTCCAAGCAGAAGAGCACCATGCTCAAGGCCGATCCTAAGAATAAAAAGGAAATTGGCTCCCCCATCCCTGGGACCGTCTTAAAGGTTCTGGTGAACGAAGGGGATGCTGTGACTGAAAATCAAGCCTTAGTCATCGTTGAAGCCATGAAAATGGAAACCGAAATCGTCGCCTCCCAGGATGGCGTCATCAAGAAGATTACGGTCACTGAAGGACAAAAAGTCGAATCCGGAGAACTCATGGTAACCCTGGATTAAAACCTAAAAAATAAGACCAGCCTCTCGGTCGTCCCACCTGGGATTTCCGATTGAAGGCTGGTCTTATTTTTCGGTCTGAGTTTGCATGTTTGGTGGTCTCAGTCCCTTCTATAAGATGATTTAATTGAATGGTACAGGGAAGGTCATGATATCAAGGAGATGATTCTACTGAATTGTCCAATGGACCGGCCAGGCCAGTGGTTTCAACCTTCTTACGATTTCCAAAATTAGAAATACTATCCGAAGTATCCCCCGCTGCCGATTCGGTTATGGTCACGAATTCGATCATCTAACGTTTACCATTATCCCTATTCAATTAAGTGTCTACAGTATAGCACGATTTATATAAATGTAAACGGCTATCCTGTAAAGGAGTGTATCAAATTTGTAAAGATTTGGGTTGAAGTTTTAGAAAATGTTTGATGGATTTTATGTGTCCTTAGTGTATAATTGAAGTATTACTAAGTTAGGAAAAATGACAATGGAAGAATTACTCGTTTATATTCAGTCGCGGGTGACCTTCGTCAACATCATCGAGGTTGCCATCATCGCGTTTCTTATATATGAAGTTTTGATGTGGATTCGGGGAACCCAGGCCGAACAAGTGGCCAAGGGGATCTTCGTCCTGTTAATCTTAGCGCCTCTCAGTTCATGGCTGGGTTTTACCACCCTGTCCTATTTGCTGAACAACCTCTTTACCTGGGCCTTTATTATCTTTGTGGTGGTTTTTCAGCCCGAGCTTCGGTCGGCACTGGAGCAGATTGGGAATCGGGGATTTTTCGACCGATTCACCAAAACCAAGGACAAGGTAAAAATCGAAAAGGACATCCGAGAGATTACCGAGGCCGTGGAACACCTTTCCGGCGGCCAGATTGGGGCCCTTATCGTCTGTGAAATGAACACCGGCTTAAACGACATCGTCGGGACGGGCATCGTCCTCAATTCCGATATTAGCACCGAGCTATTGGAAAATATCTTTACCCCCAATCGCCCCCTCCATGACGGGGCAGTCATTATCGATCTGAAAAATGGAAAAATCCGGGCAGCGGGGTGTCTGCTGCCATTGACGGACAACCGCAAGCTGGATAGTGAACTGGGAACAAGGCATCGCGCTGGGATTGGCATTTCAGAAAAATCCGATGCCCTCACCATCATCGTTTCCGAGGAAACCGGCATCATTTCCTACACCGAGCGGGGTGGAATCACCCGGATGCTCACCAGTGAAGATCTGGAAATATTGCTGCAGGATCGGTTCACCAAGAATGAGGACGACGAGGAGGATGACAAAAAGGGGAGCATCTTCGGGAGGAAGCATGACGAATCAAAAGAAAAAGCATAAGGCGAATGAAAAAATCATCCGGATGGTGCTGGCCATTTGCGCCGCCATCGTCCTATGGCTATACATTAACGGCAGCTCCATCGACCTGGTCACCCAGGACCTCAGCAGCATCCCGGTGACCTTTACCAATCTGAACGTACTGGAAAGTAAAGGGCTGACCCTTAATGATAGTCGCAGCTACTATGTCAACCTGCGGGTGCGGGGGACAGAAAAAAACCTGGATAAGCTGGATCCCACCGAAATTTCAGCCCAGGTCGATTTAAAAGACATTGATGAGGCCGGAAATTATAACCCCGAAATCGTGGTTCAGGGCCTGTCCAACTCCGTTATTTTAGAGGAAATCAAGCCTGCTACCCTGAGCCTTCAGGTGGATCGTTTCAACGATAAGGATTTTCCCGTCACCGTGAACACCGACGGAAAGCCCGCAGATGATAACGCCGTGGTCTCTGCTATCACTGATGAGAAGGTCACCATCGACGGCACCAATGAAGATTTTGCCAAGGTAAAATCCGTGGTGGCCGTGGTCAATGTCCAGGGCCTCACCGAGGACTCCGTTCAATACGCCACCGTAAAAGCCTATGATGAAAATGGCAACATCATCACCGGGCTGGATATCGAGCCCCGGGCCGTCCAGGTCAATATCGTCATTGGGAAAACCAAAACCGTTAAAATAAAAGCGCCGGCAACCTCTGGAGACGTGGCCACAGGGTATAAGGTAACAGGGGTAAGGGTTACCCCGGATAACAAGCTCATTGGTGGGAAGGCATCCGCCCTATCCGCCATTTCAGAGCTGTCTGTGGAAAACGTCTCGGTTTCCGGAGCCACCACCAACGTCACCAAGGAGGTTAAGCTTAAGCTGCCCGATGGCGTCTACTTTATGGACGGTGGAGACACCGTCACCGTCACTGTTACAGTGGAGGAAGAAGTGGAAAAAAGCTACACTGTCGATGCCATTGAAACCCGAAACATCGGCTCGGGCTTAGCCGTATCGAAAATACAAGACTCCTCCGTCGTCGTCAAGATTAAAGGCACCGCTTCAGAGCTGTCCAAGATCAAAGGGACCGACATCTCCGCCTGGATCGACCTCTCCGGCAAAGCCGCGGGTAAATACGACATCCCCATCCAGGTTAAAATCCCCGCCGGTACCTTGGAAAGTGTATCGCCGGATAAAACCTCTGTTACCTTAAATTAGAATAGAAAATATGAATGATTGAACCCCGATTCCTTTTGGAATCGGGGTTTTCTATTTTTTTGTGCATTCAAAGGGCTACAGACTATTGCTATTATTTTTGTATTGATATATACTATAAATATAAATTAAGGGAAAATACAGCTTATCAATAGTATGACACACTTTTGATGGTATTGAGGAAAAGAAATGAAGAATGTATTTATTTTAAAACACAATGGGAAGATTCAGACTACTGGCGAGTATTCACCTCGTAACGTAGTCTTTTTTACATACACTGCATTACCACTGGACTTTTAACGTAAAGAAAGGACCCCAAAGAACACATCATGGAAAAGGAAAAGATTTCAACAACTTATGACAACCAAAAAGGCCTGCGCATCGGACTTCTTATCATCGCTGAGCCATCGTCCTTTTTCTATCCTACTTCTTCGCCTACGATCTGGTATACAGCTTTCATATCCCCTTTAGTGAAATTCGGGGAATGATGGGCATTCTCATAGGGGCCATCGGTATTAAAATTCTCGTCTTTTGGCTCACTCAAATGTACCAAACCCTTTGGCGCTACGCCAGCATTGAAGAGCTATGGCAAATTGTGGGTAGTGTGGCCAGTGCCAATTTTATCACCATCGTCTTCTTCTATATGGTCAGTATGCGTGTTCCCACCACCGTCCTGGTTCTCACCGCTACCTTTGACCTCATCTTAATAGGGGGTATCCGAATCCTCTACCGTAGCCTACGCCAAATGAAAAATGGGACCCGGGGGGAGAAACACCGGGTCCTTATCGTCGGTGCCGGAGAAGCAGGTATCAAGATGCTTCGGGAAATCAACAATAGTAAAAAAGGTCTCTGCGTTGCCGGCTTTATCGATGACGACCCCAATAAAAAAGGACGGATGCTTAATGGTGTCAAGGTAATTGGGGGCCGGGACAAAATTAAAGAGGTGGTTGAAAACAGTGGTGCATTCGAAGAAATCATCATCGCCATGCCCACTGCCCCCAAACGGGAGCGCATTAAAATCGCTGAAATCTGTCATAGCACCGGTATCCCCGTCAAGATCCTTCCCACCATTGAGGAAATCCTGGAATTCGATGTCTCCGCACAGAAACTCAGAGACCTTCAGATTGAAGACCTTTTGGATCGGGAGGAAGTGCATCTGGATAAGCAGGCCATTGGAGAGACCATCAGTGGTAAAACCGTTCTGGTCACCGGGGGTGCCGGCTCCATTGGTTCAGAGCTTTGTCGGCAGATTATACGATTCCACCCTAAAGAGCTCATAATCCTGGATATCAACGAAAACGCTCTGTATTACCTGGAGCTAGAGCTAAACCGTTATATTAAGGAAACACTTAACCCCATGGGGATTCAGATTAAACTCATTAGCCGCATTGCCAGCATACGAGAAGCGGATATTATGAAAGAAACCTTTGGGGAACTTAAACCTCAAATTGTCTTTCATGCCGCCGCCCATAAGCATGTCCCGCTCATGGAACGGACCCCACGGGAAGCCGTTAAAAATAATGTCTTTGGCACCATCAATGTACTGGAAGCCTGTATTGATGCCCATGTTGATCGCTTTGTGCAAATTAGTACGGATAAAGCCGTTAATCCCACAAACGTCATGGGGGCAACCAAACGAATCTGCGAAATGATGGTTCAAATTTATAACCAAAAGCACCAGACCGAATGTGTCGCTGTTCGCTTTGGCAACGTCCTCGGCTCCAACGGCTCGGTTATCCCCATTTTCAAAGAACAGATTGCCCATGGCGGACCCGTCACCGTGACCCATAAGGATATTACCCGATTCTTTATGACCATTCCAGAAGCCACACAACTCGTCCTTCAAGCCGCATCTATGGCCAAGGGGGGAGAAATCTTTGTACTGGATATGGGAGACCCCGTAAAGATCACCGACCTAGCAGAGAAGATGATTAAGCTATCGGGGCATGAACCCTATACGGAGATTCCCATCCACTTTGTGGGACTTAGGCCCGGGGAAAAGCTTTATGAAGAACTTTCCTATGATATGGAAGCCTTTGATCGGACTACCTTCGATAGTATCTTCGTGGAAAAGCCCGTGTGCTACGATGTCGGACAGATTAAAGAAACCGCCAAATCCCTGTGGCAGGCAGCCAATGGGGATGCCGATGAGCCTGTGATTGAGGGGGTTCGGCGTATAGTACCGGAGTTTGTACCGGATTTTAATCAGAACAAGAATGGAAGAAAATCAATTTAGGCATAAGATTATTCAAACGATCATAAGAAGGTAAGGTAAAGAATAATAGAAAGATATGAAAAATGATAAAAAATATACCCTTTAGTCCACCAGATATCACCCAAGCAGAAATTGATGAAGTGGTTGTGATATTGTCAATAATAGTTGACAGATTTCCCTCAAGGATTCAGCGACCTTATGCAACATCCTGTAAGGACTGGTAATATTGCTGCCTCTTTA
>NZ_FNRK01000035.1 GCF_900107815.1 Eubacterium aggregans
AGCCTTTAAAAACGCTTGCTATACTTATAGTGCTTCAGGCATGATCCTTCACTCGGATCGTGGGTCGCAATTTACAAGCACAGCCTTCCGAACCGCATTGGCTGCAAAGGGCGCAATCCAAAGTATGAGCAGTGTTGGTCGATGCTATGATAACGCCCGGATGGAGAGCTTTTTCGCAACGCTCAAGAAAGAAAAACTTTATCGTATTGATACGATGAAGATGACCCAGGACATGGTCAAGACGATTATCTTTAGATATATCCAATACTATAATCATCGTCGGATTTACAGCACCAACGATGGTCTCCCGCCGCTCTCTAAGCGGGCACTTTACCACTGTGCTGTTGCTGCTTGATTTTCCTTGCCGGTGCGACTAAACTTTTATTGACAATTCCAGTCCTCATGGCCGCCTGGGCGAATTCAGACAGACAGATGGCCGCGGTGACGGCATCTCCCCGCTGCATACATCGAGCGTAATTATACTGCCCGGTTTGGGACATTGCATGGATTTCTCCTGCCAGCTTTCGAAGCCACACATCCTCGGGGTAGCCTTTAAGCAAGGCCTCCCGGATTCTTGAGAATTCCCCTTCCGGGTCCACCCACAGAATCCCGTTGGTGGCGGTGGCCAGCCGATAATCCGGGATCGCCATCCAGGCTCGATTGTTAGGGGGAGGCCCTGAATACCCAATACAGCTTCGATAAAAAGCTGGAATAGACCATACCCCAACACGATCGCCCCCCATGGGGCTATGGGGTCTTTTTTTTATATCCCCCACCATTTGGGGCAGGGCCCTATAGGCCACTTCCATGGCCTTCCCATATTTCTCATAATCTTCTGGGATTAGCCAAAGACAGAATCCCCCACCGAAATCATGGTCCTGGGAGATGGCATCGTCATAGCCGAAGCATTCTGAGCCTTCTCCAACGAGGCCCACAGCCACCCTCTCCCAGCATTCTGGAAACTGTTGGGAGAGGGTGGCCCGGCCACATTTTTCATAATATTCTTTTGCTTGTTCCTGACCTGTCATTTTCTTTTATCCTTCTTTTAAGATACGCCCTGAGACGCAGGGTCAACAGGGCGTATGCTTTAGTAACAATAGTAACAATAGTAACAAACAATATTCGTAACAATTTAATTATTCAAACCAAAACATTAGATAGTAAAAGATATTTCCCAGGGAACGCATTGACAGTGCAGCCCTGAACCGCGTAAAGCCTTAGATATAAGGCGTGGTACTTGATGGGCAAGGTCCGCCCAGGGCTTCCAGGGCCTGCTTGCCGATTTCCCGGGCTGCATAAACGGCCTGTCTGACCGCACCGGCATCCCCACAGACGAAGATGATGGCTTCGTTGGAGTACTTCGTGCCACCGTTATCCGGAGAAGCGAATCCGATAAGCTCTACATTGGCGGCCTTGAGCGCGCCATCGCTCATAAGCACGCCGATGCCGGCAGGTGCCCCGACGATGATAGCAAAGGCCTTACCGATGGGAGCCCCAAAGACCATATTACAGGCAAAGGAGGCCCGGGCCGTATATTGGAATTCCAAGTGGCCGGCATCATTGCCATACACATCCCCAAAGGTCCGGTTTAAATCCGCCAGAGCCACCTCGACGGCACGCTTAGCATCTGACACATCTTCAGCGCCAAAGATTAACAGTGAGCCGTGACCAGCACCACCCTTGGTATCCCGGGCGAATTCACAAATAACCAGCTCGGTGTTAGTGGCCTTGACGGCTTCATCGGCTGCAAAAACCTGGGGACCAGCACCTGTTCGGGCGGATAATATCCCAATCGAACGGTATTTTGGATCAATCTTCATGGCTTCATGGAGGCTGGCGTCCACATTGGCGATGACGAAGCCAATGGTATCACCAATGGCCGTACCCACAAATTCCGTTAACCCACAGACCCCCGTCGTGGCGGCACAGGTGCTGGTTTCTTCCACTTCTTCCATTTTCTTCATCACTTCCGCCATTAATTGATTCATCAAATCAGTTTTCATTCGTCGTTACCTCTCATTCTAAAAGCTTGGCAGCATTTTTTCCACATCCGGATGGGGTCTTGGAATAACGTGGACGGATACTACCTGTCCCACCTTATCCGCTGCTGCCGCACCGGCATCCACAGCGGCTTTAACCGCTCCCACATCACCACGCACCATAACGGTGACCAGGCCGGAGCCGATTTTCTCGTATCCGGTGAGTTCAACATTGGCGGATTTGACCATGGCATCAGCGGCCTCAATACAGCCCACAAGGCCCTTGGTTTCAATCATACCTAAAGCTTCATTCATCATAAGCTTCTTCCTCTTTCTGTTGGTATTTAACACAATCTATAGTCCAGAATCCGATTTTGAACATCGGGCAATGTTATGGATCTCACTTGTATTTCGTGATTCGGATTCCACATTTTAATGTAAGGGTCCGGCTATTTCCGGACAGCGGCAAAACCATCGACCTCTTCCCAGGGGAAGGCCTCCCGCCCAAAGTGGCCATAGGCCGCTGTATTTTTATAAATGGGGCGTCTTAAATTCAAACCCTCGATAATATCCGACACAGCAAAGGAGCATTCCGCCTTTAGCCGTTCCAGTAATGCGCTTTCTCCTTGTGTTGCGGTTCCGAAGGTGTCACATTCGATCATCTCCGGCTCCTCCTGTCCGATGGCGTAGGCCAGGGAAACCTCACAACGCGTTGCTAAGCCCACGGCCACAATATTCTTGGCAATGTACCGGGCCATATAGGCTCCGGAGCGGTCCACCTTGGTGGGGTCTTTTCCAGAAAAGGCACCACCGCCGTGATGGGCTACGCTGCCATAGGTGTCCACCATGAGCTTACGCCCGGTGACACCGGTATCCCCCAGGGGCCCACCGATGACAAACCGTCCTGTGGGGTTGATCTGGAATCGGGTATCCACGGTAATCAGGGATGGATCGATCACCGGTTGAATGACATGCTTCATCAGCTCCAGCTTAATGTCCATCAAATCCACACCCTCGTCGTGCTGGGCAGACAAGACGATGCTTTCGATCCGCTCGGGCTGCCCCAGTTCATTGTAGACCATGGTGACCTGGGATTTGCCATCGGGGCACAGCCAGGGCAATATACCCTTTTTCCGTACCTGCGACAGGCGTCTTGCCAGCTGGGTGGCCAGCACATAGGGCATGGGCATATACTCCGGGGTTTCCGCTGTAGCATAGCCAATCATCATCCCCTGATCCCCTGCGCCCAGGTGCCGTTTAATCTCCTGGCTTCCCAGGTTTTCAGGGGCTTTCCAGCAGCACCGCTTCTTCCCGGGAATCCAGTGGGGCAGCTCCACGCTTTCCCCCCGGTCCACCCCCAGGGCAATATCCGCAGACTGACTGTGAATATTGGTGAGGATGAGACAGGTATTCCCATCCATCCCCACCGCCTCGGAGGTATAGCCGATATCCTTTATGACTTCCCTGGCGATGTCCACCGGGTTGATGACCGCCTGGGTTGCCGTTTCCCCAGCGATGAGGACGGTGCCCTTGGACACCATGGTCTCCACGGCTACTCTGGATTCGGGGTCTTGCCCAAGGCAGGCATCCAGAATACTGTCAGATATTTGGTCACAGAGCTTATCCGGGTGTCCTTCCGTTACTGATTCAGCAGTTATTCGCCTTTTTTCCATTATTCATCACCACTTCCTGGTATCTTCTTCTTATATTCTGAAACTGTCATGTGCTCATATTTTTTGAAAATTTTACTGAAATAGCTGCTTTCGTTGTAGGACAGCTTATAGGCCACATCAATCACGCTCATGCCCTGGGTACAGAACAGCCATTTGGCATACATCATATGGCAAAGGTGGATATAGTCCATTACGGAAATTCCGAGGGTCCGTTTGAATAAGCGGCTTAAGTATCCCTGGCTTAAATCACAGTAGGTTTTAACCTCCTTAAGACCGATATTTTCCTCCAAATGGGTATCGATGCAGAAAAAAACCTTTTCCATAACGGGGTAGTCGGTCATCGCCTTGGTCCGCAGGATCAAATCCATCATGGCATAAAGCCTAAAGGAAAGCCATTTTGCCATGGGAGGCTTTTCCCCGGTGGGCTTATTAATATAGCTGGTGGACTGACTGCACCCATAGGTCCTGATGAGCTTGGTTTCAATCGTGTAGTAATAATCAATGATTTCCTCGGCGCTGTCCCAGGATTCCTCCATAATGCTTTTCACGATGTCCGGCAGCTTGTAATACATGGTTTTATAATCCCGGGTTTCCAAAATACTGCAAATCTCCTCAAAGGTGGCATCCCGCTGCTTGTTTAAGCCCCGATATTCTTCCAGTACCCGTTTAACCACCGTAAAGGATAAGGGTTTTAACAAATAGTCGGACACCTTGATTTTGATGGCTTCCTTGGCATAATCAAATTCATTATAGGCGGAAATCAGATAGATGGCGACCTGGGGATCCACCTTCCGGATGGCCTTGCCCGCAGCAATTCCATTCATATCGGGCATAATCACATCCATAATGATGATATCCGGATCGTATTTTTCCCGGGCTTCAATGGCTTCCAGACCGTTTCTGGCGGTGGCACAGACCATAAAGCCATCAATCATGGCAATCATCTGCTCCAGGGCGGCCACCATCAGAGCTTCGTCATCGACAACGAGAATCTTATACATCGGTGCCCTGCCACGGAAGCCGGAGGATTGTCTCTCCCCCCTGATCGAGGGGTATTTCCTCAATTTCTAAGCATTTCCCGTATTCCCGGGTGAGGCCTGTCTTCATCTCAGCTATATTTTTTTCCAGGGAGTAGCTGCTCCTCAGCTTTTTATGGGGCATTTCATCCCCGGCATCAGCCTTGTTGCTAATATCTTTTATGGTGAAGATGATGGATGTCCCTTCCCGCTCGCCCTTTAGCCAGAGGGTGCCCCCCTCTTTATGGTTGTTAATACTGCGATCGACGGCATATTCTATAAAGGGAACAAGCATTAACGCCGGAACTGGTGCCTCCCAAATCCTTCGGGAGACGTCCAGATGGTAGGTGATGCGCGCTCCAAACCGAACCGATTGAATCCGGAGGTAGCATTCAATATTGGCAACCTCCCGCTCCACCGTCCAATAGTCGTTGCGATAGAAAAAGCTGTTGCGTAAGAATTCTGCCAAAAGGGTCACCATCTCATTGGTTTGGACGGCCCCTTCAAGAATGGACAAATTAGCCACAGAGGTCAGGCTGTTGAATAAAAAGTGCATATTCAACCGTTCCTCCAGGGACCCTTCCTCCTGTCCCTTCTTTTTTTTTAAATTGAGGACATCCTGTTGACTTTTTTTTAAAGTATCCTGAGCCATCTCCAAAGCAACCTCTTTCTAATCACTGTCTACCGAAGGATGAAGGCGCTCATTAAGGTACAGCGCCTGCGCCGTGCTAAATGACGGGCGGTTACTGTTCCTTCCCCGGTGCGTGTGGCCACGGAGAAGCTGCAGCCCCCTGCATTTTTATAGCCAATTCCAGCATAGGCCGGACCATTCTTTAGAAAAATGGCCGTTCCCATCACCCGGGCTGCATAATTGAGATGCGCGATGTTCTGAGAATGGATCACCGCAGTATGGTGGTAGCCCTGTTCGATGAAAAGGGCGGCCTCCATCGCTTCATCAAAATCCTTCACCCTTATGATGGGCACCACCGGCATGAGCATTTCATGGATGGCTAGAGGATGCTCTTTAATGGTCTCGACAATGATGAGCCGGGTTTCCCCATTTCCTTGAAGTCCTGCCGTGGCCAGTATCTCCTCTGCGGTCCGCCCGCAAAAAATCTTCTTGGGCTTTAAATCCTCATCCAAAATGGTACCCGTCAGCTTTAAAATATCATTCATATCATCTAAGTACAAAGCCCCCTGATACTGCATCTGGGAGATAAAGGCATCCGCCACCGCATCGACGACGACAATGGCTTCCTCAGTCACACAGAGCATATTGTTATCAAAGGAGGCGCTATTGACAATGTCCTCTGCCGCGCAAAGAATATCGGCAGAGCTATCGATGATTACCGGCGGATTGGCCGGTCCTGCCCCAATAACTTTTTTATCGGCCCGCATGGCACCACTAATGGCGGTATCGGAGCCGGTAATGATGATACAGTCCACATCGGGATGGGCCATGATTTCATGACGGGCAGCCTGGGAGCTTTCCTCCAGAATCCCCACCAAATGATCGATTCCCGAGACTTTTTTGATGGCTTCATTCATCCGCTCCACCACATAGGCCGATGTTTTTTGCGCTCGGCAGTGGGGGCAGTGGATGACCGCATTCCCGGCTGCCAGCGCACTGATGGTCACATTAATCAGCGTGGCAATGGGGTTATTATAGGGATGAACGGCGCACACCACGCCATAGGGTGATAATTCGTAAAGGGTCATCCCATCATCGGTGGTGTTTACCTCGGTGGGTAAATCCTCGATGCCTGGTGTTTGGCTGATGGCCAGGTGAATCTTTTCAACCTTGTCCGTCACCACCCCAACGCCGGTTTCCTGAAAGGTCATTTCAGCAATTCTGATGGCCTCAGGCAGTAGTGCTAAACGGATGGTCTGTACAATTTCTTCCCGGCGCGCCAGCTTCTTCCCGGCATAGGCTGTGTAAGCCTTACGGGCCAGCTGAACCGCCTGATTCACCGGTGAATCCATAATCTATCCCTCCTCCTATACAAAAGCGAGTCCCTGAAGCTTTAAAACAGGTACCCTTCTGAGATCAAAACAGGAAGCTTTAGATAACGTGCTGGGGTGCGTTATATCCTACATAACTCCCGCCAAGCGGCCATCTTCCCTGTTTATATATGAAATATATTAAAATATATATTTCCTGTACCGTATGATGATGGTCTTAGCCACCAATTTTACAACTCAGTCCATGGCTTTCGACCACTGTTTTTAAGGTGTTCATTAATTCCTTTTCTGGTGGCTTAACCCCTTCCATTTCATAGGGTCTTCCCATCATGGCGTACTTATTGGAGCCAAGGGCATGGTAGGGCAATAGATGGATCATCTTCACACCAGTCAGTGTCTTTGTAAATTCACAAATCCGGGTCATTTCCTCTGGACTGGCATTAAATCCAGGGATGGTTGGGACCCGAACAATTGTTTCTGTCATCTGGCTGATCTTCTTTGCATTGTGCAAAATGATTTCATTGCTGACACCCGTGTACTTTACATGGGTCCCTTCATCAATGCACTTAATGTCCAGTAAGGCCAAATCAACATATTTAAAAACCATCTCCAGGGCTTTTTCATTAAAGGTATAGCCCGTAGTTTCCATGGCGGTATGCCACCCTTGGTACTGGCAGGCCTTAAAAACCTCCGCACTAAATTCAAATTGGGTCAAGGGCTCGCCTCCGGACAGGGTGATTCCCCCGCCGGAATTCCTGTAGGTGGGAGCATCCTTCTTAAGCTCCCGGATGATCTGTTGAATGGTCATGGGTTTACCCTTGCGCACCAGGGCTCCTGCCGGACAGACGGCTTCACATTCCCCGCAGCCCACACACCGCTCATAATCGATAAAGGTGGGAAACTGCGGACCTAAAGCCCCATGGGGGCAGATGCCTAAGCACCTGCCGCAATGGATACATTTTTTAACGTCATACAAGGTCACCGGACGAATCTTCTGGGATTCGGGGTTACTGCACCACAAACAGGACAGGGGACACCCCTTTAAAAACAGAATGGTGCGAATTCCCGGACCGTCATTTAACGAAAATCGCTGTATGTTAAAGACGACTCCCTCTTTTTCATAATCGACGTTGACGTTCAAAACAGTCGACCTCCGTTTCATCTTCTAAAATTCTTGTTCCGTACGGCTGATGATATCGTCCTGGACTTCTTTAGCTAAGACCGTCCACTGTGCGCTGTAGCCAGCGACGCGGACCACCAGGTCTTTATAATTTTCCGGGTGCTTCTGGGCATCGATTAAGGTATCCTTATCGATGACGTTGAACTGGACGTGCATCCCCTTACGCTGGAAGTAGGTTCGAACGACGGCGGCAAAGTTTTTAATCCCTTCGTCTCCAGCCACAGCGGTAGGCAGGAATTTCTGATTGTACAGGGTCCCATTGGAGAACTTTTCATGGTCAAGCTTGGCAACGGAGCAGGCAGCCGCGGTGGGGCCATCGGTATCCATGCCTTGGCGTGGGGAAACCCCATCGGCCAAGGGCTGCTTGGCCAAACGGCCATCCGGCAGTGCACCAACATCCTTCCCAAAAAGGACGTTAGCGGATACGGGGTAGCAGCCAGCCTGGAACTGTCCGCCCCGGGGATTGGTGTATTTTTCGACTTCGTCAGAATAGATGCTGGCGCAGCGTTTACCCATCATATCGACGCAATCTTCATCGTTCCCGAAGTGGGGGCTGTTCATGAGAAGCTGACGAATCTGAGCATAACGGCTGGTGTTACCCGCGCAGGTCGGTGCTGAAGCACCGCCTAAATCAAGGGTGTTCAGGTCTACAGAGCCACTGGCTGCCAGAACCTGGCGAACCACATCGTATACCTTTTGTTCCATCGCACTCTTATCCCCAGCGGTGCTCACGCAGCCGGGTTCTCCAGTGGCTCCAACGGCTTCCCCGAAGTTATTTTTAAGGGCATCCTGGAGCTCTTCCAAGGTAATCTTCTTATCCAAAAAGACATTCTTTTCAATGGCGTACATGGAGTCTGCATTATCTGCCACCCCAAAGGCCTGGGGTCCGGTAAAGTTATAGATGGCGCCGCCTTCCTGGACGGATTTACCCCGGGCGATACAGTCATCCACCAGAGCGGATTCAAAGGGCAGGGGACACATTTCCATATGGGCGTAGTCCACGCAATTGTCGGATTCAGCCAAATAGAAAACGAAGTATTCCATCTGCCTCTGATAGGCGTCAAAGAAATCTTCAATGGATTTAAAGGTGGTGATATCTCCGGTTTGGGGGCCGAGCTGTTTGCCCTCGCACATCCCGTTGTTCAGGGTAATATCCAGAACCTTGGCAATGTTAAAGAATGCCGCATCATGCCAGCCCTCTGTCTTGTGGGGGGCTTGGGGCTCTACACAGCCGATAATGCAGTAATTCCGGGCATCCTCTAAGGACACACCACGATTAAGCATGGCCGGGATAATGGCTTCGTCATTATACATGGCGGGGACACCTGTCCCTTCCCGGGCAACCTCACAGGCACGGTATAAGAATTCATCGGGTGTGCCTTCGTGCCAGCGAATGGAGAAGGACGGTGCGGGCAGCTTGACATGGGAAGCTGCTTCCATGCACATGTAGGAGATCTCATTGGTAGCATCCACGCCCTTACTGTCCTGTCCGCCAACACCGATATTCTGGAAGACGGCATAGCCGGCGAAGGCCTGGTCTGAAATGTCGTCCCGGGTTTTATTAATGTCATTGAATTTAATCCAGATACAGTCAATGAGTTCCTGGGCAAATTCTGGAGCGATTTCTTGATCCGCAGTATAATGGGGATACATATATTGATCAAAGCGTCCCGGGGAGATGGAGTGTCCAGAAGATTCCAGCTGCATAATCAGTTGGACAAACCAGAAGGCTTGACATGCTTCATAGAAGTTAGCGGCTGGTTTTTCTGGAACATTGGCGCAGTTCTTCGCAATTTGAAGGAGCTCTGCCTTCCGGGTGGGGTTCATTTCCACCTGGGCCAGCTCCAGCGCCTTCTGGGCATAACGATGGGCAAAATTAATGGCTGCGGTATAGGTGATAATGACCGCATCGTAGAATTCTGACTTCTTAATGTATTCCGGATCGCTGCGATCCATCTTCGCTTTGGCTTGCGCCGCTTCCCGGATGATCCCGGTAAACCCAATATCGAGTACCTTGCCGTAGTCCACACAGACATGGCCGACACCACCGTAGAAGTAATTTCCCACCGTAAACACGCCAGCCGCTTGACAGGCCTTGGCTTCTTCGGACATCAGAGACGCGGCATAGTCACTGGTGGTCCGCCCTGGCCAATATTTAAAGGCTTCGGTTAATTCCAGCTTAACATCCTGGGGAATAACAAAGGGATCGCACATCCGGGTGGCCATGGTGTCAAATTCAGCGGCAACCCAATCGTAGGAAAATTCCGGTGAAATCTGACAGGATCGAACATTCTTGGTGAGTGCCCCAACGATGAGCTCATCGTCCCGGATGGCCACGGGGATATTGTTAAAAATGGCTTCACACACCTTTGCCCGACGCATAATGGGTGATTTATCTTCATTTTCTTGATAGGCCTGGGTGACCAGCGTCGCCCGTTCTGCCTCTACCTGGGGCACGGCATCCACGATCATTTTTTTAAGTCGTTTGACCCGATCTGTCGGTTCCGAAAATCCTTTAGCTATCATAATAAGCCTCCCTAAAATTTTGAATTGTAAACAATTGACCATTGCCCGATCAAGTGATTCCTAGAACTCATTATAAAGGACTTCTCAGGAAACCGTGAACACATCCCAAACCTGAATGATGTAAAATTGAAACCTCTTTGGGACACCTTCAAAAAAAGAAAACGCCTCCGCAAAATGCGGAAGCGCCGAATTTATCTTTAAAGCTGCTTCCACACGAAACTATCAAAACACGTATCTGACTTTCACAGTTGCGGTGGAGCAGTCGGCCCATGTACCCAGGCCTCTTCCGTTTTTCGTTTTGATTGGGTGTAGTATACCAGATTTTCGGGATGCTGGCAAGGATAGATTTTATCCCCCACCCCGGCTTTCATGGTTACTTCCTTTATTGTATAGTAAGGTTAGTCACTAGAGAGAGGAGAGAATCTATTGAAAAAGAGAATCTGTATTATTGTCGCACTGCTGCTTGCGGCGCTGGTGTGTGGCTGCGGGCAAAAGCCCGGAAGCACTGGAGAAACCCGTACGGTGACGGACGCCCTGGGGAGGAGCGTGGAAATACCGGTAACCGTTGAACGCATCGTTCCCTTGGGAAATACGCCCCGGATGATAACCTATTTAGGCCTGGCGGATAAGGTTGTCGCCTATGGTGGGATGGATGCCGATACGATCAGCCCCCTGACGGCCTACGCTTACGTCAACAAGGATCAATGGAAGGACCTTCCAAAGGTCGGAACCGATGCCATGGGGAATACGGACTATTACCCAGAGGAAATCATTGCGGCCAATCCTGATGTCATTTTATGTACTTATACTGAAGATATGGTGAATGACCTTTCGGAGAAAACAGGCCTTCCAGTCATTGCCGTGGGGCAAGGAACGCTCTTTGGTGAGGATTATGCCGAATCCCTCCGTATTTTAGGAGAGGTGTGTGGTGCAGAAAAGCGGGCAACGGAAGTCATTGCCTATATCAACGATACCCTTGCCGATTTAAACAAACGAACCGCAGATATTCCACAGGAGGAAAAGCCCCGGGTATTATCTGCAGCAGCCACCTTTAAAGGGGCCCACGGTATCGAGGGCGTCCGCTTAGATGATCCGGTACTGACTGCCGTTAATGCCAATAATATTGCAGCGGCAAGTGCAACGGGGAAGGCGGCGACAGTGGAGGTGGATAAGGAACAAATCCTTGCCTGGAATCCCGATGTCATCTTCTGTGATTATGGCGGCGTTGCCCTGGTAAAAAAAGATGTCCAGGCCAATCCGGATTTCTACGCCCAGCTCAAATCCTACCAAGACAACAAAATCTATCAATACCCCAGTTCGACCAGCTATTTCTCCAACGTCGAAATCCCACTGGCCAATGGCTACTTTGTGGGGAGCATTCTGTACCCAGAAAAATTCACCGATGTTGACCTGACAAAAAAATCCAATGAGATTTTCAAATTCTTCCTTGGGGTAGAGGACTATATGTCCGTGTTAAATGATTATGGTGCAGGTTATGGCGCCGTAGACTTTGGACAGCATTAAATGGCGATGCTTCATAAAGGAAGAGCCCAGAGCTATGAAGGCCATATCACCCGAAAACGGATGTCCCTTTTCATCATTACGCTGGCCGTCCTCGGCATTGCTGTCTTCGCCATGATGTCGGGCTCCATGAGCCTTACCTTTTCAGAAGTCATGCAGACCCTCATCGGTAAAGGGACCCCGCCGTTAAATACTGTTGTGCTGGGTATCCGGCTTCCCCGGGTGCTGGCGGCAATACTGGTGGGGGCCGCCCTGGCCCTTTCCGGCGTGGTCATGCAGTGTGTCCTCCACAACCCCTTGGCATCCGCATCCACCCTGGGTGTATCCCAAGGTGCTGCCTTTGGCGCTGCCCTGGGAATTATTGTCTTTGGCGGGGGCGTCGTTAATTCAGGATCTGCCAATGTTGCAATTGAAGTGAACAATCCATACATCGTCACACTCTGTGCCTTTGTATTCGGTTCATTATCAACGGCCATTGTCATCCTTCTGTCCCGGGCCCGAAAAAACCTTGGGCCCGGTGGATTGGTTTTAGCCGGCGTCGCCTTGAGTTCCCTCTTTACCGGAGGGAGTACGCTGCTCCAATACTTTGCCGATGAAACCAAGCTCAGTGCTGTTGTTTTTTGGACCTTTGGTAATTTAGGCAGCGCCAGCTGGAAACAGATAGTCATTCTGGCCCTGGTATTCTTAATCGCCTTCGTTTTTTTTATGCTGAACCGATGGAACTACAATGCCATGTGCAGCGGGATTGACACGGCTAAAAGCCTGGGGGTCGATACACGCAGGATTATGCTCGTCAGCATGGCAATTTGTTCATTAACAGCGGCTGTCGCCGTTGCCTTTGTGGGAATCATCAGCTTTATCGGTTTAGTCGCACCGCATATGATGCGACGATTCGTAGGGGATGACTACCGCTATCTCATTCCTGGATCCGCTGCCGCAGGGGCCCTTGTCCTTTTACTTGCGGATACCTTTGGCCGTCTCATCATCGCACCGGTTATTCTGCCCGTTGGGGCCATTACCTCATTTTTAGGGGCCCCCGCCTTCCTTTTTCTTCTATTGAAAGGAGCTGGGCACCATGATTGACATTAAAAAACTGGATTTTTCCTACGAGGGTACCCCCTTAAAAACCCTTGAGGATATCAATTTAAAAATTGAACATGGGCATTGTACCGCAATCCTAGGAAACAATGGAGCGGGAAAAAGCACCCTGCTCAAATGTATCAATCGCATCCACCATGCAACACAGGGGACGGTATCTCTCGACGGTGAAAACATCGCGCAAATGAATCGTCGCCAAATGGCACAAAAGATTGCCTATGTCCCACAGAACAGTGAGCCCACACACACCATGGTTTTTGACACCATACTCCTGGGACGCAGACCCTATATCAAATGGGATATTACCTCAAAGGATAAAGAAATCGTACAGGGGATCATCGAAGCATTCGGCCTGGAAAAATACGCTGCTCGGTATATGGATGAGCTCTCCGGGGGTGAGCGGCAAAAAGTCATTCTTGCCCGTGCCATGGCCCAAGAGCCAAAGTTTCTTTTATTGGACGAACCCACCAGCAGCTTGGACCCCAAAAATCAACACGAAATGCTGGGGATGGTGAAGCGCATCGTAGATACCCAGAAAATCGGAGCGGTCATCGTCATCCATGACCTCAATCTGGCCCTGCGTTATTGTGACCGCTTTTTATTCATCAAAGATACCAAGGTCTATGCCAATGGCGGAATTGAAATCATAACACCACAAATCATAGAGGATGTTTACGCTATGGCTGTGGATATTATTGAACACAAGGGGATGAAAATCATCATACCCCTCAAGAAGTAAAGCCCCCTTAGGGGGAGAAAGAATGGAGGATCAATAAATGGATCATCAAAAAGAACTTTGGAATGTGTGCGTCACATTCCATGGCCACGAGTGCGGTGGCTTAACCATCGGCTACAAAGCAGCCTTATACGCCATCGACCTTCTGCAGCTGGATTTTTCAAGAGATGAAGAGGTCGTTTGTATTTCAGAAAATGATGCCTGCGGCGTCGATGCCATCCAGGTCATTTTGGGGTGCAGCATTGGAAAAGGGAATCTTCTTTTCCACATGACGGGCAAGCAAGCCTTTTCCTTTTACAATCGGGGGACCGGAGAATCCCTACGCTTAGTGCTCAGGGAAAAACCAAAGGGAATGACCCGGGAAGAATCCTTTGAATATTACCAGGAACTGGAACCCGCAGCCATGTTCGACGTCAAGGAAACCACCCTCTTACTGCCAGAGCAGGCACGCATCTTTGACTCCTATGTCTGTGACTGCTGCGGTGAAACCGCCGGTGCCCATTGGGTTCGGCTTGTTGGGGAAAAAAAACTATGCGTGGATTGCTACTCCCACTACGATCGCTTTAATGTTTAGATGGCCTAAAGGGAGCAATAATCCTCAACAAGGACATTGCTCCCTGATCTTCATGCCAACCTGATGGCTGTAATCTTGTACTAAGCCACCAGCTCCGCCCCTAATTCCTTACAGGATTCCAGAGCCGCAACGTCTGGCCCTTCCACGCAGATGACACTGTCACAGACCAGATTAATCCCCGCATCTTCACAGGATTCCTCCCAGCTGCGCATCCATTCGCCGTCACCCCAGCCATAAGAGCCAAATAAGGCGATGGGTTTCCCGGTTAGCTTCGATTGGCAGGCTTCGAACATCGGCTCAAATTCACTTTCCTCCAAAACCTCTGCTCCCATGGCCGGACATCCAAAGGCAATCCCATCGAAGCCATCAATCATCCCTTCATCAAATCCATCGGGGGTCAGTACCACGGCCTCCGACCCTTTTTCCACAATGCCTTTGGCCACTGCGTTTGCCATCACTTCCGTATTTCCCGTTCCACTCCAATAAACCACTGCAATTTTACTCATGTTTTTTACCTCTTTCTGATTTAATCTGATTCTTTTGCGACAACAGCCAGTTCTTCAATGCTCGCGCCCTTGGCCCATCGCGAGCAAAGGATATCGGTGCATTTCTGATAGCGGCAAAAGATCTGCTTTGCTTTTTCTTCATCGCCATACACCTTCCAGCATCCCACGCATTTAAAACATTGATATTGTATAGTTTTAGTTGACAACTGATTCACAAGGATTTAAGCTAATCAAAGAGTCAGGAGGAGACGAAAAAATGGCAAAGAATAGACAATATGATCCAGAATATAAGATACAGGCCGTGAAGCTGGGAAAAGAAATTGGTCAGTCTAAGGCAGCTAAGGAACTCGGCATTCCCAAGAATACATTGTATTCTTGGATGAGATCCTGCCGACTCGGTAAGTTAGACCTGGGGCCAGGTTCACAGACGCCAACAAGCGCCATGTCACTGACCGAGGA
>NZ_FNRK01000008.1 GCF_900107815.1 Eubacterium aggregans
ACGTTTGAGTCTAGCGATTTCTTTTTCTTCGTCAGATTGATAGTTACCGGATCCACGTACGGGAATGTCACCTTCATTGTTTCGAAATTGGGATTCCCAACGAGCCAAGGTGCTTGTCGCGATACCCAGATTTTTGGCACATTCAATCTGTGTCAGATCAGGGTGCTCCTTTCGATAGTTGATTGCGTCTAACTTGAACTGTTTGGTGTGTTGCTTGTTTGTTCTTGGCATAATGAGTTCCTCCATATGTTGATTATACAATATTTCTAGGGGATATCTCATTTTACTTTGTACTATTTAAATTCTAACACCAATATAGTGCCTTAACCCCTCGAGATCCTTTTGATCGAGAAAGGCCATGGTGGCATTGATATGATGGCGCATATCGTGTCGGAGCTGCGTGGCCTGCTCCACCCGTTCCAGCATAACTTCATTTTGACGGGACTGGGCAGCCAAAAGCTGGTTCTCCTGGATGAGGGCCAGGTTATGCTGTTCATCCTTTAACATCCGGACAATGAGCTCGAAGGTAAAGAGCATCCCTATATTAATAAGAAGAATAAAGATGAAACTCGTGGTGGAGCCTAAAAAAGAATTGGCAGCGGGGTTGGCAAACACCAGATAGTAGTAGAATAAAAAGAAAGTGGAGGGGACCAGCCATAAATAACGCCAGGAGTCCTGGTGGCCCTCGTACCCCATGACCGGCGCCATGCGCTTTTTAAAATAATAGAGGATGAAAGGATAGGATAAAATGAGGGTGATGGTGGTAGTCAGGCTGAAGGTAATGTGGTAGGTAATGGCGAATTGGGCTGGAAAGAGGAGGGATTCCAGAAACTTTGCCGCAATAACGACCAAATCGGCATAACAAATAACCATGAGAAGCAAAAAAACAAGCTTCCCCGGCTGGGCTTTAATATTCAGCAGAATAAAAAATAAATTGACTGCGATGGAGAGAATACTGGCAATTTTACCGGTATCGAAGGTAGCTACCCATATTCCCGTGGCGATTTGAAGAGTGCAGGCGACGATGATGAGTAGAATGGTGGTTCTTTTGGAAAAACGCAAAAAGTCCTCAAAGGGAATGAGGATGAGGACAAGATAGGGCAGATAATTCAGGAGGGAATACAGGGCGACGGAAAACAGATAATAAAGGTCCATGGCTACGACCTCCGGGCTTTGGCCCAAAACCAATCGTTATAGAGCTCCCGAAGCCGTTTGCTTTCCCGGGTGGATATAGGGATGGAGGTGCCATCCTCAAGTAAGAAAGCATCCTTTCCTGTGGAGATGATGGCTTCCATATTGACTAAAAAGCTTTTATGGCAGCGCATAAAATGCTCCGAGGGCAGCTCCTGGGAAAGCTTTGCCAGGGGTGTGTAGGTTGTGAAGACACCTTCCGCAGTGTGAATCAAGCTTTTTTTATTAAAAACCTCAATATATAAAATCTGGGAAATGGGAATATCCAGGGTCAGCCGATTGGAGATAATTCGAAGGGTTTCCCCCATCTTAGGGAGGTGGGAAAGGCGGCGGTTCAAAAGAGTGGCCAGATCCGAAAATCCTACAGGCTTTACCAGGTACCCCTCAGCTTGAAGCCCGTAGGATTCCAGGGCGTGCTCCTCACTGCTGGTGATAAAAATGATGCTGCTTTGAGGGGCTAACTCCCGAAGGGTCTTTCCAATCTGTAGCCCACTCAAACCATCCATGTAGATATCTAAAAAGAAGACGTCATAGCGGGTCAGATTCTCGGCGGCCAGCAGTGTCTCTCCAGAAGGATAATCATCAATATGGGATGTACTCCCGATATTTTGACAGTATTGTTCTAATAAAAGGCGCAGGGCTTGTAAATCCCTGGCGCAATCGTCACAAATTGCAAAGTTCATGATGCATTCCTTGTTTTTTCTACAGTATAGCATATTTTAAGGGTGTGGCGATGAAAAAAGAAGAATAATGTTATTTGTTAGTTGATTCTAACAAACAAATGAGGTATAATACCACTATGGGCTAAGGAAGCTGTGACAGACGAAGCTTCATAGGTTATAATATGTAAATAAAAATGAATTTAGATGAAAGAAGGAAATTGGAATTATGGGAGTGATACAATCGATACCGCCGGTATTGGCTGCGCTTTTGGCAGGGATTTTTACCTGGGGGGTCACCGCCCTGGGATCGGCGACGGTGTTCTTTTTCAAGGAAATCAATAAAAAGGTTTTAAATGTAATGCTGGGCTTTGCCGCTGGGGTCATGATTGCCGCCAGCTTTTGGTCCTTGCTGGCTCCGGCCATCGCCATGTCTGAGGGCGGTGCTCTGCCTGTTTGGTTTCCGGCATTGGCTGGTTTTTTAGGGGGGAGTGGTTTTCTATGGCTAGTGGATAAGCTAATGCCCCACATCCACCCGGGGAGTGGCCATGAAGAAGGAATCCACACCTCCTGGCAGCGCAGTGTGCTGCTGGTACTGGCCATTACTTTCCACAATATTCCCGAGGGCTTTGCTGTGGGGGTGGCTTTTGGGGGGCTGGCCTCAGGTAACGCCGGGATGACCCTGGCTGGGGCCATTTCCCTGGCGGTGGGGATTGGACTACAGAATTTTCCAGAAGGGGCGGCGGTCTCCATCCCCCTGAGAAGAGAAAATCTCAGTCGGACGAAGTCCTTCATGTACGGCCAATTTTCCGGAATGGTGGAGCCCATTGCCGCCGTCATCGGGGCGGCTGCCGTAGTGTATATTGAGCCTATGCTGCCCTATGCCCTGGCCGCCGCAGCCGGTGCCATGATCTACGTCGTGGCGGAAGAGCTCATCCCCGAATCCCAGCTGGGCCACGACGGTGAAGGCGACTTCGCCACCATGGGCGTCATCGTCGGCTTTGCCGTCATGATGTTTTTGGATGTGGCATTGGGCTGACTTTGCAAAGATGCGAAGCATCAAAGCAAAGGCATAGCAGACCGTCTTATGAGCGTGAGCGAATGGTCTGCGGTGCCCAATGTTACGCAAGTGAGACCGATTTTTTCCGAAGGAAAAATAAGAAAATCGGTAGAACTTGTGATCCATTCGCTGACTTTGCAAAGATGCGAAGCATCAAAGCAAAGGCATAGCAGACCGTCTTATGAGCGTGAGCGAATGGTCTGCGGTGCCCAATGTTACGCAAGTGAGACCGATTTTTTCCGAAGGAAAAATAAGAAAATCGGTAGAACTTGTGATCCTTTAGAAAGCGAGTAGACTATGACTTTAATCATCGGTCCCCATCTCTCCATTGCCAAGGGCTTTAAGAAAGCCGGCCAGGAGGCGGTGTCCATTGGGGCCAATACCTTTCAATTTTTTACCCGAAATCCCCGGGGGGGCAATGCCAAGGCCCTGGACCCCGTGGATGTCGAGGGATTGCGGCAGATGATGGAGGTCCATCATTTCGGTCCTTTACTGGCCCATGCACCCTACACCCTCAACATGGCCTCGGCCAGTGCGGCAACCCGGGATTTTGCCAGGCGGGCCTTTACCGAGGACCTGGCCCGTTTAGAGGAGCTCCCCTGTCATCTGTATAATTTTCATCCGGGCAGCCATGTGGGCCAGGGAAGTGAGCAGGGCATACAGTGGATTACGGATATTTTAAACGAGTGCCTACAGCCGGAGCAGAGCACCACCGTGCTTTTGGAGGCCATGTCCGGCAAGGGCAGTGAAATCGGCAGCCGGTTTGAAGAGCTTCGGGCCATTATTGATGGGGTTACCCTTGAAAAGCATATGGGGGTGTGTCTGGATACCTGCCATATTTTTTCGGCGGGGTACGATGTCGCGGCACAGTTAGAGGCAGTGCTGGAGGACTTTGACCAGGTGGTGGGGCTCCACCGCCTCAAGGCCCTGCATTTAAATGACAGCATGACCCCCTTCGAAAGCCATAAGGACCGTCATGCCCGTCTGGGGGAGGGAAGCCTGGGAGAAGGAGCCTTTGCTGCCATCGTATCCCATCCGGCCCTAAGGGATAAACCCTTCTTTTTAGAGACCCCCCAGGAAAAGGTGGCGGACTATGCCCGGGAAATTGAGTTTTTACGGGAGGCTGCCGCTCAGTTTTGACAAACAGAATCAGTGAATCATATACTGGATAGCAAAATGAAATGAAGTGAAAAAAGTGAACAAACAAATAAAGACAACGGATGTCCAGCAGGAGAATAAGAAAATCGCCATGCGGGTGTCGGTGGTATCGATCATTATCAATATCGCCCTTTCAATATTAAAATTTGTCATTGGGGTACTTGCCCATTCCGGGGCCCTGATCTCCGATGCGGTCCACTCGGCATCGGATGTGCTGTCGACCTTTGTGGTTATTGTAGGGGTAAATGTATCCAGCAAGGAGAAGGATGAGGGTCACCAATACGGCCACGATCGCCTGGAGTGTGTGGCGGCGATCTTTTTAGCCGTTATTTTATGCCTGACGGGTCTGGGAATCGGCTGGGCCGGGATTGAAAAGATTATCGGAGCCAACACCTCTCCCCTTGAAGTACCGGGAATGCTGGCCCTAGTGGCCGCCGCCATTTCCATTGTGGTCAAGGAGTGGATGTATTGGTACACCCGGGGGGCGGCAAAGAAGATTAATTCTGGTGCTCTCCAGGCGGATGCCTGGCATCACCGTTCCGATGCCCTATCCTCCATTGGGTCCTTGGTGGGGATTGCCGGGGCACGGCTGGGTTATCCTATTCTGGACCCTTTGGCCGCGGTGGTCATTGCCCTCATGGTCATCAAGGTGGCCTTTGATATCGGGAAGGACAGTATTAGCAAGATGCTGGATACCTCGGTGGATAAAGAGACTGAAGTGGAAATCCGGCAGCTGGTGGCTGCCTACCCCAAGGTTGAGGGCATCGACGATTTACGCACCCGGACCTTTGGCTCCAGCTTTTATGTGGATTTGGAAATCGCCATGGATGGGGCCATGAGCCTTCAGGCGGCCCACAGCATCGCGGAAGAAATCCACGACGCCCTGGAGGAAAAATACCCGACCCTGAAGCATTGCATGATCCATGTGAATCCCGCGGGGAATCCCAAAGAAAGAGATTCCTTAAGTTAAAAAATTGTCCTTGCAAATTAGGTGCCAAAGGACTATCATTAATGCAGTTTTAATGTAATGTGGAGGTGTGAAATGCAAGAATTCGAATGCCACCTGTGTGGTTATATCTACAATCCCGAGTTGGGCGATCCAGAGAATAATATTGCTCCGGGAACCGCATTCGAAGACCTACCCCAGGAATGGTTTTGTCCAACCTGTGGGATTGGGATTGATGTATTTCTTGAAAAAAGAGAAGTTTCTGCGTAAAAAAAGCCATGGTGGCCAATTGGCCACCGTGGCTTTTTTTATGCACCCATCCAGGCTGGCAGCATCCCCAACAGCCACAAAATAGGTACGGGCAAAAAAACGCCTGGTAAGAGATTGCCCAGGGCGATTTTTTTGATATCCAGCAAATTAAAGGCGATGCCCAGCATTAAGATACCGCCAACAGCATTCATTTCAGCAATCATGCTTTGGGTCAGAAAAGGCTCGACCACGCCTGCGGCCATGGTGATGCAGCCTTGATAAATAAACAGCGGGATGATGGAAAACAGTACGCCGATGCCCAGGGTAGAGGTGAGGATGATGGAGAAAATACCATCGAGGAGGGCCTTGGTGGCTAGAATGGTGATATCCCCGGAAATCCCATCAGCAATGGAGCCCATAATGGCCATGGAGCCGGTGCAGTAGAGCAGGGTAGCGGTGACAAATCCCTCGGCAAAGGTGCTGCCATCCCCCTGGGAAAAGCGATCCTGGAGGCGTGCGCCGGCGTGTTCCAGGTGCTGCTCCACCCGGAGCCCTTCTCCGATAAGGGCCCCCAGGGCAACAGAGACCAGGGGGATGAGGATGTTTTCTGTTTGGATTCCCATGGTAATACCGATTAAAAAGATTCCCAGGCTAAGGCCGTGGGTAATGGTGTTTGAAAAGCGCGGGGGAATGCCTTTTTTTAGTAGTAAGCCGAGAAAGCTGCCGCCAGCAATGGCGCTGACGTTGATGATGGTACCGAGCATGGATGACCTCCCTTATTTTTGTCTGAATCTATGATAGCATATTTTTACTTCAATTTTACCGACTCTTTAAAAAAGCTTTTTCTTTTTAGTGTTATAATAGCATTACTATTCTTGAGATTGGAGGGAAATGAAAAACCATGATTAAACGCTTTGCAGCAATCTATATTGGTTCCAGTAAATGTGAGATGGTGGTGGGCCAGCGGGGCAAGGGTACCATTAACATTTTGGACCGAACCATGTACCCCATCGACTTTGGAAGGCAAAGCTTTTCCCGGGGGACCATCACCTTCCAATCGGTTTATGCCCTGAGCCGGATTTTAAATGAATATATTGAAATCGCTGAGGCTTCGGCGGTGGATGAAATTGAGATTATCGGAACCGCCGCCCTGAGGGAGGCCATTAATCGGGATTATGTATTGGAGCAAATCCGGGTGTTTACCGGTGGGCATTCGGTCCGCCTTCTCAAACGGGAGGAGGAAACAGAGCTGCTCTTTCGATATATGGCCCATATCTGCGGCCAGGAAATCCTCGCACCAGAGGAGGATACGGTGCTGACCGCCATTTCCAGCGGGAGCATTGCCGTGGCCCTCGTCAGCGGGGGCACCATCACCACCTTGCAGAATGAAGAAATGGGTTATCTTAAGCTGATGGCTTTATATAAAACCATGGAGGAGCGGACTGGGAATTTTGAATCCCTGCTGACGGATTTTATCGCCATCCGCACCCGGGATTTTAAAAAGAATCTGGAGAAGCGGTCCGTGGCCAATTTGGTGGTCACCTCCCACGATGTGGAAAAACTGGCGGCCCTTTGTGAGATTAAGCCAGCGCCAGAGGGCTATTTTGAAGTGTCGGAAGCTGCCTTGACGAAACTGCGTAAAGAAATATCAAACTTATCCGCCGGACAGCTCCAGAAGCGATACTCGGTCCTGGGTCCCTATCAGGCAGAAACCATCCGCCACACCCTGCTGTTGGTGCTGAAGCTCATGGCGGATACCGGGGTGCATCAGGTAAAGCTGGTGCGGTTATCCGTGTGTGATGCCCAACTGGAATTCAAGCTGGGTATTGGAAAGACAAGGGAGCTGGATAAATGGATTGATGCCAGCAGCATCGCCTCGGCACGGTACATGGCCAAGCGATATCTGGTGGATCAGGCCCATAATGCAGCGGTGGAAAAAATTGCCCTGCGTCTCTTCGGGGCCCTCAAGGGTCAGTACCAAATGGGCCGGGCCGAGGAGCAGTTCCTAAGGCTGGCTGCCATCCTGCTGGATATCGGGCGCTTCGTCGGAGAGGATGATGGGGGCTGTTTAAACCGCCGCATTATCGAGAGCTCAGATATCATCGGACTGGATGCCCGGGAAAAAAGGGTGTTGGGACGGATTGTGGACGGGGTACGTCTGGCCACTTTTGAGAAGGTGGAGGATGACGAGGAGCTGCGGGTGGCGGAGCGCCTCCAGGTGGCCAAGATCATCGCCATCCTTAAGCTGGCCACGGCTCTGGATAAAAGCCATAAGCAAAGGGTGGATAAGATCCGGTGCCACCTCGATGCTAAGGCCTTTGAGGTGACGGTACAGACCAAGGGCAATATCCAGCTGGAGGAATACTATTTTGCCCTAGGGGCCCAGGCCATGAAGGACGTCTACGGCATCGAACCAAGTTTACGTGTAAAGAGGGTGAGCATATGAGAGAAAATTTATACATCAATCGGGAACGGAGCTGGCTGGATTTTAACTATCGGGTCCTGGAAGAGGCCTATGATAAGACAAGCCCTGTCATGGACCGCTTTAAATTCCTGGCCATCACCGCCTCCAACCTCGATGAGTTCTTTATGGTGCGGATCGCCGGGATCATGGACCAGATCGGGGTGGGCTATACTAAAAAAGGCCTGGATGGCAAAACCCCGGTGGAGCAGTTGGCTGAACTAAACGCCATCACCCATGAGATGATGAAACGGCAGTATAATTGCCTGAACAAATCCCTGATCCCGGAGCTTAGCCAGCTGGGAATCGAGCTGACGGAGTACGGGGACCTCACCCCCGAAGAGCAGGAGTACATCGGCCAATATTTCAGCGAATTCTGCTACCCGGTGCTGACTCCCCAGGCGGTGGACAACAGCCGGCCCTTCCCGCTTCTTAAAAATAATCAGGTATATTTATGTATCCAGCTGGCGGATACCCAGTGTGATTTAAATAAGAAGAAAAAAAAGAAGGGGGAGGATGAGGAGTCATTCATGGCCTTCTTGGAAATCCCCCGGGTGCTGGAACGCATCGTCGCCCTGCCTAAAACTGAGGAGGGGGACAATCGCCGTTATATCTTTATCGAAGATATCATCAGGCCCCACGCCGGGGATTTGTTCCCCGGGTATGAGGTGCGCCATATTGGTGAATTCCGTATTACCCGAAATGGGGACCTGGCCATTGATGAGGATGAAGCCGAGGACCTCCTCATCGAGATTGAAAAATCCATTAAACAGCGAAAATGGGGGGCCTGTATCAAGATTGAGATTGAGAAGGGCTTTAATAAAAAAGCGCTGAAGAAGCTCATGGAGGAAATGGATATTGAGGCGCCCTATGTGTATGAGCTTAAGGGGGCCCTGGACCTGACTTGTTTTATGAAATTCCAGGGGCGTCCGGAGTTTGAGGGGCTCCGGGCCAAGGGCTGGAAGCCCATGCCATCGGCGGATTTCTACGGACAGGATGATATTTTTGAAGTCATCCGGGAGAAGGATCGGCTCCTACATCACCCCTATCAATCCTTTGACACCGTGGTGGACTTCGTCCGCCAGGCGGCCATGGACCCGGATGTGCTGGCTATCAAGCAGACCCTGTACCGGGTCAGTGGGGATTCCCCCATTATCGCAGCCCTGATCCAGGCGGCAGAAAACGGCAAGCAGGTGACAGTGCTGGTAGAGCTAAAGGCCCGATTTGATGAAGCCAATAATATCGTCTGGGCGAAAAAACTGGAACGAGCCGGCTGCCATGTCATCTACGGTCTGGTGGGTCTTAAAATCCATTGCAAAATGATCCTGGTGGTGCGCAAGGAAAGTGAGGGCATCCGCCGCTACGTTCATTTGGGCACTGGCAATTACAATGATGTCACCGCGGGGCTGTACACGGATATGGGGATGCTTACCGCCAAGGAAAGCTATGCTTCGGATGTGTCTACCCTCTTTAACCTGCTCTCAGGCTACAGCCATTACACCCTATGGAATAAACTCGAGGTGGCACCCACCACCATGCGGGATGCCTTTACTCGGATGATTTCCCGGGAAATGGACAATGTGCGTATGGGGGGGAAGGGTCTAATCATCGCCAAGATGAATGCCCTCATCGACGATGATATTGTGGAACGGCTCTACGCAGCCTCCCAGGTCGGGGTGGAAATCCACCTGATTATCCGGGGGATGTGTTCCCTGATTCCTGGGATTCCAGAGATCAGCGAAAACATTACGGTCCACAGCATTGTGGGTACCTTCTTAGAGCACAGCCGGATTTATTATTTCTACAATCAGGGGGAGGAGGAAATCTACCTCTCCAGTGCGGATTGGATGCAGCGGAACTTAAATCGCCGCATCGAAACCCTCTTTCCCGTAGAAGATGAGGATTTAAAGAAAGAGCTCTTTCACATTCTGGAGAAAACCTGGCAGGATTCCATCAAGACCCGGATTATGACAAAGTCCGGGGAATATGTTAGAATGGACAAAAGGGGTAAGGTACTCCTTGAATGTCAGGATTATTTTTGCCGCGAAGCCGAAGAACGCTTTGAAACTGCGAGAAAAGCAATCCAGGGAACCGTGAGGGAGAATCATGAAGAATAATATTGGCGTCATTGACATTGGCTCCAACAGCGTCCATTTGGTGGTGGCCAAATGCTACGACGACTATGGCAATTATACCATTATTGACGATGCCAAGGTCAATGTGCGGCTGTGTGAAGGATTGAGTGAAACCGGACGCTTAAGTGAGGAGCGTATGGCCCTGGGGGAGGAAACCCTGGCCATGTTCGCCCGGATGTGCGATGCCTACGGCCTCATCGAGGTGGTGGCGGTGGCCACTGCCGCCGTGCGGAAGGCAGAGAACGGAGGGGAATTTGTCGAACGGATCAGGGAAAAGGTGGGCATCGATATCCAGGTGATCCCCGGAGAAATGGAAGCCCAGATGGATTACCTGGGGACCATTAACAGCATCGATATCCAGGATGCCCTGCTTATGGACATTGGCGGCGGCAGTGTGGAATTCGTCCTCATTAAGGATCGGCAGAAGGTGGATGCCATCAGCCTGCCCTTTGGCTCCATCGACCTGGCGGAAAAATTCGATCTGGCCGATGTGGCCACCCCGGAAAAGCTGGATCGCCTGTCGGCCTTCCTGGATGGGGCCCTGTGCCAGTACGATTTATTCAAAAAGGCCAAGGGCCTGCCGGTTCTGGGGGTGGGCGGCACTATCCGGAATATGGGCCGTATCCACCGCCGGGCCCTGGATTACCCCCTGGAAATCGCCCATAATTACCAGATGGATTTGGATGCAGTGGAGAGCGTCTGCAAGACCGCGGCGGAGCTTGATCTGGAGGGCCGCCGGGAACTCAAGGGCCTGTCCAAGGGACGCAGTGATATTTTCATTGGGGCCAGCCATGCTGTCATGATGGTCATGGAGCGCATTGGCTCAAAGTCCCTCATCATCTCCGATGCCGGGGTCCGGGATGGCCTGATCTACACCTACTTCGGCCGCACCGAGGGGGATCTCATTGATAATATCTTTGAATCCTCCCTGGGCTATGCCGTGGATCGTTTTACGGTGAATATTCCCCACGCCCGGCATATCTATAAGCTGTCCGATCAGCTCTATACCCAGCTTGAGCCCATCCATGGGGTGAATGGCAGCCTGGATCGTATTCGGAAGACCAGCGCCATGCTCCACGATGCGGGTATCATGATCCAGTACAATAACCACCATGAGCACAGCTTTTATCTGATCCTGAGTGCGGGGATCAACGGCCTGACCCAGAAGGAACTGCTCATGAGCGCCTTTGTGGCTCTGAATCACCGGACCCAGAAAAAAATAAAAATTGATGCCATTTATACCTCCATGCTGGATAAAAAGGACTTGGAAATCATCGATTTGCTCAGCCTGTTCCTGCAAATTGCCGAGTATCTGGACCGCAGCATGGACGGCATTGTCACGGATTTATCCTGTGACATCCAGGAGGATGCCGTCGTTCTCCATGTCACCAGTAAGGAAGCCTCCGTCTTTACGGATATGATTATCAGTGAGTGCGGCAAGAAATTCAAGCGGGTGATGGGCAAGGAGCTTGTGATTGAGAATGAGATTGTAAAATAAAGCGGTTATATAGGGATAAAAAAGTAAAATCCACTGTGCATGATCTGCACAGTGGATTTTTTATACCTCTGTATGCGGCGTCGGCAGCTCGCTCATCAGCTCTTCGTCGATGATGCGCAGCACCCCTTCAAATTGCTTGAGCTCTTCCGGGGAGAAACGGTCCCGGACCCGTGCCATGACTTCGCTGACATAGCGGTTGGTAATGTTGTAGTAGTCAATATACTTCTTGGTCACCTGGAGATGGTACTCCCGCTTGTCCTGCTCCGAACGCACCTTTTTGAGATAGCCCTTACCTACCAGCTGGTTGACTTTATAGGTGGCGTTGGGGGAGGAAATCTCTAAAAAAGTGGCGAATTCGTTGACGGTGGGCCGTCCCAAGGCCATGATGGTCTCCATACAAAAGGTCTCCACCGTGGTCAAGCTGGCCTCTCGCTCCTGGAACCGGGACATGACTTCCTTATAAAAATGCAGTTTAAATTTTGTGTACAATTCTTTAAATACCGTTTCCAGCATGTGTTCTCCCCTTGCAATCATTTTCTGTTTTTATTATAGCAGGTGGACAGGACCACGTAAAGGGGATTTCACCCAGGACGTAAGGTAATGCTAAGCCTGAATGGCGAATATCAGTTCTGCCTTAGCCGCGGTTTTGCCATTGACCCGGGCAATGGCGCTGCCAATACCCATGGGACCCCGGAGGGTGGTCAGTTCGGTTTCCATTTCCAGGACATCCCCAGGGCGGACCTGAGCCTTGAACCGGGCGTTCTTCACCCCACCAAAGAGGGCAATTTTACCTGCGTATTCCGGCATGGATAGGAGGGCAACGGCCCCCACCTGGGCGAGGGCTTCCAAAATAAGAACCCCAGGCATGACGTGCTGCTCGGGAAAATGCCCCATGAAAAACATTTCTCCGGCGGAGACGCACTTAATGCCCTTGGCCCATTTACCCGCCTCGTAATCGGTAATCCGATCCACCAGGAGGAAGGGGTACCGGTGGGGGATGATTTGTTGGATTTCGTTGGAATTCAGCTCTGGCATCCTAAGCCTCCCAGCGTTTGAAAAGCACCACGGCGTTATGACCGCCAAAGCCCAGGTTGTTGCTCAGGGCATAGGTGAACGCTGCGGTCCGGCCTACATTGGGGACGATGTCTAAATCACAGGCAGGGTCGGGATTTTTGTAGCCGATGGTGGGGGGGACGAATTGATCTCTTAAGGCAAGGGTGGTGAAGATGGCTTCCACCCCACCGGTGGCCCCCAGGAGATGGCCGGTCATGCTTTTGGTGCTGCTCATGCACAGCTTCTCAGCATGGGCCCCAAAAACGGCCTTGACCGCGGCGGTTTCCCCGGCATCGTTCAAGGGGGTGCTGGTGCCGTGGGCGTTGATATAGCCAACGGCTTCCGGGGGGATGTCTGCATCCGCCAGGGCCATGGCCATGGCCCCAGCCGCTCCGGCACCGGTGGGGTCTGGGGCGGTGATGTGGTGGGCATCACAGGTGGCGCCGTAGCCCACCACTTCGCCGTAGATTTTAGCACCCCGGTTTTGGGCGTGGCCCAGTTCTTCCAGAATAAGGATGCCAGAGCCCTCGCCCATGACGAAGCCGCTGCGGTCGGCATCGAAGGGGATCGAAGCACGGCTGGCATCGGACTCGGTAGTAAGGGCCTTCATACTGGTGAAGCCCCCCATGCCCAGGGGCGTGATGCTGGATTCCGCACCGCCGGTAAGGACCACCTCGGCGTAGCCGTCCCGGATGTGGCGGAAGGCATCGCCGATGGCATTGTTACTAGAGGCACAGGCCGTGACGATACAGGAGCACATCCCCTTAAAGCCGTGGGCGATGGCGATTTGCCCCGGGGCGATATTGGCAATGGCCATGGGAATAAAGAAGGGGGAGACCCGGTCAAAGCCCTTTTCCTGGCCACGGTCCTCCTGGAGCTCCGTGGTGCGCAGACCACCGATGCCGCTGCCGATGATGACGGCGCAGCGGGTGGCATCCTCAGAGGCCATATTCAGGCCACTGTCCGCCATGGCACCCTGGGCGGCAATAACCGCCAGCTGGGTACAGCGGTCCATACGTTTGATTTCTTTTTTGGGAATGAAGGCTTCCATATCCAGATCCTTCACCTCCCCGGCGATTTTGACCTTGTGGTTTACGGGGTCAAAGAGGGTGATGGGGCCGATGCCGCAAACCCCAGCCCTGGCGGCGGACCAGCTGTCCGCCGCTGTGTTGCCCAGGGGAGTAACGGCACCCAGGCCAGTGATAACAACTCTTCGTTTCGTCATAGTGATTCCTTTCCTGCGAAATTAGACGGCCATGCCACCATCGACACAGAGCACCTGGCCGGTGATGTAGCCTGATGCCTCATCGGCAAAGAAGGCCACGGCGGCGGCTACATCCTCGGGTTTACCCGGGCGGGCCATGGGGATGGTGGTGGTCATATCGGCCCTTTGGGCATCGGTAAGGGTGGCGGTCATATCCGTTTCAATAAATCCCGGGGCGATGGCGTTGGCGGTAATTCCTCGGCTGGCCAGTTCCTTGGCCATGGTTTTGGTCATCCCGATGACCCCGGCCTTGCTGGCCACGTAGTTCATCTGTCCGGGGTTTCCCCGCAGCGCCACCACGGAGCTCATATTGATAATGCGGCCGTAGCGCTGCTTCATCATCATCCGGGAGACAGCCTTCATGCAGAGGAAGGTCCCCTTGAGGTTGGTATCCACCACGGCGTCAAAGTCCGCTTCGCTCATGCGCATTAAGAGGTTGTCCCGGGTGATGCCGGCGTTGTTCACCAGCACATCGATGCGGCCAAAGCGGTCGGTGGCTGCCTGCATCAGAGCGGCCACCTCATCGGCCACGGCAACATTGGCTTTAAAGGCCATGGCTTCGGCTCCCAGGGCTTCACACTGGGCCACTGTTTCTGCGGCGGCTTCGGCGTTGCCGGAATAGTTAACCACAATGGAAAGGCCCTTTTTGGCCAAAGCCAGGCAGACGGCCTGGCCGATGCCCCGGCTGCCGCCGGTGACCACGGCCACGCGTTTGATTTCATTCATAGTGTTCTCCTATTTTCGGTTTCCAAATTCCTGGATGAACGCGTCGATTTCAACAGCGGTTTCCAGTGGGATGGTGCGGATGCTCTTATCGGTTTTGCGGACAAAGCCAGAAAGGGCTTTCCCCGGCCCGATTTCGACGATGGTATCCACCCCCTTGCGGATGAGGGCCCGGATGGTATCCTCCATATAGACACTGCTTTGGACCTGGCGGACCAGGAGGTCCGGGATAGAATCCCCGGGCCCTTTTTCGTTCCCCAGGCAGTTGAACAGCACGGGGATTGTCATGGGGCCGAAGGTGGTGCTGGTAAAGCGCTCCGCCAGGGCATCCCCGGCGGAAGCCATGAGGCTGGTGTGGAAGGGGCCGCTGACCTTTAGGGGAAGGCAGCGTCTGGCACCGGCGGCCTTGGCCAGGGCACAGGCCGCATCCACACCGGCGGCTTCACCGGAGATGACCAGCTGTCCCGGGCAATTGTAATTGGCGATTTCCACTAAACCCTGGGCAGAAGCTTCCACACAAATAGGCTCAAGAACATCCCGGCCCAGGTTCAGGATAGCGGCCATACCCACCTGTAAACCCTGGGCGGCGGTGGCCATGGCCTGGCCCCGGAAGGCCACCAGCTTAAGGGCATCGGCAGCCCCCAGGACCCCGGCGGCATAGAGGGCGGAGTATTCACCCAGGGAAAGCCCCGCCAGGTAATCCGGCCGGACGCCGGCGGCGTAGAGTACATCGGTCACGCCCATGGCAAAGGCCACCATACAGGGCTGGGTGTATTCCGTGGCGTTTAACTGATTCTCCGGACCGTCAAAGCAGAGGGATTTCAAATCGAAATCCAGGGGGGCATTGTCGTAGACCTGGGCGAAGAGGGGAGTGGTTTCGTATAAATCCTTTCCCATTCCCAGGTGCTGGCTGCCCTGGCCAGCGTATAAAAAAGCCATGGTCATTGGCACAACCTCCAATCGGTCATCAGCTCGTCGATCAATTGGGCGACGGGCACAATTTCAGAAATGCGGTGGGCATTGCTGCCGCAGAAAAAGAGTCCCTCGGAGACATTCCCCCGGGCCGCAGCAATCAGAGCGGCGGAGATGCAATAGGGGGTCTCTGCCGGGTTACAGGGGGTCAGACAATTGGTGCAGAACCTGGGGCGGAAGCGCTTGCCCTGGGCCAGCCCCTGGATTAAGGGGGTGTTTAGGGCCCGGCCCGGCATCCCCACCGGGCTTTTGATCAGGACGATATCCTCGGCCTTGGCGGAAACCATCATTTCCTTAAAAATCAGGCTGGCATCACATTCATCCGTGGCGATGAACCGGGTCCCGATTTGGGCACCGGCGGCTCCCAATTTGGTGTAGTGGGCAATATCTTCACCGTCGTACACCCCTCCGGCCACAAAGACCGGAATGGCCCGGCCGTATTGCTGCTCAAAGGGAAGGAGTGCGTCCTGAACCTCCTTTAGGAGGTCGTCCAGCCGGGGCAAGGGGTCTGTTTCCAGAACCTTTGGGGTAAATCCCAGATGGCCCCCAGCCATGGGGCCCTCCAGGATCACAAAGTCCGGAATCACCCCGTGGTGGCGGTCCCAGAGCCGGCAGATGACCTTGGCGGCCCGTCCACCGGAGACGATGGGGGCCAGAGCTACATCCGCATCTCGGGCCAGGGCTGGCAGGGAGCTGGGGAGTCCGGCACCAGAGATAATGGCATCCACCCCCGCGGTAATGGCTGTGGGAATGACTTCATCGTACTGGGTGGTGGCCACCATGGCATTGATGGCCACCAGGCCCCGGCCACCGCTAATGGCCTTGGCCCGGCGGATTTCCCGGGTCAGGCTCCTCAGATTGGCCTCCTGGGGATGCTTGGCGAAGTCCACCTCGGCAAAGCCGGTCACTGCGGTGCTGATACAGCCCATGGCACCACAGGCGGCCACAGCACCAGCCAGCCCCCCTAGTGAGATGCCAATACCCATGCCCCCCTGGATGAGGGGCAGCTCTAAATTTTTATTTCGTAGCTTTGTCATAATTGGGATAATCCTTTGAGGGTGGCCTCCGCCTCGGCGGCTAAATCCTCGAAAATCTGGCGCAGGGGGCGGATTTCTTTAATCATACCGCTGACCTGCCCGGCCATGAGACTGCCGTTTTCCACATCCCCATCCAGTACCGCCTTGCGCAGGCTGCCCAGGGTAAATTCCTCCAGGGACATCTTATCGGCACCCTCGGCCTCCATTTTCAGGTAGGTCCGGGACATTTTGTTTTTAAGAATCCGCACCGGTGCCCCCACGGACTGGCCAGTGACCACGGTGCTGCGGTCACCAGCTTTTAAAATGGCCTGCTTATAATTCTTGTGGATGGGGCATTCCACACTGGCCAGCAGGCAGGTTCCCAGTTGGACACCGGAAGCTCCCAGGGCGTAGGCGGCCAGAAGCTGGCGGCCATCGGCAATGCCTCCGGCGGCAATCACCGGAACATCCACGGCATCCACCACCTGGGGAACCAGGGCCATGGTGGTGAGATCCCCCACGTGGCCGCCGCTTTCCAGACCCTCGGCAATAATGGCATCGGCTCCGGCACCCACCAGGCGCCGGGCTAAAACCACCGAGGAAACCACGGGGATGACGATGATGCCAGCGCTCTTAAAGGCAGACATATACTTCCCGGGATTTCCGGCTCCGGTGGTCATCACCGGGACCTGCTCCTCCACCGCCATGGCGGCAATGGCATCGGCATCGGGATTCATAAGCATGATATTTAAGCCAAAGGGCTTATCCGTCAGGGCCTTACAGGCCAGCACCTCCCGGCGGAGTGTTTCTGCGTCCATTCCCCCAGAGGCAATGAGGCCCAGGCCGCCAGCGTTAGAAGCCGCGGCGGCAAAGGCACCCGTTGCAATATTGGCCATACCTCCCTGGATAAAGGGAAATTCGGTTTTTAAGAGTGTATTGATTTTAGTCATATGAGTTCTGCTTTCTAATAATGGCGCCACCCCAGGTCAATCCGGCGCCAAAGCCCACGCACATTATCCGGGCTCCAGGCTTCAGCCGCCCCAGCTCAGACAGCTCGTCCAAGGCCATGGGAATGCTGGCTGCGCTGGTATTGCCGTAACGGTCCATGTTTTGATAAAATTTAGCGGGATCGGCCTTGAGCTTCTTAATGACATGGTCGATGATCCGGGAGTTGGCCTGATGGCATACTACCTCATCGATGTCGGAGAGGCTTAAGCCGCTTTGCTCTAAGAGGGCATGGATCACCTTGGGAATGGCCTGGACGGCAAAGCGAAAGACCTTCCGGCCGTCCATATGGATCGTGGATTTTGGGGCGGCAGGCCCCTCCACTAAAATGGCTTCCGGATCGGCCTCGGCCCCAAGGACGCTGTAATAGCCGGCATCCTCACAGCGCTTTACCACGGCAGCCCCGGCACCATCCCCAAAGAGCACGCAGGTGGAACGGTCTGTAAAATCCAAGAGCCGGCTGAGGACCTCGCAGCCCACCACGATGGCGTAGGGGCGGGCTGGGGTCAGCAGTCCCTGGGCCACTTGGAGGGCGTATAAAAATCCGGAGCAGGCCGCCCCAATGTCAAAGCTGGGGATATCCAGAGGTAGCCCCAACCGGGCCGCCACCATATTGGCGGTGCTGGGGGTCATGCTGTCCGGACTCACCGTCGCGACAATACAGGCCCCAATGGATTCAGGGGAAACCCCACTGTGGGACAGGGCGGACTGTGCCGCCTGGGTGGCTAAATCCACCCCTCCTTCATTCTCAGCGCAGAAATAGCGGCTGACGATGCCGGTTCGTTCCCGAATCCAGGCGTCATTGGTATCGACGAACTGTGCCAGATTATCATTGGTCACCAGTCGGCCCGGGGTTCCCCGTCCGGTGGCGATGAGTTCAATTCCCTTCATGGGTGCTCTCCTTTTTGAAAATACTGGCCTTGGGCAGGCTTTGGCCGAACTCCCGGAATTTTTTATAACGTCGGGCGGCCAGTTCATTGCCGCTTACCCGTTCCATGGTCCGCAGTTCCAAATCGATAATCTGGTCCACGGCATCAAAAACAGCCCGGGGTTTGCGGTGGGCCCCACCAAGGGGCTCCGGAATGACGCCGTCAATGACATCCAAGGCTTTTAAATCCTGGGCGGTGAGCTTCATCACCCCACAGGCTTCCTCACTTCGGGCGGCATCCTTCCAGAGGATGGCGGCAAAGCCCTCGGGGCTGAGCACCGAATACACCGCATGCTCTAGCATATAGATGCCATTGGCCACCCCCAGGGCCAGGGCGCCGCCGCTGCCCCCCTCACCGGTAATGATGGTGATGATGGGAACCGTCAGCCCGCTCATTTCCATGAGGTTCCGGGCGATGGCCTCCCCCTGGCCCTTGGATTCAGCATCCAGACCGGGGTAGGCCCCTGGGGTATCGATAAAGGTAATGATGGGCCGGCCAAACTTCTGGGCAGCCAGCATGAGTCGCAGGGCCTTGCGGTATCCCTCGGGGGAGGGCATCCCGAAATTGCATCGGAGGTTTTCATTTAAATCCTTGCCCTTACGGTGGCCGATGACCGTCACCGGCCGCCCCTTATACCGGGCGATTCCCCCCAGAATACTGGGGTCCTCACCAGAGTGGCGGTCCCCCCGCTGTTCAAAGAAATCCGTGAACAAGGCGCCAATATAATCCACCACACCGGGACGCTCCGGGTGTCTGGCTAAATATACCTTATCCGAAGGGGAGAGGTCTAAGCACAGGGCCAGCATTTCCTTTTTATTGCGCAGGAGCTGGGTTCGGCGCAGGCGGTCAGCATCTGAGTCAGGCTGATCCAGGGCGTTAAGCTCCTGGTCAATGGTGAGGATGCGTTTTTCAATTTCTGCAATCATCGGTCGGTCCCTCCCTTTAGATCGTGGAGGCGCAGGAGGCGCAGAAGGGTATCCCGCATTTCCCGACGCTCCACCACTGCATCCACAAAGCCGTGGTCCTCCTGAAATTCGCTGCGCTGGAAGCCCTGGGGCAGGGTTTCCCCAATGGTCTGCTCGATCACCCGGGGACCCGCAAAGCCAATGAGGGCTTCCGGCTCGGCCAGGGTGATGTCCCCCAGCATGGCGAAGCTGGCCGTTACCCCACCGGTGGTGGGATGGGTGAGGACGCTGATGTACAGGCCCCCCCGGTCCGAGAAGCGTTTGAGGGCGGCACTGGTTTTGGCCATTTGCATGAGGCTGAGAATGCCCTCCTGCATCCGGGCGCCGCCACTGGCGCAGAAGATGATCAGGGGCAGCTTCTTCTTGGCAGCCAGTTCAATGGCCAGGGTGATTTTCTCACCCACAGCAGACCCCATGCTGCCCATGAGGAAACGGGTATCCATTACCGCGATGGCCACAGGAAATCCGTCAATTCGACCCCGGCCGGATACCACGCCGTCGGTTAAACCCGTGGTATCCTGGATGGACTTCAGCTTCTGGGCGTAGCCCGGAAAGCTCAGCCAATCAAAGGGACGGACGTGGCGGCCAATATCGTGGAAGGTGCCCGGGTCCAGGGTAATCTGGAGACGGGTATGGGCATCCAGGGGATAATGGTAGCCACAGCGGCACACCTGGTCCTGCTTTTTAAGGACATCCAGAGTGGAGGTGTGGCCGCAGGCTGGACAGGTAATCCCCAGGGGCTGTGTTTCGGAAATGGATGCGGGACTTGGGGTGGATTGTCCCTCCCGCAGGGCCTTGAGTTTAAAAATCTTATCCCGCTGTTTTTTGAAAAATGGATTCATGGACGGACCTCCTTAACCGGTTCTAATCCGGCACCCACCGCATTCCACTCCATGAGTTCGGGGAGCTCCGTGTCTAAAAAGCTGGTGTCGTAGCTCCCCCGGACAAAGGCCGGGTGATGGAGGATGAGGTAGTCCAGCTCTGCGGTGGTGGTAAAGCCTTCGATAATCAGCTCCTCCAGGGCCCGGCGCATTCGGCGGATGGCCTCCAGTCGGCTGTTCCCGTGGACGATGACCTTAGCCACCATGCTGTCGTAGTAGGGGCTTAGGCTGTAGCCGGTGTACAGGGCAGAATCCACCCGGACCCCACAGCCTGCAGGAAAATGGATAAAGCTGGCGGTGCCGGGGCAGGGGGCAAAATCCCGGAAGGGATCTTCTGCGTTAATCCGGCATTCTATGGCCCAGCCCTGCTGGACCACCTCCTCCTGGGTGAAGGAAAGGGACAGGCCCGCCGCCACCCGGAGCTGTTCTCGGATTAGGTCCACGCCGCACACCATTTCCGTCACGGGGTGCTCCACCTGAATCCGGGTGTTCATTTCAATAAAATAATACTCCCCGGTGGGGGAAAGGACGAATTCAACGGTGCCGGCTCCCACATAATGGGCTGCCTTGGCAGCGGCGATGGCGTGGGCCCCCATGTGTGCCCGAAGTTCTGGGGTAAGGGCTCTGGAGGGACTTTCCTCCATGAGCTTTTGGTTTTTACGCTGGATGGAGCAGTCCCGTTCTCCCAGATGCACTACATGGCCCTGGGAATCTGCCATGATTTGGAATTCAATATGCCGGGGGTGTTCCACCAGCTTTTCCAGATACATCTCATCGTCTCCAAAGCAGGCGATGGTTTCGCTCTGGGCGGAAGAGAAGGATGGGAGCAGCTCCTCGGGAGCGTAAACCCGGCGCATTCCCCGGCCACCACCGCCAGCACTGGCTTTAATGAGGACCGGATAGCCGATTTCCTGGGCAATATCCCCAATGGTATCGGCGGTTACGGAGCCCACACTCCCCGGCACCACCGGGACATCACTTGCCATCATCAGGGAGCGGGCGGCGGATTTGCTCCCCATCTTCCGGATGACCGCACCGGTGGGTCCGATGAAGGTGATTCCCTCCCGGGCACAGGCATCGGAAAAATCCGCATTTTCAGAAAGAAAGCCATAGCCCGGATGGATGGCATCGCAATGGGTGGAACGGGCCACCTGGATCAGGGCATCGGCATTGAGATAGCTATCCGCCGCCTTGGGCGGGCCAATGCAAACCCCATGGGTCGCCAGCTGGACATGAAGGGCATCGGCATCTGCCGTGGAGTACACCGCCACGGTTTCGATTTCCATATCCCGACAGGCCCTTAGGATACGCAGGGCAATTTCCCCGCGATTGGCGATAAGTACGCGCCGGAACATCCTAAACCTCCCGAACCCGAACCAGGGGGGCATCGTAGGGTGATAAATGTCCATCCTCAATGAGGATTTCCTCAATGACACAGTCAAAGGGGGCATTTACCTCGTTCATCATCTTCATGGCTTCAATGAGGCCGATGGGCTTACCCGCCTCAATGGTCTTGCCCACTGTGATAAAGGGGGCCTCACCAGGAGAGGGCGCATGGTAGAAGGTCCCTACCAGGGGGGCATTGATGGTCAGCCCCCCAGTGATATCCTCTGCATGATCCTCGGTAGGGGCAAGGCCAGCAGGCTCCCTGGAAGGGAGGGGTGTTAATTCAACCGGGGTGCAGGTTTCCTTTTTCTTTAGCTCAATACTGCTCCCTTCCGTTTTAAATTTAAGATGGGCACATTGGCTGGCATCAAACCGATCCATTAATGTCAGGATATCCTTAAGCTCCATAGCGACTCCTTTTCATGGTTGTTTACATTGCTTTCATATATTTTCATAACACAGTAAAAGAATACCGGCCATCTGGCCGGCTACTATTATGCCTGGGCGTTTAGATACGCGACAATATTGCCGACGGTTTTAAAATTGGCCAGCTCATCGTCTTCGATGGTAATGCCAAAGGCTTCTTCCAGAGCCATGGCCAGTTCCACGGCCTCCAGACTATCCGCATCCAAATCTTCTTGGAGGCTGGCTTCTAGGGTGACATCCTCTGCATCACAGTTCAGTGTTTCGACGATAATGGCTTTAATTGCATCAAAATTCATTTGATTATCCTCTTTTCATAAAAATATTTAATTAAAAATACTTAGTTAAAAATCTTTATGTATTATACCATTCGACTTTTCTGTGTCAAGGGGGGATTGATTATTTAAGGAAAATAGAAAAGTGCTGCGGCCTTTTCAGGTGCAGCACAGGGAATTAGCTTAACAGCTCTTAAGCAATAGAGTGATATTCACAAATAAGTTGCTCCAGGGGTGGATAATCAGTATAATGAAGATAAATAAGAAAATGTTTTCATATCATTCTTAATCAAATAAGAAGGTTAACCTTCAATTTTTTCCTCATGGCAGCGGGGAGTATTCGCCCCCTTTCCAATCAAATCTTTCAGCAGATCTTGGTAAGTCTGGGATAAAAAAACAATACACGATGGTAAACCAGCAGCATCCTCTCCGGAGAGCAGGATACCATTGGCGTTTTCAATAAAATCAAGGGGCAACTGGCGCTCGTATTGCTGGCCGGTTACATCATCGATTACGGTGAGCGTCACGCTGGATGCGTGGATGTGGTGGGGCTGAGAATGTTCCATAAAAACTCCTTTCGAATTGGCTTCTGACAGTTTCTTTCATTATAACATGGTAATGTTTTTTCCAGTAGATTTGAGAATTCAAAAATATAAAAATGTAAAGAGGTGGAGCAATGATTAAGAAAGCATTAGTGATTAACGGCATTCAGCGGACGCTGGTGGTAAAGGATTCAGACTCTTTGGCGGATGTGTTGCGCAGACAGATGCTGCTTACCGGCTGTAAGATTGGCTGCGGTAAGGGCCAGTGTGGTGCCTGTAATATCATCATGGATGGCAAAGTCACCCGTTCCTGCGTTGTGAAAATGTCAAAGGTTCCGGAGTATGCTGAAATCCAGACCATCGAAGGGATTGGAACACCAACAGATTTGCATCCCCTCCAGGTGGCATGGATGGCCTATGGTTGCGCCCAATGCGGTTTCTGCAGCCCCGGTTTTATCATGACGGCCAAGGTGCTGCTGGAACAGAACTCAAGCCCCACCCGGGAAGAGGTGCGGGCGTGGTTTAATACCAATCGCAATCTCTGTCGCTGTACAGGCTACAAGCCCCTTATTGATGCTGTTATGGCCGCAGCAGAGGTGATTCGCGGAGAAAAAACTAAAGAGGACCTTTTATTCAAGCCAACCGAAAATGAAATTCTGGGTTCAGAGTACATCCGCCCATCCGCCACGGCCAAGGTCACGGGAAGCTGGGACTTTGGTGCAGATGCTGCCCTGCGTATGCCAGCGGATACCCTGAGGATTGCCCTGGTGCAGTCGGATGTATCCCACGCGATCATCAAGGGCATCGACATCACTGAAGCTCAGGCCATGCCGGGGGTGTTTAAGGTCATCACCCATGCCGATGTGAAAGGAAAAAACCGCATCACCGGGTTGATTACCTTCCCAACCAACAAGGGGGATGGATGGGATCGTCCAATCCTGTGTGATGAAAAGATATTCCAATTTGGGGATGCCATTGCCATGGTAGCCGCGGATACCGAGGAACATGCCCGGGCTGCGGCGGCCAAGGTGGTGGTGGATTTAGAAATTCTACCGGCTTACATGAGCGCGCCGGAAGCTTTGGCAGAGGATGCCATTGAAATCCATCCCGGGACGCCAAATGCTTATTATGAAACGAATTGTATTAAGGGTGAAGAGACCGGCCCAATTTTTGAAACCGCGGCCCATACTGTCGATGTAGAGAGTTTCTGTAGCCGTCAGCCCCATCTGTTTCTGGAACCGGACTGCGGATTTGCCTATTACGATGAAGACGGCCGCCTGACCATCCATTCCAAATCCATCGGGATTCATCTCCATCACGCCATGATTTGTGCGGGCCTGGGGGTGGAAGCCGAGGAACTGCGCTTGATCCAGAATAACACCGGGGGGACCTTTGGATATAAATTCTCACCCACCATGGAAGCGCTTCTGGGCGTGGCCTGTATGGCCACGGGAAGACCGGTTTCCCTGGTGTACGATATGTATCAGAGTATTACTTACACAGGAAAACGCTCACCAGGCTGGATGCATATTCGCCTGGCGGCTGATGAAGACGGCAAACTCTTAGCCTTGGAAGGGGATAACTATATCGATCATGGTCCTTACTCTGAATTTGGGGATCTGCTCACCCTGCGGCTCACCCAATTTGTCGGGGCCGGCTACGATATTAAAAATATCCGAAACAAGAGCCAAACCGTGTGTACCAATCATGCTTGGGGCTCGGCCTTCCGGGCCTATGGGTCCCCTCAGTCCTATATGGGCAGTGAAATCGCCATGGATGTACTGGCGGCTGAAATGGGCATGGACCCCTTTGATCTACGGTACAAAAATATCTACCGTGAAGGAGCGACCACACCCACCGGACAAGTCCCTGAGGTGTTGTGCCTGGAAAGTATGTATGATACCCTCCGTCCGCTGTACGAAGAAGCAAAGGCCCGGTGTGCAGAAAAATCCACCGATAAGGTGAAATACGGCGTGGGCCTGTCCCAGGGGATTTATGGCTGTGGACTTGATGGGGCGGACGCCTCTGAGGCCGCTGTAGAAATCACACCCAAAGGCTTCACCGTGTACGATTCCTGGGAGGATCATGGACAAGGCGCGGATATCGGAACCTTGACCATGGCCCATGAAACCCTGAAGGTCACTGGAGCAACCCCTGAGCAGTTCAAATTGGTGATGAATGATACCGCGTACACACCCAATTCTGGACCCGCCGGGGGAAGCCGTTCCAATGTAATGTGTGGCCAGGCCATTAAAAATGCCTCGGAAATGCTTTTAAACGCCATGACTAAGGGGGACGGCACCTACCGGACCTACGATGAAATGGTAGCAGAAAATATTCCGGTGAAGTACGATGGCAAATGGGTGGCCAGCATGTGTACGGACTGCGATATGGAAACCGGACAGGGCGATCCCTTCAGCATCTATATGTACGAGTTGTTCATGCCGGAGGTTTCTGTGGACATGGAAACCGGTAAGGTTAAGGTGGAAAAATTCACCACCGTTGCCGATTTTGGGACGATTATCAACAAGACCGTGGTTGACGGACAGGTGTACGGTGGCTTGGCCCAGGGCATCGGGCTGGCCCTCACCGAGAACTTTGAGGATTTAACCAAGCATACCTCCTACAAGGCTTGTGGGATTCCTTATCCCATGGACATTACGGATGACATTAATATTATCTATCAGGAAACCTACCGTAAAAACGGGCCTTACGGGGCAGCCGGCTGTGGCGAAGGGCCCCTGACGGCACCCCATCCAGCCATTCTTAATGCCATTTATGCGGCCACCGGGGCCCGGATAACCACCGTTCCGGCTTTGCCTGAAGTGGTCAAAGCAGCACTGGAAGAACGGGATTAGTATGAAAATTTAACGGGCCATTTCAATGGCCCGTTTTTCCATATGCAACTGTTCTGGGTGTCATCAGATATGGGAACTGGATAATAATCCGATTATTTGATTGGGAAGGAGGGTGAGTCCAATGTATGAGTTTACTCAAAAACTGCTGCATGAAAGCGAAGGGAAGTGTACCCAGGATGAACTGCCGGCCTGTGCTGCTGCCTGCCCCCTGCATCTGGATGGGCGGGGCTTGTGTGAAAAAGTAGCAGAGACGGATTTTACCGGAGGACGAAAGCTGGTAGAAGCGGCCTGCGTTTTTCCTCGGCTGGTGGCGCGGTATTGTGAAGCACCCTGTGCCCAGGCCTGTCTGCGGAAGGATTTTGGCGGAGGGATACAGATGCCAGGTCTGGAAGTGGCCTGCCTGACCCATGGCGCTCCCCCCAAGCCACCCCGGTTTAAAACCCGTTTAAAAAAATTAGCGGTGGCGGTGCTGGGGGATGGCATCTTCAGTCTGGCAGCTGCGGCCGAACTGGTAAAGCGGGGGTATCCGGTCACCCTGTATGGGTCTGGGGCTCATCCCCTGGAAGCGCTGGCAGATTACGCCGTGGTTTTAGACACCGAGGTTGATGCACTTTTAAAGGGGGGATTAACCTTTGTCCCTAATCAGTGTGGTGATGCTCCCTTCCCTTTGGAGGAGGAGGGATTTAAAGAAGCCGGATTCCATGCTGCCATTGTGCCCGAGGGGGGAGATGGGATGCCAAAGGTCCAGGGGAGCCTTGGGGAAAGCCTGGTCAAGGGAATCTTTGTTGGAGGTGGGACATCCAGTCTCATCAAAAAGTTGGGGGAAGCCCGGACCTGTGCCATAACGGTGGATCGCTATGTCCAGGGGGTATCCCTGGGAGAAGGCAGAGAAAAAGAAGCTCCCTTTGAAACAACCCTGCGGGTAAACACAAAATCCGTCAAAGTAGAAACGCCCATTCCATTGGATGAAGGGGCGGGTGAATCCCCGGGGGAAAAATGTGTGGCAGAGGCCAGGCGTTGTCTGAATTGTACCTGTCTGCAATGTGTCCCTGGATGCGCATATCTTCAATTTTATGACAAAGAACCCAAGAAACTGATACGGGAAATATTTAATAACCTGTCGGTGGCGATGGGATTGCGGACTGCCAACACCATGATCAACAGCTGTGCCCTTTGCGGGCAATGCGCAGTGGTCTGCCCCAATGGGTTGGATGTGGGCGCGTTATGCCACCTGGCCCGTGAAAACATGGTGGAGGTAGATAAAATGCCCGCCCGGGCCCATAGCTTTGCATTGCAGGATATGGCCTACTCCAATAGTGAAAACTACTTTCTGGTTCGCCATCAGCCAGGCTGGGAAAAAAGTGATTGGGCTTATTTTCCTGGCTGTATGCTGGGGGCGTCGGCTCCGGAGCTGCTTGAAAAGAGTTATGGAGATCTGATGGGGCGTTTAGAAGGGGGAATCGGGCTGATTCTGGGATGCTGTGGTGTGATGCTGGATTGGGCGGGGCGACCTCAAGAATACCAGGAGGCCCTGGCTAAGCTTCAGACAGCCTGGGAGGAGTTGGGGCGTCCAACGGTGATTACTGCCTGCCCCACCTGTTACCATACCCTGGGTGAAAAGACGCCAATGGCGGTACGGGGGATCTGGGAGTTTCTGGAGAATCATCCGCCTGGGATTCCTGGCAAAGGGCAAAGCCTAGTTATCCACGATGCCTGTGGGGCTCGGAAGATGCCTCTGGTGCACCAGGCCATCCGGGCCCTGGTCGAAGGGTGGGGATATCATATTGAAGAAAAAGAGATGAGCCAGGATAAAAGCAGCTGTTGTGGCTTCGGTGGCCTTTCCGGTTTTGCCAACCCATCTCTGGGAGAGGCCAGCGCCAAGCTGGCTGCGGCTCAAGGGGATCAGCCGGTACTGGCCTATTGCATCAATTGTCGGGATCGCATTAATCTGGGGGGCGGACAGGCACGGCATCTATTGGAATACATCTATGGTGATGCTCAGGAGGCAACGGCTGATTTCAGCCAGCGCCGCTATAATCGTCGTCACATTAATGAGAAACTGCGCAGAACGCTTTGGGAGGAAGACGTGGAAGAACAGACAATACCCTATCGGTTAATTATGGATGAGGGAATTCGATCCGCCATGCAGGAGCGCATGGTGCTGGAAAGCGATGTGTACGATGTGCTGGACCGGTATCGGGAAACCGGAGACTGCGTGTTGGATGCCCAGGGTATCCGGAGTACTTCCGGCCGCTTTGAAAATGTTACCTTCTGGGTCCGCTTTACTGAGGAAGGCGATGGGGCATACCGAATTCATGGGGTGTATACCCATCGGATGAAAACAGCCCTTTTATAGGAAGAAAGAGAAAAAATGGATAAATCTTATTACGAGTCCATCGACCCTGGTACGCTGGTATGCGGAAAATGCCACATCCCCATGGAAAAGGGGCCGGTTATGCTGGAATACGGTGGAAATGGCTTTCCTGTGGAGTTGCCCGTCTGTCCAAAATGCGGCTTTATTTATGTGCCGGAGGCATTGGCCATGGGAAAGATACTAAAGGTTGAAAAACAGCTGGAAGATAAATGATATTTGAAAATCATCAAATCCTCCATTGGATTAAAAAGACCGGGCTGCCGATTGGAGCTGGCATATTGGACTTAGGCTGTGGTCAGGGACAGATGGTACAGATCCTGGGGGCGGAGGGATTTCATGCCGTGGGGTTGGACTGTCGCCAGAACCATGTGCCGGAATACTGTGGGGATATGAGGGCGATACCCGAAGAGGATGAGGCGTGGGATATGGTCCTGGCTATGTGCAGCCTTTCGGTGTGTGGAGGTGTTCCCCAGGCCCTCAAGGAAATCCATCGGGTGCTGCGCCCTGGAGGGATGGCCATCATCTCCGACTTATACGCCCTTGAAGGCAGACACAGCGTTTTGCCAAAGGCTGAAGAATGGAAGATGATGGTGGCTCAGGCTGGTTTCACCCTTTGGGGTGAGGAGGACCTGACCTCGGTTTTTCGCACCTGGGTCCTCAGATCCATTTGGCAGGGTGAACGCTTATGTAATGAGGGGCTTCCCTCTGGAGTGCGGCTATCTGAATTGGGGTACGGCATTCTGATACTGAATAAAAACGAATGACAGAAAACATCTGAAAGGAGGGATCTTTGTGGATTTAATGGAGGAAATCATCGCATATGCTGAGGAGGGTTTTTATTGCAGCCAGATTATGATGCTCTTGGCATTGGGGGAGGAGGAACGGACCAATCCGGACCTTATTCGTGCCATGACCGGACTTAACGGGGGAATGGGGAACAGTGGCGGCATTTGCGGGACCCTGACCAGCGGCTGCTGTGTCATTGGCTATTTTGCGGGAAAAGGGGAACCCGATGAACTGGAAGCACCAGCGTTGGACCAAATGATTGGGGAGTATGTCCGTTGGTTTGAATCAACCGTGGGGTATCCCTATGGCGGGTGTGCGTGCTGCACCATTCTGGAGGGCGATGCCCGGAATCAGCTGACACGATGCCCGGGAATCCTTAAGATGGCCTATGAAAAAATTACCGAAATCCTTACAAAAAGTGGGGTGGTTTAAATGGCTATTTATATGAACAATGCGGCGACTTCCTGGCCCAAGCCCCCTGGTGTGGCCCAGGCCATGTATGAGAGCATCATCGCATTGCCGGGAGCGGCAAACCGAGGGGGACTGTCGGCCTTCAATCTGCCGGGGATGGTTCGGGAGGCTCTGGCTCGGGTGCTGGGGGTAACCCATCCCGCCCAGGTGGTGCTGACGGCCAATGCCACCCATGCCCTCAATCTGGCCATTTTTGGCATGGCCCTTCCCCGGGGTGCGGTAGTCCTAACCACGATGGCAGAACATAATTCAGTACTGCGGCCATTGTACACCCGCAGCCAGAAGGATGGGATTCGACGGGTTTTAGTTCGGACGGATTACCAGGGGCGGGTTTCCCTTAGGGATTGGCGGGCTGCTCTGGAAGCTCATCATCCGGCGATGGTGGTGTTTACCCATGCATCCAATGTTACCGGTGCCGTCAATGAGGTTTCGGAGCTAGCGGCCCTGGCCCGTGGAGCAGGAGCCGTTACCCTGCTGGATGCCTCCCAGACCGCCGGATGGATACCTGTTAAGGCAGAGGCCTGGGGTATGGACATGGTGGCCGTCACTGGGCATAAATACCTGTTAGGGCCCCAGGGAACCGGGGCCCTGTATGTGGCACCGGGGCTGGCACTGCATCCCCACTTGGTGGGCGGTACCGGCATCCATAGTGATGAGGAAGAAATGCCCCAAGAAATGCCCCTGCACTTAGAAGCGGGGACACCTGCTGAGCCAGCCTTGGCCGGATTATTGGCGGCCCTATGCTGGGCAGAGGCCAATCCCCTGGATTTAAAGACAGAGAATGAAAAAATAGTCCTTACCCAGACCCTCCTGGAGGAGGCTGGTGCCGAAGTCGTGGCGGTGCAGGGCGAGCGGATGCCGGTAATCTCCTTTATGGTGCCGGGGTATTCGGCCGAAGAGGCTGGGGATATCCTTAGCATGGCCGATGATATCCATTTGCGGACGGGGCTCCACTGTGCCCCGTTGGTATTCGCCGGACTACCTGGGCTTGCCCATAAGGAAACGATTCGAATCAGCCTGTCCCGATTTACCACAGAGGCAGAAATACGGGAGCTGGCCCAGGCTGTCCAGGCGGTTGCCCATGTTAGAGTTTAATTGTGCCAAGGTCGATAATTGCTTTGTCGATGCCCAAACCTATGAATATCAGACCCCGATTTCCAATGAACGGCTGATTTTGGCAATGGCGGACCATGGAATTTCCGTAGAGGTCAATCGTCAGTTTCGGAGACCCATTTTTAAAGGCACCTTAGAGGATGGGACCCGGTTCAAGGGAATTCTGGCTGGGGATATTCAGAAGGTCAGTTTTCCAAAGGATCAATGGCAGGCGGCAAAGATGGCCTATGAAGCATTGCTGGGGAAATTGCTGGAAGGAGAGGAGTAGAAAATGTGCGAAAAAGTGTGGGAAATGGAAACAGAAAGCGTGTGTCCCATCTGTTTAAAAAGAATACCTGGGAAAAAGCATCAGGGCAATGCCGGAATTTTTATGGAAAAGAAATGTCCAGAGCATGGAGAATTTAAAACCCTGATTTGGCGGGATACGGCGGATCACTACAGGGGCTGGAATACCCAGCGATGCTCTGGGGCAGAAACCGAAGCCGATACTCCTTGTCCAGAGGGCTGTAGCCATTGCAGGGCACATCGACAGGAAATCTGCTGTGTCCTGCTGGAGCTAACCAATGCCTGTAATCTGAACTGTCCGATCTGCTTTGCCCAGGCGGGTGAGGGCAGAATCTGGAGCCTGTCCATGGAGGATATCGAAAAGCGCTACGCTTATATGTTGGATAATGGGGGACCCTACAATATTCAGCTTTCGGGAGGAGAGCCGACACTGAGGGATGATCTGCCTGAAATCATCGCTCTGGGACGGCGCATGGGCTTCGATTATTTTCAGCTCAATACCAATGGTCTGCGTCTGGCAGAGGACTACGACTACCTTTTAGCCCTGAAAGAGGCGGGCCTGACCTGCATTTATCTCCAATTCGATGGAGTAACAGAGGAGCCCTACCGCCATCTCCGGGGACGTTCCCTGCTCCATATTAAGGAACAAGTCATTGAGAACGCTCGCCGTGCTCAAATGGGGGTTGTACTGGTGCCCACCGTGATCCGGGGCGTTAATCTGGATCAGGTGGGGGCTATTCTAAAATATGCCCTGATTAACCAGCCTGTGGTGCGCTGTGTACATTTTCAGCCCGCCAGCCACTTCGGCCGCTTCGATGTCGACGCCCCGGGCCTGCCCCTGACCATTCCAGAGCTTCTGCGTAATATCGAGCGCCAGACCGGAGGTCAGATGAAGAGCGGGGATTTTAGCGGCGGCGGGGCGGAAAATCCATATTGCTCCTTCCACACCCGGTATATCAAAGAAAAAGACGGCTGCTTGAAAGTCATTAAAGGGGAGGGGGGATGCTGCTCCTCCAGCCAATCCCAGGACTATGTGAAAATGCGGTGGGCTTGGCCTGAAGTCCCTAAAGGCTGCTGCGAAACGGAGGGGGATGCCCTGGATTCCTTTCTTTACGACATGGCCTACCACAGTCTGGCGGTGTCCGGGATGGCTTTTCAGGATTGTGAAAATCTGGAATTGTCCCGGCTTCAGAAGTGCTACATCGCTGTGGCCCAGGAGGATGCCCTTATACCTTTTTGTGCCTATCATCTGACCAACCGCAGGGGAGAAGGGCTTTATCCATGAGTGGGCCCCTGTCCCGGGTGGACCGATTGCTCCAGGAAAAATGGGGCGTACAGTCCCTGGACCGCAGGATCATCCAAAGCCATCAGCTGGAAGCTCTGAATCAACGCCTGCGCCAATATCATGGGGCCGGGATTCCTGGATATCCTCAACAAATCAATGGTTTGGAAGCCCTTTCGGATTTACCGATAATGGATCCGGCCAAGCTTGCAGTCCTGACCCCTAGCGTTTTGGGGATTTCCCAGCGATGGGTGGCGAAGATATCTACATTGAAGACCTCCGGCACCACGGGCCCAAGTAAACGCCTGTTTTTCAGCAGGGGTGATTTAGAAGAAACCCGTCATTTTTTCCAGGCAGGAATGCAGGAGGTCATCGGACCTGGGGATGTGGTCCTCATCGCCATGCCCGGTGTCCGGGAGGAAAGCCTTGCAGGTTTGATCTGCGGGGCGCTTTTCACATTTGGGGCTCGGGGGATCGTGCTGCCAGCTAATCTTTGCATTGACGCAGCGTGCCGCTACGGGGCAAGCCATGGGGTGACCAAGGCGATTGCGGCCCCCAATTTCCTCCTTGGCCTGTTACGTTACGCTAAAAGCCGCCGAATTCCCTTGGCTATAAATGGGGCGATTTTAAGCTCAGACCATTGTCACCCGGTGGTGGTGCAGAGGCTCCAGGAAGAGCAGGGCTGTCGGTGCTTTAATCATTACGCCATGATGGAGACGGGCTGTGCCGGTGCAGTAGAATGCGGAAGCCATCAGGGAATGCATATCTGGGAAGGGGGGCTTTTACTGGAAGTAGTGGACCCCTGCACCCTAAATCCCCTTCCCGATGGCGTCCAGGGTGAACTGCTCATCACCACCCTCGTAAGGCAGATCCAGCCCCTGCTGCGCTACCGTACCGGAGATCTTGGCAGGATGACCCATCACCCCTGCTCCTGCGGCGGAGCAACGGCCAGACTCTGGGATGTCATTCGCGCCGAAGGCCAGTGTACCTTTGGAAAGTGGAATGGGATTTTATTTGGCGATGCCCAAGTGGTGGATTATGAGGTGACACAAAAGAATGGCGAACTGAAAATAAAAATAATTACGATCGCTGGATGGATTGAAAAAAGCACTGCGGATGCCTTGAGGGAAGTGGCTCCTGGTGGAGGGATCACCCTTTGTTCGATTCAAGGGAATGACCGGCTCATTGGAGGAAAGCAAAGGGTGACAGATGAAAAGGCATTGGCGGCGTCACTAAAGTAGGGTAGAATAGGACACAATGAAACCATAATCAAAGAAGGGGCTGTAATGACTTTAAATCAATTGAACTATTTTGTAGAAGTGGTTAAACAGAGTAATTTTACCCGGGCAGCAGAAAAGCTTTATGTCAGCCAATCCACCCTGAGCAAGTCCATCCGGGCGGTGGAGCGGGAGGTCGAGATGGAGCTGATCAATCGCCAGGCTAAAGAATTTGCGTTGACCCCAGAAGGACAGATTTTTTACGATTATGCCCAGCGTATCCTCGATTTTTATGACGAGCAGACCACCGCATTATATGAACGTCTCCGCAGGACACCGGGAAGTTTGCATCTGGGGATGCCGCCAACTGCCGGAACCATCTATTTTTTTCCACTGCTTTACGATTATCGGAAGCTGTATCCCGCGGTGGATCTGAAAATCACAGAGATGACCTCCAAATCCGTTCAGCAGCTGGTCCACGAAGGTACCCTGGACATCGGTGTGGTTATTGAGCCCTTTTTCGATGATAAGATGGTTACCCAAACCGTCTATACCTCTGAGGCTGTTTTGGTTGTGTCCAAAGATCACCCCCTGGCCAATCGGCGTTCGGTGGATTCGGCCGATCTGGCCCAGGAGCAATTCCTTATGGTTTCCCGGGATTATATGTATTACGATGTGGTGATTGACCATTGCAAAGCGGCGGGCTACACCCCCAATATTACCTTTGAAAGCTCCCAATGGGATCTGATTTTAGAGATGGTGGCCGCGGGACAGGGCATCAGTATTCTCCCCAAACCCTTAGTGGATAAGCTATACAGCAAGCGGGTCCGTCAGATCCATCTGAAAAATCCAACCTTCCCCTGGGCCCTCACCCTGGTATACCGAAGGGATAAAGTCCTCACCGAGCCCATGAAGGATTTTCTGGCTCTGTGTGAAGAAGGCGGAGGGCGGTAGGGAAAGCTCTCTATCAGGCGCGGCGCGCAGCGAAGTAGTTGCACCGATGTCCGTCCACTTTGGTTCGCCCCACAAAATGAGGCTGTCCGTGGATTGTATGCCAGGCATTGCGACCTTGAGGCGAACAGGCGTAGCCTGTACGACGAGCGGGAGCATGATTGTTATACAATCCGCGAACAGCCGCCCCATGGCCAGTATACTTCGCGGCGAACCTTTCGCTCGCGGCCACTCATCCCAGAACGCCATCCGCGTTCTTTTTTTGTGGCCCAGAGCGATGAATTCAATTCATGGCAGAATGAAATACAACCATTTTTCTTTTCTCCCGGACCATGCTAAGATGAGGTTAGAAAATCGCAATGGCCATCGCGAACAAGCAGTACAGAAAGGGAGTATATTATGGAGAATCAAATTAGCAAAGCCTCCACATCGAGGGCGGTTATCATTGAGTTCGTGATGTTTTTTACCTACGCATTCTTTGCCGTGAACTGGATTGCGGGGAGTACGCTGACACCGCAAATTATGGAATTCTTTAATCTTAAAACCTTTGCCTCCGCCACCTTCATTTCCAACGCCATCACCCTGGCGAAAATCATTGGGAATTTCCTGGCAGCGGGCATTCTGGCCAAGCTTTTCCCCAAAAAGGCCATCGGCCTGGGGTCCCTCCTCATCGTAGCAGGGAGTGTACTGGCCATCTTCGCACCCCAGTATTGGCTCTTTATCCTCGGACGCTTTGTCATGGGATTTGGGGGCGCACTGTATGTGGTGTATTTCAGTCCCGTGGTCATTCACTATTTCAGTCCGGAAAAACGTCCCGCGGTCAATGCCCTGAACGGGGTCGCCTACAATGTAGGGGGCGTCATCGCCATGGTTATTGTCGGACCCGTCATTGTCTGGCTAAAAACCTGGCAGTATAGCATGGGCTTCTTCGCCATTATCAGTGCCATTCTGCTTGTCATCTGGCCCATCATCGGTCAGGACTTCGACTTAAACAGCGGAGCCGGGAAGGAGCAGGCGCCCTATGGGATGAAAGATGCCCTTAAAGAAAGAATCAATTGGTTGCTGCCCTTTACGTATTCTGGGCTTTTAACCTTTTACATCGTCATGCTCAATATCTTCCCCATCTCCGGGGTAACGGTCATTGATGCCAAAACCTTAAGTGTTTTAGTAGCCGTGGGAGGGATTGTAGGTTCCTTAATGGCCATCGCCCTGGCAAAGGTTTATTTCAGGCGGCTCCCGGTGATCCGGTACAGTGGTCTGGCCCTTACCCTCTTTGGGTTATTGATGCTGATTACCAATAATGGCATCATCTCAGCGGTGGCGGCCTTCTGTGCAGGGGTGTGTATCTTCCTGCCGGTGACCTCCCTGGTGCTCATTCCTCAGGAGCTGCCAGGCATGACCCCCGGAAAGCTCACGGTGATTATGGGGCTGTTCTGGGCCATCTCGTATATTATAGAAACCATCGCCTATTTTGCCATTGGCCTGGCCATTGACAGCTTCGGCTATACAACGGGCTTATACATCGCCCTGGCCTTGAGTCTGACCTTCTTTGTCGGTTCCTTCCTTTTACCGGAAACCGGGAAGAAGAAAGCATAAGTGTGTGAATAGAGAACGAAAAGGAGATCAAACACGATGAAATCTTACAAAACCATGTATGACGAGAAAAAGATGACGGCTGAGGAGGCCCTGGAGCTCATTCAGGACGGTGATTATCTGTTTTCAGCCCAGGCTGCCGGAGAGCCGGCAGCCATTTTATCCAAGCTTCAGCATTTAAAAGAAACTGGGGTCAAGGGAACCACCCTGAACACCTGTTTGCCCCTTCAGTATTACGATGCCTTTAAGGACCCTGAGATGCCTGGGATTATGGATCACAACGGCTGGTTTTTCAGCGGCGGCCTCCGGGATGCCCATCAGCATAAAATGGTGAGCTGCGTTCCCCAAAGCTCCACCTCCATCCTGCGCAAGACCCTCCAGCGCTTGGCCTATGAAAAGCGTCGGCCTGTGGTGCTGGCCACAGTATCTCCCATGGATGATCACGGCTATCTGTCCCTGTCCATCAGCGCTATCTACGAGCGGGACCTCATTAATCAAGGGGCGCTGACCATCTTAGAAGTCAATCCCAACTTTCCCCGGACCTTTGGGGATACCCAGGTGCATATTTCAGAGGTGGATGCCCTGGTGGAATCCGATCGGCCCATCCCCATCAGTAATCCAGCACCCTATACGGATGTGGATGCCGCCATTGGCAAGCATGTCGCCTCTTTGGTAGAGGATGGTTCCACCATTCAGCTGGGTATTGGCAATATCCCCAATGCCGTCGCCGCCGAATTGAAAAATAAAAAGCATTTGGGTATCCATACTGAGATGTTTACTGAATCCATGGTGGACCTTATTGAATGCGGTGCCGTGGATAACTCCTGCAAGGGTCAGCTCGATGGGTATTCCGTGTGCTCCTTTACCATGGGTACCCAGCGCCTGTACGATTACGTCAATGATAATCCGGCCGTCCTCTTTAAGTCCTGTACCTTTACCAATGATCCCTATACCATTGGGAAGAACAAAAAATTTGTCTCCGTCAATGCGTCCTTAGAAGTTGACCTGACCGGACAATGTGCCTCGGAAACCGTGGGCTATCATCAATGGTCCGGGACCGGCGGGCAGTCGGAAACCGTTCAGGGATCGCAGATGTCTGAAGGGGGAAAATCCATTATCGCCATGCACGCCACTTACACCACTTTGGATGAAGAGGGGAACCCCGTCCTCCACTCCAAAATCGTCCCCTTCCTCCATGAAGGCGCCGTGGTGACGACCTCCCGAAACGATACTGATTATGTGGTGACAGAGTATGGTATCGCCTGGCTCCGAGGCCTGAATGTCAAACAACGGGCAGAAGCCCTCATTAACATCGCCCACCCCGATTTCAGGGAGGGATTGCGAAAACAAGCGGAAGAATATGAAATTTGGTAAATTCTAAGCAGGGAAATCCCCTGCTTTTCTTTTTTTAAGGGCAGTTTTAAACCAAATGAAATTCTTGGGCAAATGAACCGATTCCTTCAAATGAAAAAACAGACAATTTGGATAAACCGTCCATGGCATTTCGGGAAAAGAATAGTTATAATAAAAAAATCGGATGTAATCCATGTAAATATGTAAGTGTGTGTAAACTCTTTTTATTACGGGTAAAAAGAGATATAATGACAATCAATATAGTTTTTTTAAAAGAATTGGGTATACATGAACATCTATTATAAAGAGTGTCATTAATAATAATAGGAAAAACCTTAAGAGCGACTGCGTAGAATTGTATTCTGGAAAATTAAAGTAAACACTAAAAAAGAAGAATGTATAACCTTTTCAACAGAAAATTATCTTGTTATTATCTTGACAAACTCCCAAAATGTGCTAGTATTGTTATATATTTAACAGACGGTCCCACGAGCATTCGGTTCGTCTGTCAAAATAAAAAAATAATCACAAAGTAATGTGAGATTTAATGGAGGGTATCAAAGTGGCAAAAGAAGTTGTATTAGCCGGCGCTTGCCGTACCGCTATTGGTAGTTTTGGGGGAAGCCTGAAGGGTGTACCCGTTGCAGAACTGGGAACCATCGTTATCAAGGAAGCAATGAAACGTGCAGGCATCAAGCCGGAAGACGTCGATGAAGTCCTCATGGGCTGCGTGCTTCAGGCAGCACAGGGACAAAGCGTCGCCCGTCAGTCTGCTGTCAACGCTGGAATTCCAGTGGAAGTACCTGCTTTAACCATGAATAATCTGTGTGGCTCTGGGCTGAAATGTATCAACCTGGCTGCTACTATGATCCAGAACGGCGAAGCGGATGTCATTATCGCCGGTGGGATGGAAAATATGTCGGCAGCACCCTACGCTGTGCCCCAGGGCCGTTACGGCTACAGAATGGGCGATGGCCAGTTCGTCGATACCATGATCAAAGATGGTTTGACCGATGCCTTCAACAATTATCACATGGGTGTCACCGCTGAAAATGTTGCTGAAAAATACGGCATCACCCGGGAAATGCAGGATGAATTTGCCGCCAACAGCCAGCAGAAATGCGAAGCTGCCCAGGCCGCTGGCAAATTCGACGATGAAATCGTCCCTGTTCCGGTTAAAGTAAAAAGAGATATCGTCGAATTCAAGGTTGATGAATTCCCGAGAAAAGGCGTTACTGCAGAAGGCTTATCCAAGCTGAAACCTTGCTTTAAGAAAGACGGTACAGTTACCGCTGCTTCCGCTTCTGGAATTAATGATGGGGCTGCTGCTATCGTCGTGATGTCTGCTGAAAAAGCAAAAGAACTGGGCGTGAAACCCTTAGCCCGTTTCGTCGTTGGCGCATCCGCTGGCTGCGATCCGTCCATCATGGGTGCTGGCCCCATCTTCTCCAGCCGTAAAGCCTTTGAAAAATCTGGCCTGACCATTGACGATATGGACCTGGTCGAAGCTAACGAAGCCTTTGCTGCACAGTCCTGTGCTGTTGGTCAGGAACTGGGAATTCCCGCAGAAAAGCTTAACGTTAATGGCGGCGCCATTGCCTTAGGCCATCCCGTCGGCTGCTCCGGTACCCGGATCATGGTTACCCTGCTCCACGAAATGCAGAAGACTGGGGCCAAAAAAGGCTTAGCAACCTTATGTGTTGGCGGTGGTATGGGCGTTTCCACCATCGTAGAAGCACTGTAATTCCAGATAAAAGAGGACTAAAACCATGGGTTTTGTAAAATATGAAGCAGACGGTGCGATTGCCGTCATCACTATCAATCGTGAAAAGGCATTAAATGCTCTGAATTCTGAGGTTCTGACCGATTTAGACGCCGTTATTGATGCAGTGGATTTAGATACTGTTCGCTGTCTGGTGCTCACCGGTGCAGGACAGAAATCCTTTGTGGCCGGGGCAGACATCGGCGAAATGTCAAATGATACTGTCGCCCAGGGACAAGCTCTTGCTGAAAAGGGCAATGCCGTCTTTAGAAAACTGGAAACCCTTCCCATCCCCGTCATTGCAGCTGTTAACGGCTTCGCACTGGGTGGTGGCTGTGAATTATGCATGAGCTGTGACATCCGTCTGGCTTCTGAAAATGCGCTCTTCGGCCAGCCGGAAACTGGTCTGGGGATTACCCCTGGTTTCGGTGGGACCCAGCGCCTGATGCGCCGGATTCCCGTGGGAAAGGCCAAGGAAATGATCTATGCCTGCACCAACATCAAGGCCGACGAAGCCCTTCAGTGGGGGTTAGTCAATGGCGTTTATGCAGCAGAAGAGCTGATGCCCGCTGCATTAAAGCTGGCAGGTAAAATTGCAAAGAATGCCCCCATTGCCGTACGCAATGCCAAGAAGGCTATGAACGACGGCATCGAAGTGGACATCGAAAAAGGCATTGAAATCGAATGTGACCTGTTCGGAAAATGCTTTGAAACGGCAGATCAAAAAGAAGGAATGGCCGCTTTCCTCGAAAAGAGAAAGCACGAACCTTTTAAAAACTGCTAATTTAAGTACCTTATATATAAGATACAGAAAATAGAAAGAGGGAACTCCCACCGGGGTTTCCTCTTTACAAAGAAAAAAACTAGGAGGACTCTACAATGAAAGTTGGCGTTATTGGCGCAGGGACAATGGGATCTGGTATTGCCCAGGTTTTTGCAGCTACCGATGGTTATGAAGTCGTATTGTGCGATATTAAACAGGAATTTGCCGATGGCGGAAAAGCTAAGATTGAAAAAGCATTAACCAAGCAGGTCGCAAAGGGCCGCATGGAAGAAGCTAAAAAAGATGAAATCTTAGGTAAGATTACAACTGGCTTAAGAGACAAGGTAGCAGATTGTGATCTGGTTGTTGAAGCAGTGTTAGAACAGATGGAAATGAAGCATGAGCTCTTTGGGGCCCTTCAGGAAATCTGCAAACCGGACTGTATTTTCGCTTCCAACACGTCATCCTTATCCCTTACCGAAATGAGCAAGGGCTTGGATCGCGCCGTTATTGGAATGCACTTCTTCAACCCCGTTCCGATGATGAAATTAGTCGAAGTTATCGCTGGCTACAACACCGATCAGGAAACCGTTGATAAAATCTTTGAAATTTCCAAGGAAATCGGAAAAACCCCTGTACAGGTTCAGGAAGCAGCTGGCTTTGCCGTCAACCGAATTCTGGTCCCCATGATCAACGAAGCCATCGGCGTTTATGCTGCTGGCACCGCTTCTGTCGAAGATATCGATACCGCCATGAAGCTGGGCTGTAACCATCCCATGGGACCTCTGGCCCTAGGCGATTTAATTGGTCTGGATGTCGTTTTAGCCATTATGGATGTACTCCAGGCTGAAACTGGACAGGATAAATACGCTGCGGAACCCCTTCTGAGAAAGATGGTTCGCGGTGGAGCACTTGGTATGAAGACCGGTAAGGGCTTCTACGATTACAGCAAATAAAAAGTCTTTAACAGGCATGGGCTGATGCGGCAATGCCGGCTGCACAGCCGATGCCTTTATCTGTCTCCAAGTGGGGATGTTAAAGAAAAATTTAGGAGGAACAGTATGGATTTCAAACTGAGCAAAGAACATGAGATGCTGCGGACCATGTACCGTGAATTCGCAGAAACTGAAGTCAAGCCCATTGCCCAGGAAGTCGATGAAATGGAACGCTTCCCGGTCGAAACGGTAGAAAAAATGCAAAAATCTGGCATGATGTCAATCCCCTTCTCAAAAGAAGTGGGTGGCCAGGGCTGCGATACCTTAGCCTACATCATGTGTGTTGAAGAAATGTCCCGGGTCTGTGGTACCACCGGCGTCATCGTCTCCTGTCACACATCCCTGGGAACCGATCCCGTTTTAAAATGGGGATCTCCCGAAGTCATTGAAAAATATGGTAAGCCCCTGGCCCAGGGTAAACTTTTGGGAGCCTTCGGATTAACCGAACCTGGTGCCGGTACAGACGCCGCCGGTCAGCAGACCAAGGCCGTTAAGGATGGGGATAATTACATCATCAACGGTTCCAAAATCTTCATCACCAACGGTGGCTACGCCGACACCTATGTTGTCATGGCCATGACCGACAAAAGTAAGGGGACCAAAGGCATCTCCGCCTTCTTAGTTCCCGCTGACACCCCGGGCTTTTCCATTGGGACCAAAGAAAAGAAAATGGGGATCCGCGGGTCCTCCACCACCGAGCTCATCTTTGAAGACGTCGTCGTTCCCGCTAGCTATATGCTGGGCAAAGAAGGCAAGGGCTTCGGTCTTGCTATGAAAACCCTGGATGGCGGCCGAATCGGTATCGCTGCACAGGCCCTGGGCCTGGCACAGGGTGCCTTAGACGAAACCATCGCCTATGTCAAAGAACGGAAACAATTTGGTCGTTCCATTGCTAAATTCCAGAACACCCAATTCCAACTGGCTGATATGTACGCTAAAATCGAAGCCGCCCGTAACCTGGTTTACAAGGCTGCTATTGCAAAAGACACCCAGAAGAGCTTCTCCGTCGAAGCCGCAACCGCAAAACTCTTCGCCGCAGAAGTTGCCATGGATGTTACTACCCGCTGCGTACAGCTCTTCGGCGGCTACGGCTACACCCGTGATTATCCCGTTGAACGGATGATGCGTGATGCCAAAATCACCGAAATCTATGAAGGTACCAGCGAAGTCCAGCGTATGGTCATCTCTGGCGCTATTCTCTAGGAAGACAGGAGGAAAAACACGTGAATATAGTAGTATGTGTCAAACAAGTACCGGATACCAACGAAGTCAAGCTGGATCCAGTAAAAGGGACATTGATCCGTGAAGGCGTCCCCAGCATCATGAACCCCGATGACAAGGCTGGCTTGGAAGCCGCCCTTCAGATTAAAGATGCAACCGGTGCCCACATTACTGTGGTCTCCATGGGCCCCCCCCAAGCCGATGACGTTCTCCGTGAAGCGCTGGCTATGGGAGCAGACGAAGCTATTCTGGTAACTGACCGTGCCTTTGGTGGTGCGGATACCTGGGCGACATCCACCACCATTGCTGCCGCCATTGCTAAACTGGATTACGACCTCATCATCACTGGCCGTCAGGCGATTGATGGAGACACCGCACAGGTTGGTCCACAGATTGCAGAACACTTGAACCTACCCAATGTCAGCTATGCTGAAGACATTCAGGTGGATGGGGATTCTGTGGTCATTAAGCGTCAGTATGAAGATCGCTACCACAGTGTCAAGGTAAAAATGCCTTGCCTGATCACCGCTTTAGGCGAAATGAACACCCCCCGTTATATGACCCCCGGTGGCATTTTTGATGCCTATCGTGAAAAAGAAGTCCAGATCTGGACCCAGGAAACCGTCCAGGCCGACGTTGATAACATCGGGCTGAAAGGCTCTCCAACCCGAGTCTTTAAATCCTTCCCCAAGGCATTAAAAGAACCTGGCACCGTTGTTCAGCTTGACCCACAGGAATCCGCTGATTTCATCGTGGAAAAACTGAAAGAAAAATTCATTATATAGGAAAGGGTGAGAATAGATGAGTATTCAAGATTATAAAGGTGTATTCACCTTCGTACAGCAAGTAGATAATGAAATTACCCCCGTTTCCTATGAATTAATCGGAAAGGGTAAAGAACTGGCTGCTGATCTCGGAACCGAAGTGACCGCTGTTGTCCTTGGCTCTGGTGTTACCGCAATGGCTGATGATTTAGCAAAGCATGGTGCAGACCGTGTGATTGTTGTTGATGATCCTGCACTGGATGTCTATACCACAGAACCTTATGTTCATGCTTTTGTGGAAATTATCAATAAATACAAACCAGAAATCTGCCTCTTTGGCGCAACTGCCATCGGCCGTGATATGGCACCCCGGGTTTCTGCCCGCGTCCACACCGGCTTAACCGCAGACTGTACAAAGCTGGAAATCAACCCTGAAGACAAGGGCCTCATGATGACCCGTCCCGCCTTTGGTGGGAACATCATGGCGACCATCCTCTGCCCGGAACACCGTCCGCAGATGTCCACTGTCCGTCCTGGGGTTATGCAGAAAGCACCCCTTGATGAAAACGCCAAAGCAGATGTTATTGTTGAAGAAATTGCTGATTTAGCTGCGCACAAAAACGTTGAAATCCTGGATATTGTTAAAACCGTATCCGAAAAAATGGATATCGCAGATGCTAACATTTTGGTATCTGGTGGTCGTGGAATGGGCTGTCCTGAAAACTTCAGCATGTTAGAAGATTTAGCGGATGTTTTAGGCGGTACCGTGGCATCTTCCCGTGCCTGTGTTGACGCCGGCTGGGTCGAAAAAGGCATTCAGGTCGGACAGACCGGGAAAACCGTTCGCCCCAACCTGTACATTGCCTGTGGGATTTCCGGCGCAATCCAGCATTTAGCTGGGATGGAAGAATCTGACATCATCGTCGCTATCAATAAAGACGAAACCGCACCCATCTTCAACGCTGCTGATTACGGCGTCGTTGGTGATGTCTGCAAAATCGTACCGCTTCTGACGGAAGCGCTAAAAAAGGAAAGAGCTGCTAAATAATAAAGTAGGGCTTTCATTAATATTACCTAACGTAAAAGACCGTGCCCCTTAAGCACGGTCTTTTACATTTTCCAATTCCAATTGATCCCGCATGGCATAGACGGCACAAGCTTCATCGTAAAACTGAATCCGGTGCTCCACAATTTCCAAATTCTTTTCCAGTTCAGCAATTTTCTTCATTAAGGCCACCCGATGGTCAATAAAAATCTGACGTCGCTCAGATAGGGTGGATGTTCCTTTCATAAATAAATCGATATAATATTTAATCTCCTTGAGGGGCATTCCCGTATCCTTTAAGCAGCAAATGGTTTGGATCCATTCAATATCTGAATCCGTAAAGATACGGTTACCCGTTTCTGTCCGTCCCACCATGGGAAGTAATCCAGATTTGTCATAAAAGCGTAGGGTGTGGATACTCAAGCCCGTTCGTTCAGATGCTTCTTTAATGGTATAGTCCATGGGTTCTCCTTTTGCAAATCCTAAAGTCACCTTTAGTTTATGCGAGAAATGTTAAACGTAGCTTAAATAAAAGAGAGAAGGAGAGGAACAGGGCTACCAAATCCTAGAGTAAACTCTAGGATTGGGCATAAAACTTAATCAGAGCTTAAGTTAATGGCGAAGAATGCCCCGAGAAGCCAGAGGACATGAAGACTTGGAAAGTTAGGTATACCGTCCTATCGAAATGTAATTTAGTGTAATTATAAACTAATGTGAAAATAATTGAAAAATCCCTTGCGCTAGAGTAGGCTTTAGGGGGTATACTAAACACAAGTTAAAAAACAAGAAACAAATAAAACAAATGAGTTAAACAGAAAGAAGGTAATCGTGATGATGTACTACAATCCTATTCGTAAAATTTTAGAAAAAGCATCCAAGGCTAACTAATTTAAGCCCAGGTCAATAAAAGTTTCCATTTAAAATAGAAGAGGTTATGATGATGAATGTTTATGCCAGCCCATTAAATACATTGTTAGAAGAAGTCAAGACCCTGCGTAAAGAAGTGGATGCTCTGAAACAGAGTGCCGCTGTGGAAAAAAGAGAACAAGCATAAGGAGGAACCTGAAATGCATGGTATGTATTATAATCCCGTTGAAGAACTGTTAAAAGAAATCAAGGCTCTGAAGAGTGAAATTAAAGAATTAAAGCAGGCGTAAGCGCCTGCTTATTTAAAAGTCCCCTCCAATTCTTTATTGGAGGGGACTTTTTTACGTGGGATTGGGAGTTCTGTTGAAATAATATTAAGAATCTGTTAAAATTTAATTATATTTAATGAAAGGAAGGTATGGTATGGTATGAACGAATTCTTGGAAAGAATTTTCCACCTCAGTAAAAACAACACCAACGTGAAGACTGAATTGATTGCCGGATTCACCACCTTTATGGGGATGGCTTACATCCTCGCAGTGAACCCCGATATCCTCAGTGCGACCGGTATGGACAAGGGTGCTGTTTTTACGGCGACTGCACTTGCTGCGGTATTTGGTACTTTGGCAATGGCCCTATTCACAAATTATCCCTTTGCATTGGCACCGGGAATGGGGGTGAATGCTTATTTTGCATACACCGTCGTCATTAAGATGGGCTACACCTGGGAAATGGCTCTGGCTGCTGTATTTATCGAAGGTCTTATTTTTATTGTCCTCAGCCTGACCAATGTCCGAGAAGCCCTCTTTAATTCGATTCCGAAAAACCTGAAGATCGCCATCACCTGTGGGATTGGGCTGTTTATTGCGATGATTGGCTTTCAAAACGCCAATATTGTGGTGAACAGTGATGCCACATTGATTACGATGTATGTCTGGAAGGGGCAGGAATCCTTCACCATGGGCCTGACCGTCGGTTTGGCAGTCCTTGGCGTCCTGACAACGGCCATTATGATGATTAAAAATATCAAAGGGGCCGTACTCTGGGGGATTATTATCACCTGGTTATTGGGGATTGTCTTCCAGTTGGCGGGTGTCTATATTCCCGCACCAGAGCTTGGACTTTATTCACTGATTCCTGATTTTTCAAATGGGATCCACGTATCGGGGATTTCTTCAACCTTCATGAAGTTTGACTTCTCAAAGGTATTGACCCTGGATTTCATTGTCGTCATCTTCGCATTCCTTTTTGTGGATCTCTTTGATACTTTGGGAACCCTCATGGGCTGCGGGATGAAAGCAGGCTTCGTCACCGAAGAGGGTAAGCTGCCAAAGATCAAAGGGGCTTTATTGGCGGATGCTGTGGCGACCTCTGTAGGCGCCGTCTTTGGAACCTCCACCACCACCACTTATGTGGAAAGCAGTCTGGGCGTAGGAGAAGGCGGACGGACCGGCCTGACGGGCTTGGTGGTTGCCATCCTCTTTGCGCTGTCCCTCCTGCTGTCACCCATTTTCCTGGCGATTCCATCCTTTGCCACTGCACCGGCCCTCATTATCGTCGGTTTCCTGATGATGCAGCAGGTCAAGGAATTGGACATGGATGAGCTCACCGAAGGCATTCCGGCATTTTTATGCCTGGCAGGGATGCCCATGCTCTACAGTATTGCTGAAGGGATTGGCGTTGGGGTTATCTCGTATGTGGCATTAAACCTGGTTGCTGGGAAGCGGGAAAAGGTCAGTTGGGTTATGGTTGCCATTGCAGTTCTGTTTGTTTGTAAGTATATCTTTATCTAAAGCGACAGAATCGGTATAAAAAAACGGGTCCCCCTGGGGAAACCCGTTTTTTATTTGGAAGGATTACATCATCAGTGCAGCCAGTGTACCAGCTGCGACTAAAAGAACCACAAAGGTAACAATTTCCACAATAATGATGACTAGACCAATGGTCTTTCCCGTTTTAGCCTTGCTGTTGTTCGGATCAGCGGCAAATTCTTTTTTACCGTTGACAAAAGCCATAATACCGAAAACTAAAACAGCCACTCCAAATAACCAGCCAATCGTTGAAAGATTCATTAAATTTAAGATAATTGAGACCACCCAACAGATTAAGGCAATCATACCACAGGTGAAGCCCTTCATTCCAAATTCAAAGCTCATAATCAATTCTCCTTCTTTCATATTTTAAATTGAGTATAACACGATAAGTAATAAAAAACATCATCCTTTAGGTTGATGTTTAAGAAAAAATTAAAAAAAGAAAAGGCCGTTACTGAAGGGGGGAATCCCGGATTAAACCCCTTGACCATGGGGCGGCAGGCATGATAAAATCAATCCATTGAGAAGGATTCACAAGCAAGTGCACCAAGGAGGGTAACAATGAGTTATATCAAAGAATATGCAGACAAATTAAAGACGGCTGAAGAAGCAGTCGCCATTGTTAAATCAGGGGATTGGTTGGATTATGGATGGACGACGGCAACCGTCCGGGCGTTGGATGAGGCCCTGGCGGAACGGATTAAAAAAGAACCAGAACTGAAGGATCTCAAAATCCGCGGTGGGATCTTAATGTGGGAACCGGAGATTTTTAAACTTCCCGATGCCAAAGAACATTTCACCTGGAATTCCTGGCATATGTCTGGAATCGAACGGAAAGCCGTTGCCAAGGGCTTTAGTTTTTACGATCCCCTTCGTTATTCTGAACTACCCCGCTATTACCGGGAAAATATCACGCCGCCGGATGTTGCCATGTTCCAGGTGGCACCCATGGATAAGCACGGGTATTTCAACTTCGGTCCCAATGCATCACATATGATGGCTGTCTGCGAAAGGGCTAAAGTCGTCATCGTTGAAGTGAACGAAAACATACCCCGCTGCCTGGGGGGCTTTGAAGAAGCCATCCATATCTCTAAAGTTGATGTTATTGTTGAAGGGGAAAACCCCGCCATGGCAGAAATGGGTGCTGGTGGCCCTGCGACCGATGTGGATATCGCCGTGGCCAACCTGATCGTACCAGAAATTCCCAATGGTGCTTGCCTACAGCTCGGCATTGGTGGAATGCCCAATACGGTTGGTGCCATGATTGCCGAATCTGATTTAAAGGATTTAGGGGTACATACCGAAATGTATGTGGATGCCTTTGTGGATTTAAGCCGGGCGGGTAAAGTCACAGGCTCCCACAAGACCGTTAATCGCTACAAGCAGGTCTATGCCTTTGCAGCGGGTACGAAAAAGCTCTATGACTTCCTGGATGACAATCCGGAGTGTATGGCAGTACCGGTCAATTATGCCAATGACATTGATACCATTGGGAACATTGACAATTTCATCTCCATTAATAACGCAGTGGATATCGACCTCTATGGGCAGGTTAATGCAGAAACCGCAGGAACCAAACAAATTAGTGGCGCCGGTGGTCAGTTGGACTTCGTACTGGGAGCCTATAAATCCAAGGGGGGCAAAAGCTTCATCTGCTGTTCATCTGCCTTTAAAGACAAAAAAGGGGAACTACACTCCCGCATTCGTCCCACCCTGGCCAACGGCTCAGTGGTTACCGATACCCGGGCCAATATCCATTATCTCGTCACCGAATACGGCATTGTAAACCTCAAGGGGTTATCGACCTGGGAACGGGCAGAAGCCATCATCAAGGTGGCCCATCCACAGTTTCAGGATGAGCTCATTGCGGAAGCAGAAAAAATGAATATTTGGAGACGGACCAATAAAGAAGATTAGAATTAGAAAGGATGCCTTCCCGCATCCTTTTTAATTGCACAAAAGTATAGCAAGTCGCCAATAAACTGCTTTCTCAGGGGGATGTAAAGGTGTTAATATAGAACTAATCATGAATTAAACCGAAGACACCATTAAGTGGAGGAACGATTATGCCCTACGGAAAACAAGAAGATTTTAATAATCCGACCCTTGAGGATTTTGAACAGAAAGCGACCCCCCAGGAAAAGAAGCTATGGGAGAGCTATTTAAAGGACTACCCCGAAAAATTTCAGCGCAGCATTTTGGCAGGCAGTGACGGCTTTTTATTCGTCTGCCCAACCGCCAATTTAGTGGTTGAACTGGAAAAATTCCGCCGGTTTTCAGACAGTGCCGGTGGGGTTTCGGGTAAAAAGGGTGATGCCCTGCGGGAAATGGGCCTGAAGGCCGCCGCTTATACCTACCGCGAACTGGATACCGATTTTGACGGTGTCTGCGCCGCCATAGACCGGGCCGTTAAACGCCAACTCAGCCAGGAAAGCCTGGTGGAAATTAAAAAGCCGACCCGCCTTCCCCTGGATGATGAGGAAGAACGACCCCGAGAGGGCTATAAGGTCACCGTATCCGGGGAATATAAAAGTGAAGAACCCCTGGGCAGCTACACCAAGACCGACCGGGAAGAAAGTGTGGCGACCTACAGCGGAAACCATAATAAAGTCATCAATCCCCTTACCGATGACGGAGAAGGCTACAGCTACACCCGTTTTAACCACCGGGAGGAAGACATTGCCATAAAAGGCAATTGGAACCCCATTACCCCCAGGGAAGAAATCCCTGAACAGGAGGAACCCCCCAAGATGGCAAAAAAAGAAATCAATGAAGCCTTGGCCCAAACCCTGAGCAGTGCGGCCCCTGGCCGTCGGTCAGAGCATACCGCCACGCCCACAGACCGCAAGCACATCTTCATTGCCAAGAGTGCCGATATTGTCGGCAATGTCGCCTTAGGCAATGACACCAGCGTCTGGTACCAGGCCGTACTCCGGGGGGATGAAGCCCCCATCACAGTGGGTGATCGTTCCAATATTCAAGATGGCACCGTGGTCCATGTGGCCCATGGCTACCATACCGTTATAGGAAGTGGCGTGACCATTGGCCATAATTGCACCATTCATGGCTGCACCATCGAAGATGATGTTCTGGTCGGCATGGGAACCACCGTTTTAAATGGGGCTAAAATTGGCCGGAATACCATTATCGGAGCCGGATCTTTGGTCACCCAGAACAAAGAAATCCCAGAAGGCTCTCTGGTTCTGGGCAGCCCTGCCAAAGTGGTGCGTGCCCTCACCGAGGAAGAAATTCAGAGTATTCTAAACAATGCCCAGGAATATGTGGATTTAATGGATGAGGAGCCTGGCCGCAGCTTTTATGAAACCGCAGAAGGTCATATTATTATAAGAAATTAAGAACACCCAAAATCCCCTTGGCACAATATCCGCCAAGGGGATTTTTAGAACCCATAAAGGTAATATAATAAAATATACTATTGATTATATCCATAAAAAGAATTATAATAAAACCATGATTTGAACTCCCCGTTTATGAATCATACAGAATCTTCAACAGAAGTGGAAGGAGTTAAAATGACAAAGGAAATGAAAAACCGACAGAAACGTATTGACGAATTGGTACAGCGTGGAAAAGAAGGGGATGCCGCCGCTCTGGAAAAGCTGGCCAGTACCTACAGGCCCCTGCTATTAAGCTTAGTGAAAAAAACAACCTGGTCAAGCACCGATTGGGAGGACACCCTGCAGGAAGCCCATCTCGCCCTCATCCAGGCGGTCCACAGCTACGACCCGGAGAAGGGTGTCTACTTTCCCGTATATCTTAAAAGCCAGGTGTTTTACCACCTGATGGCCCGGGTCCGCCGGGAAAAGGCGCCAGCCCTCTCCCTGGATACGCCCATGGGCGATCCCGAGGAGGGCGGCACCCTGGCCGATACCCTGGAGGATGATACACCTCCAGCCCTATCCACCCTCATTGAGGCTGAGGAATATGCTGAGCTCCACCGCCGTCTGGAGACCCTGCCCAAGCGCCAGCGCCAAATCATTACGGACCGCTATTTCCGGGGCTTGTCCCCTGGGGAAATTGCCAGCCGACTGGGACTTGCCCGAAAGACCGTCGAAAACCTCCACAGCCGGGCGATTAAGAATTTAAGGAGGCGTTTTTAAAAAAATATACATGAACCGTGGGGGAAAACCCTTCCAAAAAACATTATATAAGTATAAGCACCGCGGACGCTTAGAAAAAAGCACAAAGGAGAAATGAAAATGGCAATTGAACGTAATGTCAACAGCATCGGGATGAAGATGGTCAGCAACTATGGCACCGTCGACGGAGAGGTTTTGCGCAAGAGCAAAACCTACAAAAATGTCAAGGCTGCCGCCACAGATACCGCCATCCTGGCCACTTACAAAGCCCTGGACGGCCTGCAGCAGCCCACGGCAGAAAATTGCTACGTGGTCACTACTGAAGAACTCGTCGAAACCGTGTAGCTGAAAAGAAGCCATCACCGGATAAAATAAGGATTAGAAATTCACACAGATTAAGGAGAAGAAAATGAGCATTATCAACCAAAAGGACCTCGTCCTCACCTACAAAAAAGAGGATGACAGTCACTACAGCCTGACTGTAGCCGATTATAAGGATGGCATTACCGATGCTGAAGTAAAAACCGGTGCCCAGGCCATCCTGACCCAGGACATTTTCGCCCCTGGGGGCATGGATCTGACGGCCCTGGTCTCTGCCAAACGGGTCGACAAGACCACCACTGATGTCAGCTTGGCCAACTAAGCTTGGCCTTCTGGCCCTGACCCTCCTCCTGCTGATCGCCGCCGCCCTGACCCTGAGTCCGGGGGCGGCCCAGCCGGAATCCCAGGGCCAGGCGGGACCTACCCCCACCACCGAAGTCGCACCCCCAGCCCCAGACACCAAGCCCGTGGTCGATGCCACCATCCCCGACACCCCAGAGGCGGACATCCTGCCAGAGGGCTCCACCACCATCCCCATGGCCAGTGCCCACTTTGAAATGGCAGAATACGCCTGCACCTGCCCGGGCTATTGCGATGGTTGGCCCAGCCCCATGGACCCAGACCTCTTAGCCACCATCGAAATCCTCCGGGAAAGCCTGGGCGCCCCGGTCATCATCACCAGCGGGGTGCGCTGCCCCCGGTACAACGCCGAGGTGGGAGGCATTGAATACTCCCGTCACCTAAGGGGCCACGCCGCCGATCTCTACAGCCCCCAGATCGACATCCACACCGTTGCCCAGGTGGCCAGCACCCTGGGACTAACCGTCATCACCTATTATGACCAAGGTTTTATCCATGTCGAAAATGAAAAGTAACCAAAGGCCCCCGGTACACACCGGGGGCTTTTGATTGGGACACCAGGCTACAAAAGGGTGTGAAAGACATATTCGTCGGTGCCGATAGCAAAAAATGCAGCCAATCTTACAGATAATCCTTGACAATACCCTGGAATGGGTGTAAGCTTGACCTATGATAAAGGCAAAACAGCCGAAAGGCTGTGACGCAAAGCTTAAGGGCCTACGTCCATCAGGATAGGGCAGCCAGTTACCGGGAATGCGGACTATTTCTGGACCTTAAGCCTCTGGAAACAGGACGCTGTTTTTGATTCCAGAAAAAATAGGCTTTAATAAAAAATTATATAAATAAAAGGAGAAACGGTTATGCAACTATGGAAGAAAATGAAGAAGAACCGTAAAGGGTTCACCCTGGTGGAAATCATTGTGGTGCTGGTTATTCTGGCGATTTTGGCGGCCTTTACGATTCCTGCGATGTTGGGGTTTGTGAATGATGCGAGAAGTAAGGCTTCGATTGCACAGGCGAGAGAAATTTATGTGGCGGCACAAGCAGCTAGTACTGAAGTTGCTGCGGGAAAAGCGACGCCTGCTTTAGAAACTGGTGTTAGTACTACTGCAAATTCAGATGCAGCAACTGTTGCTACTAAAACGACGAATATGATAACTAATGATATTAATGTTGCTCCACTGGTTACAGTCGGAGATATTACACCTGATAATATTACTGCAGCTAAAAAGGCAACAAAGAGAGCCGATATTCCAACAGCACCATACGTTTATGTTAATGCAAAAGCGGAAGTAACGGATGTATTTTTTAACGGTATTCACTTAAAGAGTGGTGGAGAAACAGAAACCTACTAAACAAGCGTTTATAAGCGGTTGAATAAAATCAACCGCTTATTTTTATATATAGACTTAGAAAGAATTCATATATGAAGAAGAAAAGTAATACAATTATACAATTGACGAACTACAATCAAATGATTTCTACATTATTAGTTTGTCTCATCTCCATCCTCCCCCTAATCACCATCCAACAACTCCCAGACCCCATCGTCCAGCCCAAAATCACCACCATCTTCTTCACCATCACCGCCCTGATCATCCTCTGCGCCCCCAGCATCATCATCTACCTCGAACGCAAACCAGCGGCACCCCTACCGGTGAAGTGGGCCCTCCTTTACCTCCTCCTTATCACCCTCACCCTGCCCTTTTCCCAAAACATCTACCGTTCCCTCTACGGGGTGGATACCCGGATGGAAGGGTATCTCGTTTTGGTGTTCTATATCCTGATGTTTCTCCTGGCGGCTTTCTTCTACCGCCCCCGGCCCTGGCACTTAAAACTCTACCTTTGCGGGGCAGTGGTGATGGCCCTCCACGCCCTGTTCATCCGTTACGAAACCCTCCTCTTTGGAATTGACCCCAAAACCACGGAGTTGTTGGTGCTTCAGTTTACAGGCTGTGGCAACCAAAACTTTCTGGGCTCCTATACGGCTCTGGCTCTGCCCGTGGCTTTTTGGGCAGCCCTTAAGTTCGGGGGACTGGCTTACCCGGCGGCGGGGATCATTTACTTTGGGCTCTTGTCCAGTAATACCCGAGGGAGCTGGATTGGGGCTTGTGTGGTCTTCGCCATTATGGTGCTGTGCTATTGGCCTAAGCCCGGGTGCCGCCGACGCATTCTGATGCTCTGTGGGATTTTTGTGACCATCACCCTGGTGTACTTTACCACCAGCACCGGGGCGACGGATCGCTTTAAGCACTTTGGCTCGGTGGATGCCCGGGGCTTTATTTACTGGGTCACCACTCAGCTCATTCTCATGCGGCCCGGAACAGGCTGGGGGATTGAGACCCTGGATTTTGCCATCTTCGACCATTTCCAGCAGGAGGTGATTGACTACTTTGGATACTACGCCATCATCGACAAGGCCCATTGCGAAATCCTCCAGGTGGCCTTTTGCAGTGGCATTCCGGCGGCAGTGGCTTTTGTGGGGACCCAGCTGTCCACGGTGGTTCGGGGGATTCGGCGCTTTGCCCTCTGGGGCCCCCAGGCTCCATTGCTCTTCGGTATTGGGGCTTATATGATTGCCGCTCTGTGGAATATCTCCGTGGTCAACGTGGCCCCCATCCTCTGGACCTTCTGCGGTATGCTGGTTTCCGTCACCCGCACGGTGGAGGAGGATCCGGACCCAGAGGCTTTTCTGATGAGACCCAGATGAGTTGTTACAAGGTTAGTCGATTTATCTAAGGCATCCGTAAGAGTCTGTTCTAAACCGCCTAAAGCCCACTCTCGAACATACCCAACAGTATTTCTCTGGCCTATTACTTCTTTTCATGCTATTATAATCGTAATGAATTTTAGGAGGAGGAGATTTATGGACCAGTTTTTTTTGAACCTCAGCATGCTAATCATCGAGTTTTTCATCTTTGCTGTGGTGGGGTGGTGTATGGAGGTCGTTTTAAAATACATTCAATACCATCGCTTTATTAATCGGGGGTTCCTCATCGGGCCCTATTGTCCCATTTATGGGGCTGGGGTGGTGGCCGTGACCCTGTTAGTCGGCGGAATGATTGGCCGACACGGGACCATTGGGGAGACCTTCCTCGCCGGATTTGTGATTTGCGGGATACTGGAGTACTTTACCAGCTGGTATATGGAAAAGGTGTTCCATGCCCGGTGGTGGGACTATAGCAAAAAGCCCATGAATTTAAATGGCCGGATATGGATTGGGAATCTGGTGCTCTTCGGGGTGGCCAGTGTGGGGATTATCTGGTTCATTGACCCCATTTACTTTGGTTTGATGGCAGGGATGTCACCCTTCGTGGTTCAGCTGTTGGCGGTGATTATCGCCGTGGTGATGCTGGGGGATTATGCTTACTCACACTTCTTAATGAATCTGGTGAAGCGGGAAATCGACAGCCAGGATGCGGATGATACCGAGGAAATCAGCCGCCAGGTCCATGCTATGCTTAAAGACAAGCAGCTTCTCCTCAGACGGATTGAGGCGGCGTATCCCAATGCCCAGGCTCGTCCAAAGGATTTGATGGCGGCCCGGAAGGAAGCTAAGAAGGCCTATAGCTTTGCCGTGAAGCAGGTCCATCAGGTGGCTAAACCCTATGAACGCGCCATCAAAGAAGGTCAGGGAAAGGCGTCAACGGCTGTGGCCGATTTACGCCAGGCGCTGGAAGCGGCTAAGCAGAAAGAGGAAGCGGCCAAGGAAAAACTCCATGATCTTGATGGTCGAATTTTTAAGGATTAATCGAATAGCTGAAGCGTACTGACGAACTCAGTACGCTTTTTTGATGGATGGCGGATGCGCTTTTCTTTAAGAAACAGTTTAGGAAAGGACAAGAAATTGCATTGTACTTAAATTGAAAACGTGTTAAAATAGTAACAATCTTCGTTTTTAAAGCGACAGATATTATTTTGTTGAGAAGGGGGAATTTGTTGTGTCGAATACCTTTGTGGTATTAATGGGAATTGGCACCGTCTTTGTCGGTCTAATCTGCATTGTATTTTTATGTATGGCCATGAGTGCGGTGATCCGGGCCCTTGAAGGGCAACACCGGGAGCCTGGGGTGCCAGAAGCCGCTGTGGCTGTACCGGGCCCAGTGGCTCCGATTCCAAAGCGAGGGGAGCTGGTGGCAGCCATTTCTGCGGCATTGGCCGAGGAACTGGGGACGGATACCCCGGGCTTTCGGATTGTTTCATTAAAGCGTCTGTCACCGGGTGGGGACCCGTCCCGGGGAGAACTGGTGGCGGCTATTTCTGCGGCTCTGGCCGAGGAGCTGGGGATGGATGTTTCCGGACTTCGGATTACATCCCTTAAAAAAGTATCGTAGTAGAATAAGAAGAAGGAGAGTAGTAATATGAAAAAGTATCGTGTAGTGGTTAATGGAACAGAGTATGAAGTGGGTGTGGAATTACTGAGCGAAGAAGCGGTGGCTGCCCCGGCTCCGGTGAAGCCTGCAGCTTCTGCTCCGGCTTCGGCAGCACCGGTGGCAGCTTCTGGTGGTGGGGAAGTGGTGAAAAGCCCCATGCCTGGGACCATCCTTTCGGTGAAGGTGGCCGACGGAACAGCCGTTGCCAAGGGTCAGGTGCTGATGGTGTTAGAAGCCATGAAGATGGAAAACGAAATTGTCGCCCCGGTGGCGGGTGTGGTGAATGGCCTGAGTGTCACCGAGGGGGCTGCTGTGGAGTCCGGCGCAACGCTTTGTGTGATTGCGTAATGGGCGCCAGAGGGTAAACCGATGGATGCCATTGTGAATTTTATAAACCAAACGGGCTTTGCCCTTTTGGTGGCGGATTGGAAGAACCTGATCATGCTGGGGGTGGCCTGTCTGTTGGCCTGGCTGGCCATCGTGAAAAAGTACGAGCCCCTGCTGCTGCTCCCCATTGCCTTTGGGGTGCTGCTGTCCAACCTTCCCGGGGGCAATCTGTTCCATGAGGAGCTTTTTGCCGGGGGGCATATCGATTGGGCGGCCTTTGGGGGAGCGGTTTCCCAGACCACGGGGGAATCGGTCAGTGTTGGACTCATTGACATTTTATACCTCGGGGTGAAGCTGGGGGTGTACCCTTGCCTAATTTTCGTGGGGGTGGGAGCGATGACGGATTTTGGACCGCTCATTGCCAACCCCAAGAGCCTGCTCCTGGGGGCAGCGGCTCAAATCGGCATTTTTATTACCTATTTAGGCTGTGTCCTTTCCGGAATGTTTAACCAGGCCCAGGCTGGTGCCATTGGGATTATTGGCGGGGCGGACGGACCCACGGCGATCTTTGTCGCCACCCGGCTGGCTCCGGAGCTTCTGGGGCCCATTGCCATTGCGGCTTATTGCTATATGGCCCTGGTGCCGGTGATTCAACCCCCCATTATGCGGGCCCTGACCACGGAGAAGGAACGGAAAATCCGGATGGAGGAGCTGCGGCCGGTGAGTAAAACCGAGAAGATTGTTTTTCCCTTCGTGGTGACCATTTTTGTAGCCCTGCTGGTACCCTCGGCGGCACCCCTGATCGGTTGTCTTATGCTGGGGAACCTGCTCCAGGTGAGTGGGGTAGTGGACCGCTTGGCCAAGACGGTCCAGAACGAGCTAATGAACATTGTGGTTATTTTCCTCGGTGTTTCTGTGGGGGCGACGGCCACGGCAGAAACCTTCCTAAAGCCCCAGACCCTGGCTATCGTAGCCATGGGTGTGCTGGCCTTCGGCCTGGGGACCGCTGGCGGGGTACTGCTGGCTAAGTTTATGAATCTTTTCCTCAAGAAGAAAATCAACCCCTTAATCGGCTCTGCCGGGGTGTCCGCGGTGCCCATGGCGGCCCGGGTTTCCCAGGCTGAGGGCCAGAAGGCAGACCCGGGGAACTTCCTGCTGATGCACGCCATGGGCCCCAATGTGGCCGGTGTCATTGGCTCGGCCATTGCCGCGGGGGTACTGATGGCAGTGCTCTCATAGGGTTTAAGAGTAAGGAGATATGATGGGTTTAAAAATAACAGATACCATCCTTCGGGATGCACATCAAAGCCAGGCGGCTACTCGTATGCGCATTGAGGATATGCTGCCGGCCTGTGAAATACTGGATGAAATTGGTTATTGGTCTTTGGAATGCTGGGGTGGGGCGACCTTTGATGCCTGTATGCGCTTCTTAGATGAAGATCCCTGGGAGCGACTGCGCACCCTCAGGGCCCATCTGCCCAAAACCAAGCTGCAAATGCTCCTAAGGGGGCAGAATGTGCTAGGCTATCGCCACTACGCCGACGATGTGGTGGAGGCCTTTGTGGCGAAGTCCATCGAAAACGGCATCGATGTAATCCGGATTTTTGATGCCCTTAACGATACCCGGAACATGGAAACGGCCATTCGGGCCACCAAAAAATATGGGGGCTGGTGTGAGCCAGCCCTGAGCTATACCCTAAGCCCGGTGCACAGTGAGGATTACTTTGTGAAGGTGGCCCGGGAGCTGGAACAGATGGGGGCAGATTCCATCTGTATTAAGGACATGGCCAACCTGCTGCTGCCCTACGAGGCCGCCAGCCTGGTGAAGCGTCTGAAACGCCAGGTGCGGGTACCCATCCATCTCCATACCCACAATACCACGGGAACCGGGGATATGACCTATCTGATGGCCGCCCAGGCCGGGGTGGATATTGTGGACTGTGCCCTGAGCCCCATGGGTAATGGGACCGCCCAGCCGGCCACGGAATCCCTGGTGGCCACCCTGAAGGGAACCCCCCTGGACACGGGCCTGGATTTAGAACTGCTCTCCAAGGCAGCGGAGCATTTTAGGAAGGTGGCAGCCCGGTTGACGGCAGAAGGAGATATTAACCCCAAGGTCCTCCATGTGGATACCAATACCTTGCTGTACCAGGTGCCGGGGGGAATGCTGTCCAACTTGATCTCCCAGCTCAAGGAAGCCGGGGCCGAGGATAAGTATTATGATGTTCTGGAGGAAATTCCGGTGGTGCGTCAGGACTTTGGCTATCCGCCTCTGGTCACCCCCACCAGCCAGATTGTGGGGAGCCAGGCGGTGATGAATGTGCTGGCTGGGCGGTATAAACTGTTCACCAAGGAATCCAAGGGGTTACTGGCCGGAGAGTACGGTCGGGTTCCCGGGACGGTGAATGAGGAGGTCCGAAAAATGGCCATTGGGGATACCCCGGTCATCACCGGACGGCCTGCAGATGATATTCCCCCGGAAATGGATAAGCTCCGGGAGGAAACGAAGGGAATAGCCGAGAGCGAGGAGGATGTGCTAAGCTGTGCGTTGTTCCCCCAGGTAGCACCCAAGTTCTTTGAGCGCCGAGCGGCCAAGCGGGCCGGAAATACACCGGCTGAGAAGCCAAAGCCAGTGGAAGCCACGGTGAAAGAAGATGGTGTACGGGTGTTGGTGGTAGAAGATTTGGGGGCCTAGAACCCTGGGATGTAAAGAGGCTCATTGGAGCCTCTTTTTTTGAAGAAACCATTAAGAAATACTGAAGAAAAGTATTTTGCTGTGCTATAATATATATATTATGTGTATCGGATAGGTTAAGGTTAAAGACGAGGTGCTGACGTGGATGGTTTAAAAGGTGTCAAAAAAATCCTCCGAAATCAGCGGGGGTATAATATGGTGGAGCTTATCACGGTCATTGTCGTGGTGGCCCTGGTGGCCGCTCTGATGATTCCAGGGATGGTGGGTATGATTGACGAGGCGAGAAAGCAGGCCGATGTCACCACGGCCCGGTCGATTTATATTGCGGCCCAGGCCCAGGCCACCCAGAACATGGCGGCAGCTACACCAGAAGCACCCTACGAAATCCCAACGGCCAAGGATCTGGAAAAATATCTGGAAAGCGATGGGCTTTACGCTGGCATTACCACGCTGACCATTTACGATGCAGGACGGGATGGAACCATTGATGCCATTTCCTTCAAAAAGGATGGCAATACCATTCGGCTGGATGCCGGGGATCAGGTGCGTATCAATGGCAAAGACCAGCCACTGACGACCGTGGAGGGGCATCTCAATCAATAGGAGGACAGCATGTGCGTAGAGCTGGCATATTTTGTGATTTATGGTTTCATCTTTATTGTAGGGTGCTGTATTGGAAGCTTTCTCAATGTGGTCATCTATCGGGTACCGGCAGAGATTTCCATCGCCAAGGGGCGTTCCTTTTGCCCTCAGTGTAAGGCGCCCATTGCTGCTTACGATAATATTCCTCTGGTGAGCTGGCTATGGCTTCGGGGGAAATGCCGTCATTGCGGCGGTGCCATTCCCATCCGGTATTTTCTGGTGGAGCTTGCCGGGGGGATTGCTGCGGTGTGGGTTGCCGCCCATTATCGGCTGGGCTGGCTGAGCCTGACGGGCTTCGCCATCGCCGCCATCCTCATCGCCATTGCGGTGATTGATTGGGACGAGATGATTATTCCCAATGGGCTGGTCATCGCATTGGCCATTCCCGTTATGATTGGCTTTTTCCTCTACCCCACACCGGATTTGGTTTCCCGGCTCATCGGTATTGCCCTTGGGGCTCTGCCCCTCTTAACGTTGGCTCTTGCCATGGGGGCCTTTGGCATGGGGGACGTTAAGTTAATGGCGGTGGCGGGCTTCCTTTTGGGATGGCAGGGAACGCTGTTGGCCCTTTTCCTGGGAGTCCTCTTTGGTGGGGCCGTAGGGGTGGTGAAGCTCCTTCGTAAAACCGGGGAAAAGGAAATGGCCTTCGGCCCCTATTTGTGCATGGGGATTTTTATCGCCATGCTCTATGGCAGCGATATTATCGGATTATATTTATCGGCCTTCGGGCTGGGTTAATGGCAAAGAGATTCCAGAGAGGTTGCGGTTTTGGCAAAATTTAAATACAAAGCAAAAAACTTGGCATCCCAGGTCGTCACTGGAACGATGGAAGCCCCGGATGCAACAGCGCTGCGGCGGCGTCTGCGGGAGCAGGACGAGTTCCTGTTAAGCAGTAAAGAGTTAGATGTCAAGAAAACACCCTACAAATTAAAAAATATGGAGTTAGCGGATTTTTCCAGGCAAATGAACAGTATGCTCGATGCGGGGATTACTGTTGTCCGAGGCCTAGCCATTATGAAGGAGCGGGACATCAAGCCCAAGGTGAAGGAGGTGTATGAGATACTCTACACCGAAGTCCAAAAGGGGATCACCTTGTCCCAGGCTATGGAGGCCACGGGGGGGTCCTTTCCCATGCTCATCATCAATATGTATCAGGCCGGAGAATCCAGCGGTCAGATGGCAGAAACCGCCCTTAAAATGGCGGATTATTATGAGAAGGAGCATCGCCTCCACACCAAAATCCGCAACGCCATGGTGTATCCCATTATATTGGCGGTGGTAACAATCGCGGTGGTTATTCTTATTTTTACTTTGATTTTACCTCAGTTTTTCAGCCTTTTTGAAGGGGTAACCCTGCCAGCGATTACCCAGGTGATGATCAATATCTCAGGGTTTATGGTGGATTATTGGTTATGGGTGGTTATGGCCATCGTGGGGCTGTTTTTCCTGGGACGGGCCCTGCTGGGAACCCCTCCGGTGCGTTTGGCCTGGGATAAGTTTAAATTATCTGTCCCTAAAATCGGGAAGCTGGTGGCCATTGTGTACACCGCCCGCTTTGCCAGGACCTTAAGCTCTTTGTACTCCAGCGGTTTATCCATGATTGGGGCCATGGAGATTGGGGCTAGAATTGTGGGGAATGCCTATATCACCAGCCAATTCCCCAAATCCATCGATATGGTGCGTACTGGGGGAACCCTGGCATCGGGCTTGGACACGATCCATGGTTTCGATAATAAGCTGATTTCCACGGTGTTTATTGGAGAAGAAACGGGGAACTTGGATGGATTGCTTGAATCGGTGGCCGATTCCTACGATTACGAATCAGAAATGGCGATCCAGCGGATTGTGGCCTTTATTGAGCCTATTATGATCATCATTATGGCGGTCATCATTGGCAGTGTCATGCTCTCGGTTATGATGCCGATTATGAGCTTATATCAAAACATCGGATAAGGAGGAACCATGCAAACGTCATTATATTTCGCAGCCGATAGCTTACAAATCCTCCAGGGAGCAGGTAAGGGGAATACCCTGATTGTCGATAAATTCCTTAAAATTCCCATGGCCTCCGGTGGTCTGATCAATGGGGTGATTACCAATGAAGGTATTTTACTGGATGCCCTGGATCGTGCTCGGGAAGAGTACGATGTTGATTTTAAAAATGTGCAGTTAATCATTAACACCAGCTTGGCCATTTATAAAAACATTCCGGTACCCAAGTTAAAGCCTGCGGAGCTGGTGGAACTGTGCCACCATGAATTTGAGGACGCCCCGGGTTACGAAGAACTCATCATGGATTACAAGGGCATCCAGGGCAAAGGCGAAGCCACTAATATGTTTGCCGTGGCCCTGGAAAAGGGTGTGCTGGAAAGCTACATGCACCTTTTTGAAACCGCCGGCATCAAGCTTACCCGGATTGATACCGCCCTGTCCGCTCTGGTGGATTACTTTGGGCAGACCTTGGATTTTCAGAGCCAGACCTTCGCCATCTATGTGATGGACGGCAATAACCTGCTGTATGCTCTGTTTGAAAATGGACGCTATACCTTTTCCAGTCAGGCCCGGATGATGGCTGACCGGGGAACCGAGGCCTTCACTGCGGAGATGGCGGGTAAAATCAGCTCCCTGGTCCAATTTAATAAAAGTCAAAAATCCCAGTATCCCCTGGAACGGGCTTATTTTACAGGGGTTACCCCTGGGGAAATCAAAAGCCTGAAGGCCTACACCCAGGATATGGAGGTACTGTGTGAGCTGCTTCCCACCACGGATAATATCACCGGGAAACACGCTTTGGATGATCATTTCTTTTTAGACGATGGCTTTCTCCCTGCGGTAGGCAGTTTTGAGAAGAAGGACGCCATCAATCTCCTTCGGGCCTATAAAAAAGCGATGAATCCCCATAAGGGTATTGATATTCATAATAAGGCCGTTATTCCACCGCTCATTCTATTGGGGATTTTTATGGTAGGCTTTATTGGCTTTTTTATCATGGGGATCGTCATGCAGAAGCAAATTAAAGATTTGGATCAGTATATTAATGATGAGTCCAATGTTTCCCTGTATACCAAGGCTCAGAGTGTGGATAATGAACTTGGGGCCGTCCAGGCCGAGGCCAAAGCCTATGACGATACTCAGACAGCCGAAGGCAGCTATCCCTCCTTTGATGGGGATAAGCTTTATCAGGTATTGTACTCTGGGGACGGCATTACCACCACCACCGTGAGTCTTGATGCGAAGACTGGGGTATTATCCTATAGTGGCACCGCCGGCAATGAGTACCAGGCCGCCAATTATGTGAATAATATTATTAACTCTGGCCTCTTTGCCAGTGTGGATTATCTGGGATACAGCTACAGCGCGGGGTCCACTGTATCCACCGGGACCACCAGCAGCACCGCCCAGGCCGCCACCGCGCCATCCTATAGCTTTACCTACACAGCGCTTATGAAAGGGGGTGTGGGTCAATAATGACAGCCATTCCTCCAGAAAAAAAGACAAAAACGGATGTGAAGGCCGAACAAGCCGCCCGGAAAAAGCAGGAGCAGGCTAAAAAGGCCGCCACTCAACGCCAGGCACAGGCTAAAAAGCAGGCCTTAGCTGCCCAGAAAAAGGTAGAAAAGCCACCGAAGAAGCCCTTAAAGGCGATGATCAATGAGAAATTTCCCAGTCTGAACTATGAATTTACCAAGCGGGAAAAGACACTCCTCTACATCCTGGGGATGTTCCTCATGGTTATGGCCATCTTCTTCCTGGTGCTGATGCCTGGGCTTAACCGATACCAGGATTTATCCGCCCAGAAAGACGAACGCCAGCAGACCAAGGAGAAAATGGCGCTTTCCATCAGCACCCTGGCCGCCAACCAGACCGCACTGGATAACACCCGGGTGGCCCTTTCCACGAAAAAGGAAAGCTTTGCCCAGCAGATGAACAACGCCCAACTGGATAGCTTTGTCACCAGCTTCGTGGTGAATAATGGCCTCACCCCCCAGAGCCTGTCCATCGATAGTCTCAGCGCATCACCCCTGACGCCCTATTCCCCCGGCGGGACCGGAGAGAGCAATACCAACTCCAGCAGCTCCGGGGATATTTCAAGCAGTAGTACCACCACCAGCACCACCGGGGACAGCAGCACCACCAGCGTGGCTACCAGCAGTGCCAGCGGGGTCGTTATTGGTACGGTCACCGTCGGTTTTAAAGGTGGTGCCGATGGTCTGATGAGCCTGATGAGTAATGCCAATGCCCGGACGGATATCCAGGTCATGGCCAGCGACTACACCGTTGCCCAGCAAACCGGCAGCGTCACCCTGAACGTCTACATGAGCTATGAAAGCGGACAGCTTCAGGCGGTGAAGCAAACCCAGGCACAGTGAGAGGGCTGGGGAATGAATCATTAGGGAAAACGGAATAGAATGGATGAATGAAATAATTGAAAGGAGCCAGCCATGGAAGCAGTAATGCGTAAGCTTAGAGAGAACCGGGGGATGACCCTGATTGAAGTGACCGTGGCCCTGGTTCTTTTTGTTTTTGTGTTTATGATTTTATTGTATGGGATTAACTCGGCGCTGAAGGTGATGGGGAATGCCCAGGCCATTAATAATACGACACAGAGTAATGTGAGCAAGCTGGAGAGCTTAGGGTCCTCTCTGGAAGCCGAGGGGGCCATCTTGACCGATCTTGGGGATAAACTGACCATTGATGGAAAGGCCATTGCAGGGACCTTTAAAGTGGCCACGACGAAGAAATCCAATGATCAGACGGATTTGTCCTTAACTCTTTTTCAGCCGAAGACACCGCGGAATACACCGCCATTGCCCAGTGTGATGCCGACCCCAGTGCCGAGCGATGATAAAATAGTGGTGGTACCGAGTTATGAGTCGAAGAAAGCCTATTATAGTCCGGATGAAGGAAAATCCTTTTTTTCTAATTCTGGAGAAATTCAGACCTGGTTATTTGACCATAACCCGGGGTGGAGTGCTTTTTATTATGAAAGATATGGAGCACTGCGAAAAGGGGTTACGACGCAAAGCTATTTTACAAATCAGAATTCGAATAATCCGCCCTTTGAATATTTACAGCAATTATTCTTTATAAACGAAGAGCCCTTTAAATTCCAAGGTGGTGGGACTGGGTCTGGTTCCTATCAATTTCACTTGAATTTCTTATATGTTGGAGATAATGTCAAAAATACGGTAACCCATGTGAAGTTTTCTCTTCAGACTGGCGATGTAAATTCACGCCACTATGTGTCATCGCTAAAAATAATCCCTTATGATGCAGGTAAACCAACCATCATGTATTTGCCAAAGCCATGGGAATTACGTGCTGATCCGGAGGATATTACGGTTTATAATCCTCCTAATACGCCACCAACGATTAATCCCGTTGAGCTGCCTGCGGGCTTTTACGAATTCCCGGAGGGAGAAACGGTGGATATTTTACAGGCTGTTTATGATGAGGATAAGAGAAATAAAATTTTAAGCTATCACAAAAAATTTAGTGAGGTTCAAGAGCGTTTGAACGAATTGGAGATCACCGTGCAATAACAGGAAGGGAGGTTTGTCCATGAAAAGCGTATTAGAATTAAAAAACACCCGCGGTTCCGCCCTCATCTGGGTACTCGTCCTCTGCATCATCTTCGCCATTCTGGGCACCGCCATCGCCTGGGTGGCCCTCTCTATGAACAAGCGCAGCGTGACCAATTATGTGCTCCGGCAGGATTATTTCACCTCCCGGTCGGCGCTGGATACTTGTGTTAATGAGCTGAATGGATTGGCGGAGGGTCAAAGCTACAATAACTCTTTTAATGCATATTTAAATGATCATCTGGTTAACGGCGATAAAAAAATGGTCATTACCGATTTCTTTGGAACGGCTGGGGCGACGAAACCTGAGATTAAGAATATGGGAAAATGTACGGTAGATGGGAACTACAGCAAGGGGACTATTACCCTGAATGCGGTGACTGGCACCGCCAGCGAAGGGAAGGTCAGTCTCACCGCTTACCGCAAAGTGGATGATACTAACTTAAACTGGCCCAATGCCCGTTGGGCAGCGGAGCTGCCGGTTAGTAATGGTATGTTTGCCCTGGGTGGGGGTAACCCCAATTTTCAGAATGAAGATAACGTGGTGAAGGATGTGGCCGTTTATAAGGTGACCACCAATCAAGCGGGAACCTTGGAGATCACCAAGGACACTAATACCGAAAAAAAAGCCATTTTTATCTACGTCCAGCCCGGGGTAACCCTAACCATAAATGATGTCAAAGTGAGCAATCCAGTGGGTGTGGCATCAAAGTCGGATAACTCGGTGGAGGCCTGGTTTGATGGTGGAGACACTATCGACTGGAACACCTACTACGGTCCGGATATCTTTATCTTCTTACAGGGAACCGAAACCCAAAAGGCGACCCTTGCTTTCAGTAAAAATCTGAGTACCGCCGGTAAGGATATCCCCTATCCTCTGTATGTTTCCGGCACGGGGGGAACCCAGGCCGTGGTCAATGGACCAGGGGGTAGCAGTAAGACCCTGGTCTATGGCATCCACAATGCGACAAGTACCACTGTGGACTTTAAAAAGGAAAAGGATCAGGTACCTGCCCGGCTGCCCATCAGTGGGTACGCCTATGCCGGCGTGCTGGCGACTGGAAATGAAACGGGATTAAAAGCCAGCCAATGGACGGTGCAGTCCTATACCAATGGGAGTGATACGCCATGAGGAAACCCTACAAGCAGACCCTTCAATGCCAGGATGGCTTTACCCTGGTGGAAATCATCGTCACCCTAGTGATTTTATCCCTGGTTCTCACCGTTGCGGGAACGACCTACCTTTACGGTGTGCGGATGTACACCCAGACTGAGGTTAAGAATACTGAGAAGTATGTCGGGGATAATGTCTATAAATACATGCAGCAAAAAATCACCTATGCCACCAAGCTGGAAGTCCGCCCTGACCGCAGCAATGATAAAAGCTATCAAAAGTATATGGCCAATATCAAGGACAATGCCCGGGTGGGGGATTCGGGTACCGGATATCTCTATTTTGGGGATTATGATCAGGATACCCAGGAAAACGTCCTGGGTGAAAAATTTTATGGCAGCTATACCATAAAGTACCAGGTGACCCTGCCAAAGGCCACCAAAGAGGGAGATGGGGATACGGCGGTGGAAAATCTCCTGGACCTGACCGTCATGGTCTACGATCAGCAAGGCCAGGAAGTGTATCAAACTGAGGGGCGGATTAAAAACCTGAATTGCAATCTGACTGTAAAAGGGGACCGCGGGACAGCCTATACGAACCCCTTGATTGTCTATAATGATACGGCCAAACAGGAAATCGATCCCGCCATGGCCATCGCCAACCAGTTGCGAACGGATTATATTAATTTGTACACCTGCATTGTTGAAAGTTCCACAGTGGACCAAATTGAAGCAAAATATCCGGGATGGAAAGAACTGACAAAAGACTTATCAGACTATTTTAAGACAAATCCGAACAATGATAATATTTTGAAATATTTATTTCAGTATAAATATCACAGCGAATGGCCAAAATTCCCCCAACCACAGGATAATAAGCTTGAAAAATATCCAGAAATAAAGAATTTTTACTATCCAACAGTAACAAAATCATTATATATGCGGCCATATTGTGGTGTGATGAGTACAACGGATGCAGCATTAGCGGGGAAAAACACCTTTGTTTTTGTAAGTCCCAATAATGCGGCGACAGGGTGGGCCGATATATATTTTATCATTGATTGTCAAAGCGGTACCATGTATGCATCAACAAAAGTTTCGAGTGGAAAAATCGCAGGCAATGCTTTTGTGGTGAATCAGGAATGGGTTAAAACTTTGGAAGAACTTAAAGGTACGGGCTGGAAGATTTTTGAATAAGGGAAAAGGGGAGCGGTATGAATAAAAAAAATAGAGACAATAACGCTGGATTCACCCTAGTCGAAATCATCGTTACCCTTGTCATTTTGGCTATTGTGGCGGCCTTTACCGTGCCTGCCCTGGGAGGCTTTATTGAGGATGCCCACGCCCGGGACTGTCAGGCAAAGCGGACGGATCTGGCCAAGGCCTACACCACCCAGCTGGTGGATGATGGGGTGGCTAATCCGGGCAGTACCATTGACATTGCGAATATGGAAACCGTCCTCCAAGCCAAAGGGGCAATAGAGGGGGATGGCATTGAAACCGCAGTCTTGGACACTCAGTCGGATGATGCCGGGGTCATCACCTATGGGCAATATACAGGCCTTTGTCCGGATGGCGGTGTTTACGCCATCAAGACAAAGCCAACTGCAGACGGAGGCCAAGTCGTTTTTTATTTGGAGTGCAGTAAGCATGGTGTTGTTGATGTATGTCAGGGTGCAAACGCATTAAGTGTGGTAAGCATCCAAATCACGAAGACACCCACAAAAACAATTTATAATAAAGGTGAAGAATTTACTGCGGCCGGTGGAGAAATCGAGGTGACCTTCAAGGATAAGGATGGCAAGCAGACCACCAAAAATATCACGATGACCAATACCATGTGCTCAAAGCCTGATATGCAGCAGGTAGGGGATAACCAGAGTGTAACGGTGAGCTATAGCGGGAAAACGGCCAGTTTTACCATTGATGTCAAAGAAAATATTCAACTGACCGCACTCAGCATTACAACACCACCAACGAAAACCACCTATTATGTTGGAGAAAGTTTCAATCCGGCAGGAATGGTGGTGACGGCGACCTACTCCGATGGAAGCCAAAAACCTGTGACGGATTATACCATCACGGCTCCAGATACAATGGGAATGCAGAGTGTAGGAACAAAAGATATTGGCGTCAGCTATACCGAAGGGGATATAACCAAAACGGCGACATGGCAGTCAATTACGGTTAAGCTAGTTCAGGTTCGCATTGTTGATGCCAATGGTATAGTCGCAGAATATACCGATACTGTATCGGGGGAGAGTACAGCCCTTAAGCAGGCAGTAAAAGACGTTAAAGATAATCAGACCATCCAGATTGTAGTAGCGAATTATCGGCTGAATCCCGATGTTCAAGTTAATCCGGCAGGGGGGGGCGATGAAGGGATTGGCATCAGTAAGAATGTGACGATTACGACCGCCCAGGATATCGTCGGGGGTCCGTCCCGAATTTATACGAATAGCCAGACTGCCAGTAATCTGTTCCAGGTTAAAGATTCTAATGCGACATTGACCTTGGATAATATTGTGCTTGATGGTGGAAATACTGGCGAAAATTCGTCAGGGGCGACCTGTCGCGTGGCTTATGTGTCTAAGGGAAAGGTGGTTGTGACAGGGGCAACAATAAAAAACTTTACGCTTTCTAAAACAAACCTTTTTTATGGCGGCGCTTTTGCTTTAAAAACGGAAGGGGAATTGAGTATCAAGGGAAGCACCATAGAGAACTGCACCATTAATTCCGATGGTGGTACGGGGGAAATAATAAGCAATGGTGGTGCCATTGCAGCAGGTGGCACCACCTTGGTGACACTGGGTGAAGGAACGGTTATTAGAGGGTGCAGCGCCCAATATGGCGGAGCCTTATCGGTTGTTACAGAAACCAACAAATCATCGACAACGCCCGTTACCTTAGATGGGGCTAAGATTGAAAACTGTACCGCTGTCAATCAAGGTGGTGCCATCAATTTGATTAGTAATAGTTCCCTAAACATAAGGGATACATCCATCACAGGCTGTTCCTCCCCCACTGGTGCTATCTACGCCGGAGGAACGAGTACCACCCTTGGCGGTACTGTGCAGATTACAGAAAACAGTCAACCGGTAGAGGCCCCCAGCCCCTGCAACCTCTACCTGCCAGGGAATAAGAACCTGACCATTGGGGAAGGGGGTCTGACAGAGACTGCCAGTATCGGAGTGACCATGGGGGATAAGACCCGAGAGGCCAATGGAAAACAATTTGCCACGGCCGCAGAAGAAAATGCCAGAAATATCGACAAGCTCTTTGCGGATATCAATCCAACATTAGGGGATGATGACAAGCTGTACGGCAAAGAGATTGGGGATAAAGCAATCGTCTGGCACAGTGCGAACTACGTTCCGGTCTGCCAGCTGCTTCATGGTGAAACAATCACACCCTATGATGGGGACTCGGCCATACAAAATGCCATGAAGGCCGCCGCTGATGGGGATACCATCGAAATTTTACAGGCAAATTATACGGTAAAAGCAAAGATTGATATTGATAGAAATATCACCATTACCAAAGGAGAAAAGATAACATCGGTTATTTTGACGGATAGCATCACCAATGGCGATGCACTGTTTACGATGAAGGCAGATGGAAAAACAGCCACCATCAAAGATTTAAGCTTAACCAGTGCTCAGGCGAATAGCCGGGCCATATATCAAACCAGCGGAATGGTTGCGTTTGAGAATGTTACGATGAATGGGTTTAAAAGCACCGGAAATGGTGGCGGTATTTACATCTCTAATGCGACTCTTAAAATAAAATCGAGTAAGTTACAGAATTGTGTAGTGTCTGGAAGCGATACCCAGGGTGGTGCAATTTGGGGCGATAAAGCCCAGATCAGTCTTGATGATTCTACTATACAGAATTGCCAGGCATCCGGAACAACAGGATCTGGTGGGGGAATTTATATTAAAGATACGACGTCAAAGCTTAGGCTGGATAAAACGACCATTAAGGATTGCAGCGCCACCCAGTACGGCGGGGCTATTACGACCTACTCGAGCCCGATCGCTATTACTAATTCGACCATTGAGAACTGCTCTTGCACGCAGACCACCGGCACAAGCGGCGGCGGGGCCATTCGTGCCGCAAACAGTGGTGCCGTCGAGATAACGTCAACGACCATAAAGGGATGCCACGCCATCCAGGGCGGGGTGTTTAGCAGTGGGGCATCCACAGTAACCATTACCGGTGGCAGTATCACCGGCAATTATGCCGATGACGGAGCGCTGATGGATTGCTATGGACGATCGGCAGATATTAGTGCGTTAAACCTCAAGGGGGACTTAAAGGTAACGGCGAATGGTAAGAGTACAGAGGATAAAACCACTGCAATCGTGATGAATTCGGATACCGATGGACAAAACCCCAATACACGTTTAAATATAAGTGGGACGGTGCAAATTAACAATAACGCGATTAAAGGAAGTAAAAGCAGTGGACTTATTGGCACTGGTGAAAAAACGTTGATTATGACTTTGTCGGAGAATGCTCAGATTTGTAATAATGTAGTAGCCCAAGGTGCTGGCGGCATTTATGTCAATGAAAAATCAACCCTTAATGTAGCGGATAATGTCCAAATCACCAAGAACACCAGTGGTACAGATGGTTCAAAAATTGTCAGTAATGTTCTATTAACGGGAGCTAAGAAACTGAATGTTACCGATAATCTTGGGAATGGAGCGAAAATCGGAGTCACTGCAGAGGGCCGAATGAGTGTTGGCCAGCAATTTGGGACACGGAAGACTAACACGACCACGATTCCGGAGGGATGCTTTACGGCTGATACCGTAGGGCTGTACGGTGCTGCAGAGGGGACGAGTATCAAATGGGCCAATAGTATTCAGTCCATTGCGTTTAAAAATGACGGAAAAAAATACTTTTATCCCAAAACCGTGTATAAAACGGGGGAGGCTTTCTCGACGGAAGGTGGTATACTGACGGCGACCTATAGTGACAGTACAACAAAAGACATTGACCTCAGCCAGGCCAGCTGCTCTGGGTATGATTTATCCAAGGCAGGGGCGCAGACGGTGGTGGTGACCTATAAGGGCGTCACGACGACCTATTCCATTATCGTCCAGGAGGCACCGCCAGTGGATGATAAGGCGAAGCAGTGTATTCAAAAGCTTGCGAGTATGCTGTATGGTGAGAGTTATGCTGTTTGGTATTGGAATGCCTGTACATATTATAATGGATTTACGCATAACAATAATCGCTTTAATGGGGCGGTATTGAGTTCTAAGGATGGATATGCAACTGGTGGGTCATGGATAACTGATAAATATGTTTATGGCAACACAAACACACTATTGGCAAGCGCCGCAGACATTTCGGATATCGATCGTCAATACGTCTGGGCTGTGGTCCCCAATTCTAGGGATGGGGGATACGATTCCAGTTCTGGCATATCCAACGCCGATGACTATGGCTACACCATCATCTGGTGCACAACCAATGGTCTGACCGGAAGCGAGGCCATCCAATCCGGCAAAAGTTACACCGTGATGGTTTATGATACCAAATTAGCGAATTATCGAAATGGAACAATCACGGCTGCCAGCAAAAACGGAAATACTTATCTGAATACGGCAACGCTTAAAATATCAGAGTAGATGAATGGAAGGTGAAAGGAGAAAAAAACGATGGAGAATCGAAAAAAATCTACCGGCTTCACCCTCGTTGAAATCATCGTCGTCCTGGTGATCCTGGCCGTCATCGCCGCCTTCACCATACCGGCTATGCTGGGCTTCGTGGAGGATGCCCGGGGAAAGGCGGCTATTGCAGAGGCCCGGGAGGTGTATGTGGCGGCACAGGGGGTGGCGGCGGAAATGTATGCGGCTTACGATGGCAAGGATTTGTCCGGAGATGCGTACACGGCCCTAAAAACCACCTATGCTCAAAAAATCATCGCCATTGTGGGGAGCGATTTGGGAATTACTAAAGAGGTTATAACGAAAGAGGGGCACACGCCTGAGGAGAATTCGTTGGAAGTCGGAACGAAGTTTACAGAGTATAATTCGAATTCAACTCGATATATTAATGATTTAGAAAAGTTTACGGCGAAATCCACGGCCAAGGTGTGGATTGATTCCAAAGTAAGTGGAACGGATATCAGTCATCTGGATTTCCATGTTAAGGCTATTTGGTATGTCGACCGTACGGGGCGCTATCGGACAATCATCATGTTGGATCCTGTATATGGAGGTCCCAGCACGACAGTCACTAAAATAAAGTGATGGACCCTTATCCCTAGAGATGAACGCAGGTATCATGGACAGGGGTGATGATTAAATTTAAATAATTTACCCCTTGCCTTTTTCAAAAAATCCGGTACAATAAGAATAGAATATTGTTGCACGCATCACTGCAAAAAAAAAACCACTTTTGCAGTGATTTTTTTATTTTAATCGGGAGGCAAGATGAAGACTAAGTATATTTTCGTAACGGGCGGCGTGGTATCCTCTTTGGGCAAGGGGATTACAAGCGCATCCCTGGGGCGGCTGCTCAAGGCCCGGGGGATGAAGGTTTCCATTCAAAAGTTTGATCCCTATCTCAATTACGATCCGGGTACCATGAGCCCCTATCAGCACGGTGAGGTATTTGTAACGGATGATGGGGCAGAGACGGATTTGGACCTGGGCCATTACGAGCGGTTTACCGATGAGAGTCTGGGGAAATACAGCAATGTGACCACGGGGAAAGTGTATTGGAATGTGATCTCCAAGGAACGCCGGGGGGATTACCTCGGGGGAACGGTACAGGTGATCCCACACATTACCAATGAGATTAAGGAAAGCATCCAGCGGGTGGCGGACAGCCCGGCCAATCCGGATGTGGTCATTACGGAAATCGGGGGAACCGTTGGGGATATCGAAAGCTTGCCCTTCCTGGAAGCCATCCGCCAATGCAAAGGCGATTTGGGGGCAGACAATGTGATTTATATCCATGTGACCCTGCTGCCCTACCTGGGGATGGCGGGCGAGCTGAAGACCAAGCCCACCCAGCATTCCGTTAAGGAGCTGCGCAGCATTGGGATTCAGCCGGATATTATTGTCATGCGCTCGGAAAAGGATGTGGAAGAGGGCATGAAGGATAAAATTAGCCTCTTCTGTAATGTGGATAAGGAAGCGGTGGTGAGCAACTTAGACGCGTCCGAGCTCTACGAAGTGCCATTGCTTTTAGAGAAGGAAGGACTGGCCAACCTGGTCTGTGAAAAGCTGCATCTGCCGGAATGTAAGCCGGATTTGAAGGAATGGAAGGAACTGGTCTCCAAGGCGAAGAGCTTGGAGAACAAAATGAGCGTAGCTCTGGTGGGTAAGTATGTGGAGCTCCACGATGCCTATCTATCCGTGGCGGAGGCCCTGCGCCATGGCGGGATTGCCAATAATACGGTGGTGGACATTAAGTGGATTCACTCCGAAGATCTCAATGAGCAAAATGTGGATCGGTACTTGGGGGATGTGGATGCCATTATCGTACCCGGTGGCTTTGGAAACCGGGGAATCGAGGGCAAGATCGAAGCCATCCGCTATGCCAGAGAGCATAAGGTGCCCTTCCTGGGATTATGCCTGGGCCTCCAGTTGACGGTTATCGAATACGCCCGTAATGTGGCAGGGATGGCCGGGGCCAATAGTATTGAGCTGGATGAGGAAACCCCTTATCCGGTCATCAGCCTGATGGAGGAACAGAAGAAGATCCAGAATATGGGCGGGACCATGCGTCTGGGGGCTTATCCCTGTAAGCTGACCGAGGGGACTTTGGCCCATAAGATTTACCGGACCGATACCATTGAAGAACGCCATCGCCATCGCTATGAGGTGAATGATGCCTTTATTCCGCAGCTGACGGAAAAGGGACTGGTGTTCTCCGGAATGTCGCCGGATGGGGTACTGGTGGAGATGGTGGAGCTGAAAAACCATCCCTGTTTTATTGCCACCCAGGCCCATCCTGAGTTTAAATCCCGGCCCAATAAGGCCCACCCCTTATTTGCCTATTTGGTGAAAGCGGGGCTTAAGTTCCAGGAATCCAGAAAACATCAGAAGTAAAAATGAGCTGCCGCAGGGCTGTGGATAACCACAGATCTGCGGCGTTATTTTTTCTCAAAAAAGTCCTTGACACAAAATATAGGTTGGGGGATTTTGATGTGGATAAATTGAAATTATTTACAGGATTGGCGAAAGTTATCCACAGTTTTGTGGAAAAAGTGGATAATAACAGTGGATAATGTGGATAACTTGGTGGATAGTGTTAAAAATGTCCGTGGCAAGCCAAAAAAAAGCCTGGGAAGGTGTGCATTGTTTGGGGTAAAAGTTATCCACAAACCTGTGGATAATGGGGATTAAAAATGACACCCTTGCGGGCGGATTATTTTGCGGTTATAATTGAAAATATCCCATACTAGATATGGGGATTTCAAGGAATTTACATGAAAAATGACCATTTTGATGGAAAAAGAGGTTACAATGAAACGATTCGGATTTGTTAAGACGGCCTGTGCCATTCCCCAGGTGGCGGTGGCGGATACGGTGGCCAATACGGATAAAATTTTGGAGTTATGCCAGAAGGCCTGGGATACGGGTGTGGGGATTGTCCTTTTCCCGGAGTTGTGTTTGACGGGTTACACCTGCGGGGATTTATTTGCCCAGTCCCTTTTAATGGATGGGGTGGCGGAGGGTCTTCGGCGGATTGGGGCCTGGTCCAAGGATAAGGACATGCTGATTATCCTGGGGGTCCCCATTCCTGTGGATGGGGCGGTGTACAATGGGGCGGTGGCCTTTAACCAGGGTGAGCTGCTGGGTATGGTACCCAAGGTCTATGTTCCCAATTCTCATGAATTTTATGAAAAGCGGTGGTTTTCCTCGGGGGATTCTCTGAAACGGGAATGGGCCAGCTTTGCGGGGTTTGATTTCCCCGTGGGGACGGATTTACTGTTTCGCAGCGAGGATTGGCCGGAGCTGGCCCTGGGGATTGAGGTGTGCGAGGATTTGTGGGCGCCCATTCCACCCAGTGGAAAGTTGTCCGTGGCCGGGGCAGTGCTTATTGCCAACCCTTCGGCCAGTAATGAGCTCATTGGTAAGGGGGAGTATCGCCGGGAGCTGGTGAAACAGCAATCCGCCCGGTGTAATGCGGGCTACCTGTACTGTTCCAGCGGTACCGGTGAATCCACCACGGATTTGGTTTTTGGGGGGGATGCCCTGGTGTATGAAAAGGGGACCTTATTGGCCAAGAGTACCCGGTTTGCCTTTGAGGATCAGCTCATTGTGGCGGATGTGGATGTGGAGGCGCTTCTCCATGACCGGAGAACCCAGTCCTCCTTTATGGATGGGGTGGCCTTTTATGGGGATGCCCCCCTGCGGGATGTGTTTTTCACCATTCGCCATGGCTACAAAGTGGAGCGGTCCTTTAATCCATCCCCCTTTGTGCCTGCGGATGTGGAGAGCCGACGGGTGCGCTGTGGTGAGATTTTCAATATCCAGTCCATGGGTTTGGTGAGCCGCTTAAAGCATATTGGAGAGCCGCCCATGGTCCTGGGGATTTCTGGGGGCTTAGATTCAACCCTGGCTCTTTTGGTGTGTGTGAATGCTTGTGATCTCATGGGGATTTCCCGGGACCGCATCCATGCCATTACCATGCCGGGCTTCGGGACCACGGACCGTACTTATGACAATGCCGTGGCGCTTATTAAAGGGCTGGGAGCGACCTTCCACGAAATCAGCATTAAAGAGGCCTGTGTTCAACATCTGGAGGCCATTGGCCACGATTTGACGGTCCATGATGTCACCTACGAGAATGCCCAGGCCCGGGAACGGACTCAAATTCTGATGGATGTGGCCAATGACTTGGGGGGGATTGTTGTGGGAACCGGAGATTTATCGGAGCTGGCCCTGGGCTGGGCCACTTATAATGGGGACCATATGTCCATGTATGGGGTGAATGCCGGCATTCCCAAGACCCTGGTGCGCTATTTGGTGAGCTATGTGGCGGATATGAATGGGGATGGGGCGATCCAAGCGATTTTGTACGATGTCCTGGATACCCCGGTGTCCCCAGAGCTGTTGCCCCCGGATGAGGCGGGAAAGATTGCCCAGAAAACCGAGGATTTGGTGGGGCCCTATGCCCTCCACGATTTCTTTTTGTACCATGTGATGCGCAATGGCTTTGCCCCGGAGAAGATTTTCTTTATGGCCTGCCGGGCCTTTGATGGACGCTATGAGAAGAGGGTGATTTACAAATGGCTGCGAAATTTCTACTGGCGGTTTTTCAGCCAGCAGTTTAAGCGCTCCTGCCTGCCCGACGGCCCCAAGGTGGGGTCGGTGGCCCTATCCCCCAGAGGGGATTGGCGGATGCCCTCGGACGCTAAAGTGCGGCTGTGGATGGATGAAATGGACCGGATTGGGCAATCGCCTTTTTAATGAGAATCCCCTGTTCAGAAAACATCCGCTCATGCTCGGTGACGATATTGTTCGCGGGATGGGTGGCGTGGAGGTCTCTGATTTCCTGGGTGAGGGTGAATCCGGCGTCTTCAAAATAGCCTAGGGAGGCATCGTAAAGGGCGTCATCATCGGTTTTAAAATGAATGGCTCCCTGGGGAGATAAAAAGGCTTTGTATTTTTCGAGCTGGCGCGGATGCGTCAGCCTTTTTTTATGGTGTCGGCGTCTCGGCCAGGGGTTGCAGAAGTTGATATAGATCCGCTCAATGGTGTCCCCTTGGCCTAAAATGGTGTCGATCCGGCCGATATCCCAGGCGGTCAGCCGCAGATTATCTACTGGGGCCTCACCGTAGACGTCACAGATCTGACGCTTGGCCAGTCCTAACACGGTGTCGATCATGTCGATGGCCAGATAGTTAATCTGAGGATTACGATGGGCCAGCTCTGCGATGAACTGGCCCTTGCCGCAGCCCAGCTCCAGGTGCAGGGGCTGGGATTTGGGGAAGGCCTCTGCCCAGCGGCCTTTGAGGGTCCAGGGCTCTTCAATGAAAAAACCAGAGGATAGAAGTTCTGGTCTGGCCCAAGGTTTTGGTCTTAGATGCATGGTTGTTTCCTTTCTAATGGGGAGCGATGCGCAGGGTGATTTCCCCGGAGCTGATGTTTTGGACGGTGCCATCGGGATTCCCTAGGAGGAGGTGTCCGGCATCATCAAAGCCGATGACCTGGCCGCGGTGTTGTCGGTTCCCTGCCGTGATGATGACTTCTTCACCGATGAGGATGGAGCGGGCCCGGTAATCTTCGATGTAATCCCCGATGCCCCGGGAATGGCCCAGCTGCCACAACCCTTTAATGAGTGCGGCGGTGAGGCGTAGGCGGAGGGTAGGATCGGTAGGCTTATCACAGGGATAGAGGGAACCGGCAATATCTTTTATATCCTCTGGAAAGCCACCTTCTGGGGCGTAAAGATTAATGCCGACCCCCAGGACCATGTGGTCCACTCCCCCGGCTTCGATATTGACGGAGGCCTCGGTGAGGATGCCGGCAATCTTCAGTCCATCCAGGTAGAGGTCATTCACCCATTTAATGCCAACAGACTGCCCGGTGACCGCTTCAATAGCCTGGGCAATAACCACACTGGCCGCCATGGTGATGGTTTGGGGCAAGGTGCTGTCGGGGGTGGGGCGATAAAGAACACTGAGGTAAATACCGGAGCCTGGGGGAGAGAAGAAGCTGCGTCCCATCCGCCCCCGGCCTCCGGTCTGGGTGTCGGCGATGATGGTTCGGCCGGCTGGGGCCCCTGCCAGAGCCTCCTCCCGAAGAAGGGTATTGGTGGATGGGAGCGAATCGTACACGGTGATGTGCTCGGCGGCTTGGGCGTCTCCCAGCTCCAGGGCAATGGCGGATGGGGTTAAGCGGCCATCGGCCGCCAGGATGGCGTAACCGCACCGATTTTTCGAATCGATGCGGATGCCTTGCCGGCGAAGGGTTTCGATGGCTTTCCAAATGGCACCGCGGCTGATCCCGAGGCGAGTGCCCATTTCCTCGCCGGACAGATAATTCCCCTGATTTTCGTGTAAAAGCTTTAATACTTCTTGGTATGATTGCATAGTTCCTCCATGATTTCTTTCATTATATAAGAATGGTGAGGGAGCGTCAACCGGTGGCAACGGATAAAAAAACTAAGGAAACTTAAGGTTTCTGTCAATTAAGTGCTGGAGGATGACAAAAAAATCTTGAAAAATGAAAAGAGACTGATAAAAATTCGAGTCCTGTGCTATAATAGAGTAAAAATCGGAAAAGTATCCATTTAAACAAGGAACAGAAATTGGTGGGGTGTGTATGAGAGTCTTGCTAAAAATAACCGATGTGTTTGACGTGGATGTTCTCCAGCGAATCCAGGACTCCTTTTCGGAGGCAACGGGATTTGCCACCATTACGGTAGATTACAAGGGGAACCCCATCACCAAATACAGCAATTTTTCGAAGTATTGCCTGAAAGTCCGTGAAGATGCCCATTGTCTGGAATGCTGCTATCGTTCTGATGCCCACGGCGGGATTGAATCGGCACGTTCTGGAAAGCCGTCCATTTATATCTGCCATGGCGGATTAGTGGATTTGGCTGTCCCCATCATGGTGAAGGGGAATTATCTGGGGGCTATTTTATCGGGACAGGTACGGATACCCAAGGAAGAAATGGATAAGCTGCCCATGGGCTCTTCTATGGAGCTAACGGATTTTTCGGATCATCCTGAGGTGCAGAAGCTTCACGATGAAACCCTGGTGACAACGCTGAACCAAGTGCGGGCCTCAGCCGATTTATTATACACCATTGCCAACTATTTGGTGGAAAAGCAAATGATCCATATCATGCAGGAGGAGCTTCACAGTAAAAATCTAGAGCTGATGGAGGAGGTCAAGCACCGCAGTGAGATTGAGGCAGCACTGAAGGAGGCGGATTTAAAGGCCCTTCAGGCGCAGATCAATCCCCATTTCCTTTTTAATGTGCTCAATACCATTGGGCGTTTAGCCCTGTTGGAAAATGCGGATAAGACCCAGGAAATGATTTACTCTTTCTCAGATATGATGCGCTATACCCTTAAAAAGGAAAATAATGATTTTGTAACCCTGGGTGAGGAAATGGAACATGTGGGAAATTATCTGTCCATCCAGAAAATGCGATTAGGCAACCGTTTGGATTACACCATTGATCTGGATGAGGACTGCAGCGATGTGCTCTGTCCCTTCATGACCATCCAGCCCTTTGTGGAAAATGCCATTAATCATGCCATTGAACCCAGTGTGGCTGGGGGAAAAATTACGATTTCAGCCCATATGAAGGAGGATTATGTGTCTATCCGTGTCATCGATAATGGACCTGGCATCAATGAGGCACTGGAAGCCCAATTGATGGAAGGAACCTATGAAGCCGGAGAAGGAGGAACCGGAACCGGTATTGGAATTGACAACACCAATAGGCGTTTAAAATATTATTTTGGAGAGGATTATGGGGTACGTTTCAATGAAACGGTAGAGATCGGCACGGAAGTGGTCATCCATCTGCCGTTTAAAGTCGTGCCAGGAAGGGGACTCAATGTATAAAGTTTTTATCGTAGAGGATGAGCATCTGGAAATCGAAGCCCTTGAACTGATATTGACCCAACAGGCTGATGATGTGGATGTGGTGGGGACCGCAGCCTCTGGAACCGTTGCCCTGGAAAATATACGGAAGACCACCCCGGATATCGTCATCATGGATATCAATATTCCGGAGATGAACGGCATCGAGGTGCTTAGGCAGATTAAAAAAGATGATCCCAATACCAAGGTCATCCTGATTACAGCCTTCAATGAATTTGATTTTGCCCATCAGGCCATTAAAGCCAAGGTGGATGATTTTCTATTAAAACCCATTCGACCTGCTCAGCTTATCGAAGCCGTGAACCAAGCGATCACCTCTCTTAAGGTGAATGCCAAGAATAAATTCGATGAGAAGATGAATGAGGTTATTTTTGCGGTGGTGCAGAAGAAGTACAATGATTCTCGGGTGGCGCTCACGGAATATTTAGATATTTTGTACGATTATTATGGCTACGATTTGATATCCATCCAGCATGAAATCCAGCATTTCATGGAAGAGCTCAATGTGGTCAGCGTGGATACCTGCAATTATGATATTAAGAGCACCCTCCGCAACCGCAATAACCATCAGCATTTTGTTAACAGTTATCAAAATCGGTACGACTTGAAGGTTGAAATCATGAAATCCATCGATAAGATTTTTGATAAGCTCATGGATATCCGGGATAACCGAAAGAACAGCATCGAGGATATTCTAAACTATATCGACCGAAACTGCCATAAAGACATTTCCCTGGATCAGGTGGGGGAATATGCGAATATGAGTTCCTATTATCTAAGTAAGATTTTCAAAAAGGAAACCGGGGTCAATTTTGTGACCTACTTAACGGAGCGTAAGATTGAAATTGCCAAGGATATGCTCATTAATACCGATGTACCCATCATCAATATCGCCTTGGATTTATCCTACCACGAGCCCAATTATTTTAGTAAGGTGTTTAAAAAAAGCACCGGGCTCACCCCCACGGAATTCCGGCGGGAAAAGAAAAAGTTGGCAGCAGCAGCTGCTGCAGAAGAATAAAAGAACAGGGATACCATCCGTCAGGAAGGTATCCCTTTTTTAGAAGGACAAAATTGTATAAGATGAACACAAAAAAACGCCTTCTCTTTTTGTGGTTTTATGAAGACATCATGATTTTGTAAAGAGTGTAAAAAAGAATGTTTTGCAAGTTTATGTAAATATGTGTAAACGCCCTGAAAATGGGGCGTTCAAGGATTTTTTATAATAATAGTGCAAGTAATTACCCGGGGTTATGGTTTAAAATAATGACAGTAACAATAATATTCAAACCAAGGAGGACGAAGCTTATGACTAATGAAGCTTTAGGCATGATTGAAACTAAAGGTCTCGTCGGCTGTATCGAAGCCGCAGATGCCATGGTCAAATCTGCTAATGTCGAGCTCACAGGATACGAAAAAATCGGATCCGGTCTCGTAACCGTAATGGTGCGTGGCGATGTGGGAGCGGTTAAGGCAGCCGTTGACGCAGGTGCTGCAGCTGCAGACAAGGTCGGTCAGGTCGTTTCAGTACATGTGATTCCAAGACCACATCAAGATGTGGAAAAAATGTTGCCCAGTTTCTAAAAAATTAATGGAGGTGTGAATTAATGAAAGATGATTTAATGAACAAATTGATGGAAGAAGTCATGAAGAAAATGGACGAAGTTGAAGAAACAGGTACCTGTGCAGCTGCTACTGGTGTTTGTGGTTTAACTGAATTCGTTGGAACCGCTATTGGCGACACAATCGGTTTCGTTATCGCTAATGTAGACTCTAACCTGCATGAAGCAATGAAGATCGATCCTAAGTATCGTTCTATCGGTATCCTCTCCGCTCGTACTGGTGCTGGTCCTCAGGTTTTCGCAGCTGATGAAGCTGTTAAAGCAACAAACACCGAACTGGTTATCTGTGAATTTGCCCGTGACACCAAGGGTGGCGCTGGCCATGGTTCCCTGTGTATCTTCGGTGCAGAAGATGTTTCCGATGCAAAACGTGCTGTTGAAGTCGCTTTGAATGACTTAAACAGAACCTTCGGCGATGTCTATGGCAACGATGCTGGCCATCTGGAATTCCAGTACACCGCTCGTGCTTCTTTCGCATGTAACATGGTATTCGGCGCTCCTATCGGTAAAGCTTTCGCTATTATCGTTGGTGCTCCTGCTGGTATCGGCGTTCTCATGAGCGATGGTGCCCTGAAAGCTGCTAACGTTGAACTCATTGGTTTTGCATCACCTGACAATGGTGGTACCAAATACTCCAACGAAGCAATTATCTTCGTATGTGGGGATGCTGGTGCTGTGCGTCAGGCTGTTTATGCTGCACGTGAAATTGGTAAACAAGCCCTCGAAGCCTTAGGTGGACCTTGCCCGTCTACGACTACTCCTTACATCTAAGTTGAAATTGGATTAGTTGAAGATAAATCAAGGAGGAATGACAATGAGATCAAAAAGATTTGAAGCTTTAGATGCACGTCCGGTAAAAAAGGACGGTTTCGTTAAAGAATGGCCTGAAGTTGGTCTGATCGCGATGAACAGTGCTGGGGATCCTACCCCTAGCATCAAGGTCGAAAACGGCACCATCGTCGAAATGGACGGCAAATGCAGAGCTGAATTCGATATGCTGGATACCTTCATCGCAAACTATGGTATCCGTCTGGACAAAGCAGAAGAATATATGGCAATGGATTCCCTGGAAATCGCCAACAAATTAGTTGACATCCACGTACCCAGAGCTGAAGTTGTCGATATTACGACTTCCATCACTCCTGCTAAAATCGTTGATGTACTCAACAAAATGACTGTTTTGGAAATGATGATGGCACAGAACAAAATGCGTGCCCGTATCATGCCTTCCAACCAGTGCCACGTTACCAACGTTAAAGATAACATGATCCAAATCGCAGCGGATGCTGCTGAAGCTGCTATCCGTGGTTTCGACGAAATGGAAACAACTGTTGGTATCGCTCGTTACGCACCATTCAACGCCCTGGCTATCATGATTGGCGCCAATGTTGGCCGTCCTGGTATCTTAACCCAGTGTGCTGTTGAAGAAGCAACTGAACTTGACTTAGGGATGAGAGGCTACACCGCTTACGCTGAAACCATTTCTGTATACGGTACAGAACCTGTTTTCATGGATGGTGATGATACGCCTTACTCTAAAGCATTCTTAGCATCCTGCTACGCTTCCCGTGGTTTGAAGATGCGTTTCACCTCCGGTTCCGGTTCTGAAGTTCAGATGGGTTATGCCGAAGGTAAATCCATGCTGTACCTTGAAGCTCGCTGCCTGTATGTTACCAAGGGTGCTGGCGTCCAGGGGACTCAGAATGGTTCCGTTTCCTGTATCGGTGTTCCCGCTGGTGTCCCCGGTGGTATCCGCGAAGTCCTGGCAGAAAACCTTTTGGCAGCCTGCTTAGACCTCGAATGTGCTTCTTCCAATGACCAGACATTTACGCACTCTGATCTGAGAAGATGTGCCCGTTCCCTGATGCAGATGGTACCTGGTACTGACTATATCTGTTCTGGTTACTCCTCAACTCCGAACTACGACAATATGTTCGCTGGTTCCAACTGGGATGCAGAAGACTATGATGACTGGAACGTTATCCAGCGTGACCTTAAGATCGATGCCGGTTTACAGCCTGCTGATGAAGATACCGTTGTTGCTGCTCGTGCTAAAGCTGCTCGTGCAATGCAGGTTATCTTCAAAGAATTAGGCCTGACCGAAATCACCGATGCTGAAGTTGAAGCTGCAACCTATGCTAATGGTTCTCAGGATATGCCTGACCGTGATGTCGTTGCTGACCTTAAAGCTGTTGATGATCTTCTGGGCCGTGGAGCAACTGCTGTTGACTTCATCAAAGCTCTGGATCGTGGCGGCATGCGTGACGTTGCTGAATCTATCTTTAACATTCAGTTACAGAAGTGCGCTGGCGACTACTTACACACCGCTTCCAAGTTATCATCTGACTTCGAAGTTATTTCCGCTGTCAACTACCCGAACACCTACCATGGTGTTGCAACTGGCTACCAGATCAGTGATGAAAGATGGCAGGAAATCCAGAATATTCCATGGGCAGATGACCCGGCAACAATTTAGTGGAAAGGGGTGTATAGAATGGCTATTAACGAACAAATGCTTAAAAGTATCATCGAAGATGTATTAAAAGAAATGAGTGGCGCCCCCGCTGCAGCTCCGGCTGCTGCTCCTGTGGCTGCTGCCGCAGAAGGTGTCGAACTCACCGCTGTTGGCGAAGCTTCCGTAGGAACCGCTGCTGACGAAGTCGTCATCGGTATCTCCGCTGCTTTTGCAGACGCTCAGACCGTTAACATCATTGGCGTACCACACGCTAAGATCTTAAAGGAAATGATCGCTGGTATCGAAGAAGAAGGTATGAAATACCGCGTGGTTAAGGTTTATCGTTCTGGCGACGTTGCTGTTGTTGGACATGACTGTGCTGAACTTTCCGGTTCTGGCGTTGCTATCGGGATTCAATCTCGTGGTACCTGCCTCATCCACCAGAAAGATTTACCCCAGCTGTCTAACCTGGAACTGTTCTCCCAGTGTCCTCTGATCGACTTAGACACCTATCGTGCAATCGGTAAGAATGCTGCTAAGTATGCCAAAGGCGAAAGCCCGAATCCTGTTCCTGTACGGAATGACCAGATGGCTCGTCCGGCATACCAGGCACGTGCAGCTCTCCTTTATCTGAAGGAAGTTGAACATGTTGTCAACGGTAAAAAAGCCGTTGAAATGCAAGTAACATTCAAATAGGAGGTGGAGAGAATGACTCAAGAACAAATGTTAGAACAGATCGTTAAACAAGTTATGTCTTCTATGTCAGCCGCTGCACCTGCCGCTGCAGCAGCAGGCGCTTTATCCGCTGCTGATTACCCAATCGGGGACAAGAGACCTGAACTCATCGTTTCCGCAACCGGCAAGGCATATAAAGACCTGACCATTGACAAATTGTTAGCTGGCCAGTTAAGCCCTGAAGACTTAAGAATCCGTCCTGAAACCCTGGAACTCCAGGCTCAGGTTGCTGAATCCGTTAAACGTGACGCTTTCGCTGGTAACTTAAGAAGAGCAGCTGAACTTATCGCAGTTCCTGATGCTCGCTTACTGGAAATCTACAACGCACTGAGACCTTACAAGTCCACTAAAGAAGAACTTTTAGCAATCGCAGAAGAATTAAAGGGACAGTACAATGCTCCGATTTCTGCTTCATTAGTTGCTGAAGCTGCTGAAGTTGGATACGCTCGTAAGAGAACGAAGGAATTTAAATAAGCGGATTATTCGCTTAAATCCTACAGGCAGGACTTTCCCTGCCTGTAGGTCTCATCATAAAGAGACTGTTTGGAGGAAGATATATGATAGTAGCAGGGATAGACATTGGTAATGCCAGTACAGAAACTGCCTTGGCAAGAATTACCTCCGGTTCACCTGAATTCCTTTCCAGCGGTATTGTACCGACAACAGGAATCAAGGGAACGAGACAGAATATCCATGGTGTCTTCTCCTCTTTAAAGCAAGCCCTCGATAAAGTCAACTTAGCTGTAGAAGACGTTGATTTGATTCGCCTTAACGAAGCCGCTCCTGTTATTGGGGATGTGGCAATGGAAACCATTACTGAAACAATAATCACAGAATCCACAATGATCGGACATAATCCATCCACCCCTGGTGGCCTGGGAACCGGTGTTGGGGTGACGGTGAACATAAGGGACATTAAGAATGCGAAGAAGGGGGATTCGGTTATTGCGATTATACCGCGTGAAATCGACTTTGAAAACTCATCCCGTATGATTAATGAGGCCGCCGCAAACGGCATTTACGTAAATGGTGCCATTGTCCAAAGAGATGATGGCGTTTTAATTAATAACCGTTTGAAAAAGCCAATTCCCATTGTTGATGAAGTGGCTCTAATCGAAAAGGTGCCGCTAGGTATGCGGGCTGCCGTTGAAGTAGCTTCACCTGGCGCCGTTGTCGAACAGCTTTCCAATCCCTATGGGATTGCTACAGTGTTTGATTTATCTCCGGAAGAAACCAAGCAGGTCGTGCCTGTATCTCGGGCACTGATCGGTAATCGCTCCGCTGTTGTCATCAAGACACCAGCAGGGGATGTTAAGGAACGTAAAATCCCCGCTGGTCAAATCATTATTCAGGGTGTCAATAAAAAGGCAACTGTGAATGTGGATGAAGGCGCAGAAGTCATCATGGAGGCCATTAGAAGTGTGGCTCCCGTCGAAGACATTAAGGGAGAACCCGGAACAAATGCCGGGGGAATGTTGGAAAAGGTGCGACAGGTTATGTCAAACCTTACTGGACAATCACCCGTAAACATCAAGATTCAGGATTTGCTGGCTGTGGACACCTTCGTACCTCAAAGTGTACGGGGGGGCGTTGCTGAAGAGTTTTCCATGGAAAACGCTGTTGGTATCGCGGCCATGGTTAAAGCAGATCGCCTGCAAATGAGCATGATCGCTGAAGAGCTTGAAAAAGAGCTGGGAGTTAAAGTTGAAGTTGGTGGTGTGGAAGCTGATATGGCTATCCGCGGTGCGCTGACGACTCCGGGTTCGAACAAGCCGATGGCGATTATCGATATGGGGGCAGGATCAACGGATGCGGCAATTATTAACAGGGCTGGTGAGATCAAATCCATCCACTTGGCTGGTGCCGGCAACATGGTAACCATGTTGATTGGTTCTGAGCTGGGGTTTGATGATATGGGTCTACCGGAGGACATCAAGAAGTATCCGCTTGCAAAGGTTGAAAGTCTTTTCCATATTCGTCATGAAGACGGAACCGTTCAGTTTTTTGACACACCATTGGACCCGAGGACATTTGCCCGGGTGGTTATCTTAACGCCTAACGGCATGGTTCCGGTTCCTGGAAACCACTCCCTGGAACGCATCAAGCAGGTGCGCCGGGATGCTAAGGAAAAAGTCTTTGTCGTCAACGCGATCCGATCACTGGAGAGGGTCAGCCCGACGGGCAACGTAAGAGACATGGAATTCGTCACCTTGGTTGGTGGTTCAGCACTCGATTTCGAGGTTCCACAAATGGTTACAGATGCGCTGTCACGTTACTCTATTGTAGCTGGGCGTGCAAATATCCGTGCCTGTGAAGGGCCAAGAAATGCCGTCGCCACGGGACTTGTTTTATCTTACGGCGAAGGTGAATGAAATGAACGTCAATTTTGAGGCTCCAAAACCTGAGATTAAAGTATACTATGTAAAGAATACCGTTCCTAAAGACATCCTTGTTGAAGTTCTTTTGGGAATTGAAGAGGAAGGCCTTCCCTTTTCTTTAGAAGAAAAGGATAAAAAGGCTGCTGTGGAATTGGCCTATAAGGCCGCAGAGGCATCCCATTTGGGAGTTGGCATTGGCATCAGCGATCAAATCGTTTTACAGTATATTAAGTTAAAGGAAGATGAACCTCTGTTCATTGTTTCTACTGGAAGCGACGAGACTACATTACGAAATATTGGTGCAAATGCAGCACGACTCGTCAAAAGGATGCCTTTTAAAGATGTCGGGAACCCGGAACAGTAAGGAGGAAAGACATGAAACAAGCACTGGGCTTAATTGAGGCCATCGGTTTAGCGACAGCCATTGAAGCGGCAGATGCTGCGGTTAAGTCAGCGAATGTTGAACTCCTGGGCATGGAAGCATGCAAAGGTGACGGGATGCAGACCATTAAGGTGCTCGGTGATGTGGGCGCCGTTAAGGCAGCCTGCGAGGCGGCAAGTGCCGCCTGTGACCGCGGACGGGGAGTGTTTTCTGTAAAAGTGATCCCCAGACCGGCCGATGGACTGGCTCCGATGATTTATAACAATCAAACCCTTGGCTTTAACCCGGAGGACACCTGTGATACGGATTATTATTGGGCATTCAGTAAGTATGACCAATTAAAACCTACACGGGCCACCAAAGAACCTGTGAAGGTGACGTGCGCAGAAGAAATTAGGGAAGAAGCGACAGAGGAAGAAAACGAAGAATAATCTGTTAGCGAATAGCGTAATAGAAAAGGTGTAAGCAATGAACGAAATGGAAAGACAAATTATTGAGCAGATTGTCATTAATACCGTTAAACGGTTGATGGCAGAAAAGGATGCTCCTAATCGAGTCCCTTTAGGGATTTCTAATAAGCATCTCCATCTAACTCAAGAAGATGTGGAAACACTCTTTGGCAAAGGTCATCAGCTTACCAACTTAAAGGATGTAAAACAGCCAGGTCAATTTGCCTGTGAAGAGATAGTAAAGATTGTTGGACCTAAAGGAGAATTTCCAAAGGTTCGTGTTTTAGGGCCAGCACGTCCAAAGACTCAGATTGAAATGTCTCTGACAGATGCAAGAAGCTTAGGGATTAAAGCACCTATCCGGGAATCCGGTCAGCTTGACGGAACTCCGGGTGTAAAGCTTGTTGGTCCTTGTGGTGAAGTGGCGCTTGAAAATGGGGTGATGATTGCTCTGCGTCATATCCACATGACACCGGAAATCGCAGATGCCCTTGGTCTAAAAGACAAGGACTGTGTCGGTGTTGAAACATCCGGCCTGCGTCCGCTTCTGTTTAGAGATGTATTAGTGCGGGTATCTCCGGATTTTGCCTATGAAATGCATCTTGATACGGACGAAGCGAATGCCGCAGGCTTAAGCAATGGAGACCTGCTGAAAGTACTGAAGAAACAGGAGAAATAATGGACTGGAAGAGCGGTAACGACACTATATTGGAGTTCAATGAACTAATCAGATCAAAGAAATCTAACCCATATCAAGGTAATTTGAAGGTGGGCGTCGACCTCGGAACTGCAAATATCGTTGTTGCCGTCGTGGATGAAAACAACCGCCCCATTGCAGGCGCAACCCAGGGCGCTTCAGTGGTTAGGGATGGTATTGTGGTCGATTATATCGGTGCGGTCACCATCGTTAAAAAACTGAAGGCCCAGGTTGAAGAAATTTTGGGGATAGACCTGAGCTATGCCAATGCGGCAACAGCTATTCCACCAGGAATCATGTCAGGGAATACAAAAATCATTGCAAATGTTGTGGATTCATCCGATTTCGTCGTTACGAATGTCGTTGACGAACCGACGGCTGCGGCCACTGTTCTGGGGATTCAGAATGGGGCAGTGGTTGATGTCGGGGGCGGCACAACAGGGATTTCCATCTTAAAGGATGGGGAGGTCATCTTTACGGCAGATGAGGCTACTGGCGGGACCCATATGAGTCTGGTTCTGGCCGGTACTTACCACGTCAGCTTTGAAGAGGCTGAAGAGATGAAAAAACATGATGATCAGCGGAAGGTTTTCCCGGTTATTAAGCCGGTGGTTGAAAAAATGGCATCCATCGTCCATCGTTTTATTCAGGGGTATGACGTTGATACCATTTATGTCGTAGGCGGTGCCTGCGTCTTTGATAAATTCGAAGAGGTCTTCGAAAAGGAAATTGGAATCAAAACGGTCAAGCCGGTTGAACCTTTGTTGGTAACGCCATTAGGAATAGCCTTTAATTGTCAAGGGTAGAAATGTGGTGATTAAGTTGGACATGAATGAACTGATTAACAGCGAAGCCTTTATGGATCTTTTCATCCAAAAGGTTGTTGATGAAGTCATCAGAAGAATTAAAAATAGGCCAAAGACGGCGCTGGTATGCTTTTCCGGTGCTGCCATCGGCTTTAAACAGGCGATGGATTCTCTGGTAAAGCTAAAGGATGATGGCTGGCAGTTGAAAGTGTTCCTTTCAGATGCAGCGCTCTGTGTATTAACAGAGGACTATATTCGAAAAACACTGGGTGTGGATAAAATCCATACAAGCCAGACCAAAACGCCACAGAGAGAACTCTATGCAGATGTGGATCAAATTATCATTGCATCGACAACCGTCAACACGGCGGCAAAAATTGCCACGGGTGTGTGTGATAATGAAATGCTGACCCTCATTAACCATGGGTTAATGGCAGGGACCCCCTTTATTTGTGCGGTTGATGGGGCCTGTCCGGATAATGCAACCCGTGCCCAGCTTGGGATGGGAAACTCGTCTGATGGATATCGTGAATTGCTCAAAAACAATTTGCGCGCTCTTAAAAATTACGGAATGCGGCTGGTCGCAGCCGAAGATTTATATGATGCCTGTGTGGGAACACCTGCTGGGAAGGTAGCAAAAAAAGAAGTGCTGAAGCCGACAGCTTGTGCTGTACCGGAAAAGGCGCTGGAAGCACCAGCACCAGTGATGAACCCGGATCCCTTCGCTGAGGATCCCTTGACCACGAAACGCATCATTAGCCGCGTCGATATTATTAAAAATCGCGGTAGAAAAGCCGTAAAGGTGTCCGCCAATGCCATTATTACAGAGTACGCCAAGGACGCAGCGAAGGAACTTGGTATCTGTATTGAAAGGGTTTAGGTGACAACATGCATTTAGCAAAGGTCGTAGGAACCATCGTTTCAACCCAAAAAGATCCACATCTGGTGGGTTGTAAACTGATGATTATCAAGAAGATTAATGAAACCAGCGAATTTGAAAAGTATTCAAGCCAGTCCACAGCCATTGCGGTTGATACCGTTGGTGCAGGGATTGGGGAAACCGTCATCGTGACGACAGGGAGTACTGCCCGCTATGTTTATGGCGATAAACATACTCCTTTGGATATGACCATTGTCGGGATTGTTGATGAAATTCAAACCGCCGATTTCGATAAAAAAGTAAACTAAGGGGGGGATAGTGAATGCCGAACGTCTATACACGTGGTGGCGATAAAGGTGAAACCGGCTTGTTCGGTGGTAACCGCACACCCAAAGACGACATTCGCGTAGAAGCTTATGGGACCATGGATGAAGCCAATTCAGCCATCGGTATGGCTTACGCATTGTCGAAAGACGATGATATCCGAGAAATCCTCCACCATGTACAGGAAAGAATTTTTGTTCTAGGCGCTGAACTCGCTAGTGATGAAAAGGGACGTGCAATGTTAACAGACCGCATTGAGCAGTCTGACATTGATTTCATGGAAAGTACCATGGAGCACTATCTGGCCATCATCGGACAGCAAAAAGCCTTTATCATTCCAGGAAAAAACCCTGCCTCTGCTGCACTGCACTATGCACGGACGGTGGTTAGGCGTGGAGAGCGACGGATTGTGACTTACCGTAGCCAGGAGCCGGATGTTCGTCCGGAAATGGTCAAGTTTGCTAATCGTCTGTCCGACTTGCTCTTCGTTCTGGCTCGGACAGAAGAGTTTGAAGAAACGATAAGGGAAGTTGTAAAGGGAATGGGAGACAAAATCGATTTAGGCGGAGGCACTGAAACATCTGGTGTGCCCCAAGAAGATCCGAAGAAATTGCTCACCATTGCAAAGCGTATAGCTGCTGCCTCTCGAGTAAAGGCTGAAGCTATGGGGGTTCCCATTGTTTTCTCCTGTGTGGACACTGGTGGAAACCTTGCTTATTATGAACGAATGGAAGATTCCCTTTTAGCAAGTATCGATATTTCGCAAAATAAGGCATTTACAGCGAACGCGTTGAAATGCCCGACTAGCGTAGCCCATGATCTTGCAAAAGAAGACAGCCCACTTTTCGGAATTCAATTCACAAATAATGGGCGTATCGTGACCTTTGGTGGCGGTTATCCCCTTATGGTGGATGGAAAACAGATTGGTGCAATCGGCGTGAGCGGCGGGACCGTTGATGAAGATATGGCCATTGCAGAAGCGGGTCTGGCGATTTTAGAGTCAAAGTAACAACTTATAAGGAGGACTGACAGGATGAATATTGATACAACTGGCATTGAACAGATTGTCAAAAAAGTAATGGAAAGCATCGACTTCGCAGAAGAAAACAACGTCCCTGTTGTTGATGGCGAATGTGGCATCTTCCAGGACATGAACAATGCTATTGATGCTGCCTTTGCAGCTCAAAAAGAATACATGAAGCTACCCTTGGCAATGCGTTCAAAAATGATTGCAGCCATTCGGGAAACCATGAAGAAGAAAGACCATGCAGAAACCATTTGCCAGATGGCAGTGGAAGAAACCGGCATGGGTAATTTTGAAGATAAGCTCTTAAAGCAGTACTTAGCCGCTGATAAAACACCGGGTATGGAAGATTTAATGGCAGAAGCCTGGACCGGAGATGATGGGTTAACCTTACTCGAACTCTCTCCCTTTGGTGTCATCGGTTCAATCGCACCGACCACCAACCCCAGCGAAACCATTATCAATAATTCCATCGGGATGTTAGCAGCCGGGAATGCTGTCGTTTTCGCTCCCCATCCAAAGGCTGTTAAGACCAGTAACTACTGTGTAAAGCTCATCAATGAAGCCATTAAATCTGTGGGCGGTCCTGCTAATTTGATCGTTTCAACCGCAGCACCGACTTTGGAAAGCTCTCAGGTTATGATGGCCCATCCAAAGATCAGAATGCTGTGTGCTACCGGTGGTCCTGGGGTTGTTAAATCTGTTCTGTCCAGTGGTAAAAAAGCCATTGGTGCTGGCGCGGGTAACCCACCAGCCCTGGTTGATGAAACTGCTGATATTGAAAAGGCCGGAAAGGATATCGTCGATGGCTGCTGCTTCGACAATAACCTGCCCTGTATCGCAGAAAAAGAAGTTGTCGTCGTGGACCAGGTCGCAGATTACCTGATCTTCAACATGAAAAAACATGGTGCATTCGAAATCACTGACAAAAAGGTCATTGATGCCCTGGCAGACATGGTTTGCCCTGAAGGAAGACTGAGCCGTGATTTCGTGGGTAAGAGTGCAAAATACATTGCCGCAGCTGCTGGCATTGATGTACCGGAAGATACGCGTGTGCTGATTATGGAAGCACCGGCTGATCATCTCTTGGTCGTTGAAGAATTAATGATGCCTATCCTGCCCATCGTCCGTGTCGCAAATGTTGATGAAGGTATCGATTTGGCCTGTGAACTGGAACATGGTAATCGCCATACTGCAATTATGCACTCCAAAAATGTGGATAAGCTGACTGAAATGTCCAAGCGTATCCAGACGACTATCTTTGTAAAGAATGGTCCGTCCTATGCCGGTATTGGGGTAGGTGGAGAAGGTTATACCACATTCACGATTGCTGGACCGACCGGTGAAGGTCTGACATCTGCAAAATCCTTTGCCAGAAGAAGAAGATGTGTCTTGGTTGGAGGATTTGATATTAAATAACAGGAGTGTTATTCATGAGCTCAAATTTAGTTGAAATTGTCAAAAGTGCCGGCATCGTCGGTGCTGGTGGGGCGACTTTCCCGACCCATGTGAAAATTGATGCTGAAGTTGAAATTGTGATCGTGAATGGTGCTGAGTGTGAGCCTTTGTTAAGGGTTGATCAACAACTTATGGATTTGAGAGCCCACCACATGCTGGTGGCTCTCAAAGCCGTAATGGATCAAACCGGCGCAAAGCAAGGAATCGTCGGTTTAAAAAAGAAATACACGCCGGCCATTGGGGCTCTGAATAAGGAACTTCCACAATTTCCTGGCATTAAGCTCCATATCATGAACAATTTCTATCCGGCAGGAGACGAACAAACCCTCGTGTATGATGCGACGGGTAGAATCGTCCCTGAAGGTGGTATTCCATTAAATGTTGGAACTTTAGTCATTAATGTAGAGACACTTTTAAATATTTATGATATGATGGTAGACGAAAAACCGGTCATTGACAAATATATAACTGTGACGGGATGCGTCCAAAAGGAAATTACCACCCAGGTACCTCTGGGAATTACGGTGCGTGAAGCCTTGGAATTGGCGGGGGGACCCACTATTTCTGATTTCGTTATTATCAATGGCGGACCCATGATGGGGAAAATTGTTGATATTGACTCCTTCATTACGAAGGGGACGAAGGGGTTGATCGTTTTACCGAAAGACCACTCTTTGATTATATCTAAGACCAAAAGTGTCCAGGATACAATCAAATTAGCGGCAATGGCTTGTATGCAATGCTCATTGTGTACGGAGCTGTGTCCGCGCTATGCACTCGGCCATAATCTGGAACCGCATAAATTGATGCGGATTGCAGCCTATGGTTCGACCTGCGATATGACCACCCAAGCCACCAACGCTTTCTTATGCTGTGAATGTGGCTTATGTCAATATGCCTGTGTTATGGACCTCCAACCCTGGAAGTTCAACCAGGTACTCAAACGCGAACTGGGTGCAAAGGGAATTAAAAACCCGCACCACAACCATCCTGACAAAGCAGATCCCTTTAAAGATGATAAGAAGTACGATGTCCATCGTCTGATTACGCGTCTGGGGTTAGATGCTTATGATAAACCGGCTCCAATGGTAGAGTGTAAAAAGACCTTCACTGCGGTCAATTTACAGTTAGGCCAGCATATTGGTGCACCAGCAGAACCGGTCGTCAGTGTTGGCGATGAAGTGAAGCGGGGACAGCTGATTGGAGAAATTCCAGAAGGCAAACTCAGCGCACGCTTGTTCGCAAGTATTGATGGCAGGGTAACGGCCATCAAAGATGGTGTTATTACCATCGAGTCCTAAATATTTAAACAAGGGGGATAATTATGGACTTCACAATGTTAATTACCGCATTTGGCGGCGGCCTTCTGGCTGCTGCAATCGGCGGGGTTCCGTCATTCGTATTTACAGGGTTAACCGTTTTAGCTGCCGTTTTCGGTGGTGAAGCTGGTGCACCCATCGTATCCTTTATCAGCTTCGGTTCCTTCTTTGGGCCTCACGTGGCCTTTGGTGGTGCTGTCGCTGCTGCTGCCTACGCTAAACAAAAAGGCGTTCTGGACAATGGTCAAGATATCGTAACTCCGTTATTCCAGACCCAGGATCCTATGGTTTTAGTAATGGGTGGTGTCTTTGGTATTATTGGTTTTGTTATTCAGTGGCTGCTTAGTGCAGTTCTTGGCGGAATGGTCTTTGGCCTGGTTGGCTGGACAGATACTGTTGCTTTAACAGTTGTTATCTCCGGCATCCTCGTTCGCCTTATCTTCACAAAATCTGGTGTTATCGGCAAATATGACGGTGCAGAACCGCGGAAATTCTTCCCATCTGGGCAACGTCTTTCCTTCTTAATCGTCGTTGGTTTAGGTATCGGTGTTGCCATTGGTGGTGCTGCTGCCAGCTTAGGTCTTTTAGCTGCTGATGGCGATGCTGCTGCATTAGCTCTCTTCAGCAACATTGGCGTTATCGGTTTCGGTATCGCTGCTGTGTCCTTGGCATTCCTGTGCATGGGTCTTCCTCTCGAAGGATATCACCATGTTATCCTGCCTGCCGGTACAACCGCAATGATCCTGTTCATGGCTACCCTTAATCCCTTCGTCGCCGTTATCGGCGGTGCTGTGATGGGTGTCATCACCTCCTTATGGGGTGAATTCATGGGCATGACCTTCAATAGCTATGCAGATTCTCACATTGACCCTCCTGCCGCAACCATCTGGGTATGGCAGTTAGTTAACTTCTGCCTGCTGGCAATGATGTTCCCAGCAGCTGGCGTGTTTGCTGCATAATCATTAAGACAAAGCCTTTAATCTCTAGGATTAACTATTCACAGTAAAGAAAGAAGTGGTATTTTGAAAAAAGCAATAGGTTTTATTGAATTTAAAAGTATTCCTATCGGTATCGAAGCCACTGATCAGATGTTGAAATCCGGTAATGTTGATTTAATTTCGGCCTCACCACTTTGCCCAGGGAAATATGTTACCCTTATTTCCGGCGATGTTGGAGCCGTAAGATCTTCAATCAAGAACGGAGAACATGTCGGTGGAATCTATGTTCTCGAATCCCACGTTATTCCGAACATCCATAAGGATGTGCTACCCGCTTTATTGGGTGCGGGGGAAGTCGAAGAGGTCAAATCACTTGGTATTATTGAAACAATTAATGCGATATCCTCAATTGTGGTGGCTGATGCAGCAGTGAAGTCTTCAAATGTTGACTTAATTGAAATCAGAATCGCCCGTGGCTTAGGTGGTAAAGGATACGTATTACTGACTGGGGAAGTTTCCTCTGTTAAAACAGCTGTTAAGGCTGCTCAGGTGGAAATGGAAGAATACGGTGTTATTACAAGTTACTCCGTTATTCCTTCACCTCATAAGGATATCAAGCAGGTTATCTTCTAGAACACAAATGTGTTTAGGCGGGGCTTCGGCCCTGCCTAAATCGATTCGGACTTGTTTTTTACAAAGGCTTTTGTAAAAGAGCCCTTATAAAAAACAAAACCATCAAGAAAGGTGGACCACGTGAAGACAATCAGTTTTTTTAATCTAAAGGGAGGCTGCGGTAAAACGACCTCTGCGGTAAATCTGGGCTTCCTTTTAGGGGAAAAGCTCAAAGCACAGGGAAAGAAACTGTTATATATTGATTGTGATATGCAGAGTAATCTGACCAACTCTCTCATGGAGTATGATTTGGATCGCCCATGTATCTATCATCTCTTCACGGACGAAAATGATGTGCATGAGGTCATTTATCCAGTACGGGATAACATCGATATCATACCGTCCAGTCTTTTAATGGCCACCATCGAACCGCGTCTGGCGAGCATGTACGGTCGGGAGTTCGTCTTGAAACGAAAGCTTGAAGAAATCCAGGATGATTACGCCTACTGCATTATCGATTGTTCACCATCGTTTAGTATTGTCACCACCAATGCGCTGATCATCACGGATGATATTTTCATTCCGGTTCAAACGGAATATTATGCCGTGGATGGAGTCCATCTTTTGGAGGAAACACTGGAATATGTCAGTAAATCCCTTGGAGTTAGCAAAAGCATTTCCTTACTCTTTGCAACCCTCCATGACACACGGAATAATATAAATAATTTGCAGTACGATAATTTGAAAGCCGCCTTTGGGGAGCGATTTATGGATAGCACCATTCGAAAGAATATTTCTTTGGTGGAATCGCCCATATTCAAACAATCCATCTTTGAATATAAGCCCAAAGCAAGGGGAGCTGAGGATTATCAACGATTATTCAAAGAGATTGAAGCAAAAGGGGGATTTTAATGGCACGGAAAAGTAAGCTTAAATCAGAACTAAAGAATCATAACAGCACCATTAAAGAAAAAAATGAAATTGCATCGAAGGTCATTGCTGAAGAAGAAACCAAGAAGATGGGGGAAGAAACTGTGGGTTTGGTGGACGATTTAAAGAAAAAGGTAAAAGAAGCAGTGACACCGAAGGAACAAGACAATGCAGCTATTCTGAAAGAAGCGGCAGAAGATACAAGAAAAAAAGCTGATGCAGAAGCCGAAGCGAAGGCGGCGGCAGAAGCCAAGAAAAAGGCCGATGAAGAAGCCAAAGCGAAGGCGGCAGCAGAAGCCAAGAAAAAGGCCGATGAAGAAGCTAAAGCGAAGGCGGCAGCAGAAGCCAAGAAAAAAGCCGAGGAAGAAGCTAAAGCGAAGGCAGCGGCGGAAGCCAAGAAAAAGGCTGAGGAAGAAGCTAAAGCGAAGGCGGCAGCAGAAGCCAAGAAAAAGGCTGAGGAAGAAGCTAAAGCGAAGGCAGCGGCGGAAGCCAAGAAAAAGGCTGAGGAAGAAGCTAAAGCGAAGGCGGCGGCGGAAGCCAAGAAAAAGGCCGAGGAAGAAGCCAAAGCGAAAGCAGCGGCAGAAGCCAAAAAGAAGGCTGAAGCAGAGGCTGCGGCAAAAGCAGAACTAGAAGCTCGAGAAAAAGCAGAGGCTGAGGCCCGGGCAAAGGCTGAAGCGGAAGCGGCTAAGAAAAAGGCAATGAAAGAATTGCCCATGTATCTCCTTTAAAAATTAGAAGACCCGATGCTAAGGCATCGGGTCTTTTTTTACGGGATTCTTTCGTAAAAAAGATAATTTCGTTTCAGAAATAATAATGGCAATGAAAATGATGAAAAATCCCAGGAATAAACGACCACTCATTTGCTCGCCGTAGAATAACACCGAGAAAAGGACACCGAATACGGATTCCAGACTGAGAATGATGGAGGCGGATGAAGGATTCTCCCATTTCAAGCCGATGTTTTGGAATAAAAGGGCGATGGTCGTGGCGAAAACCCCGAGATAAACCAGCTGATAAAAACAATCCGAGGGAATGACCGTGGGCCAGGTTTCTGTGGTCAAACCGATAATCCAGCAGAAGAGCGCCGCATAGCCGAATTGTAAAATGGTAATCAGTGTCATATCCCGACCAATGCCGAGCTTGGCTACGGCCACGATGTGTAAGGCATAGAATAACCCGCTGAGTAAGGAAAAGGAATCCCCAAAGGTGATACTAAAGCCGCCGCTTAGGCTGACCAGGCCAATCCCCCCAATACACAAAAAAGCAGCCAGAATATTATACCCATCCGGTCGGCGTTTATCGACAATCCAATATAAAAAAGGAACGATGACGCAGTATACCGCGGTTAAAAAAGCGTTTTTCCCAGGGGTGGTATCCGTTAGACCTAGGGTTTGAATGCCGTAGGCCATCGCAAGGAAAAAACCGATGACCGCCCCAATTTTAAGATATTCCCAATTCAGGTTCTTAAGCCGCTTAAAGAAAAATAGAGACAACAGCACGAATCCGATGGTAAATCGTATGGCCAAAAGCAAACTCGGCGGAAAAACATCCACCACATTTTTCATGACGAAAAAAGAACTGCCCCAGATTAAAGCAGCCGCGAACAAGGTGATTTTAGCATAAATCGAATGTTTGGTTGAAGTTTTCACGTCGACCTCCAGTGTATGATTATTCATTATAACGGATATTTCCCAGGGGGTAAAGCTCTAATACAGGATTGTGCTGAAAGAAATTGCAGAACACAAACTAATACCCCAAAGGGGAGCAGATTATGCTAAAATAGAAACAAATAACGAGAAGATTGGAGGATGCCATGGCCTATCTGGCGCTATATCGTAAATACAGACCGCAGACCTTTGATGCTGTCGTCGGTCAGAACTTTGTCACACAAATACTCAAAAACCAAATCCTCTCCGATCGGGTCGGACACGCTTATCTCTTTACAGGCATCCGGGGAACGGGGAAGACCTCCATTGCGAAAATTTTCGCCCGGGCCATTAACTGCCAGGATAACCAAGATGGGAATCCTTGCAACGTTTGTGCCGTTTGTACAGAGATTGAAAAACCTGGTGTGATGGATATCATCGAAATTGATGCAGCCAGCAATCGGGGAGTGGACGAAATCCGGGATATTCGGGATAAGGTAAAATATCCACCTAAAATTGGGCGGTACAAGGTCTACATCATTGATGAGGTCCACATGCTCACCAAGGAAGCCTTTAATGCTCTGCTTAAAACCCTGGAGGAGCCCCCCAGTCACATTGTTTTCATTCTGGCAACCACAGAACCAAACAAGCTGCCAGCAACCATTCTTTCCCGGTGTCAGCGTTACGATATTCGACCGATTTCCCAGGAAATGATTGTGGGGCAAATGGCTAATATTTTAAAGGACGTTGGGGTGGAAATGGAGCCTGCGGCCCTGGAAATTGTCGCTCGCCGGGGGGATCACTCCATGCGGGATGCTCTGAGCATTTTAGATCAGGTCATCGATATCCGCCAGGGAAATGCGCCCATATCCTCAGAGCAAGTTCTCAGTTTTTTGGGTCTGACGGACGAGGACACGATCAGTCATCTGGTCGGCGCGATGCTCAAGGAGGATGCCCCCGAAGCTTTGGCCATTTTAGAACAGCTGCGGGAGAAGGGGGTGGATAGTTCACTGCTTATGGGGCAGATAATCGATTGCCTGCGGAATTTGGCGGTCGTCATGGCTGCGGGAAGCCGGGCTGGGGATATCCTGGGCCGGGGTGAGTCTGAAATCCGGGAGATGACCGACCAGTGCCAGGGAATTCCCCCTAGGCGCATTTTCACCATGGTGACCGATTTTATTGAGGATCGTCAGAAGCTGCGCTACAATGACCTGGCGTCCACAGTGCTGGAAATGAGCGTGCTCAAGCAATGTGTGCCCATGCCCGTTGTCGCTACGGGGTCCCAAGGGGCAGCTGCGATAAGGGCGAACGCCACAGCACCGGAGCAAAAGCAACAAAGGGTACAACAGGAAAGGTCGCCGTCAGCGGTGACGGAAAGGGTGGCAATGCCCACCACATCCCAGGAAAGCACCGTTGTGAAAAGTATACCAGCGGAGCGGTCGCCCGAGGAAAGCAGGATAAGGGGAGAAGAAGAACCTGCACAATCACGCGTGTCGTCTAACACGAGAAATTCGGGGACAGAGGGACGACTGGATATCGATGGTATCGCCCGGGCCATGCACAATGGCATTAGTCCGCTGCTCCGGGGGATGTTCCTAAAAGGACGTTTATGTGAAGCTGGGCCGGACGAGCTGGTCCTTCAGTTTATGGCCCCGGATGGAGAGGCTCCTGCAGGTATGCTAGGGGATCAAATTGATCTGCTACAGGAGATAGCCCAGGGTATTGCGGGTCGAAAGGTACACTTTTCCATTAAAGTGGTGGATAAGGATTATGAGGAAATGACGTTTCTGGAAAAAACCCAGGCGATCCTGGGTGATGAAAAAATTCCTGTAACAGAAATTAATTAAAAAAATTCCTTGATTATCGATTAAAATCAATGAAAGCAGTGATTATTTGGCGGTTTAATGGTATAATTTTGTCCAAATAGATTGTTGTATAAATTAGGAGGAACTGGATGGCAAAAACAAAAAGACGTGCTCCCCGGGGAATGGGCGGACCGAAGCCTGCTGGGAAGAACGATATGATGAAACAGATTCAGAAAATGCAAGAAGAAATGGCCCGTACCCAGGAGGCCTTAGAAGAAACAGAGATTGAAGGCAGTGCCGGCGGTGGTGCAGTGAAGGTCTTAGTTAAAGGAAGCAAGCTGCTGTCCAGTGTCAGCATCGACCCCGATGTCATTGATGAGGATGACGTTGAAATGTTAGAGGATCTGATTGTTGCAGCGGTTAATGATGCCCTGGCAAAGGTAGATGAACTAACCGGCAACGAAATGGGCAAGCTAACCGGAGGGCTGAACATTCCGGGGTTATCCTAAGTGGGACTCTATCCCCAAGCTATCGAACGTTTGGTTATCGAACTGGGAAAGTTGCCGGGGATTGGGGAAAAAACGGCCCAGCGTTTGGCGTTCCATTTAATTGATGCTCCAGAGACTGATATCACCGGTTTGTCTGAGGCGCTGATGGGGGTGAAGGATAAGGTACATCTCTGTCCCAAATGCTTTTCGATCACGGATAAAGCGGAGTGTGATATCTGTGCCGATCCAGCAAGAGATCAGCATACTATCTGTGTGGTACAAAGTACCAAGGACATCTACGCCATTGAAAAAACCAGGGAATACAAAGGGGTATACCATGTGCTCCACGGGGTCATTTCCCCCCTGGAGGGGATCGGGCCCCAGGATATTAAGGCTCGGGAGCTTATTGAGCGCCTGGCAGCTGACGGGGTCGAGGAGGTTATCATGGCCACCAATCCCACACCAGAGGGTGAGGCAACGGCCATGTATCTGGGAAACCTGATTACGCCTTCTGGGGTAAAGGTTACCCGGCTGGCTAAGGGGATGCCCATTGGTGCAGATGTAGAATATATTGATGAAATAACGCTTATTAAAGCCCTGGAAGGGCGTAAAGAAATATAAATTTGGAGGAACAGTATCGTGATTAAAGAAGGAATAATTGCATCATCCGGTATTGCCATTGCAACGGCATTTGTATACGCCAAGATCGAGCTCAATATTGAAGAGACAACGATCACGGATACCGAGGGAGAAATTACCCGTTTGCAAGCGGCTTTGACGGAATCCAAGGCCCAGTTAGCAGCGATTAAAGAAAAAGCTGCCGCCGATTTGGGTGCAGAAGAAGCTGAAATCTTTGAAGCGCATGCCATGGTGTTAGAAGATCCAGAATTTGTGGATAGCATTGTCGGTGAGATTAATGGTAGTCATTATAGTGCGGTTTACGCCACTAAGGTCATTACCGATCGCTTCTATGATATGTTCGATGCCATGGACGATCCCTATTTCAGAGGTCGTGCGGCAGATATCCGGGATGTTGGAACCCGGGTCATGAACAATATCATGGGGGTTGATAATGTGGATATCTCCAGTTTGGATGAAGATACCATTATCATTGCAGAGGACTTAGCACCTTCAGATACGGCTCAAATGGATAAAAAACGGGTGAAGGGTTTCGCCACAGATATTGGAAGCCGGACCTCCCATACTGCCATCATGGCCCGGAGTCTGGAAATCCCTGCTGTCCTTGGACTGGAAGACATTACCAGTGTTGTGGGTAATGGTCAGACCGTTATTGTCGATGGGATTCAGGGCAAGGTCATTGTCGATCCTTCAGAAGGGGAATTGGCAGAATACCAGCAGAAGAAGGCAGATTATGAAGCCTACATGGCAGAGCTGAGCCAGCTGAAAGAACAGCCGGCAGTGACCAAGGATGGCCACCGGGTAGAGTTGGTGGGAAATATTGGTTCCCCTGCAGATGTCGAAGGGGTACTCAATAATGGTGGAGAAGGCGTTGGCCTGTATCGCACCGAGTTCTTGTACATGGACAGTGATGTCATGCCCGATGAAGAAAAGCAATTTGCGGCTTACAAGACCGTTATTGAATCCTTTAAAGGTGGCGCAGTCATTATCCGAACCCTGGATATCGGTGGAGATAAGAAACTGCCTTACCTGCCGCTGCCGGAAGAAATGAACCCATTCTTAGGACTCCGGGCCATTCGTCTGTGCTTTGAACGGCCGGAAATGTTTAAGACCCAGCTCCGGGCCATCCTCCGGGCATCGGCCTACGGCACGGCAAAGATCATGTTCCCCATGATCTCCGGGATCGGGGAAGTGCGCCAGGCCAAAGAGATATTGGCTGAATGTATGGCTGAACTGGATGCGGAAGGCGTTGCTTATGATAAGGGAATTGGTATTGGGATCATGGTAGAAATTCCATCAGCAGCGGTTACCGCGGATATTATTGCCAAGGAAGTGGACTTCTTCTCCATTGGAACCAATGACCTTTGCCAGTACACCCTGGCGGTGGACCGCATGAACCAGACGGTCTCCTATCTGTACGATCCCCTGAATCCGGCCATTTTACGGCTGGTGCGTAAGGTGATTGAAGCATCGGATAGTTATCCCGGTAAATTCACCGGAATGTGCGGGGAAATGGCAGGAGATCCCTATGCGACGTTAGTTCTCTTGGGATTGGGTCTTAATGAGTTTTCCATGAGTGCGCCGTCCATCCCACAGGTCAAAAAAATCATTCGCAGCGTCAGCTTCGAAACGGCAAAAGAAATCGCCGAAGAAGCCCTGGATTTGGAAACGGGTGAAGAAGTACAGGCCATGATCAAGGCAAAATTAAACGAATTGGATATCAAAATCGTCTAATAGCAGACGTTGAGATGGGCAATGGGTCCATCCAGGATATAGTATTTCATAGGGGAGGATAGTTATGGTAAGCAAAGAAGTGACGGTCATTAACCAAACGGGGCTTCATGCCCGGCCTGCATCGCTTTTTGTGCAGACCGCCGGAAAATTTGAGTCGGATATTGATGTGGTTAAGGGGGATCTCCGCATCAATGCCAAAAGTATTATGGGTATCATGTCTGGCGGTATTGCCCAGGGGAGTACCATCAGCATTGAAGCCAATGGCGACGATGAAGGTGAGGCTTTAAAGGCTTTGGTTGATCTGGTGGAATCTGCTTTTGGCGAGGTCAAGAAGGATCGGCATTAGGTTTTTTCTTGTAATTATATGAGAAATTAAAGGAATACGGCGTATAGTAGATTATATTAAAAATGAGGAGGAAGCTGGAATGAGTTGCAAAACAGGTTATTTCATTGGTGGATTATTCATTGGTACGGTTATTGGAGGCGCCTTGGGGGTACTGATGGCACCAGAATCCGGAGAAAGCACCAGACGTCGGATCAAAGAAGGGGCTCAGGAATCCTTTGGGGATATGTATGACCAGGCAGTGGAATATGGTGAAACGCTTAAAGAACAACTCCAGGATGCCAGTGATTCGTTGACGGATCGTGTAAACCAGTATAAGACCCAAATTGAAAATAAAATCCAGGAAATCCAGGATGAGGTCAATCAGGATATTGATGAACTCAATGAAGAATTGGCGGCTCTGGATGATGAACCAGCCGATGAGGTTGAAGCAGAAGATGACGCAGAAGCAGAACCCGCAGAAGCTGAGGAAGCAGATGACGATAAGGAAGAGGCATAATCTATGTCCAATACCATCACCCTCAGTTTTACCCTTTGGGAGGTAGCGGTACTCATTATTGCCATTGCCATTGTGATTGGCACGGTGTATCTGGTCAAGGTGTTTAAAAGCTTGGCCCTTGCCATGGATACGGCCAATAAGATGATGGAAGAAAACCGTTCTAATGTCAAAATCATTGTGGATAAAACCACTGATATGGCAGAGACAACAGAATCGATTCTAGAGGACGTTCACGGAACCGTGGACAGCTTGACCAATGAAATCATCACCCCGGTTGTCGATATTGTGGGCAAGGGGGTCAAGGTGATGAGTGGCATCAGCAAGGTTACCGGGAAGAGAAAAAAGAAAAAAGCAGCATAGCTGTTGGAATCACAAAAAACAGGGTTCGTACCATTTGTGCGACCCTGTTTTATTTTCGGCATTTTACATCTGCATTGAAAATGAATCACCTTTACAAAAAAGCATAATAATTCTGGATTAATTGTTTAAAATAGTCTAAAATAGAGACATCACTTAAATATCCCGCATCCCGCGGGATGCAATCTATCAAGGGGGAAATCACATGAAGACTTATCCGACCAAAAACATCAGAAACGTCCTATTGTTAGGACACGGAGGAAGTGGAAAAACCACGTTGACCGAAGCGCTGGCGTTTAATGCAGGTGCTGTGGATCGAATGGGCAGAATCGATGAAGGAAATACGCTGGCCGATTTTGATCCTGAAGAAAAGAGGCGGATGTTTTCAATTTCATCGTCCATTGTTCCAGTGGAATATGGTGGACATAAAATCAATCTCATTGATGTTCCAGGCTATTTTGATTTTATTGGTGATGCTTACGCCGCACTCCGAGTGGCGGACGCCGTCGTCATCGTTATCGATGCATTGGCGGGCGTCCAGGTTGGGACCGAAAAAGCCATGGCACTTTTGGCCCAGGCCGATATTCCGGCCTTTATTGTTGTCAATAAAATGGACCGTGAAAATGCAGAGTTTTCCAAAGTCATGGACGGCCTGAAGGAAGCCTTTGGCAATAAGGTGATCCCTCTGGAGCTTCCCATGGGCGAGGGAGAAGCGATGCGCGGTGTGGTTAACATCGTCGATATGACGGGCTCAGAACGAAAGGACAACCGCTGCTTCGACGTGGAAGTACCGGATGATATGAAGGAAGAGTTGGAGCCTTACCGGGAAATGATTATGGAATCCGTGGCTCAGACCAGCGAAGAACTCATGGAAAAATACTTCGAAGGCGAAGAGCTCAACGAGGATGAAATTCACTACGGCATCCGTACCGGGGTGCTGGAGGGGGATTTAATTCCGGTATTATGTACCTCAGCGGTTCAGAATATCGGGGTGGAAACCTTGGAAAATATGATGATCGCCTATTTGCCTTCACCGGCAGACAGTGCGCCTGCCATTGGGAAGGATCCTAAAGACGAAAAAGAAATCGAACGGATTTGTAATGGGGATGCCCCCTTCTCAGCCCAGGTCTTTAAGACCATCGTAGACCCCTTTGTGGGTAAGCTGTCCATCTTTAAGGTGATGTCCGGTGTTCTGGAAAACACGACTGAGATTTATAATGCCAATAAGGAACTTAAAGAAAAGGTTGGCCATATTTACGTCCTTCGGGGGAACAAACAGTTGGATGTTGATGCTCTGCTAGCCGGGGATATTGGTGCTTTCTCCAAACTGGCCCACACGGTCACCGGGGATACCTTGTGTACGCCCAAAGACCCCATTGTCTATCCCCCCATTGATATGCCGAGACCGGTCATTTCCATGGCCCTAGAGGCGAAGAATAAAGCGGACATTGATAAACTGGCCACGGGCCTTCATCGCTTGAAGGAAGAAGATCCGACCATGGATTCCTACCGAAATAATGAAACCAAGCAGACCCTGCTGTCGGGTTTAGGGGAAATGCATCTGGAGGTCATCTGTAATCGCCTGAAACAAAAATTTGGGGTGGAGGTTGAGCTGAAGCCCATGCGTGTGCCTTACCGTGAAACCATCCGTAAAAAAGCGGATGCTGAAGGGAAACATAAAAAGCAATCCGGTGGATCCGGCCAATTCGGACATGTATATGTCACCTTTGAACCTGGGAACGACCCCAACGATGCCTTTGAATTTGTGGATAAGGTGGTCGGTGGTTCGGTCCCAAGGAACTTTATCCCCGCTGTCGAGAAAGGCTTGGCCGATTGTATGGTAGAGGGTGTACTGGCCGGCTACCCTGTGACCGGCGTAAGGGCGACCCTGTACGATGGCTCCTACCATGCTGTGGACTCTGACGAAATGTCCTTTAAAATGGCCGCAACCCTGGCCTATCGCAAGGGCATGAAGGATGCGGTTCCTGTGCTGTTGGAACCTATCTACAAGCTGACCATTACCGTGCCAGAAGCCTACATGGGCGATATTATGGGCGACCTTAATAAAAAGCGGGGACGGATTATGGGGATGGAACCCATTGACGGCGGTAAGCAGGTCATTACGGCAGAGGCACCCTTGGCAGAAATGTTTAAGTATGCCACAGAGCTGCGCTCCATGACCCAGGCCCGGGGGGAATTCGAAATGGAATTCGTCCGTTACGAAGAAGCACCTTCCATGGTGTCGGATAAGGTCGTGGCGGAAGCCCAGGCGGCTAAGGAAGCAAAGAAATAATGAATTGAATCTAAGACCGGCACTCTTCGGGGTGTCGGTCTTTTTACGCGTAAGCTAACAGAAGTACAAAGGGAAGGTTAATAAGGAACGTTAAAAGCTTGCTTTTATAAGAGCCTTGTTGACCGTGCCTTTACACGGCGCAGCCGTGAACGAGTGAAGCAAAGCGGAACGAGTTGTACTTTAGTGATAATATCACAGAAAATTATAGGTGCAGGGGGTATAATGAGAAAAAAGTGAGTAAACGGAGGATATCATCATGGGGAAAAGCATTATTATCGTGGGAGGCGTGGCAGGTGGTGCCAGTGCGGCCGCCCGTCTGCGCCGTCTGGACGAGGACGCTGAAATTACGATTTACGAACGGGGCGAGTATATTTCCTACGCCAATTGTGGGCTGCCCTATCATCTGGGGGATGTTATTGCCTCCCGGGATGCCCTGCTTTTGAACACCCCCGAGGGAATGGGAAAGAAATACAATGTGGCAGTGCAGGTGCGCCATGAGGTGGTGGCCATTAATCGTGGGGCCCACACGGTGGAGGTAAAGGATTTAGAAGCCGGGGTGACGACTACCGTCCCCTATGACAAATTGGTGCTGGCTACGGGGTCATCTCCCATTGTGCCCCCCCTGCCAGGTATTGATCATCCCAAAATCATGCCCCTATGGACCGTGCCGGACATGGATCGTATCAAATCACTTCTGGGGGCAGGCGGTGCCGGAGAAATGGTTGTGGTAGGCGGCGGTTTCATCGGACTGGAGGTCGCAGAGAACCTTCGGGAAGCCGGTGTCACCGTACACTTAGTAGAAAAGCTGAACCAGGTCATGGCCCCCTTGGATTTGGAAATGGCCAAGCTGGTTCAGGGTGAGCTGGTGGCGAAGGGGGTGGATTTACACCTGGGCATGGGCGTCACCGGATTTGAGGATATTGCCGGGAAGGTCAAGGTCTTATTGGAAGATGGCACCCACATCACTGCCGATGGCGTGGTTTTAGCCATTGGGGTGCGTCCCAACAACCAACTGGCTGTGGATGCGGGACTGGCAGTGGGAACCCGGGGGGGTATCATCACCGACGGGGAAATGGTCACCACGGACCCGGATATCTACGCCTTGGGAGACGCCGTCGAGGTGGTGGACCGAGTGGATGGTTCCAAGGGGATGATCCCCCTGGCTGGCCCGGCTAATAAGCAGGGGCGGATTGTCGCTGATAACCTGGCCGGAGGAAAAAGTGCGTACGCCGGAAGTTTAGGGACTGCAGTGGCCAAGGTCTTCAATTTAACCGCAGCCTCCACCGGTCATAATGAAAAACGCTTGATGGCCGATGGCCTGGTAAAGGGAGAGGATTATGAGACCATCATCATCACCCAGAATAGCCATGCCGGATACTACCCCGGGGCCACCCCGTTGACCCTCAAGCTGCTCTTCACCCGCCCAGAGGGACGGATTCTGGGCGCCCAGATTGTAGGTCGGGATGGTGTGGATAAGCGCATCGACACCATTTCGGTGGTTTTGGGGCTGGGGGGCAGCATTGACGATCTCACCCGCATCGAGACCGCCTACGCCCCCCCTTACTCCTCAGCCAAAGACCCTGTGAACATGGCGGGCTTTGTGGCTGAAAATGTGCTGACCGGGCGGGTAGCCTTTACCCCCTGGGATATTTTAGAGACCCATCCGGAGTATACCGTTTTAGATGTTCGAGAGGATGCCGAGTGTATGGTCAGTGCCATTCCCGGGGCCATTCACATTCCCCTGGGCCAGCTCCGGGATCGACTCCAGGAGCTGGGGGAGGATCGGTCTGCCCCGGTGGTGGTGTTCTGTGCCATCGGTGTCCGGGGGTACAATGCCGCCCGTATTTTAGCCGGCCATGGCTTCACCCGTGCATTGGTCTATCCCGGGGGCATGAAATTTTATCGTGCCACCCATTATGAAGCCCTGGGGGAACCCCAGGCCGCAGTACCCACAGGAGGTCAATCCATGTCTCACCCAAACCAATCTAAAGCAGCTTGTATTCAGATCAATTGCAGCGGCCTTCAATGCCCTGGACCCATTATGAAGGTTTTTGAAGCCATGGGTGAAATGGCCGATGGGGATACCTTAGAGGTTCAGGCCTCGGACCCTGGCTTTACCCAGGATATTGCGGCCTGGTGTCGGCGGACGGGGAATACCCTGCTGGAAACTGGTGAAGGTGGTGGGGTTTATACCGCCCTTTTGCAAAAGGGAAGGGCAGGAAAGCCGGTGGTGAAGACCGATGCCCTTGGCGTGGTAGAGGGCAAGACCATGGTGGTGTTCAGCGGAGACTTGGATAAGGTGTTGGCCAGCTTCATCATTGCCAATGGTGCCGCGGCCATGGGCCGTCCGGTGACTATGTTCTTTACCTTCTGGGGGCTGAATGCCCTGCGCAAGCCCCAGAAACAGGCCGTTAAAAAATCCATGATGGAAAAAATGTTCGGCGTGATGATGCCCCGGGGCGCCCAAAAGCTCAAGCTTTCTAAAATGAATATGCTAGGCATGGGGACAGCCATGATGAAGAAGATTATGAAGGATAAAAATGTGGATTCCCTGGAGACCCTGATGCAAAAGGCCATGGACAATGGGGTGAAGCTGGTGGCCTGCACCATGAGTATGGATGTCATGGGCATCAAGAAGGAAGAGCTCATCGACGGGATTACCTACGCCGGCGTGGGGGCCTACCTGGGCGATGCCGAGGAATCCAACGTCAACTTGTTTATATAAGGGAGGTCGGTTCGTCCGCGAAGATTTGTGGCGGTAGGGTGAGCTCTCTGTCTGGGCGGCATGCTGGACATATGCTTTCACTTCGTCTGCTTGCGGATTCGGACAGGGTATGTTACCGAAACTGCTACGCACTTTCGAACATACTCCAGTCCGCCCCGATGCAGACTTACGTGAAAGATATGTCCATCCTGCCTTTGGTTATCGATACCGCCGCGACTGTGACAGCCGACCCACCGCCACAAACTGTAGCGGACGAACCCTCGCACCTTCAAGACCTGCTGACCGCAGGTCTTTTTGTATTGACTTCTTTTCTGGGGACGGTATAATGAAAATATTGAAGTGTGGGAAGCATGGATTTGTAGAGGAGGTGGCCCATGGGGCGATTATGTGAGGTTTTTCCCATTTGGGATGCGCTAACGGAAGGGGAGCAATCGGTGTTGACGGCGGCTGCGGTGCATCGATTAGTCCCTGGGGGCACCCTAATCCACGACGGTGGAGAGGAATGCCTAGGGCTTTTAGTGGTGTCCTCGGGGTGGCTGCGGGCCTTTATTATGTCCGAGGAAGGGCGGGAGATTACCCTGTATCGCCTGGGCCCTGGGGAAATCTGCCTGTTTACCGGGTCCTGTATGCTCAAAGAAATGCAATTCGATATTGCCATAGAGGCCGGGGAGGACAGTGCCTATTGGGTGATTCCAGCGCCGGTTTACAAGGACCTCATGGAGCATTCCACCACCCTGGCTCTGTACACCAACCGCCTCATGGCAAAGCGTTTTTCAGAGGTTATGTGGCTCATGGAGCAGGTACTGTTTAAGCGCTTTGATGTCCGTCTGGCCACGTTTTTGCTCTCGGAGTACCAGCGGTCAGGAACATCTCACCTGCCCCTGACCCACGACCAAATCGCCAGGCATCTGGGCACCGCCCGGGAGGTGGTCACGCGGATGCTTAAAAACTTCCAGCAGGAGGGATGGGTTAAGCTCTCCCGGGGGAGTGTGGACATCATCGATGGGCAAGGACTGAGGTCTTTATGTGCCACCCCTTGACCCCGGTAACCCGCAATTGATATAATAGACCGGTCTTTAGTAAGGAGGTCATTATGACCAATCAAAGCCCCATTGGGCTCATCGACTCTGGCATCGGGGGATTTACGGTTCTCCGGGAGCTGCAGCAGCGCCTGCCGGGAGAAAACCTCATTTACCTGGGGGATTCCCTGCGGATGCCCTATGGCGAGCTGGATAATGCCGCCATTATAGAATATGCCAATAGTGATATCCGTTTCCTGGAGGAACGGGGGGTAAAGGCCATCCTATTGGCCTGTAATACCATCTCTTCCCTGATGGAACAGCTTACTGCCAAGGTTCCCTTATTTTCCATTGTGGAAGCAGGATGCCTGGCCACCATGGAAACCTGTAAAACCGGGGAGGTTGGACTCATCGCTACCCGGGCAACGGTCAATAATGGGGCCTACCCCCGAGTGCTGCGCCAGCTGACGGATCAGGTCGTCTTTGTTCAACAGGGGACAAAAACCCTGGCCTCAGTCATTAATAATTATCCCGAGGAGATTGAGCTCCTCAGAACCCACATTCATCTGGCCATTGATCCCCTCATTGAGGAACGGGATATCCATGTGCTGCTTTTGGGGTGTACCCATTTCCCCATCGTTAGAGAGACCATCGCGGAATTATACCCCCAATTTACCATTATCAATCCGGCCATCAAGGAAATTGATATTTTGAGGGAGAAACTCACCGCCCAGGATGCCTTTAGTGGGATGGATGCTGGTGGAAAAACCGAAATCTACACCACCGGGACTCAGGCAGATTATAAAATATTTTGCGATATGGTAGACTATTTAGATATCCGGTGTCACAGCCTGAATCAAGCCGTGCTGGATATTGATAAAGCTTAGGAGAAAAGAAAGATTATGGAAGATCAAAAGAAAATTGTGTACTCGGCCATCCAGCCCTCGGGTATGTTCACCATCGGGAATTATTTTGGGGCCATGAAAAATTGGGTCCCTATGCAGAATGACCATGACTGCCTGTTCTGCCTGGCAGACCTTCACGCCATCACTGTTCCCCAGGTGCCCGCGGATCTGCGTCGCCGGACCTACGAATGTATGGCACTGCTTATGGCCATCGGCATCGATCCTGAAAAATGTATTTTATACGTCCAGTCCCAGGTGCCGGCCCACACCGAGCTCACCTGGATTTTAAATTGCTCGGCCTATATGGGTGAGCTGTCCCGGATGACTCAGTTTAAGGATAAGTCCAAGAAGCAGGGAAATAACATTCGGGTGGGACTCTTCGATTATCCCGTGCTCATGGCAGCGGATATTTTGCTGTACCAAACAGACCTGGTGCCCGTGGGGAGCGACCAAAAGCAGCATGTGGAGCTGGCCCGGGATATTGCCGAACGGTTTAACGGTCAGTATTCCCCAACCTTTAAGGTACCGGAGCCCTGGTTTGGGGAAGCCGGCGCCCGGGTGATGAGTCTCCAGGACCCGGTGCGTAAAATGTCCAAGTCCGACGAAAACATCAATGGCTTTGTATCCATGCTGGACGATCCAGATACCATTATCCGTAAATTCAAGCGGGCAGTGACGGATTCAGAAACCGTCATTCGCTATGACCGGGAAAATAAGGCTGGGGTATCCAATCTCATGGAAATCTATGGCTGTGCCACGGGCCAGACCCTGGAAGAAGTCAGTGCGGCCTTTGAGGGAAAGGGCTATGGTGATTTTAAAAAAGCTGTGGGGGAAGTGGTGGCCGATGCCATTCATCCCATTCAGGAGGAATACCATCGCCTGTTGTCCGATAAGGGTGCGTTGGAATCCATTATGAAGCACGGTGCCGAACAGGCCGGGCGTATCGCTGGAAAGACCCTGTCCAAGGTCCGGCGTAAGGTCGGCTTTGTCACGGTGAAATAGAATGATTTGGGAGATGTCATGAAGCGCGACTGGAGGGCGATGCGTAAGCCCTGGCTGGCGGCAATCATCGGAGTGGCCTTACTGACCGTTTTACGGTTGGTATTGGCCCAGAAAATGCCCCTGGTGATGCAGGGAGAAACCAGTCATGATGATTTCTTAATGGTGCGCTATGCCGCGTATCTGGCCGCCGGGCAATGGATGGGCCCCTTTACCCTGATGGTTTGTGTTAAGGGACTTTCCTTCCCCTTATTTTTGGCGGTGAATTATCTGGTGGGAATGCCCTACGCCCTCACCCTGGCCCTGTGCAATGTTGGGGCAGCCGCCTTCTTTGTCCATGCCCTAAAGCCCTGGGTAAAGAATGGATATGGGCAGCTGGCCCTCTATCTCTTTTTAATCTACTCCCCGGTTACCTTTGACACTCAGATTTCAGGGATGGTATATCGTAACGCTATTTTGGCTCCAGCCCTCCTTTTAGTACTGGGCTCTGCCATTGGACTCTATATCCGCTGTGGGCATTCCAGCCGGAGACTATGGCCCTGGAGCCTGGGCCTGGGCCTATCCTTCGCCTACTTCTGGAACATCCGGGAGGATACCATCTGGCTATTGCCCTTTGTGGTGGTGGCCCTTGGGATTACCGGGATTACCATTTGGAGGGCTGAAGGGCGTGCGGGAACGAAAAAGCTCGGGCTCCTCCTCCTCCCCCTGCTGTGCCTGGGGATGGTTCAGGTTGGCCAGGGGATGATCAACAAGGTGGTCTATGGGGAATACATGATTAACAACCGGACTGGCACAGCCTTTGGCGAAATGATCACCCAGCTCATTCATGTGGATGATGGTCAGGAGGACGTGGCTGTGTGGATCTCCAAGGATATGCTAAAGCAGGCCTACGCCGTTAGTCCGACCTTAGCGAAAATGTCCGGTGCCATCGATGAAGCCTTGGAAGCCTGGGGAAGTACCCCGGAGGATCGGGGCATTGCGGGAGATATCACGGTCTGGGCTCTTCGGGATGGTCTTTACCGAGGCGGTGCCTTTGCGGATGCTACTACCCTGGAAAAAACCTGTAGCCAGATTAATGCTGAGCTGTCAGCGGCCTACGCCGACGGCCGGCTTCAAAAGCGGAATAGTTTCTATATTTCCGGTGCTGCCCGGGGGATGACGGCAGAGGATGTTCCCCTTTTAGCCGAGAATTTTAAAAACGGCTTTCTGGATATTATAAGCTATGCCCAATACGCCTGCAGGCTGTTGCCCTCTACGGGCCCAATGGAGCGGATTCGCACCATGGAGGTCATCACCAATAACCTGACACTGTATCCTGAGACCGGTTTTAATCCTGATGAAAATATCGGGGCGACTATCCAGGGTGAGGTTGGGGGCCTGAGCCAGAAGATTTTCTCTGGGGTGGGTAGCCTGTATAAGGCCAGTGGAACGGCCCTGGCAGTGCTTGCCGGTGTGGCCTGGGTAGTCATGCTGGTACAGGTCATCCGGGGAATCAGGCATCAGCAGCTTGAGGATTTACCGATCCTGTTGGTGATCACTGGACTCTTCCTCAGCAGTTTAGTCCTACTGGCTGGGGTGGTCTGGTTTACCTCCTGGATGGTGGGAGACTATCCCTATAATATTTATAACTACACCTCCCCAGCCTGTACACTGATGCAGGTGGTGGAATTCCTGTGTCTCTATTGGCTGGGAGGACAACTTAAGAAAAAATGGGTTAAGGCCCACTAAAAAAAGAGCCATTCACAGAGGATGCTGTCATCCCTGGATGGCTCTTTTTATTGCATTAAATTTTAGTAGGCTTCTACAAACAGTTCAAAATAATCCTGGGGATGCTTGCAGGCAGGGCAAAGCTGGGGTGCAGAATCGCCTTCGTGGATATAGCCACAGTTGCCGCATTTCCATTTGGTGGGGCTGACACGGGTGAATACCCGGCCTTCTTTGATGTTTTCCGCTAATTTGCGATAACGGGTTTCGTGGGCCATTTCAGCCACACAAACATGGATGAAGGTGCTGGCAATATCGTCAAAGCCTTCCAGCTTTGCAATGGCGGCAAAGGCAGGGTATAATTTTGCCCATTCTTCGTTTTCGCCTTCGGCAGCGTGGATCAGATTGTCATAAGTGGAATCTGACAGTGCAACCGGATAACCGGCATCGATGTTGACTTCAACACAGCCACCGTCTTCTGCTTCAGAGGCGACGATATATTTGTAGAACATTTCACCATGTTCTTTTTCATTGGCTGCGGTTTCCAGGAAAATTTCCTGCATTTGGACATAACCTTCTTTTTTAGCCTTTGATGCGAAGAAGGTGTAACGGTTGCGTGCTTGTGATTCACCGGCAAATGCCTTCATCAAATTTTCCAGAGTCTTTGTACCTTTTAATCTACCCATTGTAATCCTCCCTTACTCATTAAAATCAATACTTATATTATACGTCTTTCCAATAAAAAAAGAAAGTAAGATTTAGAATAAATATAAGGTGTAGTAAGGTAGATTTAAGTAAAAAACAGGTAAAATTCACGAAAACATCAAATTCCAATCAAAGAGCCTACACATTTTCTTCGTAAAATAAGGCCATACCATTGATTGGAGGAATGACTGATGACAAAGGCATTACAACCCGGCTGTGTTTTTGAGCGGGTTGAAAAAAAGTATTTATTATCGGAAGGGCAATATCGGGAATTGGTGAGGAGACTAAAGCCCCATGTGCAAGTGGATGATTATGGTCTGCACACCATTTGTAATATATACTACGATACACCAGGGAATGAGATGGTTCGACGGTCCATTGAAGGTCCGAAGTATAAGGAAAAAATCCGCCTGCGCAGCTATGGTGTACCGGGCCCGGAGGATACCGTCTTTTTAGAAATTAAAAAGAAATGGCGGAAGGTGGTCTATAAACGCCGGATTCCGCTGACTCTGACCCAGGCCGGCGCCTTTATGGCTGGAGGACCCTTGCCCCAGGTGGAGCCAGAGGATCGGCAGATCCTCCGGGAGCTGGACTACTGTCGCAGTTTTTATCATCCAATACCCAAGGTGTTCATCGCCTATGACCGCATCGCCTGTTTTGGCAATGAGGACCCGGAGCTGCGCATGACCTTTGACCACGGCATCCGCAGCCGGGAGGACGATTTGTGGCTGGGGTTAGGGGACTATGGCAAACCTTTGCTTAAAAAGGAACAATTTTTGCTGGAAATTAAGGTTGAGGGAGCGTTTCCTCTATGGCTGGTGGACATTTTGTCCGAGCTGGCCATTTACCCCACCTCTTTTTCAAAGGTAGGGAATATTTATAAAGCCACCCATGGAATGGAAGGGAGAACACCATGTTTACGAGTATCATAAATACCACCACCGGGGTGACCATCGGCAGTGCCCTCATCTGTACGGCGGCGGCGGTGATCCTGGGTTTTCTCATCGCCCTGGTCCACATGAAGACAGGGAGCTATACCCGCAGCTTCGTGCTGACCCTGGCGGTAATGCCGGTACTGGTCCAGATGGTTATTATGATGGCCAGTGGTAACCTGGGAACTTCTGTCGCGGTACTGGGGACCTTTAGCCTGGTGCGTTTCCGGTCCGTGCCCGGCAGTGCCCGGGAGATTGCCAGTATATTCTACGCCATGGCCGTGGGCCTGGCCATGGGCATGGGCCAGGTTTTCTTTGGGGTGATTATGGCCATTATTGTGGGGGTCTTTATTATCCTCCTCAATTTGATTCCCCCGGCAAAGAGCCGAAGCCTGGAGAAGCGCCTGACCATCCTCATCCCGGAGAACCTGGATTATACCGATATCTTTGACGATGTGTTTCAGAAGTATCTTAAAAAAGCAGAGCTTCAGTCTGTGAAAACCACCAATCTGGGGAGTATGTACGAGCTGGAATATGTGGTGATGCTTAAAAATACAGCGATTGAAAAGGAAATGATCGATGCCATCCGCTGTCGAAATGGTAATCTGACGGTGATCTGCGGGCGGGGACAGACCATTTCCACCACCCTGTAGGAGAGGAATATCATGAGTATGAATAAAAAGTACAGCTTCTTCCTCAGTATCGGACTGTTTCTAACCGTGGCCCTAATCCTTTTATTTGCCGGATGCGCCAAGAAAACGGCAGAAACGACCAACTCAAGCATCGCTGGGGATAACGCCTATACGGATTGGCGAAGTGGCGCCTATACCACCATTACCTTAGGGAGTAGTACGGCCACGGTAGAGGGAGAGGGGGCCGCCGTCAGCGGCGGTGTGGTCACCATCAGCAGTGCCGGGACCTATGTGGTCTCCGGCAGCATCAGCGATGGCAGCCTGGTGGTGGATTCCAGCACCGATGGCACCGTACGGGTGGTCTTAAACGGGGCCACCATCACCAGTGCAAACAGTGCCCCCATTTATGTGAAGAATGCCGGAAAAGCCATGATTTCACTGGAGCCTGGTACCACTAACACCCTGACGGACGGCAATACCTACACCTATACGGATACCGCTAATCAGGAACCGGATGCCACCATTTTCTCCAAGGACAATTTGGTCTTTAACGGTACGGGGTCCCTGAAAGTTATCGGAAACGCTGGAGATGCCATTAAGGGAAAGGATGATCTCCTCATTGTAGAGGGGACCTTCGACATTACCGCCGCAGACGATGGTATCATCGGGAAGGATCTCACCCAGATAGAGGGCGTCACCTTGACCATCAATGCTGGCGGGGATGGCATTAAGGCCACCAACGACACGGACACCACCAAGGGGGCCGTCACCTTAAATGGGGGGACCTATACCATTACGGCAGGGGCTGATGGCGTCCAGGCTGTCACGGACCTGACCGTGGGCGGCGGAACCTATACCATCATCACCGGGGGCGGCAGTGCCAATGCCCTGACGAAGACCGATACCCAAATGCGCCCCGGGGCCTCCCAGTCCACATCAGATACCGATTCCTCGGATACCGGGAGCTATAAAGGCCTGAAATCGACGGGCCAGATTATGGTGAATGGCGGGACCTTTAAGCTGGACACCAAGGACGATGCCCTCCATGCCAATAACACCATTACCATTAATAGTGGGGAGATTACCGCCGCTTCCGGAGATGATGGCATCCACGCCGATACCACCCTCACCATTAATGACGGCACCATCAATATTACCAAATCCTACGAGGGTCTGGAAAGTGCCGATGTGACCATCGCCGGCGGGATCATTAGTGTGGTGGCCAGCGATGACGGTATCAATGTGGCTGGGGGAGATGGCAGCAGTACTTCAGAGGAACGGCCAGGGGCCGGGAATTTCAACGAAACCGGGGGCAGTAATCAACTGACCATCACCGGGGGGACCACCACCGTCAATGCCGGTGGAGATGGCCTGGATGCCAATGGCTCCATTGCCATCAGCGGCGGCATTACCCTGGTGGATGGCCCCGCGGACAGCGGAAACGGCGCCCTGGATTATGACGGGACTTGTGAAGTTACCGGGGGCGTGCTCATTACTGCCGGAAGCTCCGGTATGGCCCAATTCCCATCGGAGGGTTCCACTGTAAGGACTGTTGCCATGACCTTTAGCAGCACCCAGGCAGCAGGGACCTTGGTCAATATCAGCGATGCCTCGGGGAAAAGCATTGTGAGCTATACCCCTGGTAAGGCCTTTAGTACCATTAGCATTAGCGTGCCGGACCTGGCCACAGGGGGCAGTTATATCCTGTCCACCGGAGGGCGTGATACTGGCAGCGTCACCAGTACCCTGGTTCAGGGGGGCAGCTATTCCGGTGGCACTGCCGTGGTGTCCTTTACCTTAAACAGCACCCTCACCGGCCTTAATGAATCCGGTGCCACCACCATTACGAATGGTATGGGCGGCCAGGGCCCCGGACAGGGCGGCCCCGGCAGGCGATAAAACACTTGTTTAGCTGGACTGAAGGGTTCTGTCATAAAAGACATACGTGGCTTTTCCCTCATGCTTTGCCTCATAGAGGGCAATATCCGCAGCTTTATACAGCTGTGAAAAATGGGTGCCATCCGTGGGGTAAAGGGCGATGCCAAGGCTGCAGGAGACCTGCTCAGTGCCAGAAGCGTTGGATGGAAGGGCTGCGATACGGGTACAGATTTTCTCCGCAATGGGAAGAAAGTCTTCACAGGAACGGATATCCTTGACAAGGGCGATGAATTCATCGCCCCCCAGGCGTCCGGTGATATCCGAGGACCGTAAACAGTCCATGAGGGTAGCGGCCACAGATTGGAGAACGATATCTCCGCGATCATGGCCGTAGGTGTCATTGATGTGTTTAAAGTCATCTAAATCCAGGAGCATAAGGGCATGGTATTGTGTATCGCTGGATTGTTCAAAAACATCCGATACCATGCGCAGGAAGCCCTGGCGGTTAAAGGCCTGGGTCAGACCATCCTTATAAGCCTTGGAATTCAGATCTAAAAGTTCCCGCTTTTCCTTGTCAATATTGTTCATCCGCCCAATAATACGTTGGGGAACATTATGGTCGTCAGAAAGCGTAATGAATTCAAAGTCCATCCAGGTGGGGGTTCCCTCATGGTCCAATAATCGGAAGGAAGTATTGTAGTGGGGGGTGCCCAGCTTCATGTTGCGACCGATATTTAAAAAAGCATCCATGTCATCAGACGCAACAATGGCTTGAGGGGTGGAGAAGAAATCAATGGTCGTGGCCTCGGGGGAGCGATGGAATACCGTTTCAAATTGATCGTTAAAGCGGAAGGCACCCGTCTTGGGATCTGCTTCAAAAAGAATGGTTTCGGAGAGATTGCTAATAAGGCGGTATTGTTCTTCCTTCATCGCCAGCTTTGTCCGATCGGCTTCAAGCTCCCGACGTGTCTGAATTTCTCGATGTAGAAAAAAAAGCACAAGAAGCGTTGCTGCAACGGTGATGACACCCAAGAGAATATAAAGGAGTGGCTGGAAAGAAAAGGCAGCAGTCGCCAAATCTTCTTTAGGGATGAGGGTAAAGAAAACCCAGTTGTTAATGGTCATGGGGACATAAGAAAGATAAGCGGAAGAGCCATTGTACTTACAATCCAGGGTATTGCCCACGCGGGCAGCCATATCCGCCGTCAATTGTGCCTGATTATCCTCGGTGAGGGTGATGTCTGACATGGCGGTGAGCTGATAATGGGTCTCGGTGCTGAGGTTTGTCACCAAGGCAAGATCTTGGGTACAGATAAAAGCAGTTCCATCTACATTTTGACCAGAAATATTGAAGGCCTGTCCAAAAGCATCCATGGAAAAGCTGGCAAAGAGGACGATGGAGCCGATGGCATCACTTTGTACAGGAACGGAAATAATAATCCGAGGCTCTTGGGAAATACGAGAATTGGAAATCAGCTCAATGGCCTCTTTTCCGGAAATGCTTTGTTTGAAATAGGTACGATCTGCGATATTGGCGGTATTACTCCGGGCTAATAAGGCATCCCCCGAGGCATCGGCAAAACCGACTGAAGTAAAATCTCCGGTATCCCGGATAGAGGCCATCATACCCTTTAAGGTATCTTCGTCATCTAAAGCGTCAGGGTTGTGGCGAAGGTAGTCTGACAGGGAGCGAAGCATATAATAGCGGCCGCTGAGTCGGGCTTCTACAATGGAAAGACTCTGATAGGATTCCTTGCTCAAATCTGCTTTGATGGCAGTTTCGATACTGGTCGTTGTACGATTAATCAGAACGATTTGTGTGGCGAGAATGAATAAAATGAAGAGTGCGGAGATAAATTTTGCAGTGTAGTTTTTATAAAATCGATTGAAGGCCATGATTAATAGACATCCTTTCCCCGAAGAGGCAGATCGGCACCTGGGGTTTTTATTTCATTATAGACGCTTTTACGAAAGAATACAATCGTAATATCCCCTGAATTCCTTTTGTTTCAATGGAATTCGTGGTACACTAAAGTCATCTTAGAGATAAAGGATGTTGATAATGAAGAATCAATGGGATGTCAAAGGAATACTGGAAAAACGACAAAACCTGCGTTATATACTCGTGGGAGAAGCTGCGCTTGTTGGCCTGGCCGCTGGACTGGTGGCCGTAGCCTATCGCTTTGCCATGGCCTGGTCCTTTAACCTCCATGCTTACATCCTGGATGCTGCCGATGATCGAACTGGTCTCGTTTTTGCGTTTTTTGGATTTCTGTTGGTATTGGCCCTGGCGGTCTCGGTCCTCATGAAATGGGAGCCTTTCATCACAGGTTCCGGCATTCCCCAGGTAGAGGGGGAGCTCAAGGGGTACTTCGATATGCCCTGGTGGCGGGTTATTGTTGGAAAGCTGGCTGGCAGCCTCCTTTGTATTATCGGCGGCCTTTCCCTGGGGCGAGAGGGTCCTTCGGTACAGCTGGGGGCTATGAGTGGCAAAGGGTATTCCCGGGTCATGGGGCGGGGGAATATGGAGGAACGGTATCTTATTACCTGCGGTGCCAGCGCTGGGCTGGCCGCGGCCTTTAACTGCCCCTTGGCCGGGGTGATGTTCGCCCTGGAGGAGGTTCATAAAAGCTACTCCGTCATCATTCTTTTCTCTGCGATGACAGCGGCGGTTGTGGCGGATTTTGTTTCCAAACTTTTCTTTGGTATGTCCCCGGTTTTCCACATCCCGGTGACCCAGGCCCTCCCATTGAAAGATTATTGGATTCTCTTACTCTTTGGCATCATCATCGGTCTGGCAGGAGCCTTTTTCAATAAAAGCATGGCCGTTACCGGAAAGATTTATGATCGCCTGACTTTTATCGCCCCACGGTTTCGCCCAATGATTCCATTTTTGGTCGCTGGTGCACTGGGATTCGTGCTGCCCCAGGTGTTGGGGGATGGTCATCTCATGCTGGATGCCCTGAGTGCCGGGGAAGTTGGTTTTCAGATGGTCTGCCTGCTCCTGGTGGTTAAATTTCTCTTCTCGATGATGAGCTTTGGTTCTGGTGCTCCGGGGGGGTCCCTGGCTCCGATGCTGGTTATTGGCGCTTATATTGGTGGATTCTGCGGGCAGCTGGCCGTTATAGGTCTGGGAATGGACCCCGGTCTCGTGAATAATTTTATCATTTTAGCCATGGCTGGCTTCTTCACCGCTGTGGTCCGGGCACCGCTGACCGCTATTGTGCTGGCCAGCGAACTCACCGGTTCCTTTAGCCATATGATTTCCCTGGCGTTGGTGGTCATTGCCGCAGAGATTACCATCCAGTTTATGGGATCAGAGCCCCTTTACGATGCCCTCCTTAAAAAGATATTGGCAAAGAATGCCCCGGAGGATATACAAGAAGAAGAGGGTTCCGACGAAAAAACCATTATTGTACGAACGGTGGGTAGCGGATCGGTTTTAGATGGCAGCGCCATTTCAGAAATCCTTTGGCCCGAAAGCTGTTTGGTGGTGGGGATCATCCGGGAGGACCACGAATTCATCCCCAATGGCAGCACCGTCGTGCAAGCCCGGGATCGCCTGACCCTTATTGCGGATGCGGACCATTTCCGGGAGGTAAAGGGGGCGTTGATTCGGTTGTGTGAGGAGCGGTTAAATGCGGATGAATAAAAGAAATTTGGTTAAGAAGATGCTTTTTTCTTGACATTAGCAAAAAGATGTGTTTTAATAATAAATTGCAATAGAAGAATTTCGTATGAAAAAGGCTGCAATGGCACGCGGACTCGCTGATCAAAGGTGGGTTGAACGAGTAATGGGATGCGTGTTTCCGACTGATCAAAGGTTGGAAGTTCATTGGAACCTTTGTTTTTTCGCTGTCTGGAACCTTTGCAGGTTTCCACTTCCTTAGGCTATAGTGTAGCACATTTCATGGTAAATGCAAGGAAAAAGACAGATTGTCACTTTGGCATATAAATTCATTTGGTAGGAGAAAAATTTTATGGTAATGACTCATCCCGTGCAATACGGCTTGCGGACCAGACAGAGTTTTTCCAAAATCAAAGAGGTTTTGGAGATGCCCAATTTATTGGAAGTCCAGTTGGACTCCTATAAATGGTTCATCGAAAAGGGGCTTCAGGAAGTTTTTGACGATGTCCACGAGATTTCGGATTATACCGGAAATCTGGTGCTGCAGTTCGTCGATTATTCCATCGAGGGAGACCCCAAGTACACCATTGAAGAGTGTAAAGAACGTGATCAGACTTACTATGTCCCGCTGCGGGTAAGGGTTCGCCTGATTAATAAAGAAAAGAATGAGGTCAAGGAGCAGAAGGTCTATATGGCTGACCTGCATAAGATGACGGACACCGGGACCTTTATTGTCAATGGGGCGGAACGTGTTATCGTCAGCCAGTTGGTCCGTTCACCAGGTGCTTATTACACCCTGACCCGGGATAAGCTGGGGAAAAAACTGTATTCGGCCCAGGTCATCCCAAACCGTGGGGCATGGCTGGAGTATGAATCGGATTCCAACGATATCGTCTATGTGAAAATTGACCGGACCCGGAAGCTGCCCTTAACGGCACTGCTGCGGGCTTTTGGACTGGGCACCAACGAAGAGATTTTAGATGTCTTCGGGGAGGACTATCGTCTTCTGGAAACCATCCAGAAGGATATTGCCAACGATAATAATTCCACAACCGATGGACTCCTTGAAATTTACAAGCGTCTGCGTCCCGGTGAGCCACCAACCGTGGAAAGTGCAGAATCCCTGCTGAATTCCATGTTCTTTGATGACCGCCGCTACGATTTGGCAAAGGTAGGACGTTATAAATATAATAAGAAGCTGGCCCTGGCCCGCCGCCTGACGGGTCAGGTGATTGCGGAGGATGTAATCAACCCTGAAACCGGTGAGGTTTTAGCCGAAGCAGGGCAGAAGATCGACCGGGAAACGGCCTGGGAAATCCAGAATGCCGGTATCAATGTGGTGGATGTTTTGGTCAACCACAACGGCGAGGACAAACAGATTCGGATTATCGGAAATGGCTTTGTGGATATTCACAAGCAGGACATCCCCTTTGATATCAGTGATCTGGACATCCATGAGCTGGTGTACAAAGAAGTGTTGGATGAAATTTTAGAATCTGACATGACCGATGAAGAAAAGCACAAGGCCATGAAGAAGCGGATGGACGAGCTGCTGCCCAAGCATATCCTCCATGCCGATCTCTTTGCCACGGTGTCTTACTTCCTGGGTCTGGATTATGATATTGGCAGCATTGACGATATCGACCACCTGGGGAACCGTCGTTTGAGAAGCGTGGGTGAACTGCTCCAGAACCAGTTCCGTATCGGCCTCTCTCGGATGGAACGGGTGGTTCGGGAACGGATGTCAGTTCAGGACGATGAAATCCTGACACCCCAGAGCCTCATTAACACCCGTCCGGTGAATGCGGCCTTGAAGGAGTTCTTTGGAAGCTCCCAGTTATCCCAGTTTATGGACCAGAATAACCCGCTGTCTGAGCTGACTCATAAGCGGCGTTTATCGGCCCTGGGGCCTGGTGGGCTCTCCCGTGAACGCGCCGGCTTTGAGGTTCGTGACGTTCACCATAGCCACTACGGCAGAATGTGTCCAATTGAAACCCCTGAAGGTCCGAATATCGGACTCATCGGTTCTTTGGCGACCTTTGCCCGGGTGAACGAATATGGGTTTATCGAAACCCCCTATCGTCAGGTGAAAAATGGGATCGTTACCGATGAATTCCATTATTTGGCTGCGGATGAAGAAGGCGAATTCGCCATTGCCCAGGCCAATGAACCCTTGGATGATAATGGTCATTTTGTGCATGAGCACATCACTGGCCGTGCGGGGATGACCCGTGAGTTCGTGATGATGGCACCAGACGAAGTGGATTATATGGACGTTTCCCCGAAACAGGTGGTTTCGGTGGCGACCTCTCTGATTCCTTTCCTGGAAAACGATGATGCCAACCGTGCCCTTATGGGAGCCAACATGCAGCGTCAGGCTGTGCCGCTGCTCATTCCAAAGGCCCCTGTGGTGGGGACCGGGATGGAACACAAGGCCGCTAAGGACTCTGGTGTCTGCGCCATAGCAGAACACGCCGGGACCGTAGAATATGTTTCTGCAGACGAAATCCGAATTCGGGTGGATGCAGACGGCAGCCTGGAAAAACACCACCTCCTCAAATTCAAACGCTCTAACCAAGGGAACTGCTTTAACCAGAAGCCCCTGGTGGATAAGGGGCAGCATGTGGATGCCGGGGAAATCATCGCCGATGGCCCAGCCACTGAAATGGGCGAGTTGGCCCTGGGGCGCAATGCCTTAATCGGCTTTATGACCTGGGAAGGGTACAACTACGAAGATGCGGTCCTTCTCAATGAAAACCTGGTGAAGGAAGACAAATACACCTCCATCCACATTGAGGAATTTGAATGTGAAGCCCGGGAAACCAAACTGGGACCCGAAGAAATCACCCGGGATATCCCCAACGTCGGGGAGGATGCCCTGAAGAATCTGGATGAACGCGGCATTGTGTTTGTCGGGGCAGAAGTGAAGTCCGAGGATATTCTGGTAGGGAAAGTAACCCCCAAGGGGGAAACCGACCTGTCCGCAGAAGAAAAACTTCTCCGGGCCATCTTCGGCGAAAAGGCCCGGGAAATCCGGGATACCTCCCTGAAGGTTCCCCATGGGGAATCCGGGATCGTGGTGGATGTCAAGGTCTTCTCCCGTGCCAATAAGGACGAGGATTTAAAACCGGGTGTCAACACCATGGTTCGGGTTTATATTGCCAAGAAGCGGAAAATCTCCGTTGGGGATAAAATGGCTGGCCGTCATGGGAACAAGGGGGTTATCTCCCGAATCCTTCCCCAGGAGGATATGCCCTTCTTACCCGATGGCACACCCCTGGATATCGTACTGAATCCCCTTGGGGTGCCCTCTCGTATGAACATCGGCCAGGTGCTGGAAGTTCATCTTGGGATGGCCCTGAAGGAATTGGGCTGGCATATTGCCACACCCGTTTTTGACCCGGCCAATGAAGAGGATATCGAAGACCTCCTGGAAAAGGCAGAACTGCCCCGGGATGGGAAGATTCAGCTGTACGATGGCCGGACGGGTGAGCCCTTTGACAACCGGGTTACCGTTGGCTATATGTACTACTTAAAACTCCATCATCTGGTTGACGATAAGATGCATGCCCGTTCCACGGGACCGTATTCCCTGGTAACCCAGCAACCCTTGGGCGGGAAAGCCCAATTCGGCGGCCAGCGTTTCGGGGAAATGGAAGTGTGGGCCCTGGAAGCCTATGGCGCCGCTCATACCCTCCAGGAAATCCAGACCATCAAATCCGATGATGTGGTGGGCCGTGTGAAGGCTTACGAAGCCATTGTTAAGGGTGAAAATATTCCGAAGCCGGGGATTCCAGAGGCCTTTAAGGTCCTGATGAAGGAATTCCAGAGTTTAGGTCTGGATGTCACCATCTACAACGACGAAGAAAAAATCGAAGTGCTGGATACGGATTATATCGATGAATCGGAAACCGTCCTTGAGGACCCGGTAACCGAGGATATTCTGGATGATGTCCAGGATGTGAAATTCTTTGACGAAGCCGAATACGACGAAGATGAAGATATGATCCAGATTATCGATGCTGAAGATATTGACAGTGAAGATTCTCTGTTGTAGGAACCGAAAGGAGCAATTCACTTAATGAATGATGAAATCATCTTCAAATCCTTACAGATAGGTTTGGCTTCCCCTGAGAAAATCAGAGAATGGTCAAGGGGAGAGGTTAAGAAGCCTGAAACTATCAACTATCGTACCCTCAAGCCTGAAAAAGAAGGTTTGTTTTGTGAAAAAATCTTCGGACCCACCAAGGATTGGGAATGTAACTGTGGGAAATATAAGCGCATCCGCCATAAGGGCATCGTCTGTGAAAATTGCGGTGTTGAGGTCACCCGGGCAAAGGTCCGTCGTGAGCGCATGGGCCATATTGAATTGGCGGCACCGGTTTCCCATATTTGGTATTTCAAGGGGATTCCCAGTCGAATGGGCCTCATCCTTGAAATGTCACCCCGAAATTTAGAAAAAATTATTTACTTTGCTTCCTATGTGGTTACAGATCCGGGGGATACTCCCCTGGCTTACAAGCAGGTCCTCTCTGAACGGGAGTACCGGGAAGCCAAGGAAGAATACGGCGGACGTTTTTCCGCTGGCATTGGGGCTGAAGCCATTCAGGAGCTGCTATGTATGGTCGACCTGGACCAGGATGCGGAAGTCTTGAAGGAAGAGCTGGCTGACAGCTCCGGGCAGAAACGAATCCGTATCGCCCGCCGCTTAGAAGCTATTGAGGCCTTCAGAACCTCCCACAATAAGCCGGAATGGATGATTCTGGAAACCATTCCTGTTATTCCGCCGGAGCTGCGCCCGATGGTTCAGCTGGATGGGGGCCGATTTGCCACCTCAGACTTAAACGACCTGTATCGCCGGGTGATCAACCGGAACAATCGGTTGAATAAGCTGCTGGAACTGGATGCTCCAGATATTATTGTGCAGAATGAAAAACGGATGCTCCAGGAAGCGGTGGATGCCCTGATCGATAATGGCCGCCGTGGCCGGGCTGTGACAGGGCCTGGGAATCGTCCCTTCAAATCCCTTTCCGATATGCTTAAAGGGAAACAGGGCCGTTTCCGTCAGAACCTCTTAGGGAAGCGAGTGGACTACTCTGGCCGTTCCGTTATTGTGGTTGGTCCTGAACTTAAAATGTACCAATGTGGGCTGCCCAAGGAAATGGCCATCGAGCTGTTTAAGCCCTTTGTTATGCGGGAGCTGGTATCCCGTCAGCTGAGCCAGAACATTAAGAGTGCCAAGAAGATGGTCGAAAAGCTGGATCCCATTATTTGGGATGTGCTGGAAGACGTCATCCACGAGCACCCGGTGCTCTTAAACCGTGCCCCCACCCTTCACCGCTTGGGGATTCAGGCCTTTGAACCAGTATTGGTTGAAGGCCGGGCCATTAAGCTCCACCCCCTGGCATGTACCGCTTACAATGCTGACTTCGATGGGGACCAGATGGCCGTCCATGTCCCGCTGTCTATGGAAGCCCAGGCAGAAGCCCGCTTCTTGATGATGGCCTGCAACAATATCTTAAAACCCCAGGATGGGACCCCGGTAGTCGTACCCTCCCAGGATATGATTCTTGGGACCTATTACATGACCTTGTATCGTGAAGATGCCAAGGGAACGGGTTCGGTCTTTATGGATCAGGACGAAATGGAAATGGCTTACTTTAACCGGACCGTGGATCTCCACGCCATGGTTAAGGTCCGCATGACCAAAGAAATTGACGGTGTGATGGAAACCCGATTGGTAGAAAGCACCGTGGGCCGATTCTTATTCAACCAGATTCTGCCCCAGGATATGGGCTTTGTCAAACGGGAAACCGTGGATGACATGTTCAAGCTGGAAGTCGATATGCAGGTGGATAAAAAGGTTCTGACCCAGATTGTGGATAAGTGCTTTAAGGTCCATGGTCCAACGTTGACCTCTGAAACCCTGGATGAAATCAAACGCCTGGGGTATGCTTTCTCTACCCGTGCCGCCATTACTGTTGGGGTTTCGGATATGCAGGTGCCTGGAGGCAAGGAAAAAATCCTGGCGGAAGCAGATAAAAAGGTTGAAGCCAACTTAAAACTCTTCCGGCGTGGCTTGATTTCAGAAGAAGAACGGTATCAAAATGTTGTGGCGATTTGGAATGATGCCACCGATGAAGTTACCGATGCGTTGTTAGACCATCTGGATCGCCTGAACCCTATTAACATGATGGCCGATTCCGGGGCCCGTGGTTCCAAGAACCAGATCCGTCAGCTGGCGGGGATGCGAGGATTGATGACCAATACCACCGGCCGGGTTATTGAACTGCCAATCCGTTCCAACTTCCGTGAGGGGCTGGACGTTATGGAATTCTTCTCCTCCACCCATGGTGCGCGTAAAGGGTTGGCAGATACCGCCCTGCGGACCGCTGACTCCGGGTATCTGACACGGCGTCTGGTGGATGTATCCCAGGATGTCATCGTCCGGGAAGAAGATTGTGGAACACCTGATGGCTACGAAGTAACCGCCATTAAGCAGAAGAACGAAGTCATTGAACAGCTGGGGGAACGCTTGGCTGGTCGTTATGCCTTTGAGGATGTCATGCATCCGGAAACCGGGGAAATCCTGGTGGAAAAGGATCAGGTTATTTCCAGTGAAGTGGCTGATGCCATTGAAAAGGCAGGGATCGAACGGGTACTGATTCGCTCGGTGCTTAACTGTAAGGCAAAACATGGGGTTTGTCGGAAGTGCTACGGTGTGGATATGACGACTTGGAAGCCGGTGGAAATCGGCGAAGCCGTTGGGACCATTGCAGCCCAGTCCATCGGGGAACCGGGGACTCAGCTGACCATGCGTACCTTCCATACCGGTGGGGTTGCCTCCGCTGACGATATCACCCAGGGGCTCCCCCGTGTCGAAGAACTTTTCGAAGCCCGGAAGCCAAAGGGGCAGGCGATTATTTCTGAAATCGCCGGCCGGGTTGAAATCAATGAGGGCAAGAAAACTGAAGCCGTTGTGATTGGCGAAGATATGTCTTCCAAAACTTACCTGATTCCTTATGGCTCACGCCTGCGGGTACTGCCAGGTGATCATGTGGAAGCTGGCGAGCCCCTGACTGAAGGGTCCATCAATCCCCACGATATTTTGGATATCCAGGGTGTGGAAGCCGTCCAGCACTACCTGCTGTCGGAAGTCCAGAAGGTTTATCGGCTTCAAGGGGTACATATCAGCGACAAGCATATCGAGCTCATTGTCCGTCAGATGTTGCGTAAGGTCAAAATCGAAGATGCTGGAGATACCGGCTTAATCACCGGTGCGGTAATGGATATCTTCCAGGTGATCGAAGCCAACGAGTTAGCCATGGATATGGGTCTGAAACCTGCGGTGATGATTCGGGATTTGATGGGGATTACCAAGGCCTCCCTGGCCACGGATTCCTTCTTGTCTGCCGCATCCTTCCAGGAAACCACTCGGGTACTCACCGATGCTGCCATTAAGGGCAAGGTGGACCCACTGATGGGACTGAAGGAAAATGTCATCATCGGCCAGTTAGTTCCAGCCGGTACCGGGGTGCCTCAGTATAGCAACCTGGCCCTGGAATACGACCGGGAAGAGCCAGAGGATGATTATTACGAAGAAATCGAAGAAGAGGAGGTCGTCATCGATGACCTCGGTGATGGCGAATCCGTCAACTTAGACGATGTGCTCATTGACGATAATACCATTATGGAAAAGGTGGTTGAAGAGGAAATGCGCTCCCTGGAAAAGGATGATGTGCTCTCCGCTGCCTTTGATATGTTCGATATGGATTTTCTGTCTGTTGAGGCAGATGGGGAAGATTCTGAACCAGAAGAAGATGTCAATGCGGTCATCGATCTTGATGAGTAGAAATTGAACGATTTACCGCTTGACAGTTTTACATTTGATGTGTATACTAATCAAGTATGCTTATTTAATGGTGTAAGTGGAGGATGTTTCACATGACTGAGTTTAAAGAATTACCGAAGGTCATCGGAATGAAGCAAACGTTGAAACAGTTGGAGACCGGATGTGTGATTAAGGTCGTGCTGGCTGAAGATACCGATGAGCCATTAAAAGAGAAAATCATCAAAGCCTGTGGGACGGCTGATGTCCCCGTCATTACCTGCAGGAGTAAGCATGCTCTCGGTAAAGAGAGCGGCATCGAACGGGATGCGGCAGTGGTCGCGTTACTCAAATGATTAATCATCCCAATGGGATTGTTAATAAATAATAAAAAGGAGGTGCAGCACTGAATGCCTACCATTAATCAGCTTGTTAAGCAAGGAAGAAAGCGTGCGGAATTAAAAACCAAAACGCCGGCTCTGAAACAAAACCCTCAGAAACGTGGTGTTTGTACAGCAGTCAGAACATCGACACCTAAAAAACCAAACTCAGCCCTGAGAAAGATTGCCAGGGTTAAATTGGTCAACGGTATGGAAGTCACGGCTTATATCCCAGGTATCGGTCACAACCTGCAGGAACATAGTATTGTTCTTGTTAAGGGTGGTCGTGTTAAGGATTTACCAGGGGTTCGTTATAAGATTATCCGTGGTGCCTTAGATACCGCAGGCGTCGAAGACCGTAAGCAAGCTCGATCCAAATACGGGGCTAAGAAGCCTAAGAAGTAGTGCATCGTACTGCATCTAGAAATAGATCGCGTATGAATAGCACAACGACCGTATAGTCGAGTACCGATGAACATTTAATGTTAAGGAGGGAAGAAAGTGCCTAGAAAAGGACCTGTTCCAAAGAGAGAAGTTCTCCCCGATCCAATTTACGGCGATGTTGTGGTCACCAAGTTGATCAATAACATCATGCTGGATGGTAAAAAGGGAGTAGCTCAAAGAATCGTCTATGACGCATTCGCAAAAGTAAGTGAAAAAACCGGTAAAGATGCCCTGGAAGCATTCCAGGAAGCTCTGGCAAACATCACACCGGTGTTAGAAGTTAAAGCAAGACGTGTCGGTGGTGCCACCTATCAGGTGCCAATCGAAATTCGTGCGGACCGTAAGCAAGCACTGGCCCTGAGATGGCTGGTCACCTTCACCCGCAAGCGTTCCGAAAGAACCATGAAGGACCGTCTCGCTGGGGAAATCATGGATGCCATCAATAATAGTGGCGGCGCCGTGAAGAAGAAGGAAGATACCCACGCAATGGCGGAAGCCAACAAGGCGTTCGCACACTATCGTTGGTAGTACAAGGAGTTATTTGTGCCTAGAGAATATAGCTTAGAAAATACAAGAAATATCGGGATCATGGCGCATATCGATGCTGGGAAGACGACCACCACCGAACGTATCCTTTTCTATTCTGGTAAGATCCATAAAATTGGCGAAACCCATGACGGTGGCGCCCAGATGGACTGGATGGAACAGGAACAGGAACGTGGGATCACCATTACTTCCGCAGCGACGACCTGTCACTGGAAGGGGAACCGAATCAATATCATCGATACCCCTGGCCATGTGGACTTCACGGTGGAAGTGGAACGTTCTTTGCGTGTGTTAGATGGCTCCGTTGCCGTCTTCTGCGCAAAGGGTGGTGTTGAACCCCAATCCGAAACCGTTTGGCGTCAGGCGGACCAGTACAATGTTCCGCGTATGGTCTATATCAATAAAATGGATATTACCGGAGCCGATTTTTACCACGCAGTGGATATGATCCGGGATCGTCTGGGTGCCCACCCGGTCTGTATTCAATTACCCATCGGTAAGGAAGCAGACTTTATCGGCATCATCGACCTGGTCACCATGAAGGCTGAAATCTACAAGGATGATTTAGGTGAAGATTTCGAAATCACCGATATCCCTGAACATATGCAGGCCGAAGCTGAAGAGTACCGCGATAAGATGCTCGAAGCCCTGTCCGAAGTGGATGAAACCATCATGGAAAAATACCTGGAAGGTGAAGCGGTTACTGAAGAAGAAATCAAAGCCGCCATCCGTAAAGGGACCTGTAATGTTGAAATGGTTGCCGTCACCTGTGGTTCTTCTTACAAGAACAAAGGGGTCCAGATGATGTTGGATGCCGTGGTGGATTATATGCCATCACCCCTGGATGTTGCCGCGATTAAAGGAACCAATCCAAAGACTGACGAAGAGGATGAACGTATCGCAAGTGATGATGCCCCATTCTCCGCTTTAGCCTTCAAGATTATGACAGACCCCTATGTTGGGAAGCTGGCCTTTATGCGTGTGTACTCCGGGACAGCAGAAGCTGGCTCCTATGTCAGCAACTCATCCAAGGGCAAGCGTGAACGTCTGGGACGTATCCTGCAGATGCATGCCAATCACCGCGAAGAAATTACCAAGGTTTATACCGGTGATATCGTTGCTGCCGTTGGCTTGAAGGATACCACCACTGGGGATACTCTGTGCGATATGGATCATCCCATCGTGCTGGAATCCATGGTTTTCCCGGAACCGGTTATCGATGTTGCCATCGAACCGAAGACCAAGGCCGGTCAGGAAAAAATGACCGTTGCCCTGCAGAAGCTGGCAGAAGAAGATCCGACCTTCCGTACGCATACTGATGAAGAAACCGGCCAGACCATTATTTCTGGGATGGGTGAGCTTCACCTCGATATCATTATCGACCGGATGCTGCGTGAATTTAAGGTTGAAGCCAATATCGGTCAGCCTCAGGTTGCTTATAAAGAAACCATCACCAAGACTGTGGATGCTGAAGGGAAATTTGCCCGTCAGTCCGGTGGTCGTGGTCAGTATGGTCACTGCCTGATCACCTTGGAACCCCTGGAAGCCGGCTCTGGCTTTGTCTTTGAAAATAAGACAGTGGGTGGTTCCATTCCTAAGGAATATATCAATCCAATCCAGCAGGGGATTGCGGAAGCCATGCAAAATGGTGTCCTGGCCGGGTATCCGGTTCTGGATGTCAAGGCTTCTGTCTACGATGGTTCTTACCATGATGTCGACTCCTCTGAAATGGCCTTTAAGGTCGCAGGGTCCATGGCTTTCAAAAATGGGATGCGTAAAGCAGATCCTGTGATTATGGAACCGGTGTTCAAACTGGAAGTTGTTATTCCTGAAGAATACATGGGCGATGTTATGGGGGATATCAACTCCCGTCGTGGCCGTGTTGAAGGGATGGAAATGCGTGCGGGTGCCCAGGTTATTAATGGGATGGTACCGCTGTCCGAAATGTTTGGGTATGCCACTTCTTTGAGAAGTAAGACCCAGGGACGTGGTGTCTACACCATGCAGTTCTCCCACTATGAAGCAGTGCCTAAGAGCGTTGCAGAAAAAATTATGGAAGGTAAAGCCAAATAAGGCTTTACCCTTTCCTTAAACATAAGTCTGGATAACAGATACGAAAATTTACTAAAGGAGAAAAATCAAATGGCAAAAGCAAAATTTGAAAGATCCAAACCCCATGTTAACATTGGTACCATTGGTCACGTTGACCACGGTAAAACCACTCTGACCGCAGCAATCACCTCCGTATTAAACAAGCGTTACGGTTCTGGTGAAGCGGTTGCCTTCGAAAACATCGATAAGGCTCCCGAAGAAAGAGAACGTGGGATCACTATCTCCACCGCTCACGTGGAATATGAAACCCCTGAACGTCACTACGCTCATGTGGACTGCCCGGGCCATGCCGACTACGTCAAAAACATGATCACTGGTGCGGCTCAGATGGACGGTGCGATCCTGGTTGTTTCCGCTGCTGATGGCCCCATGCCTCAGACCCGTGAACATATCCTCCTGTCCCGTCAGGTTGGTGTGCCTTACATCATCGTCTTCTTAAACAAAGCCGACATGGTGGA
>NZ_FNRK01000047.1 GCF_900107815.1 Eubacterium aggregans
TCCCGCCGCTCTCTAAGCGGGCACTTTACCACTGTACTGTTGCTGCATAATTCTCCTTGCCGATGGGACTAAACTTTTATTGACAATTCCATAATATGAATCACGCCCTTTTATTATTTTGTTTTATTTTCTATTTAATCCAGCTATTGATAAGTTCTTCGTGCTCATTCATCCATTTTTTAGCTGCTTCAAGAGGTTCGTTACCTTCCTCTTCTACAGCACCCATAAGATCACCTAATTCTGCCTCATTGAGTTTGAATTTTTTTAGAAATTCTGCTACTTCCGGCATATCTTCTTCTAAGCCTTTTCTGGAATACTTGTGAATATTTTCAACTTCTCCAAATATTCCTTTTGGATCTTCCAACACTTTTAAATCCCAACGTGCAAATTTCCAGTGTGGCGCCCAGCCTGTAACAACAATTGGTTCATTTGCATCAATTGCTTTTCCCAATGCAGCTGTCATTGTTGGACCACTTCCCATTAAAAGCTTATAATCTAATCCATATTCCTCAATTGATTTCTCTGCTGCTGCCATAAGGCCGGCTCCTGCGTCAATACCAATAATCTCTCCATCAAATAATTCTTTATTATCGTTTAATTCCTCGATACTATCGATTTCAACATAGGATGGAACAACAAGTCCAAGTAATGCATTTTCATATGAAATTCCTAAATCAACCATATCATCCCCATATTTTTCAATAAAGCTTTCATGGGTAACAGGCAGCCATACGTCTAAAAAGGCATCTGTATTACCACTTGCCACAGACGTAAAAACAGGTGCGACATCGGCCATAGTCAACTCCACATCATATCCCATTTTTTCTTCAAGCACTGCTGCCGCTAAGTTTGTCATGGCAATTCCCTCAGACCAGTTAACATAGCCGAGTTTTACCGTTTCCTTTCCTTTTGCACTGTCATCAGCTCCTCCACCGCAACCCGCAAGGCTCATAACCAGAACACATAACACTAATATAGATAATATACTTTTTTTCAAAACACTATTCTCCTTTACATTCTATTTTTATTTTTGTTTTTTATTTTTGTTATAAATGCTTTTCCTGATTTTGGTGATGCCTTTCCAAGACATTGTGTCACCCGGTCAAGAACCATTGCAATAATAACAACAGCCAGACCGCCTTCAAATCCCTGTCCCATTTTCATCTGGGTAATTCCCTGCAGTACTATATTTCCCAAACCATCTGCTCCAATCATGGCAGAAATAACAACCATGGATAGTGAAAGCATAATTGTTTGGTTAAGCCCTGCTAAAACGGTCGGAATCGCCAGTGGAACCTGAACTTTAAAAAGCAATTGTGAGGATGTGGATCCAAACGATTTTGCCGCCTCTACTACATCCTTTGGCACTTCTCTTATACCTAAATTAGTCAGACGGACAATCGGAGGCATTGCAAATATTATCGTAGCCACTGCACCCGGAACAGTTCCCAAGTCAAAGAAATATACAGCCGGAATCAGATATACGAATGCAGGCATTGTCTGCATAAAATCAAGGATTGGACGAATGATTTTATTTGCCTTATTACTTTTTGCCATTAAGATACCCAGGGGAAGACCGATTAAAATTGCAATCAACGTTGCCGTTGTTACAAGACTTAAGGTCTGCATTGTCTGCTTCCACAAATCTAGATTCTGAATCAGAAGTAAGCCTAATGCAGTAAAGCAGGCAATTCCGTTTCCTGCAATCCACCATGCCAAAAAGGTTACCACTATAATAAATATTACAATAGGAATTGCTAAAAGAAACCAATTCATGCTGTCAATAATTGCTTCTAATCCGTTTTTTATGGCATCAAATCCATCAGAAAAGTTGGTGGTCATCCAATTGATAACCCTTTCCATAAAATCGCCAACTGGAATTTTCATATTAAGAATCAATTGAAACTTCCTCCTTTCCTGCTATTCCTGCCAGTACGGTTGATTTAAAAATAATACCTTTCAGTTTATTTTCATCGTCAACTACTGCAACCGGATAACCTGATTGCAAGAATAGAGGTATTATTTCATCGATAGATGTATCCACTCCCACGGTTCTAATATCTGTATCAATTACAGATTTCAAATCATCCCTATTTTCTTTCATAAGTTCTGACACTTTATCAATTGTAATGATACCAAGCAGTGTCTTATGTTTATCTGTCACAAAAATACTGGAAATTTCTAAATCTTTCATTTTCTTGGCTGCCGTTCTGACACCAGCCTTTTCTAATATAATACTCTCTGAAGAACGCATAATTGAAGATGCTGACACAATCTTTGTACGGTTTACATCCTGAATAAATTCTCGAACGTAAGCATCTGCCGGAGAGTTCAAAATTTCTTCTGGCTCACCAATCTGTACAATATTTCCATCCTTCATAATTGCAATTCTATCACCGATTTTAAGTGCTTCATCCAAATCATGGGTAATAAATACAATTGTCTTCTGCATTTTTGTCTGTAAAGACAACAGTTCATTTTGCATTTCTTTTCTAATAAGGGGATCAAGCGCACTGAAGGCTTCATCCATTAATAAAATATCGGCATCTGTTGCCAGTGCCCTTGCAAGACCAACTCTCTGCTGCATTCCTCCTGATAATTCCTTAGGCTTTGCATTCTCATATCCTTTTAATCCTACAACTTCTAACATCTCAATCGCTTTCTTTTTGCGCTCCTCTACATCTACTTTTTGTATTTCAAGTCCAAAAGCAACGTTTTCAAGAACCGTTCTGTGTGGTAATAATGCAAAATTCTGAAAAACCATAGCAATTTTTTTCCTGCGGATTTCTCTTAACTTCGCTGAACTTACTTGCGTTATTTTTTCATTATCTATGTAAATCTCTCCACTCGTAGGTTCTATAAGACGATTAAGACACCGAATCAATGTGGATTTTCCACTGCCTGAAAGTCCCATAACAACAAAAATCTCTCCTTCATTTACTGAAAAAGATACGTTGTTGACACCGACACTATGCTTATACTTTTTTAATAGGTCGGTTTTTTTCTCTCCCTTTTCTAGAAAGGAAATCATTTGCATAGGTGCTGAACCAAATACTTTGTAAGCATTTTTAACTTGTATCTTTGCCATTTTTTCTCCCTTTGTTTAAAGTTACAACTTAAGATTTTTTTTATGTTGCTTTTCTATTATATAGTCATTTTTTCTATTTGTCAAACACGGCACGGAAAAACAGTGTCTTTTTGACAGCATAAAAGGCGCATTCAGTTATACTGAATCCGCCTCATTTTTCAGATTGATGCTCTGCGACTTGCGCTTTTTTATATAAAATCGAATAATATAAATAACCAGCAGAACTACCCAGGAAAATGCTTCCGCATAAGCAATTACCATGTTCCCAAACTCCTTGGCAAACAAATAGGATGTGACAATCCTAACTCCTAAAGAAACAATACCTGCTATTCCTGAAAAAAAGCATGTCCCCGGTTCCTTCAAGATAACCTCTCACTGCCATTGCCAGACCATATACAATATAACAGCTTGCGATTGCCCGGAAGAAAGATTTACCAATCTCCACGGATTCCTGGGTCAGTCCAAACATGGCAATCAGATATCCACCAGCAGCAAGGACTAAGCCGGTAAGACATAAAGATACAATGGAAATCATGACCATACCTGCCTTTAACACCTTTTTGGCTCTCTCCTGATTACCTGCTCCAATATTCTGGGCAACAACAGTAGCAATTCCAGAACCAAAGTTTACAATGGGCAGTATAATCACCGTGTCTACACGGTAAGCAGTGGTAATTGCTGCAACTGTCTGCTCACCAAATCCATTCATAAATCGTTGAAGAAAAAGGTTCCCCACGGAACTTTATAATGGTGCGCTTGTCAAGACAAAAATCCGAAGGATTTATAATGAATAATAGGCAGGTGTGTTAGTAAGGTGTGGGAAGGCAAACAAATGA
>NZ_FNRK01000010.1 GCF_900107815.1 Eubacterium aggregans
GGAAAAGCCGCTGGGCGGATAATATCATGATTGAACGGTGGTTCCGCAGCTTTAAGTATGAGGAAGCCTACTTGACCCAATACAATAATATCAGAGAAGCGCGGGTCGCCATCGGACACTACATCCATACCTATAATTTTGAGCGGTGCCACTCCTCCTTGGATTATAAAAGACCTGCTGAATGTTACTACCCTGCCATGCTTCTGCCTTATGTTGTTTGATTTATTTAGCCGTATCAAGATCTCATTTGTTTGCCTTCCCACACCTTACTAACACACCTGCCTATTATTCATTATAAATCCTTCGGATTTTTGTCTTGACAAGCGCACCATTATATTACACCCCTATATGTTAGTATTTCAAAGATGGTAGAGGTACTACGTGTTGGGAATAATACTCATTTAGATGATGAGTTTCTTGAATTTAAAAAAAGCCTAAAAAATCTGACTGATATTTTAGAATGTGTGTGAATCTTAAATAAAGTCATTTCTGTCAATGTTTAAACAATAAAATATTATTTTTGAACAAGTGCTCTTGGATGGAGCAAATAGTTGGTGTATAGTTAAAACATCGGCTAAAGTAGGAAAGAAAACTGATGTTTGTTTGGGTTTTAAGGAAAGTATTAAAACCTGAGAGGCGCTGAATTCAGCGCTTTTTTTATTTTAAGATAAAAAATCGAGTTGTTCGTATTTTTCAAGGCAGTTTTTTTCCAAAAGATATGGTTCTCCATACAGCAATTCATGGGCAGCGTTAATATCAAAGAGCCATTGATCGGTCTGTGAATTGGGAAGGATAACAGGCATACGATTATGAACTGAAGCTGGTGTTCCTGCGGCAGGTCGGGTTAAAACAACAAAATGAAAAAAGTCATCGTCCACAGGATGAAAAATACCACAAAGATAGGCATCCGCAACTTTGGGTGAAAATAAGTAAAGATTTTTTTTGAAATCCCACTCATAAAAGCCAGCCATCGGTAGAAGACATCGTCGATATTTAAAATCCGATGAAAAAATCGGCTTTTTTTGAATTGTTTCGCTTCTTGCATTAATGATTAATCCAGAGGGTGTGGTTGATTGATATCCCCAGCGCATGAGAACGGTTTTTTTGACACCCCCTTGTAGAATCAAACCCAGAGTAAGATCCTTGGGATGAATATCTCCTTCATGGATTGGGATGTTGTGCCGCTGCGAATCATCTAAAAGGGTCTTTAATTCAGGAATTGTCGTTCTAAAGATATATCTGCTGCACATACTGACATCCTTTCTGAATAAAAACATCCACGTAAAAAAGCCTCTACCATGTGATAGAGACCCATATTTTCAAAATGGTGCGGATGAAGGGATTCGAACCCCCACATCGAAAGATACTAGATCCTAAATCTAGCGCGTCTGCCAGTTCCGCCACATCCGCAGGACTTGTCTGAAAGGTCTTATCTATGCGGTTTTCATGGTTATCCCAATCAAAATCTAGATGCTAGAGCTTTGAAGACATTAATTTTTCGAATTATTTGCATTATACCTTTTTTATTAAAAATTGTCAATTAAATTGTAAAATCACTGTAGAATTTCAGTTTTTTCATTATAAGATTTAAGATTTTATTTGAATTATCCATAAATTCTCACATCCATTATTTTATGCGCAAGCAATTCATGTATAATGTCACCATAGAGGTGGATAATGCCACAGAGTGAAAATATCATTTAATAAATCTATCTCAAATTTGTTTATAAAAAATTAAGAGGGAATACAATGGGATTTAATATAATAAAGCAAAATGAATGGAATCGAAAAAATACATACAATGAATTTTTCAATAATTCGCCTTGTACGTATAGTATGACTGTAAATATTGATATAACATCTCTTTATAAAACGGCTAGATGCCATAACTTAAAGTTATTTCCAACAATTTTATTTGGACTTTCTCATATTGTGAATTCAGAAAGAGCCTTTCGAATGGATTTGGATGGGAATGGTCAACTTGGTTATTATGATGTGAGCAATCCTTACTATACTATTTTTCATAATGAAACTGAAACTTTTACCAATGTCTGGACAGAGTATACTCCTGACTATATTGCTTTCATAGAAAATTATAATCAAGATATGTTGAAATATAAGAATGATTGCATAAATTCTAAAACCACTTTAGGTACAAATCTTTTAATGTTTCCTGTATCCCTTGGACTAGTTTCACAGGATTTAATTTGAATTTGCAGAAGGGATACGACTATTTTCCGCCAATCTTTACCATTGGAAAGTTTTACAAAGAAGGGAAAAAATATATTCTTCCTCTAGCAGTACAAGTTCATCATGCTGTTTGTGATGGGTTTCACACGGCGAAATTTGTAAATGAATTTCAAAAATGGGCAACTACATTTGGAATATGAATTTATTGAAAACAATTTACTATATTACGAGAGGAAACAAAATACAATTGCTAGAATGGCTTTTGTGAAGTACGGATATAGGTAGTCGGTGCAGTTATTACCAAAATGCATATTTAAAATGGAAAGCTTAAAAAAAAATAAAATAGTTCTTAAAAATATATAAAAACACTTGCAAAAATGATGGGTATCAGCTAATATTATGTTAGCACTCAGAGATAGCGAGTGCTAATAATAACTCAAAATATAATGGAGGCGTTGATAATGAGTCTTAAACCATTGGGAGACAAAGTTGTTATTAAAGTGAAAGAAGAAGAAGTGACAACCGCTAGCGGTATTGTGTTGCCAGGTACAGCAAAGGAAAAACCCCAGCAGGGAACTGTTGTGGCTGTTGGCTCTGGTGAAGTTGTGGATGGCAAAAAAATCCCCCTGGATGTTGCCGTTGGGGATGAAGTTATCTACTCAAAATACTCAGGATCTGAAGTCAAAGTTGGCGAAGAAGAGTTTTTGATCATCAAACAGAATGATATTCTGGCAATTGTAGAATAATAAAAAAAGATCGCGTTACAAGGAGGCAATAAGAATGGCAAAAGATATCAAATTCCACATGGAAGCCCGCGAATCATTAATCGCTGGCGTTGATAAATTGGCAGATGCAGTAAAAGTGACCCTTGGACCTAAGGGGAGAAATGTTATTTTAGCAAAGAGCTATGGTGCACCCACTATCACGAATGATGGTGTCACCATTGCGAAAGAAATCGAGTTGGAAGATGCTTTTGAAAATATGGGTGCTCAACTGGTAAAGGAAGTCGCAACGAAAACCAACGATGTCGCTGGTGATGGAACAACCACCGCAACCCTGTTGGCCCAGGCTATCGTTCGCGAAGGAAACCGCAACGTTGTTGCCGGTGCCAATCCCATGGTTCTGAAAAAAGGAATCGAAAAAGCAGTCGATGTTGTTGTTGAAGGCCTGAAGGAACTGAGCCAACCGGTTGAATCTGCAGAATCAAAGGCACAGGTTGCTTCAATCTCTGCTGCCGATGCTGAAATCGGACAGCTCATTGCAGAAGCTATGACAAAGGTTGGAGATGACGGTGTCATCACTGTTGAAGAAGGCAAGGGCATGGGAACCGAGCTGGAATTCACAGAAGGGATGCAGTTTGACAGAGGATACCTCTCCGGTTACATGGTAACCGACACTGAAAAAATGGTTGCCGAAATGGATAGCCCATACATCCTCATCACTGACAAAAAAATCAGCAATATCCAGGAAATTCTGCCCGTACTGGAACAAATCGTACAGCAGGGTGCAAAACTCTTAATCATTGCCGAAGATGTTGAAGGTGAAGCCTTAACGACTTTGGTACTCAATAAATTAAGAGGAACCTTCAATTGTGTCGCTGTTAAGGCCCCTGGCTTTGGTGATCGCCGTAAAGAAATGCTCCAGGATATCGCAATCCTTACCGGTGGCCAGGTCATTTCGGAAGAAGTTGGCTTAGAACTCAAGGAAGCCACCATCGATCAGTTAGGCCGTGCCCGTCAGGTTAAGGTTGACAAGGAAAACACCATCATCGTCGATGGACAGGGAGATCGCACCGCTGTTGAAGAACGGATTGGGCAGATCAAAGCTCAGATTCCTGAAACCTCTTCTGACTATGACAAAGAAAAATTACAGGAACGTTTAGCAAAACTTTCCGGTGGCGTTGCCGTTATCCAAGTTGGTGCTGCAACCGAAGTTGAGCTGAAAGAACGGAAATACCGTATCGAAGATGCTTTAAACGCAACCCGTGCCGCCGTTGAAGAAGGCGTTGTCCCTGGTGGTGGAACCGCATTAATCAACACCTTAGACAAAGTGGAAACCTTAGTCGACACCTTAGATGGCGATGAAAAAATCGGTGCATCCATCATTCGCCGTGCTATCGAAGATCCAGTGCGTCAGATTGCTGAAAATGCAGGTTACGAAGGATCCGTCATTGTCAGCGAACTCCGCAAAAAAGACAAAGGGATCGGCTTCAATGTTCTCAATGGCAACTATGTGAATATGGTGGACTCTGGAATCATTGATCCTACCAAAGTGACCCGTACAGCCATTCAGAATGCAGCCAGCATTACTGCAATGCTCTTAACCACCGAAGTAGCCGTTGCAGATCAGCCCGAAGAAAACGCCCCCGCCATGCCTGCCGGCATGGGTGGCGGAATGCCGATGATGTAACGCAAACTAAAGCCGTGCAAAGATAAAAAACATGCAGTTCTGACAGAAAGCTCGCTTTCTGTCAGGGCTGTATTTTTTTAGCTTCAGAGGGCGCAGCTCGATATGAGCATAGGGCGCAAAGCGCCCGGAGCGAATACACGGCTTTACAATTCTCCCAAAAACAAAAAGGTAGCGAGGATCAAGAGCGAAGCGACTTGATCCAGCATACAGCCCCCAAAGTAGCGAGGACCAGGTGCAACGCACCGAGGTCCAGCCTACCTCTCACTCCTTTCACACAATTTCCCCACATCCCCAAAAGAAAACACTAAACTCTTAAAGGACTTTGTGTTAAAATAAACCGTGAATAACTAAAGATAACCGAATTAATTAATTTCCATAAGCATACAAAGGAAAGGAGCATCTGATGAAGAAGAATTGTTGTGAAAAATGTGGTAAGGAATTGGGGTTTTTAGGACGAAAACACACCATCAATAATGACCGCATCGAGATTCATTACGATTCCCTTTGCAGTGATTGTTATCAGGTCATCAAAGGTGGCATCAATCAAATTGAGACGATGTACCAGCGCATGATTCAGAAGTTGAAGAAGGACTATGGCTTTGATAACATGGCATCGGTGGATATTGATACCTTGATCTTTTTGGCCGTCGAAGCCGTGATGGCGGTTGAGCCAAATTATGATGATGTGGGGACGTACTTAAATCAGACCATCATCAATCGGACTAGTCGGTCAGTCAACCCTATGGAAGATATGGCAAAGATTGTGGAACGCATTATTGATTACGGCTTTTCCCTTAACAAGAAAAATGCTCAGCTTGTTGATTTCCATGGCTATTTCATGCGGACGACCACCTATTTAGAGCAAATCGGGATGAACAGCAGTGATGATATTCCAAGATCCTATCATTACCTTTTTTTAAGTTGTCGAGGAATGATCGCAAAAAATATGGAAACCGGGCGGGTTTTATCCATTCCGGTTGAAGAGGACATGGAGGTGGAATACACCTTGCGTCAAGAAAATGGGGTGTTAGAAATCTTCCTGCGCAATGTCTTTTACCTGGAGGATGCCAATAAAAATCTGGTACTCTCAGCAGTGGATGAGGAACAGGTTAAAACGATCCGACGCATTTTAGATCAGTTTAATGAAGTGGCTAATCGCCGGAAGGATCGGCGGAAGCGCGATACCATGACTATTATTAAGCGCAATGTTTTTCGGGATTTAAGCAAGGTTCAGCCGGAAACTAAAACCGAGGATATCGCCCTGGATTGTATTCTGCTTTGCGTGGTTAAAAATCTGATGAACGATCCAGAAGGACGGAAATCGGAACTCTACGATCCCCAAGGCCTGGCCATTGAATTGCTGGAAGAAAACTTTGAAATCAATCTTAGGCTTTTGGGCCTGAATACCCGGGAGGATATTTTAGATTTTCTTACTAAAAATACCCTATTAGCCGAAGGCTTCAATGTTCGATATGAGGATGCCAATGAAAAGGCCTGGGCCTTCTTCACAACAAAGGGTTATATCCTGTGTTTCACAAAGACCCGGAAATTCATTTATATCTTTGAGGATCAATTCCCCAACGATATCTACTATCCCTGTAATGATCTCATTTATAAGGGGTATCGCTTCCTTCAGTTGGCGGAAAACCAGGAATCGGCTGAAGGCTCCGGGGATTACCGGACCTTTGACGGCATGATTTTCTACAGTGAAAATATTGAGCTCATGGGGAGAATGAATCGATTCTTCAGCTTGAATAATATCTTTTATGTGATGGACAAATACATTGAAGCGGAAACCCAGGTTTATCGGGATCGGGATAGCCTCATGGAAGTCAAGCGGGTGACGGACCGCCTCTTTGGTGATTTTAGCTATCTGCCCTTCTGTCAATACGATGAGTGGGCCGCCATCCGTGAGAAAATGAAGGAGGATGATTTCCTCCTGTCCCAGCTCATTGATGAAAAAACCGGTGGAAGGGATCGTCATCCTACGGGGGACACCACCTATACCATTCGGATTATGGATGCCTTTAACCGAGGGGCCCGGGAACTCAATAATGCCTTAAAATTTGGGGATCTGAGTGTGGCCAAGGGAATCCTTTGGGGATATTTCAATGAATCCCTGGTGGACACCTTATCCAGAGAATGGGTCCGTGTGGCAGGGGATATCGTCAGAGAAGGGGATTCCCTGGAGGATGCCTTTTCAAAATACTTTAACATGGCCGACATTGAGTCGGACAAGGCCTACTATCTGGGGTTATTCATTTATTACCTGATGGATAAGATGGTCTTACCGGCAGATGATTTTCTGGAAAACTACGAACGCTGTGTCCCAGTTTATAAGAATTTAGGCAAACGTATCCTGGAGGAGGAAGAAGAACCGGCCCCGGATTTGGAGTTTGTCAAAAAAGAGGATATTCAAGCTCCTGGGACAGTATCTGAGGACCCAAAGGAAGTAGTGGCAGAGGAAGCAGCCTCTGATATTGGAGAGGATGAGCCTGCTGCGGACACCGCCTTGGAAGATGAGGGATTGAAGGACCCGGCTGAAATCCTGGCTGAAAAAGCAGCGGCTGAGGCTCGGGTAGAAAAGCCCATCCGTCGCGTCATTGATGATGCCGCATCCCAGGAAAGCGAAGAATCCTGATGCGGGTATTATTAGTAGAAGATGAAGTATCCCTGGCCTCGGCCATTGGAAAAATCTTCGAGAAAAACAAGATCCTAGTGGATGTGGTCAATGATGGCATTGAGGGCAAGCTTTTGTCTGATAATGACGTCTATGATGTGATTATTTTAGATATCATGCTTCCGGGGATGAGTGGATTAGAAATTTTGCAGCATATCCGTTCCCAGGGGAAAAACGTCCCCGTCCTGCTGTTAACCGCAAAGGATAGTACAGCAGACAAGGTGGCTGGCCTCAATATGGGGGCAGACGATTATCTGGTAAAGCCCTTTGTGACTGATGAGCTCATTGCCAGGGTACGTGCCCTGGGACGGCGGCCCTGGGATGTCTACTCCGACAGTGTGTTGACCTATGCGGATCTGGCCCTGAATATCAACAATGGGGAGCTGACCATTGGGACCAAGCCGGTGCGCCTGACTTCCAAGGAGGCCCAGCTCATGGAGATGTTCATCCGAAATCCAGGTATAACGATTTCCAAGGAACAAATCCTCGATCGGATATGGGGGATTGAAAGCAACGCCATGGATAATTCCGTGGAGATCTATGTCCATTATCTGCGAAAGAAGATGAAGGATTCCCGGACCATCATAAAAACCATCCGAGGTCTGGGATACGTATTAAAGGAACCGGACAATGACCGGCCTCAATAAACTGCGCATGAATCTGACGGTGATGAATACCATAGTCCTATTGGGATTATCGGTGTTCATCGCTGTCGTGCTTTATGCCACCATCAGCCTAAATCGGGATTCGGATATCAATAACAGCTTGGAAATTTATTGCGCCCAGCTGGCTGGTAATTTGGATTATTTAGAATCGGAGGATCCGGAGTCGCCGGAGCTGGAAGAGGATCGGGTGAATTTTCAGGCTTTTTTAGAAGGCTTGAACAAAAATAACGTAACGTACATGGTTTGGAATGAGAATTTTGAAGCGGTTTCAGCATCAACTCATTTGAATATTGATCCCCAGGAGCTAAAAAATTTGATACTCCGGTACGTGGCGGAGAAGCAAAGCAAATACTGGGTGGCAAATTACCGTACGGATACCCAAAACCTAAAGGTTTGTACCTACACCATTATTGGGAAGGACGGTGGTTTAAAAACCTTTCAGGTGATTAAAGATATGTCCAGTGAATCCAGTGTGCTGGCCAATGCCGTCAATATCATGTCCATTGTGGTCATTATTGGGGCGGTAGCCTCGGGGTTGTGTGGCTATTTCTTATCGGGACGCTCCCTTGTCCCCATCAAAAAAGGGATGGAGCACCAGCAGGAGTTTCTGGCGGATGCCTCCCATGAGCTAAGAACCCCCATTGCCGTTATCCAAACGAATTTAGAGGTTGTACGGGGAGACGGGGAGGAAAGCGTTAATAGTCAGATGGAGTGGCTGAATAATGCCTACGACGAGACCAAACGAATGCACCGTATCGTAGAGGATCTGATGTTTCTGGCACGGGCAGATGCAGGGGAGGTCCATATTGAGGATTCAGAGGTCGATCTTGGATTCTTGTGCTGTGAGGTCGCAGAACGAATGCTGACAGTAGCCGCAGGGAAGCAGATCAATCTTTTGGTGGACGTCCCTGATACCCCATTAACGGTCTTTGGCGACGAAAGCCAACTCACCCAGCTGTTGGTGATTTTAATTGATAATGCCATCAAATATAGTGAATCCGGTACTTACATTACAGTGAGTGCTGAAAAGGCTGGAACCATGGTGGTGATGAAGGTGGTGGATCAGGGGATTGGTATCCCGGAAGCCGATTTAAAAAAAGTATTCCAGCGGTTTTACCGTGTGGATAAAGCCCGCTCCCGGGAAGAAGGTGGAACGGGACTGGGTTTGTCCATTGCCCAGTGGATTGTAGAGCGACATCGGGGCGTCATTGATGCCAGTAGTGAAGAAGGTCGGGGAACGACGATGGTGGTGAAGTTTACCGCTTACTCTTCAACAGATAAGGAGGCTAGTTGTGAAAGAACTGAAGTTTAATGGGAATAAAATGATTATTGGTCCAGGGTCCATTCAGGCGATTGAAGGTATCGAAGGCCAGCGCTTTTCCATTATCACCGGAAAGCGGGCCATGTTCGATAATGGAACCATTGATGGAATTACGGGGATTTTAAAGGCCCAGGGAAAAGCCTACGATGTGTATTCAGGCATTGGGGCTAACCCCACGGTGGCTGAGGTCGAGGAGGGGGCAAAGCGTCTGAAGGCCTTTGATCCTGATGTCGTGCTGGCAGTAGGTGGTGGCTCGGCCATCGATGCTGCCAAGGTGATGACCCTTCTGTGTGAGTATAAAACCTTAACCATAGAGGAAATTCGAAATGGCAAGGCCCCGGAGGCCCGCCGGAAGATAACCTTAGTGGCCGCGCCCTCAACATCGGGGACAGCCAGCGAGGTCACCCGGGCGGCGGTTGTGACCTTTGAAGATGAAAACATCAAGGTGGGCTTAAAAACCCTGGCCTTCATTCCGGATATTGCCATTCTGGATGGAAATCTGACCCTATCTATGCCAAAGAGCGTTGTTGCAGAAACGGGGATGGACGCCCTGACCCACGCTCTGGAAAGCTACATTAACCCTAACGCCGATGATTTCTGTAAGCCCATTAGCCGGGCGGCGGCGGAAGGTTTGTTTAAATGGCTGCCCCTCTCCTTCCAGGATGGGGATATCAAAAGCCGTCAAAAGGTCCACGATTTCCAGAGTCTGGCGGGAATGTCCTTCCAAAATGCTGGCTTGGGAATGAGCCATGGGATCGCCCATGCCTTTGGGGGAACCTTTGGTACCGGCCATGGTTTGCTGAATGCCATCGCTTTACCCGTGATCTTAGCCTATAATGCCCAGGATCCCCAGGTCAAAGCGGATCTTGATGCATTGGGACAAATCATTGGCGGGGATGTGATCCAGGAGATCCATCGTTTAAATGCCATTTTTGAAATACCCCAAACTTTTAAGGAAGCGGGAATCACAGAAGAAGAATTTGTTAAACACTACGACGGCTTGTTGGCAGGGTCCCTTAAGGGTTCTACCGCCAGAAACCCCATTCCCATGGATGAAAAGACCATGGATGGTGTGTTAAAGCAATTGTATTACGGAACAGAAAGAACAGAGGTAGAATGAGCTTACTAGACGGACTGAATACAAGGCAACGGGAGGCCGCGGCGACCACAGAAGGCCCATTACTGATTTTAGCAGGGGCCGGATCGGGGAAAACCCGAACCATCATCCATCGCATCGCCCATATTATTGAGGAGGGGATGGCCTGGCCATCCCAAATCCTCGCCATCACCTTTACCAATAAGGCAGCCGGTGAAATGCGGGAACGGATAGCGGCCATGAATATCGAAGAGAGTAATCGTATCTGGATTCACACCTTCCATGCCATGTGTGCGCGGATCATGCGACAGCACAGTGCCTGGCTGGGATACAGCGATAATTTTGTCATCTACGATACGGATGATCAGAAACGCCTGTATAAAACCTTGGCTAAGGAGATGAATCTCAATGATAAAATGTATCCCTTCAACTATATGGCCGGGGAAATTTCCAATGCTAAAAACGCTTTCCAGTCACCAAAGCAATACGCTAAGGAAGTCCAGGGTGATTTTAGGAAGGAAAAGGTTGCCGAATACTATAATCTTTACGAAGCGCGGATGAAGAGTAATAATGCCATGGATTTTGATGATCTAATTTTCAATACCCTGGTACTTTTTGAGGGCTATCCCGAGATTTTAGAACAGTATCAAAAGCGGTTTAAGTATATTCTGGTGGATGAATATCAGGATACCAACCACAGTCAGTATCAACTGGTCAATTTATTGGCCGCAGGACATCACAACCTGTGTGTCTGTGGGGATGATGACCAGAGTATCTATATGTGGCGTGGTGCGGATATCAGCAATATTTTGGACTTTGAGAAGGATTATCCCGATGCCAAGGTGGTGAAGCTAGAGCAAAATTATCGCTCCACCAGCGTCATTTTGGATGCGGCCAATGGCGTCATTGCCCATAACACCGGCCGAAAGGAAAAAAATCTATGGACGGATAATCCCGGGGAGGACAAGCTGGTGTTATCCTCCTACGACCAAGGCTACGACGAAGCCCGTTCTGTGGCAGATACCATTTCGAAGCTGCGCCGGGAGCAGCATTATAAATTTGGGGATTTTGCGGTTTTATACCGAACCAATGCCCAGTCCCGTCTTTTTGAAGAAGCCCTGCTGCGCAGTGGCATGCCCTATCAGCTCATTGGCGGCACGGGGTTCTATTCCCGGCTGGAAATCAAGGATATCATTACCTATCTCCATGTGCTGGTCAATCCGGCGGATGACTTGGGCTGTGTGCGGATCATTAATACTCCCAAGCGGGGAATCGGTGGGGTCACCATTGAAAAGGTCATGGAGTTCGCCAATTTTAAGGGATGGAGCCTCATGGAAACCATCTATCATTATCGAGAAATTCCAACCCTTGGGGCCGGCGTTTTAAATAAAATCAAGGATTTTGCAGAAACCATGACAGAGCTCAAGGAATGGGCGGAAACCGAGGGGGTTGCAGACCTCATCCAGCGTGTCATCGACCGCACCGGATACATGGAAATGCTGAAGCTGGGTAAAATGGAAAACTCAGAAAGCCGCATTGAGAACCTGGAGGAATTGGTCTCCTCGGCGGTGGAATTTGAGCGAACCAGCGATGACCAGAGCGTAACGGCCTTTCTGGAAACCGTAGCCTTAGCCTCGGAGACGGATAAATACGATGGGGATGAGGGAAAGGTTCTGCTGATGACCCTTCATAACGCCAAGGGCCTGGAATTCCCAGTGGTATTCCTTCCCGGGATGGAGGATGGCATCTTCCCTCATATGCGTTCCCTGAACTCTGGGGACGACGAGCAGCTTGAGGAAGAACGACGCATCTGTTATGTGGGGATTACCCGTGCCAAGGAACGGCTATACCTGTCCTGGGCCGCAGAACGAACGGTGTTCGGCCAGCGGCGGCCCCAAATCCAGTCTCGGTTTTTAAAGGAAATCCCCAAGGACTGCTTGGAAGTCAACGAGGCCCAGACCCGGAGCACCACCGTACGTGATGCCGGAATAAAGGAAAAACAGCGTCAAAGCTTCGAGCAGCATATAAACCTTGGGAAGAAGGCTTATCAATCAGCCATTCCGGTGCGACCGGCCAGTGCGGCTGGCTTTGCCCCGTCGGATAAGGTCAAGCATAAAAAATTTGGGATCGGGACCATCGTTGAAGTCAAGACGAACCAGCTCTCCATCGCCTTTCCGGGGGTAGGTATTAAAAAATTGGACCCGGGATTCGTAACGAAGGTAGACTAAAATGGATACACCGAAGCAGGCAAAACAGCGTATTGCAGAATTAACAAAATACCTGGAAACCCAGAATCGTCACTATTACGAGGAGGATGCCCCCCAGGTATCGGATTTTGATTATGATCAGGCCATGGGGGAGCTCCTTTCTTTGGAAGAAGCTTATCCCCAGTGGGCGGCGGCGGATTCCCCCACAAAGCGCGTAGGGGGGCGCCCTCTGGAAGCCTTTCAAAAGGTGGTGTACCAAACCCCGAAGCTCAGTCTGTCCAATGCCTTTAACGCTGGGGAACTCATTGAGTTTGATCAACGGGTCCGAAAAATCTGCCCAGATGTGGTGTATTGCCTCGAACAGAAATTTGATGGCCTGACCGTTGTTTTAAACTATGAGGAAGGGCTTTTCGTTCGGGGTTCCACCCGGGGAGATGGCCAGATTGGAGAGGACGTCACCGAAAATTTACGGACGATTCCTTCCATTCCATTAAGGCTGACAGAGCCCGTTACCCTGGAGGTTCGGGGGGAAGTGTTAATGGATAAGGCTGGCTTTGAAAAGCTTAATGAGGCCCGTGCACTGGCCGATGAGCCCCTTTTTGCAAATCCACGAAACGCTGCGGCTGGGTCCATCCGCCAGCTGGATTCCAAGCTGGCAGCTTCCCGTCCCTTAAAAATCTTTGTTTTTAATTTGGAGCGGATTGAGGACCGACAGTTTGAAACCCATGAAGAAGCCTTTTCTTTTTTAAGTCGTTGCGGCTTTCACACCAGTCCCATTACGCGATGCAGTACAATGGATGCGGTGATCACACATATTGAAGCCATGGAAGCCGGTGGACGCAATGCCCTTCCCTATGAAATTGACGGAATGGTGATTAAGGTGGACGACCTTCGGGATCGGGAAGAATTGGGCGACACCTCAAAAAGTCCAAGATGGGCCATTGCCTATAAGTTTCCACCGGAGCAGACGGCGACGAGGCTGCGGGATATTACTGTTCAGGTTGGACGTACCGGGGCATTAACCCCAGTCGCGGAGCTGACCCCGGTTCCTTTAGCGGGGTCTGTTATTGCAAGGGCAACACTGCACAATGCGGATTACATCACCGAAAAGGATATTCGAATCGGAGATGAGGTTATTATTCAAAAGGCCGGGGACGTCATTCCAGAGGTCGTTCGCTCCGTTGCGGATAAACGCAATGGATCAGAGAAGATTTTCGAGATGCCGGCCCATTGTCCGGTCTGTGGATCGCCGACCTTTCGGTTAACCGGAGAGGCCGTGACTAAGTGTGTGAATTTTGATTGTCCGGCCCAGGTGTTTCGGCGGATGGCACATTTTGTATCCCGGGATGCCATGAATATTGACGGCATGGGCCCGGCCATCATCCGTCAGATGATGGATGCAGAGCTTTTAACTAATGTGGTGGATATTTACCATTTAAAGGAGCATCAGCCAGAGCTGATAGCACTGGAAAAAATGGGTGAAAAATCCGTTGATAACCTTTTGGCAGCTATTGAAGCCTCCAAGGCCCAGCCCCTTTCTAAATTAATTTTCGCCCTGGGCATTCCCCTGGTAGGGGCCAATGGTGCTAAGCTTTTGGCCCAGGCCTTTGGCAGTATGGATACCTTCATGGCAGCGGACGAAGAGGCCCTGCTTTCGGTGGAGGATGTTGGGACGAAGATGGCGGCAGAGGTCCGGGATTTTTTTGCAACGGAAGCTAACCGGAAAATGATTGCGGCTTTGAAAGCGGCCAAGGTCAATATGACAGAAAAAAGTGAAAGCACGTCTAGTATCTTGGAGGGCCGGACCTTCGTTCTGACAGGAACACTGCCGACCATGGGACGGCGGGAGGCAAAGGCCTTGTTGGAAGCCAATGGCGCCAAGGTTTCAGGCTCCGTTTCGAAGAAAACGGATTTTGTGCTAGCTGGCGGTAAGCCAGGTTCCAAAGAGGCGAAAGCCCAGGAACTTGGTATTCCAATTATTGATGAGGAAGCATTGATGGCAATGCTTGCACAGCCTTAGGCCCAGGACTTTGACCAGGGCTTAGAAGGGAGGATGGCAGGATGAACAGAACGCGAATGATTCATGGGGCAAAACATGAGATACCCGCAGATTTGGTCATTAAAAATGGCCGAATTGTCAATGTGTTTACCAAAGAAGTTCTAGAGGGTGATGTGGCTATTGTGGATGGGAGCATCGTCGGCATTGGAACCTATGAAGGCCTTAAAACTATTGATGCCAAAGGACAATACCTGATTCCAGGGCTTATCAATGCCCATGTCCATATCGAATCGAGCATGATGACCCCCTCGGGTTATGCGGGTTTGATTGCACCCCGGGGAACAACAACCATCATTGCAGACCCTCATGAAATCGTCAATGTTGCAGGGGAAACAGGGCTGTCTTTCATGCTGGAGGACAGTGCAAATTTAGCGGTGGATATGTTTTTCATGATCCCCTCCTCGGTACCGGCTACAGCCCAGGAAACCAACGGTGCTGGTGAATTTTCGGCAAAGGATATGTCCCCCTTCCTGGACCATTCCCGGATTCTTGGCCTTGGCGAGGTGATGTGCATCGATGATGTCCTCCAGGCGAAGGCGCATATCCTCGATAAAATCCAAAGCTGTGAGGGACGGGTGATCGACGGCCATGCCCCGGGTTTATCCGGTGCTGCCCTCCAGGCTTATCGGGCCGCTGGGATTGAAACGGACCATGAAGCGGTAAATGGTGAGGAAGCTGTGGAACGCCTGCGGGCAGGCTTTTATCTACAGGTTCGGGAGGGATCAGCGGCCCATGATTTGGTGCCAATCCTAGAAGCCGTGAAAGGTCAGAACCTTCCGACAGAGCGTATCCTTCTGTGTACTGATGACCGCCATAGCAGTGATATTCGGACTCAGGGTGATATGGATCATTGCGTCCGTTTGGCCATGGCAGTAGGCTACGATGCCATCACGGCAATCCAGATGGCCACTATTAATACCGCCCAGGCCTATGGATTAAGACGGCATGGCGCCATTGCACCAGGCTATCAGGCCGATATTCTTTTCTGTGACGACTTAGCATCATTCCACATCACGGCGGTGTATAAAAAAGGAAAGAACATCCAGCCCCTTTTATCGGAAACCAAGATTTTGGCGGCTTGTCCAACCTTGTTAAATAGTGTTGTGCTGGATGGGATTAAGCCTTCCGATTTTGCCTTCCCTGTGGAAGCTGGTAAAGAAAGTCTTGGCATTGAGATCATCCCGGGAGATATTCGGACCCTTGCCTTTGAAGCCGAATTGCCGGAGGAAGACGGCCTTTTCAAAGCCTCTAAGCTTTACTCCAAGCTGGCGGTCATTGAGCGTTATGGCAAAAATGGCAATCGAGCGGTTGCACCCATTAAGGGCTATGGTATAGAGGGGGGCGCTGTGGCCATGACCATCGCCCACGATTCCCATAATATCATTGTCTGTGGTGATAACGATGGGGATATGGCTGTGGCCGTGGAAAAGATCCATGAGATCCAAGGGGGAATTGTAGTGGTATCGAAAGGCACGGTGTTGGGCAGCCTGGCCCTTCCCGTAGGGGGCCTGATGTCCACCGCCTCCTGGCCTGAAATGGAGGAGGCGCTGACAGAGCTCCTGATGTTAGCCCATGATCTGGGGGTACCGGAGACCATTGATCCCTTCATCACCCTGAGCTTTATGGCGCTTCCGGTTATTCCGGAAATCCGCCTGACGGATCAGGGATTGGTGAGGGTTTAGGGATAAATTGTCCCATGAATTGCTGGATTGTAATTTACATTACAATCCCTTTCCATTATAATAAAAGAATCAACGATAAAATCATAACATAAATGTAATTTTTTCAGGATTGGAGATAGAGTATGAGTATTTCGAGAGAAGAAGTCACCTATGTGGCTGACCTCGCGCGGATTGAGTTTGATGGAACGGAAACTGATCGCCTGGCCGATGAGCTGGGTGCCATCCTCAATTATATGGAAACATTAGATCAATTGGATACATCCGGAGTAAAACCCACGGAGCATATCCTCCCGGTACAGAATGTATTTCGCAAGGATGAGGTTAAACCCTCCCTCCCCATTGAAGAGGTCCTTGCCAATGCACCAGTAGTTGAAGCGGGATGCTTCAAGGTCCCCCGGGTTGTGGAATAGGAGGGGATTATGGAACTGACACATTTAACGATACATGAAACAAAGGATGCCATTGCAAAAGGGGACACCACCGCTTTTGAGGTGACCAAGGCTTATGCCAAGCGGATCAATTCGGTGGAAAAGAAAGTAGATGCTTTCCTTCAGATCAATACAGAGGCAGCTTTGGAACAGGCGAAAGCCATGGATACCACTGATGGTCCCCTGGCTGGAATCCCATATGCCCTGAAGGATAATCTATGTACACGGGGAATCCGGACCACCTGTGCGTCTAAAATTCTCGATAACTTTGTACCACCTTACAATGCAGATGTGTACGATCGCCTGCAGGCCCAGGGTGGCATTTTGTTGGGGAAGGTCAATATGGATGAATTTGCCATGGGCTCCTCCACGGAGAACTCGGCCTATCAGCAGACTAAAAATCCATGGGACTTAAGCAAGGTCCCCGGTGGTTCCAGTGGCGGCTCAGCTGTTTCAGTGGCCGCTGATATGGCATGCTACGCCCTAGGTTCGGATACGGGCGGTTCCATCCGTCAGCCAGCCTCCCATTGTGGTGTGGTTGGTATGAAGCCAACCTACGGACTGGTTTCCCGTTATGGCCTGGTGGCCTATGCTTCCTCCCTGGACCAGATTGGTCCGGTGACTAAGGATGTGGAGGATGCCGCCATTGTCTTAAATGCCATTGCCGGCCATGATGCCAAGGATAGTACCTCCCTTACCGTTCCCCAGGTGGATTACACCCTGGGTCTGAAGGATGGCGTAAAGGGTATGAAAATCGGCGTGGCACCTGCTTTTGCTGGTGAAGGAATCCAACCCGAGGTCCAGGCCGCCATGGACGATGCTCTAAACGCCTTAAAGGATGCCGGCGCTGAAATTGTCAATGTCGAGTTTTCCCTTTTGGATTATGCCTTAGCCGCTTACTACGTTATTGCCTCTGCTGAAGCCAGCTCAAACCTGGCCCGTTACGACGGCATTCGCTATGGTGTCCGCGCGGAAGAGTATGAAGGCTTAGTGGATATGTACCGGAAAACCCGGACCCAGGGATTTGGGGACGAGGTCAAACGGCGGATTATGCTGGGAACCTATGCCCTAAGCTCCGGATATTACGATGCCTATTACAAGAAAGCCATGCAGGTACGGACCTTGGTCATGGAAGAATACGCCACGGTGTTTAAATCCTGTGATGTCATGCTGACACCTACCAGTGCGAGCACCGCCTTTGGCCTGGGTGAAAAAATAGGGAATCCCCTGGATATGTATTTGTCCGATTTATTTACGGTTCCTGTGAATATTGCCGGGATTCCTGGAATCTCGGTTCCTGTGGCCCTGGACCAGAGTGGTATGCCCATTGGGGCACAGCTTATTGGCCCGGTACTCAGTGAAAGCCGCCTGCTTCAGGCCGCCTATGCCTTAGAGCAGCAGGTCAGCTTCAGAAGCCAGCACGCACCACAATTCAAATAGGAGGAGGAAGAATGGAATACGATATCGTCATCGGGATGGAAATCCATGCCGAGCTTGCTACAAAATCTAAAATTTTCTGCTCCTGTTCCACAGAATTTGGAGCGGATGAAAACACCCATGCTTGTCCAGTGTGTTTGGGGATGCCGGGGGTCCTGCCCGTCCTGAACGAGCAGGTGGTGGAATTTGCCACAAAGGCAGGGTTAGCCTTGAATTGCCATATTGCCAATTTCAGCAAAATGGATCGTAAGAACTATTTTTACCCTGACCTGCCCAAGGCCTACCAGACCTCCCAATTCGACTTGCCCATCTGTACCGGTGGGACGGTGGAAATCGAGGTCAATGGGGAAACCAAGCCCATCGGCATCACACGGATTCACATTGAAGAGGATGCTGGAAAGCTGCTCCACGAATCGGCAGATGGCACCCTGGTGGATGTCAACCGATGTGGCGTACCCCTTATTGAAATTGTCACCGAGCCCGATATTCGCGGGGCGGAAGAGGCCCGGGTCTTTGCGGAAAAGGTTCGAAATATCTTAGAATACGTTGGGGTTTCTGACTGTAAGATGCAGGAAGGCTCCATCCGTTTTGATGTCAATCTTTCCATTAAGGAAAAGGGGACCGAGGTACTGGGCACCCGGACAGAGATGAAAAACCTTAACTCCTTCCGGGCATTGCAGCGGGCGGTACAATATGAAAGCAAAAGACAGATCATCGAGCTCAAAAAGGGACACCGCATCATCCAGGAAACCCGTAAATGGGATGATGCCAAAGGGGCGAGTGCCTCCATGCGTTCCAAGGAGGAAGCCCAGGATTATCGTTATTTCCCAGAGCCGGATCTGGTTCCCATTGTCATTTCGGACGAACAGATCGAACGGACAAAATCGGAGCTGCCGGAGCTTCCGGAAGCCAAGCGCAACCGTTATGTGTCGGAATTAGGCCTGCCAGAATACGATGCCGCTGTTTTGACCACCTCTAAATTCACCTCTAAATATTTTGAAGATACCGTTGCCCTCTTCAATGAGCCGAAGTTGATCTCCAACTGGCTGATGGTGGATATTCCAGCCCTTCTGAAGGAAAATGAATTAACCATGGAAACCATCTCCTTCAGTCCTGAAAAATTAGCAGAGCTATTGACTCTGATTAAAGAGGGAACCATCAGCGGTAAAATTGGTAAAAGTGTCCTGGAAGAAATGTTTAAAACCAGCGCATCACCTAAAGAGATTGTTGAAAAGAATAACTGGGGACAGATGAGCGATACCAGTGAGCTTCAAGGGATTATTGAGAAAATCGTCGAAGAAAATCCCAAATCTTTGGAGGATATTGCTGCCGGGAATAAAAAGGCCTATGGCTTCTTAACCGGACAGGTTATGAAAGCCACCAAGGGACAGGCCAATCCCCAGGTTGCCAACGGGATTATCCGTCAGGTGGTCGAAGGGAAGCTCAATGGATAAGCCTGGCATTGAACGTATTGACGGGCGGCTTTACAATGAAGGCCGCCCTGTAAAGGTCACCCGGCATTTCACCAAGCACGCCCATGGCTCTGTGTTAATGGAGGTGGGTGAGACCAAGGTGATCTGCACCGCAATGGTCGAGGAAAAGGTTCCTTCCTTTATGCGGGGAGAGGGCCGGGGCTGGGTCACCGCAGAATATGAGATGCTCCCAAGCTCTACCGGCTCCCGGAAAAGCCGGGACCGGAACCGGGGGAAGGTGGATGGCCGCACTGTGGAAATCCAGCGTTTAATCGGCCGAAGCCTACGGTCAATTGTCGACTTAAAGGCCTTGGGGGAACGGACCATTTGGATTGACTGTGATGTTATCCAGGCCGATGGTGGTACACGGACCACTTCAATCACTGGGGCATTTATCGCCCTGTACGATGCGCTGCTCAATCTCAAGGACCAGGGAATGATTACAATCATGCCCCTTACTGGCTTTGTCGCGGCGACCAGTGTCGGTATTTGGCAGGACCATCCCATACTTGATTTATGCTACCATGAGGATTCAGCAGCAGCAGTAGACATGAACGTCGTTATGACCAGCTCTGGTGAAATCATTGAAATCCAGGGGACCGGTGAGGATCGTCCTTTTACACGCAGTGAATTTAATGATCTGATGGCCCTGGGAGAACAGGGAATCCAGGACCTCATCCGTATCCAAAAGAAAGCATTGGAGATAGAAGCATGAAAACCATCATATTGGCCACAGGAAATCCCAATAAAGCCATTGAGTTAAAGGAAATGCTGGATAACGCCTACGCGGTTAAAACCATGGGCGAGGTGGGCATTGATCTTGATATTATCGAGGACGGGGAGACCTTTGAAGATAACGCCCTCATTAAAGTGCGGGCCATTGCACCCTATGTCGGAGATCAGGACATTATTATGGCCGATGATTCCGGACTGTCGGTGGATGCTTTAAAGGGTGCACCGGGTGTTTATTCTGCCCGTTATGCCGGTGAACATGTCACTTATGCTGATAACAATGCCAAGTTGTTAAAGGAAATGGCCGCTGTACCGGATGGTGAGCGAGGAGCAGCATTTATTTGCTGTGTTGCACTCATCCTCCCGGGTGGAGAGGAATGGACCGGCCGGGGAACCGTTCGTGGAACCATCGCCCATGGGCTTCGAGGTGCAGAGGGCTTTGGCTATGACCCCTTATTCATTGAAGAAACCACGGGCCAAAGCTACGCTGAAATGGGTGATGCAGCAAAAAATAAAATCAGCCATCGTGGCCGGGCCATTGCCCTGGCCAAAGCGAAGCTGGATAGCCTGGCTTAGGAGGTGCTCATGCGTATAGGTGTTGTAAGTGACAGTCATGGCAATAGCCGGACCTTAAAGCAAGCTATCGATGCCATGGGGCCGGTGGCGGTTATTTTCCATCTGGGAGATTATGTATCGGACGGTGAATCCATCAAACGGATGGTGGATATCCCGGTCATTACCCTGAGGGGAAATATGGATATCGGCTATGAAGAGGGCGAGGATTTTGTGAAAACCCAATTTGGGGGAAAGACAATCATTGCCTGTCATGGTCATGAATTTGGAGTAAAGGGGTCGTTAAACACCCTCTTTTATAAAGCAAAAAGTGAAGGGGCGGATATTGTTCTCTACGGACACACCCATATGCCCCTGGTTGAAAAAGAAGAGGGAATCCTGTTTATGAACCCAGGAGCCCTAACCTATAGCCATCCCGGTGTCGATAAATCCTATGGGGTTCTTACCATTGAGGATGATGTGGTGAATGGAGAGATCCATTCCGTTAAATAGGAAAACCATAATTGACGGTTTCATTGTTAATTCGTGATAAAACAATTGACAAAGCGCCTGAAAAAAGGCTATAGTAGGACTATGATATTAAAAATTGCCAAATTGTAGATTTGGACGAGGAGGTTGGATTAATGGACGCGGACCCTGGAGAGAAAAGCACAAAAATGAACACAAAATATAAATTCAGGCGGTCATAGTTCAATCTCTGGCCGCCTTTTAGAGGAGGTCAGAATGCTAAATATCTACAAAAATATCGGTGGGCTGATTACAGAGGTGGATACCATTGAAAAGGACACTTGGATCAGTTTGGTGGCACCCACAGAGGAAGAATTACAAATCGTTGGAGAAACCCTCCACGTTGATGATGATTTTCTGAAAGCGGCGTTGGATGAAGAGGAAGTATCCCGTGTGGAGCTGGATGATGAAACCGGCCAATCCCTGATAACGGTGGATGTTCCCCTAGTTGACAAACATGAAGACTTGCTGCTGTACAGCACCCTTCCTGTGGGGATTATAGAAACCCAGGATAACATCATCACCGTTTGCCTGCAAAACAATACGGTACTGGATGATTTCGCCAGGGGGCGGGTTAAGCATGTCTTCGTCAATCTGAAAAGTCGATTCATCTTCCAGTTTTTATACCTGGTGGCAACCCGTTTTTTGATTTATCTGCGGCACATCAACCGTATCAGTAACCGGATTGAAAAAGAATTACACCGGTCCATGAAGAACAAAGAGCTGTTTCAACTTTTGGATTTGGAAAAGAGCTTGGTGTATTTTTCCACGTCCCTTAAGTCCAATCAGCTGGTGGTGGAAAAGCTCCAGCGTGGTCGGGTGGTTCAGCTTTACGAGGACGATCGGGATCTTCTGGATGATGTCCTCATTGAAATGGAACAGGCCATTGAGATGTCCAATATTTATGGCAATATCTTAAGTGGAACCATGGATGCCTTTGCGTCGATTATCTCCAATAATCTAAATATCGTTATGAAGATTCTAACGGCGATTACGATTTTAATGGCCATCCCCACGATGATTTCCAGTTTTTATGGTATGAATGTTACAGGGCTGCCCGTGGCGAGCTTCACCCCCGTCATTATCATGATTTTAGGGGCTACCGCCGTTTGCGCCTTTGTCCTGTACAAATTTAATATGTTTAATTAACAAAAAGGATAAAAAACGGACCGATGGAAGTGCCGAGACCTTTTCAAAGGGCCTCAGCGCTTCCATCGGTTCGCTTCATAATCGTTATAATTTTGCTTTGGAGGTAAGAATTTGGCATTAACTAAACAAGAACGCACACGGAATTTTTCCATTATTGCGCATATCGACCATGGCAAATCAACTCTGGCAGACCGTCTCATTGAAAAAACAGGACTACTGAGCAAACGGGATATGTCAGAGCAGATTTTGGATAATATGGATATTGAACGGGAACGGGGAATCACTATCAAGCTCCAGGCGGTACGTCTGTTGTATAAAGCCCAGGACGGCGAGGAGTACATTTTAAACCTTATTGATACACCGGGCCATGTGGACTTTACCTACGAGGTTTCCAGGAGTCTGGCGGCCTGTGAAGGAGCGATTTTAGTGGTGGATGGTTCCCAGGGGATCGAGGCCCAAACCATTGCCAATGTTTATTTGGCCCTGGACAACGATTTAGAGGTTTTACCGGTTATCAATAAAATCGACTTGGCCAGTGCCCGTCCCGATATGGTTAAGGAAGAAATTGAAAATATCATCGGGCTGGATGCAGAGAATGCTCCCTTAATCTCAGCCAAGGCCGGCATTGGTATTGAGGATGTGTTAGAGGATATCGTAAGGCATGTACCGGCACCAAAGGGAGACACAGAGGCACCCCTCCAGGCCCTCATCTTTGACTCCTATTATGACCAATACCGGGGTGTCATTGCCTCGGTCCGTGTGGTACAGGGGACCATTCGGGCGGGAATGAAAATTCACCTCATGGCGGTCGGCAAGGATTTTGAAGTGGACGAAGTGGGCTTTTTTGAAAATGCTCTGATCCCTGGAAAAGAGCTGACCGCTGGAGACGTTGGCTATGTGAGCGCCGGGGTTAAAAACGTCCGGGACACACGGGTAGGGGATACCATAACCGGAGCGGAGAATCCGGCAGCTTCCCCCTTGCCAGGATATAAAAAGGTCACCTCCATGGTATTCTGCGGGATTTACCCAGCAGATGGCGCACGATACGAGGATTTAAAGGAAGCGTTAGCCAAGCTGCAGCTCAACGATGCTTCCTTGCTTTATGAGCCAGAAACCTCTGTAGCTCTGGGCTTTGGATTCCGATGCGGATTTTTAGGACTCCTTCATATGGAAATCATCCAGGAGCGGCTGGAGCGGGAGTTCAATCTGGATTTAGTCACTACAGCCCCCAGTGTTATTTATAAGATTATAAAGAACGATGGAACGGAAATGTGGGTTGATAACCCCACGAATCTGCCGGATCCCACGGAAATCGATGTGATGGAGGAGCCCATCGTCGATGCGAATATCATGGTGCCCTCAGAATACTTAGGCTCTGTGATGGAGCTCTGCCAGGAGCGCCGAGGCATTTACATGAACATGGATTATATTGAGGAGAATCGGGTGAATCTTCATTATGAGCTGCCCCTCAATGAGATTATCTATGATTTCTTTGATGCCTTAAAATCCCGGACCCGGGGCTACGCATCCTTGGATTATGAAATTAAAGAATATCGCCCCTCGGACTTGGTGAAAATGGATATTCTCTTAAACAGTGAAATGGTGGATGCTCTTTCCTTTATCCTTCATCGGGATAAGGCCGCAGCCCGGGGCCGGGCCATTGCTAAAAAGCTAAAGGAAAGCATCCCCAGACAGATGTTCGAAATCCCTATCCAGGCCGCCATCGGTTCAAAAATCATTGCCAGACAAACCCTATCTGCCCTCAGAAAGGACGTTTTAGCCAAGTGCTATGGGGGGGATATCTCTAGAAAGCGCAAGCTCCTTGAAAAGCAGAAGGAAGGGAAGAAACGGATGCGCCAGGTTGGTAATGTGGAGGTCCCCCAGGAGGCCTTTATGGCAGTGCTTAAGCTGGATAGCTAAACTGCGGACTCTACGCTGCGTGGGTTGCAGGATGAAAGGTCTAAGGTTATCCTTTTAGTATCAAAAGAAATGTACCAATGAAGGGAGATAACCAATGACAGAGTATGTAACCGGAAAGACGATACGGCGGTTAAGGGAGGACAAGCACCTGACCCAAAGAGAATTGGCGGACCAAATCGCTGTCAGTGATAAAGCAGTTTCCAAATGGGAGACCGGGAGGGGATTGCCGGATATTACCCTCCTTGAGCCCTTAGCTTTAGCACTGGGGGTATCCGTGGCAGAGCTATTATCCGGAGAGTGTATGGTGAATCGCAATAAGCGCTCTAATATACGCCACAGCGGATTTTACGTCTGCCCGGTTTGTGGTAATATCATCCATGCCATGGGTGAAGGGGCGTACTCCTGCTGTGGCATCAGCCTGCCGAAGCTCGAAGCCGAGGCGGCAGATGATTGCCATGATATCCAGGTGAAGGCCATAGACGGTGATTGGGTGATTACCATGGAGCATCCCATGGGGAAGAAGCATTATATTTCCTTTTTTGCCCTGATGACCTACGATGGCCTGCAGATGGTCAAGCTTTACCCGGAACAGGAATCCCAGATTCGCTTTTCAGGCACACGCCCTGGGACGGTTTATGGGTATTGCAATCGCCATGGATTATTTAAATGGGATTTAAAGCGACAGAAAAGCCTTTAATTATGAAAAGAAAATAGAAAAATCGCCGTGATGAAGGAGGTGTACTCCCCATCACGGCGTTTTTTTAACGCTTGTACAATTGATTTAATGCTTTGATAAACGAAACGTCGATGCTCTTAAGGGCTTCCGGAGCGACCCGGAAAGCCCAATTTCCATCGGCCTGTCCGGGCTTGTTCATCTTGGTATCCCCGCCGAAGCCACAGAGGTCCTGGATCGGGACGATGGCGATGCTGGCGCCGCTTTGCCATAAGGCTCGGATAAAGGCACGGCAGGAGGGGCTTTTGGGCCCACCCACCTGCCAATCATCCCCCTGGCCGGTGTAGCCCACATAGGCCAGGGCGTTTTCTCGCTGGCAGGGGAGGAGCTCCCACAGCCAGCCCAGAAGTGTATTATTGTCGTGGGTGCCGGTGTAGGCAACGGTCTTTTTACTATAGTTATGGGGAAGGTGCTGGTTGTCCCCATCCTCTATAAAGCCAAATTGGAGAACCCCCATGCCAGGCAGTCCGGAGTCGGCCAGTAGGGAGATGACGCCCTCGTCCATAACCCCTAAATCCTCGGCAATGATTCGGGGCGTTGAGAAGTCAATGGCATCGGTAAAGGCATCAAAAAGCTTCATCCCCGGCCCAGGCAGCCATTTTCCCTCCCGGGCGGTTGGTGCATCCCCAGGGACGGCCCAATAGGCAGAAAAGGCCCGGAAGTGATCGATTCGGACGGCGTCGAAAAGGGTGAGGGTGTGTTTAAGCCGCTGAATCCACCAGGCATAGCCTGTTTTTTCCATATTTGGCCAATGGTACAGGGGATTCCCCCAGAGCTGGCCATCCTCACAAAAATAATCCGGAGGAACCCCTGCAACGCTGATGGGATGGCCCTCTGCATCAATTTCAAAAAGCTGGGGATGTACCCAGACATCTGCGCTCTCAATATCCACGTAGATGGGCATGTCCCCCATGATCTGGATGCCCTTAGTGCCGGCGTACTCCTTAATGGATTGCCATTGGGTAGAGAAAATATATTGGAGGAAATACTGAAAGTGTATCTCATCCTCCAGGCGTTTTGTGGCAGCGTCCAGTGCCTTGGGATCGCGCCGCTTTAAAAAATCATCGGTCCACTGGGTCCAGGGCCGTCCGCTTTGTTCTTTTTGGATGGCTTGACAAAGGGCATAGTCTGTCAGCCAGTGGTCATTGGCCTGGACAAAATTGGCAATATTCTCCTTGCGTTCTTCGGTCAGGCGGGTGTAAGCCAACCGAAAAAGGGACATCCGGGTTGCTTTGATGGTGGTATAATCCACGCTGTAGGGATTGTGGTTGATCTTTGCGCCTTCAACCTCCGCAGCAGTGAGCAGGCCTGCTTCTCCCAGGCCTTGGGGGTCGATAAAGTAAATGTTCCCGGCGAAGGCGGACAGGCTTTTATAGGGTGAGTTAAAGGCATCAATGGGCCCGAAGGGGAGGACCTGCCACCAGGTACAGCCCATTTCGGACAATTGATCGACAAATGCTCGGGCCTCCTTGCCAAAGGTGCCGATTCCAAAGTCTCCGGGGAGGGAAGAGACATGGAGAAGCACACCTGAGGATCTGGGGAATAATGTTGTTTTTGAAGATTCCTTTTTTCTTTTCATCTTTTCAAATCCTTTCCGTATTTATGGATTTTTATTCGTTCCCAGCAGCAAAGAAGGTCAGCAGATCCTGGACATCGCTGGCGGTAAAGAGGGGATGATAGGCCTTGGTATCCTCTGGGGTTTTAAAACCGTATCCGTAGGTGACGGCGATAAAGGGGATACCAGCGGACCAGGCGCCCTGGGCATCGTACTCGCTATCCCCAATTAAAACGGCATCCCAGGGGGTGCGGTCTAAGGTCGTGAGGGCGTCGGTGATGATATCGGCCTTTGTTTTCGATTCGGCCTGATCGATACCGCAGATGGCGTCAAAATAATGGGCGATCCCGGCGGCCTCAAGGGTCCGAATGGCAATATCCTCCCGCTTCAAGGTAGCCACCGCCAGCTGGTGTCCGGTTGCTTTAAGGTATTTTAATAAATCCACCAATTGTATGTAGGCCACAGCCTCTTTAAAGCCGTATTCATTTTGGTACCAGCGATGGTGAGTAACGCAGGCTCTGGCAGCTTCCTCATCCAGGCCGTAATGGGTACGATAGGATTTAAGGCTTGGAGGACCACAGAAGGCCGCCAGGGTGGAATCCGGCAATTGGGGCAGCCCCATGGTATCGGCGGTATAGCGAACGGCACTGATAATGCCCGGCGCCGTATCCAAAAGGGTGCCGTCTAAATCAAAAATAATGACGCGGTATTTATTCATCCTTCACTCCATCTCATAAAAAAAGGAAAATCCCAAATGGGTATTCCCAGGATTTTCCATTTTGGCCGTATTGGTGTTTGTGCGACTATGTGCTATAATGTAAACTGTCATTCATTATGAAAATTACATTATGCCTGGGATAGGGTAAAATGTCCAAGATCCACAGATTCATAGATTTGTTTCAATAGCTTCTTTGCTTCCTTGAGGATCTCACTTTCAGATAATGGCAACCGGATGTCGCGAACTTCGACGATTTCAAGGGGCTTGTCCTTGACGACCTTCGTCAGGGTGTAGCCATCATCGTATATTTTAGGAATAATCCGGACTTCAAAGGTTCCATTGCTTATGATGGTATCATTGCCGTTTTGAGACAGTGTTTCAAACATCGAATCACATCCTTTCTGTAGTACTTTCGTTATCTGATAGTATTATAGCAAATGTGGGGAGAATGAAAAAGGTTAAAGAGGTTAAAAAAACGAATTCATATAGAAATATTTCAGGAAAGCACTATGTTTGATCGAGATTCTTTAAAAAACATTCCCCATCAGCCGGGGATTTATATGTACCATAACCACGCCGGAGATATCATCTATGTGGGAAAAGCCAAGGATTTAAATAATCGGGTGCGTCAGTATTTTCAAAACTCTAAAAACCTTACACCCAAGACAGTTACCCTGGTTTCCCACATTGAATGGGTGGAGACCATTGTGGTGGACAGTGAGATGGAGGCTCTGATCCTGGAGTGTAACCTGATTAAAGAGCATCATCCAAAGTATAATATAATGCTGAAGGATGATAAAAGCTACCCTTACATCAAGGTGACCCTCCAGGACGAGTACCCCCGGATTCTCATGACCCGTAAGCATAAAAAGGATGGTGCCCGTTATTTTGGCCCCTTTACCAACAGCATGGCGGTGAAGCAGACCATTGAGGCCATTGGTAGGGTATACCCCCTGAGACGGTGTAATCGTCATGTGGCCTTTGGAAAACGCATTGGCCGTCCGTGCCTGAACTACCATATTGGGCAGTGCTGTGCACCCTGTACGGGGAAGGTACCGGTGCACGAGTATAGGGAAAGCATCCATGCTGTACTGGATTTGCTGGGTGGGAAGGATAAGGAAATGATTGGCCGTCTGACCCAGGAAATGGCGGCAGCGGCAGAGAACCTCGATTTTGAAACCGCCGCAAAAAAGCGGGATCAAATCCAGGGGATTCGCCATATTGTGGAGCGGCAGAAAATCATTACGAATAATGCCCAGGATCAGGATATTATCGCTTTGGCTTGGGAAGAGGACCTGGCCTGCGTCCAGGTTTTCAACGTGCGGGATGGGAAGATGCTGGGTAGGGACCATGTCTTTATGGAGGGGATTTCCGAATCTTCAGAGGGAGAGATCCTCACCCAGTTTGTCAAGCAATATTATTCCGGCAGGCCATTTATACCCAGGGAGATTATTTTAAGTGCCCCTTTACTGGCGGAAGAATCCGAAACCATCACCGCCTGGCTATCGGATATCCGTGGGGCGAAGGTGCACATTTTACTGCCCCAAAAGGGGCAGAAATCTAAAATGGCCAAAATGGTTGAGGAAAACGCCCGGCTGACCTTAGGCCAGTATTTATTGGAGCAGCGCCATAAGCAGGAGAAGAAAAAGAGCCGCTTAGACTCCCTAAGGGATTTACTCCACATGGATGACCTGCCCAAACGGATTGAGGCTTATGATATATCCAATATTAGCGGAACGGATAATGTAGGGGGGATGGTCGTTTTTACAGATGGTCGCCCCGATCGAAAGGCCTACCGACGTTTTAAGATTAAATCCGTTGAGGGTCAGAATGATTATGGCAGCATGCAGGAGGTATTATTCCGGCGAATTGAACGGGGATTAAAGGAGCAGGCTGAGGGAGTTGAACCTGGAAAAAGCAGCTTTTTACCCTTTCCCGAGATATTTTGTATTGATGGTGGGAAAACCCATGTCGATGCTGTTCGGAGTATTCTGGGAATGTACCCAGAGCTGGATATTGCGGTTACGGGGTTGGTCAAGGATGACCACCATCATCTGAGGGGGCTCATTTATAAGGATGAGGAATACCCCCTTCAGCATGGGACCCCCCTGTGTACCTTTCTCAGTGAGATATCCGAAGAGGTTCACCGTTATGCCCTGGGGTACCACCATCAATTGCGCAAGAAGGGGATGATGGCTTCAGAGCTGGAGGGAATCCCCGGTATTGGGAAAAAACGTCGGGAGGCCTTAATGCGGCATTTCGGACGGATTGAAAATATAAAAACTGCGACGGTGCAGGAGCTTTCCGCCATCCCGGGAATGGATGTGAGGGCGGCTAAGGCAGTGGTGGCATGGTCTACAGAAAACAACCAGACAGGAGAAAATCATGAATAGTAGAGAGAATCGAACAGAGCCCTTGTGTGTGATTAATATCAAAGACTTTTGTAAAGAAATGGATTTGGAAATCGTCCATTGTGAGTTTGAAACCTTCGAGCTTTACGACGGTGGGATTAACCGCCCAGGCCTCCAGCTCCATGGCTATTACGAATATTTTGATGCCAGCCGAATCCAAATTATCGGGAAGGTGGAGATGTCCTATCTGATGAGTCTGGACGAGCGCCTTCGGGAAAAACGGATTAACGACTTCTTCTCCTATAACTTCCCCTGTTTTATTGTGTGCTGGGATTTGCCCCAGGTACAGCTCTTTGAAGAGGCCGCAGAGAAGCAGAACCGTATCCTGTTAAAGAGCAAGGAAAAAACTACCTCCCTGACTTACCGCCTGGTGGATTATGTGGATACCCTGACCGCGCCCCGGACCGGTATTCACGGCGTATTGGTGGAGGTCCATGGGGTTGGGGTGGTCATCACCGGAGCCAGCGGAATTGGAAAGAGCGAAACCGCTCTGGAGCTTATTAAACGCGGCAATAGCTTTATTGCAGATGATGTGGTGGAGATTACCTGCCATCACAGCCATACCCTCATGGGAGAGGCTCCTGAGATGCTGCGGTATTATATGGAGGTTCGGGGGATCGGCATTATCGACGTGCGGATGCTCTACGGGGCAAAGTCCGTAAAACGATCTGTGGAAATCGATATGGTCATTCGTCTGGAAAATTGGAATGACCGGTCGCCCTATGACCGGTTGGGATTGGATGAAGAAACCACGGATATCCTCGGTGTGGAGGTTCCCCTGGTCACCATTCCTGTCTCCGGCGGGCGTAATTTGGCAGCCATCATTGAGACGGCGGCCATCAATAACCGGATGAAGGCCGCCGGTTTCCGCTCTGCTCAAATCTTCTGTGATAATATTGCACGACATAATGAAGAGGTTGCGGAGGAACGGCGTCGCAAGCAAGGTGACAAAAGTGAAACCGAAGCTCCTGATGCATTACTAGAAGAAAAGAAAGAGGACGAAAATGCGTGATTATTTAATGGATGCCCATGCCCACACCGTGGTCAGCGGCCATGCCTATAATACGGTACAGGAGCTGGTGGATATGGCCAATATCCGTGGCCTGGAACTGATTTGTTTAACCGAGCACGGACCAGCGCTTCCAGGGGCACCCCAGCCCATTTATTTTGCCAATTACCGGATTATTCCATCGGTTATTGACAATGTGCGGGTTTTAAAGGGAATTGAGGCAAATATCATGGATTTTGAAGGAACCTTGGATATACCCGAAAGGTGCGTGCCAAATTTGGAGGTCATTTCAGCATCCCTTCATGATATTTGCCTGGCACCTGGCAGCCAGTCGGAAAACACTTCGGCAGTGCTGGGGGCCATCGAAAACCCCTTGGTGGATTTTCTATGTCATCTGGGAAACCCAACCTTTTCCCTGGATTACGAGGCGATTTTACAAAGTGCTAAAAAGCACGATAAGATGATTGAAATTAACAATGGGTCCTTCTTCATACGCAAGGGCTGTGCGCCTAATTGCGTGGCTATCGCAAAACGTTGTGCGGAGCTGGATATCCCCATCGTTGTGGGAAGTGATACCCATTACCGATGTGATTTAGGGCATTTCCCATATGCTGATCGGGCCTTGGAGATGGCTGGGGTTCCAGATGAATTAATTGTTAACCTGGAACCGTGGAAATTTATGAATATTTTAAAGCATCATGGAAAAGTGATTGGAAGGGAAGCCCGAATCCCCCTGGAGGACGTGTTCAATTTTAATTGCGAAAGCTGAGATGCTTATGATATGATATAATTTCAAAGATAAATTGCAAGGATTGGAGAATGGTTCCATGACAATAAAGATTATAACAGATTCTGCCTGTGACATGCCAAAAGCACTGGTAGAGGAGTATGGCGTTGAAATCATGCCGCTCTACATTATGCAAGGGAACACGTCCTATAGGGACGGCATTGACATAACACCAGATCGGCTATATTCTGAAATGCGGAAGGGGGAGCACTTTAGTACTTCCCAGATCCCGTATTCCGATTTCGTTTCGACCTTTACCAGACATGCTGAGGCAGGTGAAGCTTTTATTAATCTAAGTTTTTCCAGTGGATTATCGGGCACATATCAAACGGCGATGCTTGCCTTACGGGATGTGAAGGAAAAATATCCGGAGGTCCCCATGGCGGTTCTGGATACTAAGGCGGTTACCGGTGGCCTTGGGATGATTGTGGCGAAGGTGGCAGAAGCGGCGCATAAAGGAGCGGATTTTGAATCCCTGGCAGCCTATACCAAGAAATTATCCACCCAGATCCGTCATGTTTTTACAGTGACCAATTTGGAGTATTTGTACCGCGGTGGACGGTTGAATAAGGGCACGGCCATGGTCGGGAATTTGCTTAATATCTACCCTTTGTTGGAGGTGGATGAAAGCGGTGAGCTTCAGAACATCGATAAGGCCAGGGGTGAAAAGAAACTGATTAAAAAAATGGTGGATTATGTGGCTAAAAACATGTCAAATCCTGGAAAACAGGATATGTATATTGCCCACGCGGATAATATGGCCTTGGTCGAAATGTTTATCAAAATTGCCCATAAACACCATATCGATCCTAAGATGATTGAAATTATGACATTAGCTCCTATTATTGGAACCCATACAGGGCCAGGGAGTTTGACGGTATTCTTTTTTGAAAATGAAATTATAGAGATGAGTTAAGAGGTTAGAGACAGGATGTTAGAAAAACTGGATTTTTTATCAGAAAAATATGATGATTTAAATCAGAAGATTTCCGATCCGGAAGTCATTGCAGATCAGGCTAAGTGGCAGAAGCTTATGAAAGAGCATGCCCATCTGGAGCCTATCATCGCCCATTATATGGCCTATAAGAAAGCCTCGGAGGGCATTGAAGAGAGCAAGGAAATGCTGTTGGATAAAGCTCTGGATAAAGAGTTTAAAGAGCTTTGTGAAATGGAATTATCAGAGTTGACAGAGGAAAAGGAACGCCTAGAGGAAGAACTGAAGGTCCTTCTGCTTCCCAAGGACCCCAACGATGATAAAAACGTTATTGTGGAAATCCGGGCTGGTGCCGGTGGCAGTGAAGCCGCCCTCTTTGCAGGGGATTTATTCCGGATGTTTACCCGTTATGCCGAGCGTCATCGGTGGAAAAGTGAAATCATGAATTCCAATATTCCGGATATTGGAGGGATTAAGGAAATCACCTTTGCCATTGAAGGGCAGGGAGCCTACAGCCGGTTAAAATATGAAAGTGGCGTCCATCGTGTTCAGCGGATTCCGTCAACGGAGTCTGGCGGCCGAATCCATACATCCACAGCGACGGTTGCTGTATTGCCAGAGGTAGATGATGTTGAGGTTGAAATTAATCCCAACGATATCCGAGTGGACGTTTATCGCTCCTCTGGGAATGGGGGACAGTGCGTCAACACCACCGACTCGGCAGTTCGTTTAACCCATGAGCCCACAGGACTGGTGGTGACTTGCCAGGATGAAAAATCCCAGCTTAAAAACAAAGAAAAGGCCATGAAGGTGTTAAAAGCCCGGCTGTATGAAATCGAAATGCAGAAACAGCAGAGCGAAATTGCCAAGGATCGAAAAAGCCAGGTTGGGACAGGGGATCGAAGCGAACGGATTCGGACCTACAATTTCCCCCAAGGCCGGGTAACCGATCACCGCATCGGGATGACCGTCCATCAACTGGATGCCTTTTTAGATGGGGAAATTGACGAAATGGTGGATGCTCTGATTACCTCAGATCAAGCAGAGAAAATGAAAGCGGGGCTTTAAGACTGGCTTTCCTCCCGGAGCTCTGCGTACATTTGCTTAAAGGCCTGACTGTACTGATAAAAGGAAATACTGAGCATAACGCCGGTAATAATCATCAGTAGGTTGGCATAAAGTGCTCCCATCTGTGGGAAGGAAACCAATAAAAAAGTCGTGACAAAAAACGTGGCAGTGGAGACCTTACCCGCCCAAAGGGCCCCGCTAAAGCGTTTTCCTTTTTTGAGGAGCTTAATGTCGTTAACAAGCATATAAATCTCCTTCACCATAAATAGGGCAACCAGCCATAGGATGGCAGGGAAACGCAGAATCAACATGAGTATGACTGCAAATTGTGTGAGCTTATCCGCCACAGGGTCTAAGATAATCCCCAGTTCTGTAATCATATTAAAGCGTCGGGCAATCAGGCCATCGAATAAATCGGTGAGTCCAGAGCCCAGAATAATCAGGCCAACGATTAAAAAATCTAGGGGTGATTCTGCTTTAAAGTAGAGATAGAGAAACATAGGAATCAAAAGTAAACGAATGATGCTCAGGATATTGGGGATACTCAAAATTTGTTTCGCTTCAATTTTCTTCATGTTGCTTCCTTTCATAGTGAAGATGATAAATACGATTGTAATTCTAAACATTCACTAAAACAATGTCAATTGATAAAATAGGATGAGATTAAGCTGGTCTAAAGGCTGTCGGGTTAGGATGAACTAATGAGTAAAAAAAGAAAGAAAAAACATCGTATAAAGACCCTAGGCTGTTTGTCCATTTTAGCTGTATTAGCCATCATCATTCTCATTGCATCAGGATGCCGTTATCTGACCTCTTATGCCCAAACGTTGTGGGAAAGCAATGTGTCTGGAGTGCTCACCTCGGCTGTGATGGATTATGAGCCGACAGTAAGGCAATACGCCAGAGAAAATGACATTGAGCCCTACACAGACATCTTGCTGGCCATGATGATGCAGGAATCCAAGGGCATGGGCAACGACCCCATGCAAAGCAGTGAAAGCACCCATAACACAGTCTATGAAAAGGCGCCTGGCGCCATTGAGGACCCAGACTATTCCATTATGGTGGGTGTTCGCTATTTTAGCGATTCTTTAGACCTAGCTGAGTGTAAGGGTCCCGAGGATTTAAGCCGCCTGGAATTGGCGATTCAGGGCTATAATTTCGGAAATGGCTACATTAGCTGGGCCAGGGAACGGAATGAGGGCTACACCGAAGAAAATGCGCGAATTTTCAGCAATGCCATGAAGGCAGAGCTGGGATGGGATGTTTATGGGGATCCGGAATATGCCAACAAGGTAATGCGTTATTATGAACAGATTCAAAGCAATCAGGATGAAAATGAATAAATGTAGTCAGGATGAAAATTCTGGCTATTTTTATTGGTTAAAAAAATAAGCGAATTGACTTGACTTGGAGCGTACTCCAAGTGTTATGCTAGAACAAAGTCATCCAGTCAAGGGAAAAGGATTGGGTGACGGATTATAAAAAACAGGAGATTGTAATGACACAGAAAAAATTAGGTTTTGGTTTTATGCGCTTGCCTTTAATGAGTTTGGAAGATCCGGCCAGTGTCAATATCCCAGTCTTGAAAAAAATGGTGGACACCTTTTTAGCCCGGGGATTTACATATTTTGATACGGCCTATATGTATCATGATTTTAAGAGTGAAATGTTTCTGCGGGAGGTTTTGGTGAAGCGCCATCCCAGGGATTCCTTTACGGTGGCCAGTAAGATGCCTACCATGCTTCTGAAATCTCAGAATCAGGTGACTGAGATCTTCGAGGAGCAGCTTGAAAAGTGCGGCGTCGATTATTTCGATTATTACCTGCTGCATAATCTTGGCATCAATAATTATGCCACGGCAGAAAAATATGGATGCTTTGAGTTTATACAGGAAAAGAAGGCAGAGGGGAAAATTAAGCATATCGGTTTTTCATACCACGACTCTGCAGATTTATTAGAAGACATTTTATCAGCCCATCCAGAGATTGAATTTGTCCAGCTACAGCTCAATTATCTGGACTGGGAAAGTGAGAGCATTCAATCCCGAAGGTGCTATGAGGTCGCCACAAACCATGGCGTTCCAGTCATCGTAATGGAACCGATCAAGGGGGGAACCCTTGCAGAAGTGCCAAAGGCAGCTGAAACGCTGCTAAAAGCCCAAAATCCTCATGGATCAATGGCATCCTGGGCCCTTCGATTTGCGGCCAGCCTTGATAATGTCATGATGGTCTTAAGCGGAATGTCCGATATGGATCAGCTCCTAGATAATATCAGCTACATGGAGAATTTTTTATCCCTATCCGAGGAAGAAGAAGCCACCCTCTGGAAGGCCGTTGACATGATTAATGCATCCATCGCCATTCCCTGTACAGCCTGTGGCTATTGTGTGGAGGGCTGTCCCCAAAAGATTGCCATTCCAAAATATTTTAGTCTGTACAACGCCGAAATTCAGTCGGATAACAAGGGCTTTTCAACCCATAGCGTTTATTTTAACAATTTGATCAAGGATTCTGGGAAGCCTTCGGATTGCATTGAATGTGGGCAGTGTGAAGAAGCCTGTCCCCAGCATCTTTCCATTATGGAGGATTTAAAACAAGTGGCCAAAACCTTTGAGGCACAATAGGGAGGGCATCGTGACGATTACTGAGGTTTCTGAAAAATATGGGATTTCAGCTGACACCATAAGGTATTATGAGCGCATCGGCTTAATTCCGCCCATTCATCGCAGGGATAATGGTATCCGAGATTTTACCGAGGAGGATTGTAATTGGGTCAGCTTTGCCAAATGTATGCGCAGTGCAGGACTCTCCATTGAAACGTTGATTGAATACGTCGGGATGTTTAGGCAGGGTGATGCGACAGCTGGCGCCCGAAAGGATTTGCTCATTGAACAGCGTGTCCAGCTGGCTCATCGGATTCAGGAAATGCAGGAAACGCTGCAGCGCCTTGATTATAAAATTGAGCGGTACGAAGAGATTACCTGTGGGTTTGAGAAAAAGATGCGATAATAAATAAAAAGAGTGATTTGAAAAGCGGTCCCAACAGACCGTTTTTTTTGTGGATAGGGAATGTGAAAAGCATAAAAAAAAGCCTTTCGGCTTTCATTAATGTTTAGATGGTGACCCATGGGCGACTTGAACGCCCGACACCCTGATTAAAAGTCAGATGCTCTACCAACTGAGCTAATGGGTCATATATAATTCTATCTCTCATCCACTGCGTACAGTCATAAAACGGGGAAGTCCGCCCGACTAAGCGATTCATACCAAATCAAAGATTTGGGTTCTCTGCTTATACCAACTGAGCTAATGGGTCATAATAAAAATGGCAGGGGTAGCAGGACTCGAACCTACGCATGCCAGAGTCAAAGTCTGGTGCCTTACCGACTTGGCTATACCCCTAAATAAAAAAATGGGGTGGACGAAGGGACTCGAACCCTCGACAACCAGAACCACAATCTGGCGCTCTACCAACTGAACTACGTCCACCACAAATCATAAATAATGGCGCGCCAACAGGGATTCGAACCCCGGGCACACGGCTTAGAAGGCCGTTGCTCTATCCGACTGAGCTATTGGCGCGTATTGATGGAGCGGGTGAAGGGAATCGGACCCTCGCGACTGGCTTGGAAGGCCAGGGCTCTACCACTGAGCTACACCCGCAACCTCGCTCCCAACGACTCGGTCGAGAACGAAATTTAGTATACTTGAAATCCAGGGTGTTGTCAACAACAATTTCATAAAAAAACCAAAAAAACATAAAAAACTTAGATTTCTATGAAATTAAACACCAAACTGATCCAAATGGGCCTCCATTCGGTCCTTCATTTCATCATCAATGATAATTTTTCCATCGACCTCATGGTTATGGAGATGGGTGATAATTTCCCGGACCGTCACAATGGGATAGGTTGTGATGCCAAATTCTTCAGCCACTTCCTGGATGGCAGTCTTGCCACCGGTTCCCTTTTCCATCCGGTCCACGGAAATAATGAGGGAATCCACTTTAACATCGGCAATGCCCTTCAGCAAGGGAACACTTTCACGAACCGATGAACCCGCCGTGATGACATCCTCAATAATCATGGCGATATCACCGTCCTGGGGCTTATAGCCGATGATATTGCCCCCCTCACCATGATCCTTGGCTTCTTTGCGGTTGAAACAATAGGGGATGTTGCACTGATGCTCATTATAAAGGGCTACCGAAGCGGTAATCACCAGGGGGATACCTTTATAAGCGGGGCCGTATAGAAAAGAGGTGCTCCCCAAATTTTCAGCGATACAGGCCGCATAATAGCTTCCCAGTTTAGCGATTTGCTCAGATGTACGATAATTTCCGGTATTGACGAAGTAAGGCGTTTTACGGCCGCTCTTTGTCACGAAATCCCCAAAGGTGAGGACGCCGGAACGGACCATAAAGTCGATAAATTCTTCTTTGTAACCCATGATATTCTCCAATTCTTTTTTCTTTAATTATACAATAGGGCCTTTGGGAGTCAAGGGAAAATGAATATGAAAGGGATGGATTGTTCCGATTATCTGAGCTCCTCCTTGACAAAGGAAATTCGGCTGAATTATAATAAAATGAATATAACCATGTAAACTTGGACATTTTGTCTGAAGGAGGATAACGGTACTATAGAATGGAATCCATAAAAGAACAACCCATTGTAGAGATCCAGGGCTTAGGGAAGACCTTTCACACCAAGTCTGGGGATGTCCGGGCACTGGATGATATCAACATCACCATCAATCGAGGTGATATCTTTGGCATCATCGGTATGAGCGGGGCGGGGAAGAGTACCCTGGTTCGCTGTATGAATTTATTGGAAAAACCCACCGAAGGTCGGGTTTTGGTGGACGGGCAGGATATTGCCAGCTTGCCTGAAAAAGAGCTGCGTCGGGTGCGCTACTCCATGGGAATGATTTTTCAGCAGTTTAATCTTCTGGAGCAGCGTACAGCCGAAAAGAATATCCTGTTCGCCTTGGAAATTGCTGGTTTTGATAAAGATCGGGCCAAGGATCGGGCAGCAGAATTATTGGAGCTGGTCGGGCTTTCTGATCGTGCACAGTCTTACCCATCCCAGCTTTCTGGTGGTCAGAAGCAGCGGGTAGCCATTGCCCGGGCATTGGCAAATGAACCGAAGGTGCTTTTGTGTGACGAGGCAACCTCAGCACTGGACCCTTCAACGACACGGTCGATTTTAAACCTTCTCAAAGATATTAACCAAAAACTGGGGATCACCATTATCATCATTACCCATGAGATGAGCGTGGTGGAGGAGATTTGCAGCCATGTGGCTATTATTGATAAGAGCCAGATTGCAGAGCAGGGAAGTGTTGAAAGCATTTTTACAAATCCTAGGACGACCATTGCTAAGAAGATGATTTTTCCGGAGGGTGAAAGCCTGATGACCAAGGTTGGTCAAAAATGCTGCCGCATTGTATTTGACGGAAGCTCGTCCTACGACCCTGTCATTTCAAAGATGATTTTGGAATGTAAGGCCCTGGTAAATATCATGTTTGCGGATATGAAGAATATCGACGGGACCGCCAGGGGACAGATGGTCATTCAGCTGCCAGAGGATTCAACATCGGCAACGAAGGTCCTGAGTTATCTGCGCTCCAATGGACTGAGTGTTGAGGAGGTGGCCGATTATGTGGGATAGTACAATGATCAGTATGATTTGGTGGGGGCTGCTTCAAACTTTGTATATGACCCTGGCCTCCACAATCATCGCCTACGCCCTGGGGATCCCCATGGGGGTCATCCTGGTGGTGTGCGATAAAAATGGCATTAAACCCCTTCCTGGTCTCCACAAGGTTCTGGATGTTTTTGTGAATATCACACGGTCCATTCCTTTCTTGATCCTGTTGATTGCCGTTATTCCCCTGACACGCCTCATTACCGGAACCACCATTGGTTCCAATGCTACCATTGTTCCTTTAGTCATTGCGGCGGCACCCTTTGTGGCCCGAATGGTGGAATCTTCTCTCAGAGAGGTGGATCAGGGTATTATTGAGGCTTCCCTTTCCATGGGAGCAAGCCCAATGCAAATTATTATGAAAGTGCTCCTGCCAGAGGCAAAGCCTTCACTCATCGTGGGGGCGGCCATTGCAACCACGACGATTTTGGGATATTCTGCCATGGCTGGTATTGTTGGCGGTGGTGGTTTAGGGGATATCGCCATTCGCTATGGCTATTATCGTTATGAAAATGGTGTGATGATTGTGACGGTTGTCTTGCTGGTGCTCGTTGTGCAGATTTTCCAGGAAGTGGGAATGAAGCTGGCCCAGAAGCAGGATAAGCGGAAGTCATAAAAAGTAAAGAGGAGGAAATTATGAAGCGTTTTACAAAAGTGTGTGCGGTTGTCCTTGCGGCAGGGTTGCTCATGACATCCCTAGCAGGGTGTGGGGGAGGCTCATCCAGTTCGACAGACGATAAGACCATTGTGGTGGGAGCATCACCAACTCCCCATTCCGAAATTCTCAAAGCAGCGGAAGAAGCTTTGAAGGAAAAGGGATATACCCTTGAGATCAAAGAATTTACCGATTATGTCCAGCCCAACCAGGCATTGTCCAACGGTGAGCTGGATGCCAATTATTTTCAGCACGCACCCTATTTGACCGATTATAACGAAAAAAATGGAACGGACCTAGTGTCTGCAGCTTCAATCCATTATGAACCCTTGGGTCTTTATGCGGGAAAAACAAAGGCTGTGACTGAACTTTCAGATGGTGCGACTATCGCCGTTCCTAACGACACTACCAATGAAGCTCGGGCGCTGTTGCTGTTGGAAAACCAGGGCCTGATCAAATTAAAAGAAGGTGTCGGATTGGCGGCAACACCAAAGGATATTGCTGAAAATCCTAAAAATTTAAAGGTCCAGGAATTGGAAGCCGCCCAGCTTGTCAGATCTCTGGGCGACGTGGACATGGCTGTCATCAATGGGAACTACGCCCTGGATGCCGATTTAAAGGTGAGCGATGCCCTGGCAAAGGAAGAAAAGGATTCTGAAGCGGCTAAAACCTATGCGAACATCGTGGCGGTTCGAAAGGGTGAAGAAAATTCCGATAAGACGAAAGCCTTAATCGATGCCTTAAAAAGCGAATCGGTTCAGAATTATATTTTAAATACCTATGGTGGCGCAGTGGTTCCCATGGATTAACCCGATGAGCTGGAGTTTTTACTCCAGCTTTTTTCGTTTTTGATTATTTAACTCTTTATTAAACCAGCTACTAAATCCACTTGTGAATCCTTGATGGCAATGATATAATACAAACAAAGGTGGTGCAGTATTCTAGTCGGCACTATCGATCACCAGGGCGGGCCTAAAAATCCGTCGAAGGGCATATCGATGAAGTCCCTTGTTCCTGCTTTCGACGCCCAGTCGAGGGTTCTTTCAGGGGGTTAAGGAGGATGGGGCGATCTGCAATGGCATGCAGGCGTAGACCCTGCCTCCGTGGAGACCGGCTTTTGCCGGGAAAACCTGCCAACGTGCCCCAGGCTGTAGTGGCCTGAAGGTTCTGACGCAGTGTAGCCTGCCTTGAGTGGCTTGGGTGGATGGTCTGACAGTTTCATACGGTTCAGGGCCCGAACGTTATGAAATAATGCGGCCGAAACCCAATCTGCAAAAGAGGCTAAGGGTCGATGGGTGCCGCCGGGGAAAACCCCTAGGCTGCTCAATCGTGTCATTCGTATAAGAGGCACAGTGGGGATTATAGTGCACACTTAGTGGTAATTCAGTCCCGCGCTTGGTGACAACGTGGACTACATGTAAAGGGAAACCGCTGGAATGGCGACGTTCCAGTCATGTTTTGGGAAATCCTACTGAACCTATGTTGCAAAGTTTACTCATTGTGCTACCACCTGTTTTGAGGAATTATGCCCTGCATAGTTCCTTTCTTTTTGATTATAGGAAAGTGAAAAAATGGGAGAAAATAGTAAAGATTGCGCTTCAAGTAAAGAAGCAGGAAAAAAGAAATCAAAAAAAGCAATTAAAGAGCATAAGCAAAGAATGTGGGTTTTCTGGGTTTCGTTGGGGACCTTTATTTCCACGATGATTATTAGCTATATTTCGGATGTGCTCTTATCCAATACCGCACTTGCTGTATCCTTCATCATTCTTCTGGTGATTGTTTTAATTGGTATTTTAGCGGATATTTTGGGAATTGCAGTAGCATCTGTTAATTTGGACCCCTTTAATGCCATGGCGGCAAAAAAAATTAAAGGGGCAAAGACTTGCGTAAACATGGTGAAGAATGCACCCCAGGTCTCCAATGTGTGCAATGACGTCATTGGTGATATTTGTGGGATTGTCAGTGGGGCGACCAGTGTGAGTATTGTTGCTCAGTTATTAAGCTATTTCCCCGTACTGAATGCGACGGTGGTGGGATTATTGGCCAGTGCTGCTGTTGCTTGTATCACCGTAGGTGGGAAAGCCGTTGGCAAAGGGATTGCTATGAAAAATGGAACAGCTATTATTCACGGCATCGCCGTTCCCATCGCCAGTGTCAAAATATTAGTTAAGGGTCACGAATAATCTAAAGGACAGGCAGAAGAGAAGAAGGCAGAGCATGAAAAAAATACGTTTAGATAAATGTCTTTGGGATTTGGGTTTATTTGATTCCAGAGAACAAGCTAAAAAAGCCATAATGGCTGGATTGGTGGAAGTGGATGGACAAATCCATACCAAAGCTGGGGATCAGGTTTCTGAGGAGATCACCATAAATCAGGTGGTCATCAAAGGAAATCTCTTTCCTTATGTTAGCCGTGGCGGGTTAAAACTCGAAAAGGGAATTGCTGTATTTCCTTTTCCCATCCAAGGGCGGGTTTTTCTGGATATTGGGTCCTCCACTGGGGGGTTTACCGATTGTCTCCTTCAAAATGGGGCACAGCGGGTTTATGCCATTGACGTGGGATATGGTCAGCTGGATTGGAAGCTTCGAAATGATGACCGCGTGGTCTGTATGGAACGAACGAATTTCAGATATTTAACACCAGAGGATATCGGGGAAGCAGCTGATGCGACGGTAATGGATGTTTCCTTTATTTCCATCCTAAAGCTTATTCCGACCATTGCAGGGCTAACGAAGGAAGGCAGCCTAGGAATTTGGCTAATCAAGCCCCAGTTTGAAGTCGGTAAGGAAAAAATTGGAAAGAATGGTGTCGTGCGGGAGGCAAAGCTCCATGAGGAGGTTCTGCAGACGACATTGTCCGGGATTATCAATGCGGGGTATACCATCAAGGGATTGGACTTTTCGCCCATTCGTGGACCCAAGGGAAATATTGAATTTTTGTGTTTTACCCAGAAGGGGACGGCTGAAGATGGCATTGTGAATTGGGATGAGGCCATTAAAGCCGTTGTTTCCGATGCCCATGCAGCAGGGAAGGAGGCGGACCATGGCAGTCATGAATGAAATAGGCATTTATCTCAATTGTGATAAACGCAATAGTATCGAAATGGCCACTCGGTGCGTAGCGTATTTGAGCGCACAGAATGTAAAAGTCGTGATGCTCAGTAAACAGCTGCAAGAAACCGGGATCTCTGGGGTTACGGGGTATTTAAAAGATGAATTTTTCAGTAAGCCCCAGTGTATCGTCACCCTTGGCGGTGATGGAACCCTTTTGGGGGCGGCCCGTCATGCCAGCACCAATGGTGTTCCCCTTTGTGGGATTAATCTGGGGAAGCTTGGCTTTCTGACAGAGGGAGAGGCGGAGGATTTAGAGCCGGTGCTTGAACGCCTATGCGCAGGGCAGTTTACCCTGGAACCGCGAATGATGCTTCAATGTCGGATTACCTTTGCAAACGGTCTGGTGGAAGAGCATGTGGCACTCAATGATGTCTTAGTTAAAAATGCGGGATTTCGGATGATGGAGCTTCGAGCCTTTATTGATGATGAGGAAGTGGATGCCTTTCGGGCAGACGGTTTGATTATTGCCAGCCCCACAGGGTCCACGGCCTATTCTCTGGCAGCTGGTGGTCCTGTGGTCGTCCCGGGGACGCAGGTCATGCTTTTAAACCCTATCTGCCCCCATCGTCTTCATGACCGGGCCTACGTGGTTTCCCATAAAAGCACCATTCGTTTGGAGTTTAACCAAAGTGCCCGGGATCTGGTGGTCTGTGCGGATGGACAGATTAGTGTTCCCATTGGTGGGCGGGATCGGGTGGAGGTCACCACGGCAAAGCGATCGGCCAATTTGATCCGGATCAGTGATATTGGATTTTTTGATCGTCTTCGGCGAAAGCTTTCAAATGATTCCCAGGTATTTACAGGAGAAAAGAGATGAAGGTATCACGACAGGCAAGAATATTAGAAATCATTGAAAATAAAAATATTGAGACCCAGGAAGAACTCTTAAGAGAGTTAAATGCAGCGGGTTATAAGGTGACCCAGGCAACGGTTTCCCGGGATATTAAGGAGCTAAAGCTCATTAAGGTAACGGGAAAGGGGGGACGACAATCCTATGCAACCATGAAAAACATCGGGACTATTTTTGACGAACGGGTGGCCACCGTTTTTCGGGAATCCGTGCTGACTGTAGACACCACCGCCTTTTTAATCGTCCTGAGGACCCTGCCGGCCATGGCCCAGGCCGCAGCCTTGGCCATTGATGCCATGGAATGGACGGAAATCGTGGGGACCATTGCAGGGGACGATACGATTTTTGTCGCGGTGCGGGAAGAGAAGGATGTTACCGTCATTGCCAATAAATTTAGGCGCTTGATGAAGGAAAACCAGTCTTAAATGGGGGAAGGTCAATGCTGCAACGTATTAATATCAAAAACTATGCTCTGATTGAAAATCTTGATATCGAATTTGACGATGGTCTCAATGTCATCACCGGGGAGACCGGCGCAGGGAAATCCATTATCATCGACGCCATCACCCTTTTGTTGGGACAGCGTGGCAATCGGGATAACATCAGAAAGGGTGCGAAAAAGATGGTGGTCCAGGGTGTGTTTGACGTTCTGGGCAATGATCCGATGTTAAAGCACCTGGAGGAGCTGGAAATTGAAATTGAAAACGGAGAGTTGCTTTTGTCCCGATCCATCGATGAACGGGGAAAGAATATTTGTCGGGCCAACGGGGTGTTGGTGACCGTTACCCAGCTAAAGACCATAGGTGAGAACCTCATTGATATTCATAGTCAGCATGAGCATAACAGCCTTTTTCGGACAGAAAGTCATCGCATTTTATTGGATACCTTTGGAGGACAGCCCATTGCACAGCTCTTAGAAAAAACGACCCAAATGGCCGGGGAGTTAAAGATACTTCGGACAAATATTTTGGAAACAGAACGGGATCAGCGAGAGATTGAACGTCAAAAGGAAAATTATCAATTTGAACTTAAAGAAATCAGTGAAGCCCATTTAGAGCCGGGAGAAGATGAGTATCTGACCCAGGAAAAAAATATTCTTGAAAATAGCGAAAAGCTTTTTACCAATGTCAATGAGGCCTACCAAATCCTCAATGGGGGAGAGGAACTGGATACCACCACTATTCTTTCAGAGCTTTCACGGATGGGGGAATACTTAGCTGTACTGGGTACCATTGATCCGATTTTTAAGAGTTTTGAAAAGACAGTAGAGGAAGCCTACAGCGATTTGGAAAACCTTTCAGGTGAGCTTTACACTTATATTGATCACATTGATTTTGATATGGACACTTTAGATGAGGTGGAAAAACGTTTGATTGTCATCGCGGGATTAAAGCGTAAGTATGGTGAAACTGTCGATGAAATCATTACCTATGGTGCAGAGGTCGCCCGGGCCCTTTCCCAAATTACTAATCAGGATGAGTATAAAGACCAACTCAAGCAACAATATCTGGAAGTTTGGGATGCATATAAAATCGTTGCCATGGAGCTGAATACAAAGCGTCATGACATTGCAGAACAGCTGGCAGAGATCATGGTGCAGGAACTTAAGGACCTGGCCATGGAAAAGGCAGTCATCAAGGTTGATATTCAACAGGACGATAAACGTATTTCTCCCACAGGGCAAGACCATGTGGAGTTCTTAATCTCAGTGAATCCTGGGATTGCGCCCAAACCCATTCGCAAGGTGGCATCTGGGGGGGAAATCTCTCGAATTATGTTAGCACTCAAGGGTGTCTTTGGTGGGATGGATACCATCATTACCATGATTTTTGATGAAATTGATACCGGCATTAGTGGCCGGACGGCCCAAGCCGTTGCTGAAAAAATACTAAAGCTGAGCCGAAATCGGCAGATTATCTGTATCACCCATTTACCCCAAATTGCAGCAATGGCTGATCGACATTTTCGGGTGGAAAAGGATTTGGATGAGAATTCTGTGGAGGTCCATTTTGAGGAGCTGACCGATGCAGAACGAACAGAAGAATTAGCCCGGATGCTTAGTGGTGCTGAAATCACACAAACGACTTATGACCATGCCAAGGAAATGTTGGAAATGACAAAAAATCTTAAGCATTCATAAAAATATTCAATGTTCACCTCTAATTAAATATGATACCATAGCCCTACTGTTTGAAACAGTTTGAAGTTACAATTGAATAACTCAGGAGAATCGGAGATCAGAGGAGGAATTATGAACAAAAAAACAGTTAAATTGGGATTATCCAGCAAGCATATCCATATTACCAAAGAAGATTGCAATACTTTATTTGGTGTGGGGTACGAGTTGAATCGTTTTAAATGGATGGGGCAGCCCGGACAATTTGCGACGGTGGAAAAGGTGGATATCATCGGACCTAAGGGAACCTTAAAGGGCGTCCGTATCATCGGACCGGTACGTCCGGAATGTCAATTGGAGATTAGCGTTTCTGATACCTATAAATTGGGTATTGATGCCATCATTAAAGACTCTGGTGATATCGAAGGAACACCAGGCTTTACCATTGTTGGCCCAAAAGGGGAAGTGGTTAAAGAAAAGGGGGCCATCGTCGCAGCACGTCATGTCCATCTATCTACTGAAGAAGGCAGAGAGTATGGCCTTTCGGATGGAGAGTTGGTATCCGTTTTAATTCCAGGAAAGCGAAGCATCATTCTTAATAACTGTACGGTTCGTGTGGGGGATTCCCATAAAAAAGAAATGCACATCGATGTGGAAGAAGGTAACGCAGCGGGTGCAAAGAATGACCAGCTCGGCATTATTCTTTCCCAAGACGACGTGATAAATGGCGATATGGTGGAGGTATTCTTTAAATCCTTCGAATAAAATGTAGAATAGGAGATTCATATGCAGGCACCGGACCCCATTGCGTTTACCCTCTTTGGTTTAGAGGTGCGTTGGTATGGCGTTTTGATTGCGGCAGCACTGGTTATTGCGCTTTTAATGGCGCTGCGACGAAGCAAACGCTACGGTATTAACCAAGACGATATCCTTGATTTTTTTCTATTTCTGACACCGGCCATCATTATTGGTGCCCGTGCCTATTATGTTCTCTTTGAATGGCGTTATTACGCGGTTCACCCGGATCAAATCTTTGCCATTTGGAATGGTGGTTTGGCGATTCATGGTGGGATCATTGCGGGTCTGATTGTGGGCGCTATTTTGTGCCGGATCAAGAAGATTCAGTTCTTTACCTTGGCGGATACGGTTATCCCGGGCTTACCCCTGGGGCAGGCTATCGGCCGTTGGGGAAACTTTTTTAATCAGGAGGCCTACGGGGTCCAGACAAATTTACCCTGGGCAATTACGGTGCGTGACTCGCAGATGGGGTATATTAAAGTGCACCCGACGTTTTTATATGAATCTATCTGGGATTTATGTATTTTCGGATTCCTTTTAATCTATGAGCGTCGCTGGAAGAAAAATAATGGAGAGCTTTTATTCCTTTATTTAATGCTCTATTCCGTGGGACGCTTCTTCATTGAAGGGCTGCGGACGGACAGTCTGATGTTCTTGGGTCTGCGGACCGCTCAAATAGTTAGCCTTATTTCTATTCTTATTGGAGGGCTGGGGCTGTGGTGGCTAAGACGTCGTAAAGTATCATAAAAATCAGGACCACCGGCTTAGCCGGTGGTTTGCACTCGCCCTATAAGGGCTCTTTACCAGCAGCGCCTGATGGCGCCTCGAATGGTCTGCCAGTCGCATCTTCTTCTCTGGCTGGCCCTAAAGGGCCCTTTGTTATTTGCCTTTTTTCACTGGCTTACCCGTAAACGGGTCCGTGTACTCTTTCATACTAATTTGATCTGCTGTTGCGTCTTCTCTCAGTTGGTTTCGTATATACTCTTCTATTTTCTTTGCATTTTTTCCAACGGTATCCACATAATATCCACGACACCAAAAGTGCCGATTTCCATATTTGTATTTCAAATTTGCATGCCGATCGAAGATAATCAACGAACTTTTTCCTTTTAGATACCCCATTATTTCAGATACACTATATTTTGGTGGTATTCTGATTAACATATGAATATGATCTGGACATAATTCTGCTTGTATGATCTCTATTCCTTTTCGTTCACACAACTCTCTCAGGATTGTCCCAATATCTGCTTTCAATTTTCCGTAGATTTCTTGTCTTCGGAATTTTGGTGCAAATACAATATGATACTTACATTCCCAACGTGTATGTGCTAAACTGTTTTTATCCATCTGGATAACATCCTTTGCTTCTTTGATACGGTTGGCAAACCCTCATCATTTTATCATTGGATGTCTTTTTCTTTCATCTAAAGATTTCTTCCCTCCCCCGGCATAGCCGGGGGTTTATTTGATTTTGTCCCAAAATCACACTAAAGTGTACAAATAAAAAAACGCCGATTGAAGTCATTTCACTTCAATCGGCGTTTTATTTTCCAGGTTTATAATGTGTGAAATGTTGGTGGAGCCGGTGGGAGTCGAACCCACGTCCGAAAACAAATTCACTGAAGCTTCTCCGAGCGCAGCCATCGGATTAATCTTACTCCAGGCACCTTCCGATGACCGAGGTGTTTGGAGCCAGCCTCTTAGTCGCTAAAGGGACGAGGCAATGCCCAGTAGCGGTTCCCTGCTAGTTATGAACGCCAAGCTTACCAGCGCAGGTCTTGGAAAGGGGCGTGCGGCAATTAGGTGCCGCGGTTGAGTTCAGTTTGACTTAACTGCAATTAAGCAGCTAAAGCCATTCCGTAACTTCTGTTTTCTTTTGCGTTTATATTTAGTTGCCGTTTTTTACGATGTCCGACACATCGGCTCGCTACTCCAGCTTCACTATCCCCGTCGAAACCTTTACGGCCCCGGAAAATAATCATCGTTCTAGTAATGGTCGCGTATGCTGCGCTGCATACGGCGTTTAGCGTCTTTTTCTGCAATGGTATGGCGCTTGTCGTATAACTTTTTACCCTTTGCTAAAGCAAGCTCCAGCTTGACCTTACCTCTAGAAAAATATAAGGATAAGGGGACCAGGGTATAACCATCCCGTTGTTTTAACCCAATGAGCTTGCGGATTTCAGATTTATGCAAAAGCAGCTTTCTGGGACGCAGGGGGTCCTTGTTGTAAATATTTCCCTGTTCATAGGGAGAAATATTCATTTGAAAGACAAAAACCTCGCCATCCCGAATATCGGCATAGCTCTCCTTCAGGCTGACCTTGCCCTGGCGCAAAGACTTCACCTCAGTACCATATAGTGCGATACCGCACTCATAGGTTTCTTCGATAAAATAGTCATGCCGCGCTTTTTTATTGTTTGCAATATTTTTTTTTAACTCAGCCATTGAGACACCTCTACTAGAATGTTTTCAATTGTAACACACTTAACTTAAGGGTTCAAGACGTAAAAAAGGAATTCGCATTCAAATTTATTGGCACCAAATTGCTTATTTTAGGGATGAATGCTTGTCTGTCCTGAGATTTGTGCTATAATATTAAAGTTAAATCAATAGTTAGTGTTTGGGAGGAATTATGGCGAAGTATTACAACAAAAGTGTATTAGTTTCAATTTTAAAGGAGAAGGCAGCTGTGCTGGGGCGGACTCCGATGCCGGAGGATATGGTCGATCCGGGGGCACAGGTTTTTCTGAATTACTTTAAGAAATGGGATAAGGCGATTAGAGCAGCTGGGTTGAAGCAAAAAATGACAGTGGATATCACCACTCCTCTCAACGATAAAGTCGAACCCGCTATTGAAGAAGTTGTGGCGCCAAAACCCGCAGCCATGAAAGTGGAAGAAGTGACTCCACAAGAGGATGTGCCAAGTCAGCGACGTTATTCAAAGTCTATCATCAGTAAGATGTTGGTGGAGGAGTTCAACCGCTTAGGGAAAAAACCAACGCGAAAAGAGATCGACGCCAATAAGGAATTACCCACCGTGGCAACCTGTTTAAAATATTTCAATACCACACGCATTGGTGATGTGTGGGAAGAAGTATTAAAGGATGAAGCATAAAAAAAATTATAAGTGAAGCTTACACAATAAAGGGGCTGTCACATAGAGAAAAAACTATGTGACAGCCCCTTTTCATCATCCATATTAGCCTTCAAGTTGAAAGGGAATCTGCGCAAAAACAGCCTCCATTTCGGGTTGCTCGGCGTGGAAAATCTTTAAAATTAAGCCATTGATACTTCCGATAATGGCTTGGCTATCGACAGTGCCGTCATTGGCGGGTTTGGCAGCGTAGAGCATACAGAGCATTTCGTTTCGGGTGGTGCCTTTAATGTCTTTAAACAGGGTGTTGAGTATTTGCTTTTCTTCAGTACTTAAGTCCATGGATTGGTCCCTCTCTTTCATGTAGTGTCATTATACCGGAAGGGGTGGTTAAATTCAATCCTCTTCGAGCTGAAGTGCTAAATCTTCCCATTGTTGTATAATATTTTCGTTATCAGCCTTGAGTGCATGGTAATCATCGGTTATCTTTTGGGCATAAACCATATCGTCATAGAATGAAGGTTGACACATATCCGCTTCGTATGCCGCAATCCGCTCGTCGTTGGACTCCATCTGTTCTTCCAGCTGCGCCAGGGCCTTCTTTTGTCGGCGTCGTTCAGCTTCCAGGGCCTTGGCCTGCTGCCGCTCCTGCTTTCGACGGGTTTTATTTGTCTGTGGGGTATGGTTTTGTGCCAAGAGGGCCTCTCGGTCGCTTTGGTTTTGCTTTGTTCTGGCGTAGTCATCGTAGTTACCAATGGTTTCCTCAATGCCCCCGGGGGTGAGCTCGAAAATCCGATTGGCCACGCGGTTTAAAAAATAACGGTCGTGGGAGATAAAGAGGAGGGTTCCCTCATAGACACAGAGGGCATCTTCTAGAATTTCCCGGGTGGACATATCAATATGGTTGGTGGGTTCATCCATCAACAGAAAATTGGATTCAGACACCATGAGCCGGGCCATATTAAGCCGTGCTTTTTCACCGCCGGATAAATCTCCGGAATGTTTAAAGACCGTTTCCCCTGTGAAGAGGAAGGATGCCAGGATATTGCGGATATCTCCATCGGTTAAGTGGCTGTCAATGTCCCGGATGGCATCGATGAGGGTTTCATTGGGTGCCAGGAGGGCCTCGTCGGGCTCCTGGGCGTAGTAACCAGGATAAACCTTGCGGCCAAAGACAACCCGCCCGGAATCGGGTTTGATCTGCTTCATGAGGATTTGGAACAAGGTTGTTTTACCGATACCGTTTCTGCCGATGATGCCTATCCGATCACCCCGGTGGATTTCGAAACTAACATCTTTAAAGAGCTGGCGGTCCCCAAAGGATTTTTCAAGCTCCTCTACCATGAGGACATCATTGCCGCTGATGACTTTAGGACTGAAGGAAAAATGAAGGCTGCGCCGGTCCTGCCGACGCTCCACGGGTTTTATGCGCTCAATGGCTTTTTCCCGGCTGGCGGCACGGCGGCTGCTTTGGACCGAATTATAGTCCCTCAGGCGATCAACAATTTTTTGCTGGCGGGTGAGTTCCTTCATTTGCTTATCGTAGGCTGCATCCATGGCACGGTCCCGTTTTTCCTTTTTATCGAGGTACTGGGTATAGTTACCGGTGTAGCTGACCATGCCATGATCTTCAATTTCGCAAATGCGTGTACAGACACGGTCCAGGAAAAAGCGGTCATGGGAGACGATGATAAAGGCATTTTTATAATTATTTAAGAAAGATTCCAGCCAGTTCAGGGCTTCAAAATCCAGGTAGTTTGTCGGTTCATCCAGAAGGAGAAGGTCTGGGGATTGAAGCAAAAGACAGCCTAAAGCAATTCGGGTCTTTTCACCACCGCTGAATTTTCCAAAGGCCTTTTCCAGATCCTCTAATTGAAAGCCAAGGCCGATGGTAACGCCACGGATCCGGCTGTGGTATTCAAAGCCACCACGGTCGGCATATTGCTCCTGAAGCTCTGCCAGTTGATGGACCAGGCGCTGCTGTTCTGTGGCCTCGGCGGTATCAATGCGCTGCTGGAGGCTTTGAATTTGGCCTTCCATCTCAATGAGGTCCTGAAAGACTGCGGTAAAGATGGCTCCGACAGTCTCATGCTCAGACGCCTTAAATTCCTGGCTAAGGAGTCCAAGGGTCAGACCATTTTTTTTGTCAAGGGTCCCGGTATCACGGTGGCATTCGCCAGTGAGAAGTTTGAAGAAAGTGGATTTCCCACAGCCATTTCGGCCAATCAGGCCTAAATGCTCGGTATCATCGATTCGAAAGTCTAAGTTGTTAAAAATACTATGGACACCATAGCTGAAAGATAATTGATTGATATTAATTAGCATATTATTCCTCGTTTCGTATAAAACAATGATACCAAAAATAACCACAGATTTGAATAGAAATTAGTTTGATTTATTTTTCACAAACTGTTATAATTTAACAATACTATGAGGGAGATGGAGGCGTCATGCAAAAGTTTTCGAAAAAAGTCTCAATGACGGTAGTGAAGCGTTTGCCGAAGTACTACCAATATTTGAGTGACTTACAAGATAAAAACATTGAAAAAATTTCATCAAAGGAACTGGCGGATATGATGGGCCTGACGGCATCTCAAATTCGCCAGGACCTTAACTCCTTTGGGGCTTATGGCCAACAAGGGTATGGTTATAAGGTCCAGGAGCTGCGGGAAGCCATTAAAAATATTTTGGGGCTTAACAATACCTATAACTGCATCATCATTGGGTCCGGGAACCTGGGCCGTGCCATTTCGAACTATGAACGTTTTAAACGGGAAGGCATTCATATTAAAGCGATGTTTGATGCGGATAAAGGAAAAGTTGGAAGCCTAGTCGGTGAACTGGCCATCCACGATATGGATGATTTAGAGGATTTCGTCCGGGACCATGACATCAATATTTGTATTTTATCTGTTCCCCGGGAGGTTGGACAACCGACGGCTGACCGTGTTTGCCAATTAGGGATAAAAGCCATTTTAAATTTTGTTCCCCTGGATTTGACGGTGTCTGAGGATGTTGTCGTTGAAAATGTGAATATCACCGACAGCTTGTTTACCTTGACCTATCTGTTGAGTGAATAATAAAGAAGGCTCAAAGCGCGTTGCTTTGGGCCTTTTGCTATGTTTTAAAGGGTTTGGATGTTTGGGGATGACAGGTGATGGATAGGGGTATCCTCTGGAAGAATCTTAAGATCGGTGAGTACATCTTCTGAAATACGTGAGGCTGCTTCACCGTAGTACATTTTTTTGAGGGCAGTTTTCATGGTATATTGCTTAAATTCATTACCCTTGAGGTGTTCAATGGCAAGGCGAAGCTCCAATGGATTTTCTGCAACGATGGCAGCACCCTGATTTTTAAACCACTGGGCGTTTTCGCCCTCCTGGCCGGGAGTGGGCTTGTAGAGAATGGTTGGTAAGCCGGTGACCACAACTTCACTTAAGGTAATGCCGCCGGGTTTAGTCACCATCATATCCGCTAAATAGTAAAGTTCGTGGATATCGGACACGAATCCCAGGATGGTGGTGTTTTGAAAGCGCTGGGCGGAAAGCTCGTTGTAGAGATGTTTATTGCGTCCGCAGATCACAATGGTCTGCAAATCGTCATGGCGCTGTATATCCGCACAAATGGAGCCCAAATCCTTTAGAACACCGTGGGTTCCTGCGCAAATCAGAAGGGTTTGGCGCTTTGGGTCCAGGCCGTACTTCCTGGCAATCTCGGCTTTATCGCAGGGATGATAAAATGCGGAACGGACGGGGATACCAGTTTTGACAATATGATCAGAGGGGGTGCCATGGGACACCAAGGTATCCTCTACATTTTGACAGGCCACATAATACTTCGTTGTCGCGGGATGCATCCAGGCCGCGGGAATACAGAAGTCGGTAACGACGGTATAAATTGGCAATTTCAAATAATCCTGTTCCTTCAGGATAGTGGTGATGGTGTACATGTAGGTATTGACGATACAGTCAGGCTGCACCTCGTTGAGGATTCGGATGAGGGCACGTTGGGTTACCTTCCATAGCTTCTTCAAGGAGTTTTGGGAAGCTTGCTTTTCAAAATCGTAGTATATCCATTTATAAAAACCACGACCAATGTTGTAGGATAAGAGATAGGATTTCTCCAGAAATACATTAATAGGGTGGCTCATCTCGTTGAATAAATCCCGAACGAAAACATTGCAGCCTCTGGATTCAAAGCAGTCTTTCAAGGTTTCAGCGACCATTCGGTGACCCGATCCGTGGGAGCAGGTCAGGATTAAAATACGCTTTTTTTCCATGGCAGAATCCCTCCTTCGTTTTAATGATTTAAGTTTATCCTTTATGGATTAGAGTTCCATTAGAAGAGTGTGGGACAATTTTTCTTTAAGGTATTTGTGGAATTATAATAAAAAAATCCTGTAAAAAATAATCAAAAAAAGGGATTGTGCTTTATCGTTTGCACCTGTATAATAAAGGTAACAACGTAGAAAGAGGTGTCTTATAATGATTGAATTTGTATATGGAGCTAAAGGTAGCGGCAAGACCAAGAAAATGATTGAAATGGCCAATGCTGAGGTCGCAGGGGCTAAAGGTGAAATTCTATTCATTAATGACAGAGATAAGTATCGCGTAACAGTGGACACTAAGATTCGATTTGTGAATTCCGATGATTTTGATATAAGGGGCATTAAAGAGCTCTATGGTTTCGTATGTGGCGTTATCGCTGGTAATTACGATGTTGATGTTGTTTATATCGATAATTTATTAAGAATTATTGAAGCTGACGGACCGGCAGATATCGAACCGTTATTGGAAAAATTAGATTTGGTACAAAAGGGCCAGAACATTAAATTCGTCCTCAGCTTAAGCTGTGACGAGGATGCTATACCGGATTGCGTGAAAAAATATCTCAACTAAAGATGACGACTAAGACGTCTTTCTGGCCGATTGCCATGGCAATCGGCTTTCTTACGTATTATGGAGCGTATAATGTCTGAACCGATGAACACCCAACCCCTTTATCAGGTCTATTCCCAGTGGCTGAAAGAACATTATGGCGAAAAGGTTTATAAGCTTCCGGTCAATATTCCTTTGACCTGTCCCAATCGGGATGGCACCGTTGGTCAGGGAGGATGCATTTATTGTGGGGCCAAGGGGGGCGGCCTGGAAACGCTGTCCGATACCCTCTCCATTACGAAACAGCTGGAGAAAAACCGAGCCTATATAGAAAAACGTTATAAAGCCCATAAATTCATTCCTTTTTTTCAGAGCTTCTCGAATACCTATATGCCCATTGAGCAGTTCAAAGCCGCGGTTAGGGAGGCCTGTCAGCAGAAGGATGTTGTGGCGCTTTCCATTGCAACCCGGCCGGATTGTCTTTTTTCAGAGCATTTAGACTTTTTTAAGGAAGTACAGGCGGATACTGGGATCGATATTGTTATTGAGCTTGGCTTACAAACGGCCAATGATCATACCTTGAAAATCATCAACAGAGGCCATGATCTGGCGGACTATATTGCAGCGGCCCATGGGGTTAAAAGCCATGGACTCCAACTTTGTACCCACGTCATCCTGGATCTGCCCTGGGACGACCATCAGGATGTCAAAACAACGGCGGGTATCCTTTCTGCGGTTGCCTCAGATTTTGTCAAATGCCATGCCTTATACATCGAGCGGGGGACGGTCCTGGCACAGATGTACGCATCGGGGGCAGTAGCCCTTCTTGACCAGGATGAGTACATCCAGCGGTGTATTCTCTTTTTAGAACATTTGGACCCGATGATGGTGGTTCAGAGAATTATTGGAAGGGCACCAGCAGAGGATAGCATTACTACCAATTGGAACACCAGCTGGTGGAAGGTTCGGGATGCACTGGAAGATCAGATGCGCTCGGGCGGACATTATCAGGGACGGCTTTACGGATTGCGCCGGCAAGAAATCAGACGTAAAATCATTTAGTAGAAGTAAGGAGGGGTGAGAAATGACCATTGAAAATTGGCAGGAATTTCTTTTCCCATATGAGCAGGCAGTGGATGAACTGCTTTTAAAGTTCAAGAGTATTAAAAAACAGACGACGGATCGGGGAGAAATCAGCCCCATCGAATCTATTTCGGGAAGGGTCAAATCCATATCCAGTATCCTTGAAAAAATCGACAAATACGGTATCCGTACCCATGACCTGGAGGATGAAATTCTGGATATTGCCGGAATCCGCATTATTTGCCAGTTCGTAGAGGATATCTATGAGGTGGTGAATATGATCTGTGAACGGGATGGCAAGGATCTGACCATTGTGAAGGTTAAAAACTATATGGCCGGAGAGGACTTATCGGTCCTTAAATCCGGGGTCGGGCAGCCTAAAGAGAGTGGCTATCAAAGCTATCATATCATTATCAAATACCCTGTCATTACATCTCTGGGGTATAAAGAGCTTAATGTGGAAATCCAAATTCGAACTCTTGCCATGAATTTTTGGGCGATTATTGAACATTCCTTAAAATATAAATACAAAGAGGGCTTACCCGGTGAGCTGCAAAACCGCTTAGTTTCAATGGCTGAGGCGGTAACGGATCTGGATCAGGAGATGTCAGCGATTCGAGATGAAATTTTAAATGCTCAGCAACTCTTTAGGATGAAATCTGGTACGATTAATGATATACTGGATAATATAAAAATTCTGAAAAAGCTAAACCATGGAGAGAAGGCTTCTGAATACGAAAATCTTTTTAATGCGCTTTCAGATGATCAGGAAAGCATCGTGCGGCTATTCCTTTTGAATCGTGAGATTCAGACCGAAATTGGCCGCATCAAAGGTGAAGCTTAGAAAGGAGACAAAGAATGACTCAAGTAATACGTTTGGAGCAGGGAGAATGTACCCAATGCCCCGAAGGTAATTGTGAATTGATTAATGGGGTGGTCTATGAAAAAGCCGCTTTGGATGATAAAGGGGTAGGTGCTGTACGCTATTTGCACGCTGCATACAGCAAATTCAGATTAGCACACCGTCCACTGGATAAGGTGGCAGACCCACAGGCAGAGTTGGTTCTTCCTCAGCTGGAAAACACCATCCTCAAGCCTGAAATCGCGGTAACTGTCAACGGGATGGAATTTCCCCAATGGGTTGTTGAATTTGCAGATGATAATAATGAAGAAATTTCATATCTTCTGAAGCCAGCCCTTTATCGGGATGCGGGTGTGACGGAATACTGGGTCATTGATCCGGATCGAGAAGTCATCCTTATTTATTCCTTTGAAAGAAGTGGATTGGTGCCATTGATTATTGAGGGACCCCAACGCATCCGGGTATCCATTTATAAAAATTTCTTCTTATCTTATTCGGATTTCTTTAAATACCGGGGAGAACGGAAATAATATGAAAACTTCTGGGAAGCAGGCCGACATCACCAATGGTGGTCGACCTGCTTTTTCAATGAAATGCATCATTTTCACCACATTATGTAAATAGTGCTTTCTTTGGGATGATTTTAAGATATAATAGTTATGCTACTAGGGCAACGAGTGCCTTTGAAAGGATAAGAATCGATGAAGAAACGAAAGATAAACCTGACGGTTGTTTTTGTGTTAGTGCTGATTTTAAGCAATCTGGGGACCTATTTTTTAGCAGTGAATGGGGTTTTTAATGGAAAAAACAGTGTTACGGTTAAAACCGACAGTCAGACGATTTCCAGCGGATTGCAAAAAATTGCCTCTCTGGAGAAAAAAATTCAATCAGATTATTACAAGGACGTCGATGAACAGGCCCTGATGGATGGTGCCGTTAAAGGGATGTTTGATGCCATTGGGGATGAATACAGTGCATACTACACCAAGGATGAGTACACCAAACTCATGGAAAGCACCACCGGGAGCTTTGAAGGAATCGGTGTCGTTGTGACGGAGGATGGAAATAAAAATACCATCGTTGTAACCCCCTATAAAGATACACCGGCGGGTAATGCCGGAATCCAGACTGGAGACACCATCATCAAGGTAGACGATGAAGATGTCACAGGGAAGGGCATGGATTATGCGGTATCTAAAATGCGTGGGACAGCGGGAACACCGGTCAAGGTAACGGTGTCCAGGGATGGCCAGGAAATCGATTTTAATTTAACCCGGGATACCATTGATACCAAAACCGTGGATTCCAAGGTGCTGGGCAATAATATTGGATACATTGAAATATCCCAGTTTACAGAAACCACAGGAGAAGAGTTCAAAGAGCAAATGGATAATTTAATGGCCCAAGGGATTCAGGGGCTGGTTATTGATCTGCGCTACAATGGCGGTGGACTGGTGGATCAGTCTGTGGAAGTGGCTGATCGCCTCTTAGGTCAGACGGAAGTGGTATACACCGTGGATAAGCAAGGGAACCGAAAGGATTATCGTGCGACTAGCGAGGATCAGGTGACCGTACCCGTCACCGTTTTAGTCAATGAAGGGACGGCCAGTGCATCGGAAATCTTAGCGGGTGCCATCCAGGATACCCAGGCGGGGACTTTAATTGGAACAAAAACCTTTGGGAAGGGAATCGTTCAGGAAGTGATCTCACTCATGGATGGAACGGGGTACAAGCTAACCAATGCGGAATACTTTACACCCAATGGCCGAAATATTCACAGCGTCGGCTTGACACCAGATGTTGAAATCAATCAAAATGAAAATTATAAGGATACCCTAGTGGTTCCAGAGGAGCAGGATACCCAGCTGCAAAAAGCCTTGGAAGTGCTGCAATCCAAAATGTAATGGATGAGAAAATCAGAAAGGAGCCGATTATGATACCATTTGAAGTCGTCTCGGAATATGAACCGAAGGGGGACCAGGGGAAGGCCATTGCTGAACTGACCAAAGGCGTCGAGGATGGCCTGAAATACCAGACCCTCCTCGGGGTAACCGGGTCAGGAAAAACCTATACTATGGCCAAGCTCATTGAAGCCGTTCAGAAGCCAACCTTGGTCATTGCCCATAATAAAACCTTGGCTGCCCAACTCGCTGATGAGTTTCGTAGCTTTTTTCCGAATAATGCTGTAGAATACTTCGTTTCGTACTATGATTACTATCAGCCAGAGGCTTATGTCCCCCATTCTGATTTGTTTATTGAGAAGGATTCCTCCATTAATGATGAGATCGATAAGCTGAGACATTCCGCCACAGCGGCCCTGTTTGAGCGTCAGGATGTCATTATCGTCGCCTCGGTTTCCTGTATTTATGGCTTGGGGAGCCCCATCGATTATGAAAATTTGGTGCTTTCCCTGCGGCCAGGGATGGAAAAGGATCGGGATGAAATCATCCGTAAATTAGTGGATATCCAATACACCCGCAATGATATTGCCTTTGAGCGAAATAATTTTCGGGTGCGGGGGGATGTTTTAGAAATCTACCCGGCGGCTTCCACGGATAAGGCGGTTCGCGTGGAGTTCTTCGGAGATGAGATTGATCGTCTTACGGAGATTCACACCATTACCGGAGAAATTACAGGGGAGCTTTCCCATGTGAGTATTTTTCCAGCGTCTCACTATACGACCACTCCAGAGAAGTTGGAGGATGCCATCGTCGGCATTCGAAGGGAGCTTTCGGAGCAGTACCAGTTTTTTACGGACCACAATCAATTGGTGGAGGCCCAGCGTATTCTCCAACGGACGAATTACGACTTAGAAATGCTCCAGGAGATGGGCTATTGCACCGGGATAGAGAACTATACCCGCTATATTAACGGGCTGCCGGCAGGGAGTCCGCCCTATACACTCATTGATTATTTCCCCAAGGATTTCTTAATCATTGCTGATGAGTCCCACGTGTCCATTCCCCAAATCGGGGGCATGAGTGCCGGGGATCGAGCCAGAAAGAAAAACCTGGTGGACTACGGCTTTCGACTGCCCTCTGCCTACGATAACCGCCCCCTGACCTTTGATGAATTTGAGGGGAAGATTAATCAAATTATATTTACCACGGCGACGCCTAGCAAATACGAAAAAGCCCATGCCCAAAAGGTAGTGGAGCAAATTATTCGGCCGACAGGATTAGTGGATCCCGAAATCTTCGTGCGCCCCATTAAGGGGCAGATCGATGATTTAACTGGAGAGATTAACGATACGGTGTCCAAGGGAAACCGCGTATTAGTGACGACGTTGACCAAGAAGATGGCCGAGGATTTAACGGATTATTTTAAAGAAAATGGCGTGAGCGTCCGTTATTTGCATTCGGATATTGACACCATCGAGCGGATGGAAATCCTCCGGGATTTACGACTGGGAGAATTTGATGTGCTGGTGGGGATCAACCTCCTAAGAGAGGGGCTGGACCTCCCAGAGGTCGGTTTGGTTGCCATTTTAGACGCTGATAAGGAGGGTTATCTCCGTTCGGAAACCTCTTTAGTCCAGACCATTGGCCGGGCGGCAAGAAATGTGGACGGCAAGGTTATCATGTACGCGGATAAAATTACGAAATCCATGAATTACGCCATTACGGAAACCTATAGGCGGCGTGAAATCCAACAGGCCTATAATAAAGAGCATGGTATTACACCGCAGTCTGTTAAAAAAGAGATTCGGAATATTATCGAGGTTACGAAGGTGGCAGAGGATGGACTTCCTTATGAAGTGGCTGATCTGGAAATGGAAGAAGAAATCCTTGATATTGGGGAGCTGGAAGCTCAAATGAAGCAGGCTGCATCCGATTTGGATTTCGAACGTGCAGCACAGCTACGGGATAAAATAAAAGCATTAAAAATACAGAGCGAATAATGAATTGAGGGTGGACACCCTTGGATAGAAAGGATAAACATGAAATATATTGACATCAAGGGAGCCCGGGAACATAATCTCAAAGGCGTAAATGTCAAAATTCCCCGGGACCAAATGGTGGTCCTGACAGGTGTTTCCGGATCAGGCAAGACGAGCCTGGCCTTTGACACCATTTATGCAGAGGGCCAGCGCCGGTATGTGGAGTCCCTATCGGCCTATGCAAGGCAATTTTTAGGCCAATCCCAAAAACCCGATGTGGACAGTATTGAGGGATTAAGCCCAGCCATTTCCATCGACCAGAAAACGACGAATCGGAATCCAAGATCGACGGTTGGGACGGTAACGGAGATTTACGATTATTTCCGATTACTTTACGCGCGGATTGGCATTCCCCATTGTCCTAAATGTGGGAAAGTCATTTCCTCCCAAAGTGTGGATCAAATCGTGGATAAGGTCATGAATTTGCCCGAGGGGACGAAGTTTTTAATTGTGGCCCCTATCGTTCGGGGAGAAAAGGGACAGCATAAAAAGCTCCTTGCTCATTTACGAAAAGAAGGTTATGTCCGACTCATGGTGGATGGCGAGGAACGGGAATCCAGCGAAGAAATCGAGCTGGATAAGAATAAAAAGCATACCATCGATGTCGTGATTGACCGACTGAAGCGCAAGGATGGTATGGAGAAGCGGTTGACGGATTCCTTGGAGACGGCATTGCACTTGGCCCATGGCATGGCAGTGTGCGAGGTTGTCGGTGGGGAACGGCATCTCTTTAGTGAGAAGCTGTCCTGTCCGGATTGCGGCATTTCCATGGATGTTTTAGAACCACGGACCTTTTCCTTCAACAATCCCTTTGGGATGTGCCCGGCCTGTAATGGACTGGGATTCCATAAGGAAATCGACCCGGATTTGCTGATACCGGATCGGTCCCTATCCATTGGGGAGGGGGCCATTAAATTCTTCGGCCTGAAAAACGACTCTAAAATCCTAGTGAATATGATTCGCGCACTCCTTTTAAAGCATGGCTTTGATATGGATACCCCCGTGGAGGATCTGTCCGAGGCCTGTCTGGATGAGCTGCTTTATGGCTCGGATGATGCCATGGAAATTGAGTATGAGGGTAAATTTTCCGGCACCTATTCTACGACTTTCGAAGGGCTGATCAATAATATGGAACGGCGATTCAAGGATACTAAATCGGAAACTATGCGTGGCTTTATCGAACGTTATATGTCGGATATCCCGTGTCCGGTGTGCCACGGAAAGCGTTTGAATCCCACCAGCCTGGCGGTAACCGTCGGTGAGAGTAATATTATCGATTTAACGGATCAATCGGTTAAAAGCTTGATTGTTTTTTTTGCAAACCTTCAGCTGACCGAAACGGAGTCCATGATCGCTAAGCTTATTTTAGTGGAGATCAATGCACGTCTTAAATTCCTTCGGGATGTGGGACTGGAATACCTTACCCTTTCCCGAAGTGCAGGAACCCTATCCGGGGGGGAATCCCAGCGGATCAGGCTGGCCACGCAAATTGGATCCGGGTTGACCGGAGTGCTTTATGTTCTGGACGAACCCAGCATTGGCCTGCATCAAAGAGATAACCGGAAGCTTTTAACCGCCCTGCGCAATCTGACAGCCCTGGGGAATACCCTGGTGGTGGTTGAGCATGACGACGATACGATGATGGAAGCTGATTGGATTGTGGATATTGGCCCGGGGGCAGGAGTCCACGGTGGAGAGCTGGTGGCGGAGGGCGATGCCCAGGCTATTATGGATAATCCCCGGTCCATCACTGGGCAGTATCTTAGTGGGGCTAAAAAAATTCCGGTCCCCCAGGATCGCCGTACCCCCCGGGGTGAATTCATCCGGGTGGTTGGGGCCAAGCAAAATAATTTAAAGAACATCACGGTGGACTTTCCCCTTGGGGAGTTCATCTGTGTCACCGGGGTATCGGGTTCTGGGAAAAGTACCCTGGTCAACGAGATTTTATACAAGGGGGCAGCACAAAAGCTTTACAACAGCACCCGAAAACCGGGAAAACACCGAAAAATCGAAGGTCTGGACCAAATTGATAAGGTCATTGCCATCGATCAGAGTCCCATTGGGAGGACGCCACGTTCAAACCCGGCCACCTATACCGGCGTTTTTGATATGATTCGGGACCTTTTTGCAAAGACCAACGAGGCGAAGACCCGGGGATATCAGAAGGGTCGCTTCAGCTTCAATGTGAAGGGAGGGCGCTGCGAAACCTGTTCTGGGGATGGGATATTAAAGATCGAGATGCATTTTTTGCCGGATGTTTATGTTCCCTGTGAGGTCTGCCATGGGAAACGCTATAACCGTGAAACCCTAGAGGTTAAATACAAGGGCAAAAACATTGCCGACGTATTGGATATGACGGTTGAGGAATCCCTTGATTTCTTTGAGCATATTCCGTCCATTAAAAACAAACTGCAAACCCTGCACGATGTGGGTTTGGGGTATGTCAAGCTCGGCCAGCCCTCCACCCAGCTCTCCGGAGGAGAAGCTCAGCGGATCAAGCTGGCCACGGAACTGAGTAAACGGAATACCGGACGCACCTTGTATATTCTGGATGAACCGACCACAGGCCTTCACATGGCCGATGTAGACCGCCTCATTGAGGTGCTCCAGCGGTTGGCGGATACCGGTAGCACCGTGGTGGTCATCGAGCATCAGCTGGATGTCATTAAAGTTGCGGACCACGTCATCGATTTAGGCCCCGAGGGGGGAGATGGCGGTGGCGAAGTAGTGGCTATTGGAACGCCGGAGGCCATTGCCCAAATTGAAGACAGCTATACCGGGAATTTCCTGAAACCTTTGTTGTAAATACCTCTGTTCGCATGGAAAAGGAAGAATACCTTGGAAATCGAGACTTTGTCCCATTGACAAGGATTCTATGCTTAAGTATAATTGAACTAACATAAAAGAGGGAGTGACGGGCACATGGCAAAAAATCTGAGTGAACTCAAACCGGGACAACGGGGCGTAGTATCCTCCATTGACTTAAAGGGATTGATGCGGCGAAAACTGTTGGACATGGGGGTGACCCCCGGGGTAGAGGTTTATGTGGATAAGGTGGCGCCCTTCGGTGACCCCATTGAAATACATTTGAGGGGCTACGCCCTTAGCCTTCGAAAAAAAGATGCAGAAAAAATCCGTATCGTTTAGGGGGGCTTTATGACATATCGAGTAGCTTTAGTGGGGAATCCCAATTGCGGGAAGACGACATTGTTTAATTGCCTGACAGGTAGTAATCTTTACGTGGGGAACTGGCCAGGTGTGACCATTGAAAAAAAAGAAGGGGTAATGAAGGGGACTGGGGATGAGATTATTCTCATCGATCTTCCGGGGATTTACTCCCTGGCACCCTACTCCATGGATGAAATTGTCAGCCGTGATTTTTTGATTAACGAAGCCCCGGATCTCATTATTAATATTATCGACGCTTCTAATATCGAGCGGAATCTCTATTTAACCACTCAGCTCATGGAAATGGGGATCCCCATGGTTGGGGCCCTTAACATGATGGATGTTTTGGAGCGAAAGGGGATTATTATTGATTGCGAGGCCCTTTCGAAGGCCTTTGGATTTCCCTTTATCCAAATTTCTGCCCAGCAGGAATTGGGGATTCAGGAGCTCATTGCCTTGACCGATGCCAATTTAGGGCGGACCCATGGGAAGTGGACTTATCCAAGGGTGTTCCCATCCAAGATTCAGGATGTGTTTGATGCCTTTGGAAAGAAAATCGAAGGACAATATTCAGATATGCTGCCCAATTACCCTGGGATCTTTCGCAGCATCAAGCTCATCGAACAGGATGAGGTCCTTGCCAAACAGGAGCAGCACGATATTGTTCGCTTAGATGCTGAAATTAGTGAAGCTCGGCGGGAAATTCGGGAAATTAGTGGTCAGGATGTGGATGGGGCCATCGCCGATTATCGGTATCGCTTTATTACCGCCGGTGTAGAGGCGGCAAGACGCCAGGATGGTAAGGATACCCTGGCCATTGAAGACCGGATCGATAAGGTGCTGATGAATCGTTTCGCAGCACTGCCCATCTTTTTCGTGTTCATGTTCATTATTTATTTTATCTCCATCAATGTGGTGGGGGATTTGACATCCAGCTGGATCGATGGATTTATTGCCGATGGCTTGATTCCCTGGGTAAGCTCTGGCCTTGGTGCCGTTGGAACGGCACCGTGGCTCATTGCCCTCATTACCAATGGCGCCATTACCGGGGTTGGTGCAGTACTGACTTTTATCCCGCAAATTACAGTGCTTTTCATTTTTATCTCAGTCCTGGAGGATAGTGGTTACATGGCCCGGGTGGCGTTTATGATGGACCGGGCCTTTAGACGCTTTGGGCTTTCCGGAAAAAGCTTTATTCCCATGGTCGTTGGGTTGGGCTGCTCGGTCCCAGCCATCATGGCAACCCGGACGCTGGAAAATGAACGGGACCGCAAGCTGACCATTATTCTAACGCCTTTTATTTCATGCGGGGCAAAGATGCCCTTGTATGTTTTGCTGGCTTCCGCCTTTTTTGCAGAGCAGCAGAGTATAATGGTCTTTAGTCTATATCTGGTGAGCCTCTTGGTGGTGTTTTTATCAGGAATTCTTCTGAGCAAGACAAAATTTAAGGGAGCCAGCTCAGACTATTTGCTGGAGCTTCCCCCTTATCGTGTCCCTAGCCTGAAAAACACCCTATCCCAGGTGTGGCTGCGGGTGAAGGAATTTATTGTCCGGGCAGGAACGATTATCTTTTTAGCCTCGGTGGTGCTCTGGTTTCTTCAGGCCTTTGGAACGAATTTTCAAATGACGGCGGACCCGGATAATAGCATTTTGGCCGCCTTTGGAAAAATCATTGCGCCGGCCTTCATTCCACTGGGCTTTGGAAACTGGGTGGCTAGTGTGTCCTTGCTTTCAGGAATCGCCGCAAAGGAAATGATTATTTCCACCATGAGCGTTCTGCTTTCGGGTGTGGATGGGGGCTTTACCATGGCCTTAAGCCAGATATTCACTCCCCTTTCAGCCTATGCGTATATTTTGTTTGTTTTGCTCTGCTCACCCTGTATTGCAGCCTTAACGACCATGAAACGGGAGCTTGGCAACTGGCGGGATTTCCTCTTTGCCATCCTTTACCAGGTGGGTACCGCCTATTTGGTATCCATGGCCGTTTTCCAAATTGGGTCACTCATCTTCTAATGTTAAATATTAAACATGAAGCCTTCACCCACGTGTTTGTGGACGGAGGCTTTTTTTACGCGGAAGCTAACAAAAGTATAGAAATTGAAACAGCGAGTCCTGTTAAAAACTTGCTTTTAAAAAGGACACGGTGATTCTATTTCTACACGGCGCAGCCTTGAATGAGTGTAGCGAAGCGGAATGAGTTGTCCTTTAAAGTTTTCATAAGCTTTGCTTAAATCCATTTGGAATGTTGTCGATACAACAGACGAATTAAGGAAAACCCTCTACAATGGTTGTAAAAGGAGGTAGTTTCCATGAGAGTAACCATTAATGATGAATGTATCGGGTGTGGCTTATGTGTAGCAGAATGCCCAGAGGTTTTTGATATGGGGGATGAAGGTGTCGCCTGTGTGTTAACCGATGATATTGCTCCGGATTTAGAAGAAAAAGTTCGTGAGGCAGCCGAAGGGTGCCCTGTGGCCGCTATTGAAATAGAGGAGGATTAAAAAATGGCAAATCAAATGTTTTGTTTCCAATGTGAACAGACAGCAAAAAGTATGGGGTGTACCGGTGGAGCAGGTGTCTGTGGTAAGAAAGCGGACACGGCGAACCTACAGGATGAACTGACGGATTCCCTCATCGCCCTGGCGAGGACCATGGACGGAAAAGACCGACCGGAAAAGGCTGACCACCTGATGGTGGATGGCTTATTTACCACAGTGACCAACGTCAGCTTTGATAATGAATCCTTAAAGGGTTTAGAGGAAGAGATTCTCAGGCTGGTGGATGAATTCAATCCAGTTGTTGAATCCTTTGATATCCATGGGATGTGGTTGACCGAGCACGAAGATATCCGCTCCTTAAAATCCCTGATTCTGTTTGGCCTGCGTGGAATGGCGGCCTATGCCCATCATGCCAGGGTTTTGGGTTATGTAGATCCCAAGGTGAATGATTTCTTCTTCGAAGGAATGCGCGCAGTGGGGAGCAACCTCGATGCCGATGCACTGTTGACACTGGTTCTAAAGCTTGGGGAAATCAATCTGGCTTGTATGGCCCTCTTAGATCAGGCCAACACCGAAACCTACGGAACCCCTGTCCCAACAACCGTGGATTTGACCATTGAAAAGGGACCATTTATTGTGATTACAGGCCATGACCTCCACGATCTCAAGCTTCTGTTGGAACAAACCCAGGGGAAGGGCATCAATATTTATACCCATGGGGAAATGTTGCCGGCTCATGCTTATCCCCAGCTTAAGGCGTATCCCCACTTAAAGGGGAACTTTGGGACGGCCTGGCAAAATCAGCAGAAGGAATTTGCAGAGATTCCAGGGCCCGTTTTGTTTACCACCAATTGCCTGATGCCAGTACGGCCTTCTTATGCAGACCGGGTTTTCACAACTTCGGTGGTGGCCTATCCGGAAATGGTCCACATTGGCGAAGCCAAGGATTTCACCCCGGTTATTGAAAAAGCCCTGGAGCTGGGTGGTTATTCCGAGGATCAGTCTTTGACGGGTATTAATGGTGGGACCCAGGTTACCACTGGCTTTGGCCATGGGACGGTTCTCTCCGTTGCCGATACGGTGATTGACGCCGTAAAGGGTGGGGATATCAGCCACTTCTTCCTGGTTGGCGGCTGCGATGGCGCCCGTCCGGGTCGGAATTACTACACGGATTTTGTGAAGCAAACACCTGCGGATTCCATTATCCTGACCCTGGCATGTGGGAAATATCGCTTTAATGACCTGGATCTGGGGACCATCGGTGGTTTGCCCCGGATTATGGATATGGGTCAATGTAACGATGCCTACAGTGCCATTCAGGTAGCGGTGGCCCTGGCGGATGCCTTTGGCTGTGGGGTGAATGAACTCCCCCTTTCCATGGTATTATCCTGGTATGAGCAAAAAGCAGTCTGCATTCTCTTGACCCTGCTTTATTTAGGCATCAAAAACATTTATTTAGGACCAACACTCCCTGCTTTTATTTCTCCAGGGGTTCTGGATCTTTTAGTTAAAAATTACAATATCCATCCGACGACGACTCCAGAAGAGGATTTACAGGTGATCCTGGGTTAATAATCCACAGGTTTTATCCTAAAGCATTAAAACGATAAAACAGGCCTTCCAGGGAATGGGGAACCGCCCCGTGGTGGAGCCGTGCCGCAAAAGAAGGTAGAATCGAAAAGAGATACGGTGGCAAATCCTGTACCCTTGGGAAGACCTGAAGACAAAGAACCTCTGTCAAATGATGGAGGTTCTTTTTAATCGCGCTCTGACTCAAGGGGGAGAGGATTTCCGTTAAACGATGGATCTGCCCTGCGTTCAGGGAAAGGGACGCCCCATTGCCACAAACCTTAGCGGACGAACAACCCTTTCTCAGAGTGATGGTGAATCAAAAACACTGGGCTGGAAATAGGATGGCAGTGGGATTGTGGGGAGCATGGTCAGGACCGCAGAGACCTCCTCCTTGGTGATTTGGCACTCATAGGACAGGAGGTCATAGCAATGGCCCCGTTCCTCGTAGCTGACGCCGGTGGGGGTCAGGTCATTGCGGAGATAAAAAACCAAGCGCTTGTGCCGCTGCTCGGGGTTGTAGGCACCGGACTGCCAGGGGGCTTCAATGCATAAAAACAGCCGTTTATGCTGATGGACCGCCTTTAAATGGTCCAGGATTTTGGACCCATATCCCTGGCCATGGAAGGCCTCATCGGTTGCAAAGTAAGCAATATACAAAAGATCCCCATGGTAAATGAGGAAGGTGAAGCCCACCAATTGGTTATCATCCATGTAAGCCACCCATTTGCCCCTGCCCAGGCGAATTAATTGGTCAAACAAAAAAGCCGGCATCCGTTCAACGGGGGGGAATCCTTGGTAATAAAGGGCTTTGACCTGCGCATAAAGATGGGACCCCTTGGGGACGGGAAGGGCGTGTATGGTCATAAGCCCTCCGATCCATCGACGATTATTTTTTCAATATAAGGTGAGGTGTTGGCGTGGAGGCCGGCACCATAATTGCATCGGAAGGCGATGATGCTGCCCGGCAACACCTTCCGGGGGCAATCGGTAATATCAAGGATGAGATGGTCCGAGCTGGCGGCAATGATTTCGATGTCCGGATCCAGGGGAGTGAGGCCCTCGGGGTCGGTATCCTGTTGTCCCAGGGCACAGATGGCCCGGTGGCGGATGCCCTTGTCCTCAAAGACCGGTTCATTCCCAAAGGCATCCTTTCCCACCTTCCCAATGGGGACGGAGGGCTTGTCCTTCACCTCAATGACCTCGGTCTCTAAAATAAAGGTATGGTGGTGGAGCTCGGGGTACCAAAGGTGGTTGGAAACATCGGTCCCGTAGAGAATCAGCTCGCCCACCCGCAGGTTATTGATACATTGGGGGAGAATGCCATCCTTAATCATATAAAAGGTGCTGCTGGCACCGCCGGAGGTAATGGGACAGCTTACCCCGAAGCGTTCCTTCAGGGCCTCCTGCATTAAAGCGAATTTCTCATAGGTTTCTACTGTAGGGACGATGGCACCGGTGCAGGAGAGATTAACCCCAATCCCCATGAAGGTAATATGCGTAAGGGTGAGGATGGTCTCCATGGATTGACAGAAATCCTCAATATCAAAATAGCCCTCCCGCAAATCTCCAAGATCGACCATCACGATGATTTGATGGTTTTTTTTATGCCTGGCCGCGGCAGCATCCAGCGCCTGGATTACAGAGACCTCAGAATTAACGGAAAGATCGGCATATTTTACCACATTCTCCACCTCGGAGGGCATGGGAATACGAATGAGCCATTTTTCGCAATCTAGGGTTTGAATCTTTTTTAGATTTTCAATGCGGGCATCTCCGATGGCATCGACGCCCCCACGCAGAAGGGCCTGGGCCACATCCGGATTTTGACAGGTATTTTTGTTTATACCAGTTACGGTGAGTCCGAGGGCTCTGGCCTGGCCAACCACCCACTGGGCATTTTCTTCGATTTTTTTTGTATGGATTAAAAGTCTGGGATACATAACTACCTCTTTTTCAATTATCATGAAGCCTAGTATACCAAAGGGCTGGGGAAAGGTAAAGTGTAACCAGGGGAAACAAGGAAAAGACAAGCAAAATGGTGAAAAGATTGACAGTTAATCACCCCTTGTTTATAATAAAAGATATGTCTAAAACACAATCGAGAGATTACTTTGGGAGGAACCAATGGAAAGATATAATCATACCGCAATTGAAAAGAAATGGCAGAAGGAGTGGGAAGAAGACCGCGTTTTCGCCATCGAAGAAAAGAGTGACAAGCCCAAATTTTATGGCCTTGTAGAATATCCCTATCCTTCAGGGGTTGGGCTGCATGTCGGGCACGTCCGGGCATACACCTCCTTAGAGGTTATTTCCAGAAAAAGACGGATGCAGGGCTACAATGTCTTGTTTCCCATCGGATGGGATGCCTTTGGTCTGCCCACAGAAAACTATGCCATTAAGACAGGGCGCCATCCCCGGGATGTAACGGATGAAAATATCAAGGTTTTTACCCAACAGCTCAAGGCCATCGGCTATTCCTTCGACTGGGATTGCGAAATTGATACCACAGACCCCAATTATTACAAATGGACCCAATGGATTTTTCTCCAGTTATTTAAGCATGGCCTGGCCTATCGCAATCGGACCTACGTTAATTTTTGCAGTGGCTGTAAGGTTGTTCTGGCCAACGAAGATTTTAGGGATGGTAAATGTGATCGCTGCGGCAGTGAAGTGGTCCAGCTGGAAAAAGATGTCTGGTTCCTTAAAATTCGGGAATATGCAGAAAAACTATTAAAGGGATTGGACGATGTCGATTATTTACCCCGTATCCGATTAGAACAGGAAAACTGGATTGGTAAGTCGACAGGCGCTGAGGTAGACTTTGATATTGCAGGGTATGATAAAAAGCTGAGGGTCTTTACCACCCGGCCGGACACTCTCTTTGGAGCCACCTTCATGGTGATCGCCCCGGAACATCCCCTTATTGAGGAGCTAGCCGGCGATATTACCAATATGGATGCGGTGACGGATTATCAGGAGGCCGCCAAACGGAAAACCGAATTTGAACGGGTTCAGCTGGCTAAGGATAAAACCGGGGTCCGCATTGAAGGCATTACGGCCATCAATCCAGCCACGGAAAAGGAAATTCCGATCTTCATTGCCGATTATGTCATGATGGGCTACGGCACCGGAGCCATTATGGCGGTTCCAGCCCACGATACCCGGGACTGGGATTTTGCAAAGAAATTCGATCTTCCCATTATCGAAGTCATCCGGGGTGGCAATATTGAGGAAGCGGCCTACACGGATACCAGCAGCGGGGAAATGGTGAATTCCGGCTTTTTAGATGGAATGGAAGTTAAGTCCGCCATTACCGCAATGATTTCCCATCTTGAAAAAGGAGGCCGCGGCAAAAAGACCATCAACTATAAAATGAAGGATTGGGCCTTTAATCGCCAACGCTATTGGGGAGAACCCATTCCCATTATCCACTGCCCCCACTGCGGCATGGTGCCGGTACCGGAAGAGGAACTGCCCTTAGAACTCCCCATGGTAGAAAGCTACGAGCCCACCGATACCGGGGAATCACCCCTGGCCGCCATGACGGACTGGGTGAACACTACCTGTCCGGTTTGTGGCGGGCCTGCCAAGCGCGAAACGGATACCATGCCCCAATGGGCAGGTTCCAGCTGGTATTTCCTGCGCTATTTTGATAACAAGAACGCCGATGCCCTGGCGGATCCTGAAAAGATGAAGTATTGGCTGCCGGTGGATTGGTACAATGGCGGGATGGAACACGTCACTAGACATTTGCTCTATTCTCGGTTCTGGCATCAATTCCTCTACGATATAGGGGTTGTTCCCACCAAGGAGCCCTATAAAAAACGGACGGCCCAGGGCCTCATCCTTGGCAGCGATGGCGAAAAGATGTCGAAGTCCAAGGGGAACGTGGTAAATCCCAATGATATCATCGATGAATTTGGGGCGGATACCCTGAGGACCTATGTCATGTTCATCGGGGATTATGAAAAAGCCGCACCCTGGTCTGAAAATGGTACCAAGGGCTGTCGGCGTTTCCTGGAACGGGTCTGGAAGCTCCAGGAAATCCTGGTGGATGGTGAGGAATACAGCCCCGCATTGGAAACGGCCATGCACAAGACCATCAAAAAGGTGGATGGCGACTATGAAGAAATGAAGTACAACACCGCCATTGCCGCTTTAATGTCCCTTCTCAATGATTTTAACAAGGAAGGCAAGGTCACCAAGGCTGAATTTAGAACCTATCTCCAGCTACTCTATCCGGTAGCGCCCCATATGACGGAAGAGCTTTGGGAAATGGCTGGATTTGAAGGTTATCTTCACGCCTCAGAGTGGCCAGTCTACGACGACGCTAAAACCGTGGATGCGGTCATTGAGATGGCCGTACAGATTAATGGGAAGGTCCGGGGGAAGATTACCCTCCCCGTTGCCGCTGATGCCGAGGAGGCAAAAGCCATTGCCCTGGCCAATGAAAATATCCAGAACTATGTTGAAGGTAAGAACATTGTCAAAGAAATCTATATTCCAGGAAAGATTTTCAATATCGTTGTAAAATAGTGATTGAGAATGAGGGTGCATTCATGAAACAGATTGAACTCTACACCGATGGCGGATGCCGGGGGAATGGAAAATCCGATAAAAATATCGGGGCCATCGGCGGGATACTCCTATATCCGGAAAAAAATGCCAGGAAGGAGTATAACCGGGCCTATCCAAACACTACCAATAATCAGATGGAGCTGTTGGCCGTTATCGAAGGGCTGAAAATGTTAAAGGAACCCTGTGAGGTGGTCATCCATAGCGATTCGGCCTATGTGGTCAACGCCTATTTACAGAATTGGGTAGGGGGCTGGAAAGCCAAGGATTGGAGCCGTGGTAAGGCTGGTCCCCTTAAGAATCGAGAACTTTGGATGGAGCTGGATTCCCTGGTGGAACGCCACAAAACCACTTTCAAAAAGGTCAAAGGTCATGCTGATAACCCCCTGAATAATCGGGCAGATGAATTGGTCAATACGGCCATGGACGCCTATTTAAAAGCAAAAAAAGAGAGCGAATTTCTCTAGGAAGGTGCATTAAAATTCACAGTAGTTGGATTTTAATGCGCCTTTTGTTTTTGAAAAAGTACACAGTTAGATGATTTTTTTCTGGTAATCCAGAGGGTGTAATGATAAAATTACCGATGGATAATGTATACAGATTTGTGGAAAACAGGAGGAAGCAGTTTTATGTCATATGTTAATGAGATTTATGAAAAAGTTGTTGCTAAAAATCCCAGCGAACCAGAGTTTCACCAAGCCATTAAGGAAGTGTTAGACTCCATCGCTGTTGTTATCGAAGCCAATGAAGAAGAATATCGGAAGCTCGGTTTACTCGAACGGTTGGTCGAACCAGAAAGACTGATCGCTTTCCGTGTGCCGTGGGTTGATGATAATGGTCAGGTACAAGTCAACAAGGGGTTCCGGGTACAGTTTAACAGCGCCATTGGACCTTATAAGGGCGGCCTTCGTTTCCACCCTTCGGTCAATCAGGGGATTCTTAAGTTTTTAGGATTTGAACAGATTTTTAAAAACAGTCTCACCGGCTTACCCATTGGTGGGGGCAAGGGTGGTTCCGACTTTGACCCTAAGGGCAAATCTGAAATGGAAGTGATGCGTTTCTGTCAAAGCTTCATGACAGAACTGTACAAATATATCGGTGCTGACCAAGATGTCCCTGCAGGCGACATCGGTGTCGGCGGACGTGAAATCGGGTATTTGTTTGGTCAATACAAGCGAATCACCGGCTTATACGAAGGAGTCCTCACCGGTAAGGGCTTAACCTGGGGTGGCTCTTTAGTCCGTACCCAGGCAACTGGCTATGGCGCCATCTATATCTTGGATGAAATGTTAAAGCAGAACGGCAAGGAGCTTGCTGGAAAGACTGTCTTGATTTCCGGTTCTGGGAATGTGGCCATCTACGCCACCGAAAAATGCCAGCAGCTGGGAGCCAAGGTTGTGGCCATGAACGATTCCAACGGCTATATCTACGATCCCAATGGCATTCAGCTTGATATCATCAAGGACATCAAGGAAGTCCGTCGTGGACGGATTAAGGAATATGTGGAAGCGGTTCCCACAGCCACCTATACTGAAGGTAAAGGCATCTGGACCATTCCTTGCAATATCGCCGTTCCCTGTGCAACCCAGAATGAAATTGATCTGGAAGATGCCAAGACCCTCGTGGCTGGCGGTGTCATGGCGGTGGTGGAAGGCTCCAATATGCCGACAACCTTGGAAGCCACTGAATACTTCCAGGAAAATGGAATTCTCTTTATGCCAGGTAAGGCAGCCAATGCCGGAGGGGTTGCAACCTCTGCCTTGGAAATGTCCCAGAATAGCCAACGTCTGAGCTGGACATTTGAAGAAGTGGATGAAATGCTCCAAAATATCATGGTTGATATCTATCGGAAAACGGCAGATGCAGCAGAACGCTATGATTTGGCGGGCAATTTTGTTGCTGGTGCCAACATCGCCGGCTTTGAAAAAGTGGTGGATGCGATGATGAGTCAGGGTATTGTATAATACGTAGCATAAAATAATTTAAAACCACCTTCCGAGTGTGATTCTTACCCTTGGAAGGTGGTTTTTAGTTTAATCAACGGTTCCAAAATCGATGATGAAGTCGGTTAAAAAATCGATGGCCTGTCCAAGGCCGGTGATAGAAAGACGTTCGTCAATTCCGTGGATGCCCGCCCGCTCAGCCGGGCTGGTGAGGACAGGGACAAAGCGGAATACCGCGTCACTGAGGTCTTGGTAATGCCGGGCATCGGTCCCACCGAGGGTGAGGTAGGGGACAACGACGGTATCGGGGAAGTCCATTTCGATACAGGTGGCCAAATAGTCAAAGGTTTTAGCGGAATAGTCTGAAAGGGGTGTGGCAACTTGCTCCAGAAGGACCTCGAATTCTAAAGTGTATTCCCCGGAAAACTCCTGGAGGTACCCTATGATGTCCTCTGAGGTGTCCCCGGGCAGGGTCCGGCAATTGAAAATCACACTGGCAGCGTTTGGAAGAGCGCCCACTGTTTGTCCGCACTCCAAAATCGTGGGGACTACTGTTGTCCTTACCATAGCGGCAGTAAAGGGGGTTTTACTGAATGCGCGATGAATTAGAGGGGCTGCCAGTTCAGGACGACTGAATATTTGTGCCTTTCCCATTTTGTAAAATGGAGCGATGGTCTGTAACAAATCGCCAATGGGTGGGGCAATCCGTGGGGGCATGGGATGCGCTGCCAAACGGGCGAGGACTTCCACAAGGCCGTTCACCGCCGTTTGGCTCGGGGGGACGGCGGCATGGCCACCGGGACCGCGGACGGTCATCTTCAGATTGATATGCCCCTTTTCTCCAACGCCCACAAAGGCGATGGGATTGTGGCATTCCGGAAAGAAGCCCTCAAGGCACATGCCCCCTTCGTCCAGGATACACTCAAACCTGAGATTCTGATCCTTGAAAAACCGGGCGATGCGGGGGGCCCCCAGATGCCCGCCAAGCTCTTCATCAAAGCCAATGGCCACATAAATATCCCGTTCCGGCTGCTGCCCTTTTTCAAGAATACCCTCCAGGGTTTCATACAGGGCGATGACCATGGATTTATCATCGTAGGCACCACGTCCCCAAATGTATCCATCGGCAACGGTTCCAGAGAAGGGGGGATACCGCCACGCCTCCATGGCCTGGTCTTCCACAGGAACGACATCGTAATGGGCAAGGAAAAGAAGGGGAAGGGCGTCCCGGTTCATACCCTTCATATGGAGGACTAAGCCATAGCCGTTAATCCGGGTGTGCTCTAACTCGGAATGGCATAGCGGATAAGTCCGGGTCAGAAATTCAATAAATCCATCAAAGGGAGCGAAATCCCAGGCGGTGGATTGATGGGTTGATATGGTTTTATAGGTAATGGCTTCAGATAAATGGGCCGTTGCCTGTTCTAATTGCCTTTTTCGAATCATAGATGCTCCTAAAAAGATGTTCTGTTTTCTTAAGAATACTGCATAAGCCATGTAATTGCAAGATTTACAGGATGGTTTATGCTAGAATATTAAGGATTATGAAAGGTGGGTTGGGTGTGGATGATGTTGTATTATCGGTTCGGGATTTAGTGGAATTCATCCTACGTTCGGGAAGCATTGATAACCGATTTTCAGGATTTGACCGTGCACAAATGGGGGCTCGAATCCACAGGCAGCTGCAAAAAAATGCAGGGCCGGATTATTCAGCCGAGGTTACCTTAAAGGATACTACCACCATAGACGAGATTACTTTTTATGTCCAGGGCCGGGCGGATGGCATTATCCGAAATGCCCTGGGGGTCACCATTGATGAAATCAAAACCACGGCTATGGACTTGGCGCTTTTAGAGGAAGAGGACCGGCCCGTTCATTGGGCCCAGGCCAAGTGCTACGCCTGGTTTGTGGCGAAAGAAGAGGGTCTGTCATCCATCTCGGTACGGCTAACTTACTGCCAGATTGAAACCCGGGAGACCCGTTTTTTTATAAAGGTTTTTCGGTATGAGGAGCTTGAAGCCTTTTATTTAGAGCTTTTGGGGGAATACCTGCACTGGGCCCGGATGAAAGAGGCCTGGGGGAAAAAGCGGAACCAAAGCGCTGTGGACCTGGAATTTCCATACCCAAAGTACCGCAGGGGGCAGCGGGAGATGGCGGTGGCCGTCTATAACACCATTCGCCGCCAGGAGCGGTTATTCTGCCAGGCTCCAACGGGGATTGGAAAGACCCTTTCGGTGCTCTTTCCCTCCATGAAAGCCCTGGCCCAGGGCTTCGGCCATCGGGTGTTCTATCTAACGGCGAAAACCATCACCCGTCAGGTTGCCGAGGAGACGGTGGCCCTTTTACGGCAAAAAGGGCTGAGGGCTAAAGGTGTGACCCTGACGGCGAAGGATAAAATTTGTTTTTTAGAGGAACGCAGCTGTAATCCTGAGGATTGTCCCTATGCCCGGGATTATTTTTCAAAGGTCAATGGGGTGGTCTACGCCATGCTGGCCGAAGAAGAAGCCTTCACCCGGCCGGTCATCGAGAAATGGGCCAGGGATGCCATGCTCTGCCCCTTTGAGCTATCCCTTGATCTTGCGGGATGGGTGGATATTATCATTGGGGACTATAATTATCTCTTTGATCCCGTGGTTGCCCTCCAGCGCTTGTTTAACACGGGAGAAAGGGATTCGTTGTTTTTGGTGGACGAGGGACATAATCTGGTGGATCGGGCCCGGGGAATGTACTCCGCCAGCCTGCGAAAGTCAAGCTTTTTAGCCTTAAAGCGCAGCCTGGGCGGGAAGAAGGACAGCTTTTATAAAGCCGTGGATAAGGCAAACCAGGCCTTTATTCTTTTGCGTAAGCAAAATGAGGGGTGTCGGGACCAGACCTATAAGGAGTCTCGGACGCCCTTTAACGAAGCCATCATGACCTTTGGCTTTGCCTATGAAGCCTTTTCCAAAAAGCATCCCGAGCATCCCGCCCTCCAAGACAGCTTAGAGCTTTACTTTGCCGTTCGGAATTATCTTATGGTGTCGGAGTATTACGATGAGGCCTACATCACCAGTGTCACCTGTTTTGGCAGTGAGGTCATCATCACCCAGCATTGTCTTGACCCCTCTAAAATCCTCTCGGCAACCATGGAATTGGGGCGGTCGACCATTCTTTTTTCAGCGACCCTGACCCCCATGGATTATTACATGCAGGTTCTCGGTGGGGGAGAGCAGGCCCGAAAATACGCTTTGCCATCGCCCTTTAGTCCGGAGCACCTGGGCCTCCTTCTGGCGGATGAAATCAGTACCCGCTACACCCTCCGGGAGGCCAGCTACACCCCCATTGCAGAAATGATTGCTGCTTTTATTAGTGGGCGCTGTGGCAACTATATGGTTTTCTTTCCATCCTATGCCTATTTGGAGGCGGTTCGTTTTGTTTTTGAAGAGATGGCAGGGGAAGGGGTTGAGGTTCTGAGCCAGCATTCGGAGATGGATGAGGCTGAGCGGGAGGCCTTTCTGGCCCGGTTTGAGGCGTCCTCAGACATCACCCAGGTGGCCTTCTGCGTTATGGGGGGAATCTTCAGCGAAGGCATTGATTTAAAGGGAGACTGCTTAATTGGCGCGGTCATCGTTGGGGTTGGCCTGCCCCAGGTGGGCATGGAGCGGAATATCCTTAAAACCTATTATGATGAAAAAATGAATTGTGGTTTTGATTATGCCTATAAGAATCCCGGGATGAATAAGGTCCTTCAATCCCTGGGACGGGTAATCCGGGATGAGGGGGACTTGGGGATGGTCCTCTTAATTGATGAGCGCTTTAGCCGTTATGAATACCGGCGGCTGCTGCCTAGCCATTTACAGCACTTCATCACGGTATCCACCCCTGATGAAGTTAAAGCCCAGGCCCAGGCCTTTTGGCAGCGGGAAAAGAATTCCCGGGAAGCAATTGACAAGAAAGCAAAATAATGATAGTATGATACAATAATTTATCATACAGGGGAGCTCGTGTGCGGGCTGAGAGGAAGTAATCAACTTCGACCCTTAAACCTGATGTGGGTAATGCCAACGTAGGAAGGACGAAGGATGCGAAGGATACCCAAGGGTATCCTTTTTTTATGTATTCAAATTGAGAAAGCAGGGTGCAAATGACGTATACAACACAGATGGATGCGGCCCGTCAAGGGATCATTACAGAGGAAATGAAACGGGTAGCAGAGAAGGAGGGCATTCGAACAGAGGATTTGATGGCCTTAATGGCCCAGGGAAAGGCCATTATTCCTTGCAATAAGAATCACGTGGCCCTGGACCCCGCGGGATTGGGGTCCATGTTAAAAACAAAAATCAATGTCAATCTGGGGACCTCCCGGGATCTAACGGATCTCTCCATGGAGCTTGAAAAGGTACAGAGCGCCGTGGATTTAGGGGCGGAGGCCATCATGGATTTAAGCTCCTATGGGGACACCCAAAAATTTAGACGAATGCTGACAAAGGAATGCCCGGCGATGATTGGGACCGTGCCCATTTATGATGCAGTGGTGTACTACCACAAACCCCTCATTGAGATTACCACCGAGGAATGGCTGGATATCGTCCGGATGCACGCCGAGGATGGGGTGGATTTTATGACCATCCATTGTGGCATTAATAAGGAAACCGCGGTTAAATTTAAACGGAATAAACGACTGATGAATATTGTTTCCCGGGGGGGCTCCATTATTTTTGCCTGGATGGAAATGACGGGGAAGGAGAATCCCTTCTTTGAGCATTACGATGAAATTCTGGATATCTGCCGTCAGTACGATGTCACCATGAGCCTGGGGGATGCCTGCCGACCAGGGTGCCTTCAGGACGCCACGGATGCCTCCCAGATTGAAGAACTGATGACCCTGGGTGAGCTGACTAAACGGGCTTGGGAAAAGGATGTCCAGGTGATGATTGAGGGACCGGGGCATATGCCCATCAACCAGATTGCCGCTAATATGGAAATCCAAAAGACCCTCTGCCACGGGGCGCCTTTCTATGTCTTAGGACCCCTGGTGACCGATGTGGCCCCGGGCTACGACCATATTACCTCGGCCATTGGTGGGGCCATTGCAGCCAGCAATGGGGCGGCATTTTTATGCTATGTGACCCCGGCAGAACATTTACGCTTACCGGATGTGGCCGATGTGAAGGAGGGAATTATTGCGGCCCGTATTGCAGCGCACTCGGCGGATATTGCTAAGGGAATCCCCGGAGCCATGGATTGGGATAATGCCATGAGTGCTGCCCGGAAAAAGCTGGATTGGAAGGGGATGTTCGATTTGGCCATGGATCCGGAAAAGGCTCGGGCCTACCGGGAGTCCAGCCAGCCGGAGAAGGAAGATACTTGCAGCATGTGTGGTAATTTCTGCGCCGTTAAGAACATGAACCGCATCCTCGAAGGCGAGATTGTCTCGATTTTTGATGAATGAGTTTAAAAAAGACAGTGAAGGTTTCGTTCGCCGTCGCAGAGTAATTGAAGGGAGGGGCAGCCCTTTACCTTCAACCCAAAAACCACCGCCCTGAATCAGGGCAGTGGTTTTTTATTGGAAAAGATACGGTTTTTATAACCCGAGTTTGACATCCACGGGATATTCTTTTTTGAGCTCGTCCACTTTGTTGAGATACTGACGGTTTTGCTTTTGGCCCAGGAGGAAGCGGTGGAGGCTTTCTTTAACGGCATCGAAGGGAATGGTTTCACCGGTTTTTTCATCGGTTACCTTGATGATGTGCCAGCCGAATTCCGTTTGTACCGGTTCCTCACTCATTTCACCAACCTTTAAGGCAAAGGCGGCAGCTTCGAAGCCAGGGACCATTTTTCCCTTGGAGAAGTAGCTTAAATCGCCACCCACTTCCTTGGAGGGGCAGATGGAGTATTCTTTAGCCGCTTCTTCAAAGACCTTGCCCCCTTTGATTTCCTCGATGATATCAATGGCCTGCTGCTTGGCGGGCAGGAGGATATGGCTGGCACGGATGGAATCCGGAGCGATGAATTCCTGGGGATGTTCGTCGTAATAAGCCCGGACTTCCGGATCATCCACTGTAAACTGGGACATAAACTGTGTGATCATGTGGGATTTCAGCAGCTTTTCCTTGGCTTCTTCCAATTCTTTTAAAAAGGCTTCGGATTCATCCACTTTTTCGTCCTTGCCTTCTAAATAGAAGAGCTCCTGGGCAATCATTTCTTCCAAAAGGCGTCGTCTGCCTTCCTTGGAGTTAAACTGGGCCTGCTGATCCTGGGGGGCCTGGGCGACTAACATGTCTAGCTGAGACTGCCGAATTTCTTTATCGCCGACGGTTGCCAATACTCTATCTTCATTCATTATTATAAAATCTCCTTTTTAAATCGTAATGCAATGCTAAAATAGTATCGTTTAACGGGGTGTTTGTCAAGGAAAACACCGATATCAAAGGGAAAGCAAGGTGCGGACTGTGGGCTCATCAATATAGAGGACATCGACCAGCCCTCCCAGGAGGCAGGCACGGATGGCCGCTGCCTTTTCCTGGCCCACGGCAATAAGGAGTTTATTGGGGATGGCCCGAATATCCTCCAAGGGTGTGGCCAGGACACGCTTGTCGAGTTCCGGATCAGCCAGACGGCCCTGGGCATCGATAAAGTGGGAGCACACATCCCCCGTGGCACCCCGTTCTTCAATCTCGTGGTACTCTTTATCCGAAAAGCAGCCCATTTCGAAAAGCTGGGACTTCCTGGAGATATTGCCAACAGAATAAATGGCGATTTGACAGTCCTTGGCCATTTTGAATATTTTGTCAATCTGGCTATCGGTGCGAATGGCGGCAGCAATCTCCTTATTATCGACGATGGCTGGGGCAGGGAGGAGGTGGCCACTGGAACCAAAGCACCCGACGAATCCCTTGATGATTTCCATGGCCCCACTTTCGTAGATGACCCGGGAAAAACCGCCGTTGAGTTGGATAACTGAAACCCCGCTGCGTTTAATGGGTTTGAGCTGCGGCAGAAGGGCGGAGAGGGTCCGGCCCCAGGCCACCCCCACAATGCTGTCATTTTCGATGTACCGGGGCAGATCCTCAGCCAGGGCGGTGCAGACGTCCCGGAGGAGTATCTCATCATTTTGAACAATATCCGGTACGATGACGGCTTTACCCAGGGGATACCGTGAAATAAGCTCCGCTTCTAAATCTGAGAAGGAGTGGAGTGGCTCGATAACACGGACTTCCACAAAGCCGAGGTCCATGGCGTTTTTTAGAATTCGGCTTACTGTGGATTTAGAGAGATTTTCCGCAGTAGCAATATCGACCTGGCTCATTTTTAATTCAAAATGCATTTTTGCAATCCGTAAAATCTGATTTACCTTATTTTGATCCATGGCCACCTCCGAAAGATATTTCATCCTTTAAATTTTGTTTCAATTTTATCAGGATAAGATAGGGAGTGTCAAGGGAAATCGTAAAAGAAGGGGTGTGGACCAGCGGACTAAAAGCCTTAACCACAGCAGAAATGAGATTAATTTCCGATATTGAAATATATCCCTAAAATCCTTGACAAAGTGGAAGGATGGGTTTAAACTATAGTCAATAAGAAGCATCGGCTGTAAATTTGAGTGAATCAATAAGGAGTTTAAAATGAGTATAATTACCTTTATCGGCGCTGGACAAATGGCATCAGCATTGACCTTCCCTACTTTTGAAAATGGCCATGAGGTCCGTCTGGTGGGGACCCCCCTGGATGTTCAGATTATTGATCGATTGAGGGAGGATGATTTTCATCTGAATTTAAAGCGGACCCTCCATCATGGGATTCAGTACTACCAGATTGATGAAGTGGATGAAGCGTTAAAGGGTGCCGACGCTGTTTTAGGTGGGGTTTCCAGCTTTGGGGTGGATTGGTTTGCCGAAGAAATTTTACCCATCATTCCAGAAAGCGTTCCCCTGCTGTCAGTGACCAAGGGAATGATCGATCAGGAGGACGGCTCCATGATTACCTACCCTGCCTATTGGGAAAGCTGCTTACCGGAAGGCAGCCGTCTGTCCATCAATGCCATCGGAGGCCCCTGCACCAGCTATGAACTGGCGGATAAGGATCACTCAGCCGTTGCCTTTTGTGGCCATGACATGGAAACCCTAAAATTTTTAAAGGGACTTTTTACAACGGAGTATTACCATATTAGCTTATCCACGGACGTGGTTGGGGTGGAATGTGCAGTGGCCTTAAAGAATGCCTATGCCTTGGGAGTATCCCTAGCGGTGGGTTTGGCTGAACGGCGGGAAGGGGTTGGGGTCCAGCATTACAATTCCCAGGCTGCTTTATTCGGACAATCCGTGAAGGAAATGAAGGCACTGCTGAACATTGTGGATGGTTTAGAGGAAAACATCGTTTATGGTGCCGGGGACCTTTACGTGACCATCTTTGGTGGACGAACCCGGAAAATTGGAACGCTGCTGGGTCGGGGGATGACTTTTAAAGCGGCCATGGAAGAGCTGGCCGGCGTGACCTTAGAATCCATTGTCATTGCAACCCGTACCGCCCGGGCAGTGAAGGCTCTGGCGAAGAACGGCCAGGTTTCCCTTGACGCTTTCCCACTGCTGATGCATGTGGATGCGATTATTAATGAGGGGGCTGAAGTGGATATTCCATGGAAAGCCTTTGAGACGGAAACAGTTCAGTAGGACCAGCCATATCTCCAAGCCGTGGTTTGATTACCACGGCTTTTTAATGTATAATAATTCAATTGCGATTGTATGAAAGCAGGAGGAAGATAAAATGATTAAGGCCATTATTTTTGATATGGACGGAGTAATTATTGATTCTGAAGGGATTTATAAGAAAATCGAAGCTAAGATGTACCGGGATTTGGGGATTGAGATGACCCGGGAGGAATCCCTGATGAATATGGGCATGGGGATTCACAATTGGTGGAAAAAGCTCCAGGTCAAATATCAGTTGAAGGAAGACCCAGAGGTCCTGGCAGAGCAGGAAATCCAGGTCTATTTAGATTATCTTTTCGACGATGAACAGGAGAAGCGGTTTATGGATGGGATTGCAGAGACCTTAGAGGTCTTGTCAGAACGGGGATACCGGATAGGGGTGGCATCCGGCTCTGATGCAGCAGCCGTCGATCGGGTTTTGGCAATCTCTGGCTTCCAGGAATATTTTGCAGCCCGGATTACCGCTTCGGATGTGGTGGTCTGTAAACCCGATCCGGAAATCTTTTTAAAGGCGGCTGAAGCCCTGGAGGTTACACCCGGGGAATGTCTGGTCATTGAAGATTCCTATAACGGCATCTTAGCGGCTAAAGCTGCGGGGATGAGGTGTCTGGCTTATACCAGCGCTCCCGAGGGGATAGTGGACTACTCCTTGGCCGATGGACTCCTCCATCATCACCAAGAGTTAATTAAGGATTTTTTATAAAGCGCATAATGACGGGGCGTGGGGCCTTGGAGGAATGCTTCTGCTTTACATATAAAAAAGTCAAGATATGGTGTCTAAAGTGTGGTATAATTGCATCGCACCTATATATAGTAGGTCAGCAATAACAAGAATTGGAGAACGAAGTGAAGAGCATCAAAGATCTTTTTATGCGTCATTTTACGGCAGAAATTGCCGATGGATCTAAAACAGTATACGATCTTTTTGAGTGGCAGGAGGTTGACGTTACCCTGATGAACTATCAAACGGGTGACATTCTTCTGGAAATGACGGGTCTGGAATTTCCCGGCAACTATTCCCAGAATGCCTGCAATATCATTGCCAGCAAATACTTCCGTCGAAATGGGATTCCCAATGGACGGGGTTATGAATACAGCATGCGGGAAGTGGCGGATCGGATGGTTGGCTTTTGGGCGGATGCCCTAAGAGATGAAGGGATTATCACAACCCAGGACGAGTGGCAGATCTTCTACGATGAATTGGTTTTTGCCCTGCTTTCCCAAATGTGGGCCCCCAATTCACCCCAGTGGTTCAACACCGGGATCAAAAGAAGCTACGGCATTGCCGGGGATTCAGACAGCCTGTACTATTTTGATGAAAAACTGGGGAAGGTGGTGGAATCGCCGGATCGCTTTTCCAGAACCCAGTCCTCAGCCTGCTTTATTTTATCCATTGAAGATAAGCTGCTGGGGGAACATTCTATCTCCGATCATTATGTGAGTGAAACCAAGCTCTTTAAGGGCGGGTCTGGTGTGGGAACTAACTTTTCATCTCTCCGGGGTGAAAATGAAGCCCTGACCAGCGGCGGCCATTCCTCTGGGATGATGAGTTTTTTATTGGGCCTGGACCGGAATGCCGGTGCCATTAAGTCTGGGGGAACCACCAGACGTGCGGCTAAAATGGTCATTGTCGATGTGGACCATCCTGAAATTGAGACCTTTATCGATTGGAAGGTCCGGGAGGAAGAGAAGGTGCGTGCCCTGGGGAAGATGGGCTACGATACCACCATGGACGGGGAAGCCTACCGGACCGTGGCTGGTCAGAATTCTAATAATTCTGTCCGTCTGAACCGAACCTTCATGGAGGCGGTGAAGGATCTCCAGAATAATCCACAGCGGACCATGACCCTGAAGGGCCGGGTGGATCACCAGGTGGACCACGAGGTTTCGGTTGCCAAAATCTGGAATAAAATTAACACAGCGGCCTGGAAATGTGCAGACCCCGGCCTGCAATTTGACGATATTTTTAACGCCTGGCACACCTGTCCCGGTGGCGAGGATGGGGATACGACCCAGAAAAAAAATCGGATCAATGCCACCAATCCGTGTTCAGAGTACGCTTTTTTAGATGATACGGCCTGTAATCTGGCCTCCATCAACATTTATCGTTTCTTCAATGCCAAGACGAAGAAAATCGATGTTGAGCTCTTTGCCCACTTGGCAGGGCTTATCCAGTTGGTTTTGGAAGCCTCCATCCATTGGGGACAATTCCCCACGGTGGATGTGGCAAGAAAGAGCGATTTGTTCCGAACGACGGGTTTAGGCCTGGCCAATACGGCTTCCGTCATCTTAGCCCTGGGCTATCCCTATGATTCCGAGGAGGCCAGAAGCCTCACTGCCGCTCTGGCCGGGATTATGACCGGGCATTCCTATTACGTCTCGGCGCTCATGGCCAGTGCCGTGGGTCCCTTTAAAAAGTACGAGGTGAACAAAAAGTATATGCTTCGGGTCATCCGTAACCACAGTCGGGTAGCGGGGACATTGACGGATGCGCTGGAGGAGATTCCCTATAAGCCAGTATTCATTGACCACCCCATCCTGTTAAGCATGGGCTTTGAGAATATCAGCAGCCGGGTGAAGGATGCTTGGCAGGATGCCATGGAGTATGGCGCGGCCTACGGCTACCGAAACGCCCAGGTGAGTGTCATCGCCCCAACGGGGACGATTTCCTTTGCCATGGATTGTGGGGCGACCTCGGTTGAGCCCTTCTACAATCATGTGGTCTTTAAAAAGCTGGTGGGTGGCGGTTCTATGGAAATCGTTAACCCGGTGATCGAAACGGCGCTGAATACCTTGGGCTACAATAAAGAGGAAATTCAGGATATTATAGAATATATGATGGACAAGGATGAATCCGGTTATATGGTCCACGATACCCTGGAGGGGGCACCCCATTTGAAGACAGAGCATCTGCCAGTCTTTGATACGGCCAATACCATCCGCCCCGAGGGCCATGTGCTCATGGTGGCGGCCATTACCCCCATGATCAGTGGGTCGGTGTCTAAGACCGTCAACCTGCCATCGGATGCTACGGTGGATGAGGTGCGAAATATCCATCTCCTGGCCTATGAGACCGGGGCCAAGGCCATTGCCATTTATCGGGATGGCTGTAAGGCATCCCAGCCCTTATCCTCGGGGAAATCTATTTCTTCGGATGAAGAGCTGGAGGATTGCACTTATAAGGATTTGTTGGCCTTTGCCAAGAAGTGTAACAAAGGGGTGCCTACCCGGAAGAAGCCCAAGGGGGTTCGGAATAGCCGGACCCATTCGGCCAAAATGGGGGATATCGAATTGTATATCACCATTGGCTTTTATGAGGATGATCGGATTTCAGAGCTTTTCGTTTCGACGGATCGGGACGGGACCGTGGTGAAGGGGCTGCTGGCCTCCTTGTCTAAAACGATTTCCCACATGCTCCAATACAATATCCCCCCGGTGGACATCTCTTCCATCTTAAGGGGACAGAAGTATGAGCCTTCGGGATTTGTGTCAAGACACCCTTATATTAAGTATGCTTCTTCGATTTCGGATTTAATTTCCAAGGTCATCGACATTGAGTGTGGGGATTATAGCCGCTGCCAGGTGAAGCCGGCCCATCATCATTATCGTTCGGAGCGGGAGCCCAAGCAGATGACCATGGTGGATTCGGAATCCCTGGGGACTGAAATCGACCTGGCTGAGAGTGAGAAGATCTATGGTGAGGTTTGCTCCAATTGTGGGAGTGACCGTTTAGTGCGTAATGGGACGTGTAAGGTGTGTCTGGATTGCGGGACGACGACGGGCTGCTCCTAAGGAGATGGATCGGGCTGCGTATCAATGGTATGCAGCCTTTTTCGTATTTTGAGAGAAATGGGGTGTCGGGATGATTGGGATTGATGGCTTCCAGGGAATACTGGAGGAGCTGGCCGGCGAACTGCCCAGGGACTTTTATCGGGAACTGAACCGTTTGATCATCCTTGAAGAGGGTGCTAAACGAAGTCCCCAGAGCGTGCCGGAGGCCCCCTTGTACATCATGGGGGAATACACTGTCGATGCCCTGGGGCGGGGGATCACGCTTTATTATGGGTCCTTTGTTCAGGTTTATGGCGGTCTGGCTGAAAAGGATCTGAGGGATGCGATGCGTCGGGTGCTGCGCCATGAATTTCGCCACCATCTTGAATCCTTATCCGGAATCCGGGATCTGGAAATCCTGGACCGGATACAAATGGAAGAATACCGCGCATCCCAGGCCACACAGTCAGGAGGAGACCATGCTGACCTTTGTACTAAAAAATGACCATTACGAGCCCTTGTATCGGCAATTATACCAACAGATCCGACGAGAGATTATGGCAGGGAATTTAAAAACAGGTGAAAAACTAACCTCCAAACGGCAGATGGCCGAGCACCTTAAAATCAGTCAGAATACGGTGGCCGCTGCCTATGACCAGTTGGTGGCCGAGGGCTATATTGAAGCCCGGCCACGCAGTGGGTTTTATGTGACCCCCCTGGAGGATGTCCTGCCGGATACCCCGGTATCGGCACCACCTTCTTTGGATGGGGATTACATGCCAGGTAAAAAGGAGCAATGGGAGTATGATTTTGTGACCAACACCGTGGATGCGTCCTGCTTCCCCTTTCCCACCTGGGCAAAAATATCACGCCAGGTGCTCAGTGAAGAGGATGGAGCCTTATTAAAGGCTGTAGACCCCAGGGGGTACTATCCTTTAAGAAAAGCCATCGTTGATTATGTCCACCAGTATCGTGGGGTACGGTGTACCCCGGAGCAGGTTATTGTGGGGGCGGGCTCTGAGTATCTGCTGGGATTGGCTGTCCAGCTTATCGGTCGGGACCAGCTATATGCCATGGAGAATCCCAATTATGAAAAAGTATACCGTGTCTTGCAGTCTGCCGGGGTATCGGTTTCGCCCATTTCTTTAGACCAAGAGGGGCTATCCATTATCCATTTAAAGGAATCCGGAGCATCGGTGGTCCATACAACACCTTCTCATCAATTTCCTCTGGGGATTATCATGCCCCTTCGAAGAAGGATGGCGCTCCTTAAGTGGGCTGCCGGGGAAAGGGGCCGGTATATCCTGGAGGATGACTATGACAGTGAGTTCCGATTCAAGGGACGGCCTATTCCCGCACTCCAAGGCCTGGATTCATCGGACTGTGTTATCTATTTCAATACCTTTACCCGGAGCCTGGCACCATCCATGCGAATCTCCTATATGATCCTGCCGCCACCGCTTTTAAAGCGCTACTGCCAGTTCTTTTCCTTTTACTCCTCCACGGTGTCCCGCTTTGAACAGCACACCCTCCACCGCTTTATGATGGATGGGCATTTTGAGCGGCATCTCCATCGAATGCATAAAATTTATGGCCGCCGTCGGGATGCCATGGTCGCCGCCATTGGAGGCAATGATCTCAACGGAGAAAATCAAATAACCATTTTGGGGGATAGTGCCGGGCTGCATCTTCTCCTCACCGTAGAAAACGGCATGACGGAAGCAGAGCTGGTGGCCAAGGCCAAGGAAAAGGGAATCCGCGTTTATGGGGTATCCGAGTACTACATTCGTTCAGAGGAACAGATGCCCCGGAATATGGTGGTTCTTGGGTATGCTGGATTTACGGAAGCCGCTATTTACAATGCCATCGGGCACCTGAAAGCGGCCTGGAGAGTTCAGGAGAAAAATGATTATTGACATATGCCGAAAATAAGCGTATGATTGTGTTACTGGCATATGTCAGAAAGAAAGGATGTGAGGGCATGCCAAGACCTTGCAAAAAACGGCGTATTTGTGCAAAACCCCAAAATACGGGTTTAATCCCGGTCCCGATGCGTGATGAGGCCCAGCCGGTTATTCTGGCGATGGATGAATTTGAAACCATTCGGCTCATCGATTTGGAGGGACTGAACCAGGAGGAATGTGCAAAGAGTATGGATATTGCCCGGACGACGGCACAGGCGATTTATAATAGTGCCCGGAAAAAGCTGGCAGTCTGCCTGGTGGAGGGGAGGAGCCTAAAGATTGAGGGGGGGAATGTTATTTTATGTGACCACCCTGCCCGAGGCTGTCATGGCCATTGTCCCCACCGCTGCGCCAAAATGAAGGTTCATTGTCCCCACGAAGGAGGAATTTGATGAGAATCGCAGTAACGTATGAAGATGGTTGGATTTTTCAGCATTTTGGTCACACCGAGCGTTTTAAGGTGTATGATATCCAAGATGGACGGGTAGTGACCGCTACTACGGTAAATACCAATGGCTCTGGCCACGGTGCCCTGGCGGATATCCTCCATAAGCTGGATGTGGATACTCTGATTTGTGGCGGGATCGGTGGTGGCGCCCAGCGCGCTTTATCCGAAGTGGGGATTGATCTATTTGCTGGAGTGAAGGGATCCGCAGATGATGCGGTGGAAGCACTGCTGGCGGGGTCCCTTCAGCAAAATACAGAGGCCAATTGCGACCACCATGGCCACGGGGAAGCGCACCAATGTGGCAGCCAGGGCTGTGGCTCCGGGCATTGCGGGCATTAGAGGGGTAAGGTAAAGGGGGGTGTCCCTTCACTGAGGGCTACCCCTACCGCCCCACTACTTTTATCGACACTTCGTGATGGCAGGTAATGCCATCACTTTTTTAGTTTTTGTTGTCCTGGGCGCAGAGAATGCGGATGTCCTGTTTTTCAAAGTGGGCTTTTAAATCCCCTGGGATGTTGGTATCGGTGATGAGGGTATCGCCGGCTTTCAGTTGACCGACTTTGACAAAATCCTGTTGACCCAGTTTGCTGGAATCGGCCAACAGGATGATTTGATCTGTTAAAGTACGCAGGCGGTCGAAGATGTCCTTTTCCACCAGGCTGTGGTGGTAGAAAATACCATCGGTATCCAGAGCCGTCGCACCAACGAAACAGGCATCAAAATGAAATTGCTCCAGCATGGTGCAGGCGAAATTTCCAGTAGTGGTCAGGGTATTGCTGCGCAGGCTGCCTCCCAGTTGGAGAATAGAAATGCTGTTTCGCGTGCTGAGCTCAGTGGCGACATTTAAGCTGTTGGTGACCACCATGAGCCGCCTTGAATTATCGATCATCCGGGCAAAGTGATAGATGGTGGAGCCCGAAGCAATGAGGACTCGTTCGCCGTCGTACAAAAGCTGAGATGCGGCGTGGCCAATGGCTTCTTTGAGGGGGATGTTAGAATGCAGCCTTAAATGGATGGGCTTCTCCAAAAGAAGATCTTCGTTGTTGATGATGGCACCACCATGGGTTCGTATGATCTTCCCCTGCTCTTCCAGGGTATCCAAATCCCGTCGAATGGTCATAGGGGTAACGTTGTAGACCGAGCAGAGTTGGGATACTTCAACAGTTCCTCGTTTTTCAATCATCTTCCATATTTCTTCAAGTCGTTGTTTTTTTGCCACTTCGGAATCTCCTTAGCCACACATTAGAAATTTTGCAAAAGAAAAGCACCAATGCAAAAATTCTGGATAGAATGAATTGACCCTTCTTTTAGAATGTGCTATTATATGAACAAATATAACATATTTCGAACATTTAATCAATTTCTTTCTGGAAATTCTAGATTAGTCCGTCGGGGGGAGTCCGTTGGACCACGAATCTGATTTAAAGTGTTCGGAAAAAAAGGAGAGTAAAATGGCGAAATATTCGATTGGTATTGATTTTGGGACATTATCGGGCCGTGCGGTTTTGGTCAATGTTCAAACCGGCAAGGAAATGGGCTCCAGCGTCTATGAGTACCCCCATGCCGTGATGGAGGAAGCCCTTCCAAACGGTAAAAAGTTGCCAGTGGACTACGCTCTGCAATATCCCCAGGATTATTTGGATGTGCTTACCCACACCATTCCAGATGTTCTTAAAAAAACCGATGTCAGCGCGGAGGATGTCATTGGTGTTGGGGTCGACTTTACGGCCTGTACGGTATTCCCGGTGGATGCCCAGGGCAACCCTCTGTGTTTTACTGAAAAGTACCGGGAAGATCCCATGGCTTATGTCCAGTTATGGAAGCACCACGCCGCCCAGGATTATGCCAACCGATTGACGGAGATTGCCGAACAGCGAGGGGAAACTTTCTTGGCCCGTTATGGGGGAAAGGCCTCGTCGGAATCTCTTTTCCCACGGCTTTGGAAGATTGCCGCAGAAAACCCAGAGCTCTATGATGATATGGACCAATATGTGGAAGCCGGGGACTGGATCATTTGGCAGATGACGGGAGTGAATGTCCGGAATTCCTGTGCAGCAGGGTACAAGGCATTGTGGCATAAGACCGAGGGCTATCCCTCCAAGGCATTCTTTAAGGCCCTGCATCCCAAGTTGGAAAATGTCATTGAAGAGAAGCTCAAGGCACCGGTTCAGGCCATTGGAACCAAGGCTGGGGAGATTAACGAAGCCGGGGCGAAGCTAACGGGACTTAAGGTGGGGACGGCGGTTTCCACAGCCAATATCGATGCCCATTCCGGGGTGCCGGGAGCCCTAAAGGAAGTGGCTGAAAACCAGATGCTCATTATCATGGGAACCTCCAGCTGCCATATGCTCGTCAGCAAGCAGGAACGCATTGTCCCCGGGGCATTTGGGGTAGTGGAAGACGGTATGCTGCCAGGATTTATCGGGTATGAAGCGGGTCAGAGCTGCGTGGGGGACCACTTTGCATGGTTTGTAGATAATTGCGTGCCACAGTCCTACGCCCAGGCCGCTGCGGAAGCAGGGATGAACCTTCACCAGTATCTCACGGAGAAGGCTTCTAAGCTGAATCCTGGGGAAAGTGGCCTGGTGGCCCTGGACTGGTGGAATGGAAACCGCTCCATCCTCTTAGATAACGATCTCGTGGGGCTGATGATGGGAATGCGATTGACCACCAAGCCCGAAGAGATGTATCGTGCCTTAATCGAAGCCACAGCCTTTGGCACCCGCGTCATTGTTGAAAACTTTGCAAAGCACGGTGTGGATACGGATAAGATTTTTGCAACGGGTGGGATTTCCCAGAAAAACCCCATGATGATGCAGATCTACGCCGATGTTACCAGACGCCCCATCCGCATTGCAGGCTCTGAATATGGTCCAGCCCTGGGTGCCGCCGTGTTCGGTGCTTTGGCTGCCGGAACAGACCGGGGCGGGTACGATTCTGTCTTCGATGCCACCAAGGTGATGGCCAATTTAACGGATATCGAGTATATCCCAAATGAGGACAACGCCAAGGTGTATGATCAATTGTACGCTGAGTTTTTAGAACTCCACAATCTTTTCGGCCGGGGCCAAAACGATATGATGAAACGCCTTAAGAAAATCAGGGAAGCCGCCATCGATCGTTAATCACTTAATTCATGTCAGGAGAGCAAAATTAAAATGAGTTTTTTAGATAAAACAATTAACGAATTAATTAATACCGAATTCAAATGCAGCTGTGGGAAGACCCATTTGGCCAATATCCAGAATATTGCCATTGGGAAGGGTGTGATCGGCCAGTTGGGCGCAATGATTGACAAGCAGGTCATAAAGGACGACCGAGTCTTTGATAAGGCCGTGGATAAGATCTTCGTGGTCAGCGATATCAATACCGAGGGGGTGGCGGGGAAGGACGTCAAGGAACGGCTGACGAAGGCGGGCTATTCCACAACGGATTATGTATTCCCCCATGCCTCCATGCATGCCGAAGACCGGTATGTGGAAGAGATGCGTGCTAGGCTTCCCGAGGATATTGCTCTGATCATCGCTGTGGGTTCGGGCTCTCTCAATGATATTACCCGTTATGTGGCTTTTCATGCCGGGGTTCCTTACTACATTGTGGCCACGGCGCCCTCCATGGATGGCTACGCCTCCAATGTTTCGCCCCTGGTCCACAATAATTTGAAAATTACGTACACGGCGGAATGTGCCGCTGCTATCATCGGTGATACGGATTATCTGGCCACGGCGCCCATGCATATGATTGCCGCTGGTTTAGGGGATGTCCTTGGGAAATATCTGGCTATCAGCGATTGGCGAATCTCCCAGGTGATTAATGGGGAATACTACTGCCCTGAGGTTGGGGAGCTTGTGCTGTATTCCGTTAAGAAATGTGTGGATACGGTGCCAGGGCTTGAAAAACGAGACCCCACCGCTCTCCAATATCTCATGGAATCCCTGGTGCTCATCGGCATCGCCATGAGCTACATTGGCTTCTCCCGGCCCGCCTCTTCTTCGGAGCACCATATTGCTCACTTCCTGGAAATGAAGGCAATCTTCGCCGGGGAATACGGTGAGCTCCATGGCACCAATGTGGGGATGGCGACCTGTCTCATTGGGGAAATGTATAAGAGCTTTTTAGCGAAGCCCCTGGATTACGATAAGGCCCGGGCCCATGCGATAGCCTTTGATCACGATGTCTGGGTAACAGAAATCAAACGTTCCTTTGGCTTAGGGGCGGATGAGGTGATTAAGCTGTACGATACGGCCCGACAAAATGATGGGGATGCGGTGCTGAAGCGCATCGATGCCATTGAGGCTCATGAGGATGAGATTTTGGGGATGGTGCGGGACGTGAGTGAGAAGCTGGCGGCCTGTCCGGCGCTTTTAGGCTGTTTGGGGGGCTTGACGGATCCGTCCGGCTATCCGCTGACCCAAGGGGATATGGTGGATATTATCACCTATGCCAAGGAACTGCGGAACCGCTATGGCACCCTACAGCTCTTCTACGATTTGGGGATGTTAAATGACATTGCCCAGGAGATGGCAACGCGTTACATGAAAAAATAATAAAGGGTGGCAAAGTGCCACAGTGCTGTGAAAAGGGGGGGCGCGTTTTGCGACCCCCCTCATTCTTTTATTTCACAAAAAACTGCATCATCCCTTCGATGAAGGTATCCACGTCAGCGTCCTCTAAAACAAAGGGCGGGAAGAGGCAGACCACGGATGGACGCCACTGTGAGCAGTGGACGAGTATCCCCCGGGATGCCATAAAGCTTTGGAAATCCTTGGCTTTTCCCGGTTTTTGAAAATCCAGGAAAAGGCATAGCCCAACCCCACGGAATAAAAAGGTTTCTGTGGTGTTAGCGTCCAGGGCCCGAACCTTCCCAAGAAAGCGGTGCCCCAGGGACTGTATACGAAGCAGCATGTCATCGTGTACCAGGGACTCTAAAAGCACTTTAAACATAAGCAGTCCTCCGGCATCCGATGGACGAAGAGTCGGTGCTTGGTCGGTAATGGCCTTTTTATACTTTCTAGTGGTTGCCAAGAGGTGGATTTGGCGATCTCCCAAGAGGTCACCGCTATAGACCAGTAGATCAGGCTTGGCATTGTAGTAAGCAGTGGTAAACACCTGCCCCGTTCGCCCCAGTCCGATACTGCTTTCAATCCAAATGAGGGGAATGCCGGATTTATTGATAAATTGAAGCAGAGAGGCCATTTCCTCTGGGGTGGCCAGACGGCCCTTCTCCTTGATGTAGGGGTCAATAATGAAGGCTGCGGTATTTTTTTTCTGATCCTTTAAAAAGCGCTCCAAATCTCCAAAATCTTCGATGTTATGGTAATCGTTGATGGCGGTAATCCTTTCTCCGGAAAGATGAAAGGGGAGTCCTGTGGACTCCAGGGTCAGGAAATTTTTGTTCTTTTTCGTTAAAAAAGTTTGGCTTAGGATGTTACCGAAATCGGTTTGGTTGAAATAAAGGGACTTAAGTCCCTTGGGGAGCTGGGAAATGAGAAGCCCCTGGATTTCCGTGATGAGCACATCGATATTAATGGGGGAACCCGAGGCCCGTTGAGTCATTACCGCAGCGTTAATGCGCTGATTAATGGTGGAATTCAGGTATCCAAAGTCCCAGAGCAGGCAGTCAGAATAATACCCGATGTATTCCCTGCAGTTGGAATCCCTAAGGTACTGCATATGGGGGGAGGTGATGGTGAACAGGTCATTAAAGAGATGGCTCAGTTGATGTGAGGTGTGATTTTCTTTTCCCATGGTGTGTCTCCTTATCAATAATTTATAGGTATGATTCCAGGCTGGTTATAAAAAACGACGCCGGGAAGGCGTCGCTTTCATAATTACTTGACTGCACTTAACGCGTTGTTAATGGCCTTAACCATTTCGTCAGCATCGATCCCGTGGGCAGCACACCCTTGTTCGATGTTTTCAAAACGGGCGGCCATGCAGCCGAAACAATGCATTCCAAAAGCCTGGAATACCGGAACAGAGTCCGGATATTGTTCGACGGCTTCTAAAATGCCCATATCTTTTGTCACTTTTGCTTCTGACATAATATCCTCCTATAATGATTTTTTTAACATGTCTATTATATAATTAATAAAAGATAAAGGCAAGTCATGAATTTCCAAGTAAAGCTCTTGCTAATTTATGAAATCCATTGTATAATGTAATCGATAGAAAATTCCGATAGAAGGGGTGTGTGACGTGATAACGAAAAATGTGGTGATTAAAAACCGCGCGGGTTTACACTCGAAACCAGCATCTGTGTTTGTACAAAATACAAATCGGTTTGCCAGTGAAATCTATATCAGCAAAGGGTCTACCCGTGTCAATGCCAAAAGCATCATGGGAGTCATGATTCTATCCGTGCAGCAGGGGGACGAAATTACCCTTGAGATTGCCGGAGATGATGAAGCCGCCGCAATGACAAAACTCGAGAACCTGATCGACAGCAAATTTGGAATGAAGGACGAATAAATCTTTGGGAAAGCTTGGTAAACGCCCCAAGGTCATGATATGATAAAGAAGGTGGATTTCCATTAGGATGTTCATCTTCTTTGTTTTTTAGTCCATTGAAATTAAGGAGTATGTATGCGTAAATTATTAATTGCCATTTCGTTTTTTACCCGCATTAAAATTAATGTGGCGGATGTGACGGAGGATGAGTTTTATCAGTCCATGACCGCCATGCCCATTGTAGGGCTGCTCATTGGGCTGTGGCTGTATCTGGTAGCCTGGCTTACGGGCTTTCTTCGCGTTCCAGCCATTGGTGGGGTCATCCTCATCTTGGCCTATCTCTTTATTTCCGGAGGCCTCCATTTAGATGGGGTGGCCGACACCACCGATGGTCTGATGAGCGCTAGAGACCGGGCTCGGGTGATGGAAATCATGAAGGACAGCCGACTGGGCTCTTTTGGGGCCATCGCCTTAATCATCCTCTTTCTGGGGAGCTTTGCCGCTTACCAGACCATCCTACCCCTGTACCCCGTGGCCATTGTTCTGGCCCCGGTGGTGGGCCGCTTCTGTGGTATCCAGAATTGTTACTTCTCCATCTATGCCGAGGGGGGCGGCGGACTGGGAAAACGCATTGTGGAGATCACCCGGTTTTGGCATGTGGCCCTGTATTTTATCCTGATCATGGGCCTAGGGTACGTATTCATTGGTTGGGTCGCCGGTGTGGCTACCCTGGGGGCCATGGTCATGGCCGCTTACCTCTGCCACCTCTTTAAAAAAAGCATTGGGGGGATGACTGGAGATACCATCGGCATGACCATAGAGCTTTGCCAACTCACTTACCTGCTGGTGGCCGCCGTGGTGGCGGTGAACTGGCCGGCCTTATGCGTGGGGGTGGTGGGATGAAACAACAACCCTTGCCCTTTCCGAAAAACCAGGATGAGATGGCGGCCCTGGGATGGGCAGAACCGGATTTTATTCTGGTGACTGGGGATGCCTTTGTGGATCATTCCAGCTGTGGGGCGGCCATCATCGCCCGGGTCTTAAATGCTCATGGCTACCGGGTGGGGGTCATCAGCCAGCCCCGGTGGCAGGGACCGGAGGAGATAAAGGCCCTGGGCCCGCCGCGCCTTGGATTTCTGGTGACCGCTGGCAATCTGGATTCCATGGTGAACCATTACACGGTGAATAAAAAGAAGCGCCACGATGATGCCTATTCTGCAGGGGGGGTCCCTGGGAAACGCCCGAATCGTGCCATCATCACTTACTGCAGCCTCATCCGCTACGCCTTTCCCGGGTGCCCCATTATCATCGGAGGGATAGAGGCCAGCCTGCGGCGGTTTGCCCATTACGATTATTGGCAGGACGGGGTGCGGCGGCCCATCCTGTACGACTGTCAGGGGGACTTAGTGGTTTATGGCATGGGGGAGAAGGCCATCCTGGAGGTAGCCGAGGCTCTGAAGGCCGGACTGCCGGTGGACGCCCTGACCTATATTCGGGGAACGGGCTGCCTGGTGACGGAAAAGCCCCAGGAGGGCATCTTCCTCCCCAGCTTTGCCCAGGTGGCCGGGGATAAACAGGCCTTTGCCCAGGGCGCTGCCCTCATCCAGGGGTCGAACGATCCCTTTTGTGAAGAGCCCTATATCCAGGAGGTGGACGGCGTCTATTTTATGCAGAATCCCCCTCAGATGCCCCTGACGGAGATGGAGATGGACGATATTTATGATTTGCCCTATACCGGCAGGCTGCTGGGGGGCGGGTCGCCGGTCCCCAGCTTTGAAGAGGTGAAATTCAGCGTCACCGCCAATCGAGGGTGCTTTGGCAGCTGTGCCTTCTGTGCCCTGGCCATCCACCAGGGTCGGTATATGCAGAGACGGAGCAAGGCCTCTATTTTAGGGGAAATTAAGAAAATGACACAGATGTCAGATTTTAAGGGGTACATCCACGATATCGGGGGACCCACGGCGAACTTCAGAAATCCGGCCTGTGAAAAACAAACAACCTCCGGAGTCTGCCGCCATCGGGAATGTTTATTTCCAACCCCCTGTAAAAATCTGGATTGCGATGAGCGAGCTTATTGTGATATTCTAAAGGAAGCCCGGCAGATCCCCGGGGTTAAAAAGGTCTTTGTGCGCTCCGGTATCCGTTACGATTATCTCCTTAAGGATAAGGAAAGCGGTCTCCTTAAGGAGCTGGTGAAATACCATATCAGCGGCCAGCTCCGGGTGGCTCCGGAGCATCTGGGGAATACGGTACTATCGGCCATGGGCAAGCCGGCTTTTGAGGTTTACGAGGCCTTTGTGGCCCGTTTTGAGGCCATGAATCGGAAACTGGGCATGGAACAGTACATCGTCCCTTATTTCATCAGCAGCCATCCGGGGAGCACCTTACAGGATGCGGTGGCGCTGAGTGTCTATTTCAAGGCTCATCGCATGATCCCCGAGCAGGTCCAGGATTTTTATCCCACCCCGGGAAGTCTGGCTACGGCCATGTATTACACCGGGATCGATCCCCGGACCATGGCCCCCATTTATGTGCCCAAGGGGCGTGAAAAAACCCTCCAGCGGGCACTGCTGCAGTTTAATAACCCGAAGAATAAAGCCCTGGTCCGGGAAGCCTTAATCAAGGCCGGACGCCAGGATTTAATGGGACCGGGAAAAGATGCCCTTATCTGGGCACCCCCATCCAAGGGCCCAAAGAACCCACAAAAAGGAAGGAAGACGCCCCCCCGGGGCAAGAGAAGGTGACGAAATGAATGAAAAATTAACCCAATCCATCGAAGATTATATTGAAACCATCTACCTGGATTATTCAAAGGAAGGGAAGGGCGTCCGGGTGACGGACTTGGCCACGGCCATGAAGGTGACCAAGGCCAGCGCCAACGATGCTGTCCGGAAACTGAAGGAGATGGGCTATGTGGAGCACGAGCGCTATGGCCAGATCTACCTCACCGAGGCCGGAAAGGCCAAGGGCATGGCCATTTATGAAAAGCACTGCCTGATTATGCGCTTTTTAACGGATGTCCTAAAGGTGAGTGCCCCGGTGGCCGAGGAAGATGCCTGTAATATCGAGCATATTATCAGTGACGAAACCTTTGAGAAATTGAAAGGATTTTTAAATGCAGACTAACCCCCTAGCGGTGGGTGAGCACCTCACCCTCACCATTATGGATTTTACCCAGAAGGGCCAGGGTATCGGCCGGGTCCATGGCTTGACGATTTTTGTGGATGATGGGGTGCCGGGAGATACGGTGCGGGTGGCCATTACAGCGGTGAAGCCCCGGTACGGCGTAGGGCGGATCATCGCCATTGAGACGCCTTCTCCTGATCGGATCACCCCGGATTGCCCGTATTTTGGGGAGTGTGGGGGATGTCAGACCCAGCAGATGACCTACGGGGCGGAGCTTCGGCTCAAGCGCAAATTTGTGGTGGATGCTCTGTCCCGGATCGGCGGGGTGGCCGACGCGGAGGACCGGGTGGCCGAAACCCTGGGGATGGAAAATCCCTGTCGTTACCGGAATAAAGCCCAGTTCAAGGTGGATGCCTCGGGCGTTGGCTTTTATAAGCGCCAGAGCCATGGCCTCATTCCCATTGCGGATTGCCTAAACCAGCAGGTGAGCTGTCGGGCGGTCATTGCCGCCGGGGAGGCGCTGGTGTCTGAGGGCATCCTGACCCCTTACAATGAGGCCCGGCACCGGGGGGAACTCCGGGGAATCGTCCAGCGGACGAGTACTCAGGGGGATGAAATGCTGACCCTGGTGGTGTCCACCTGGGACGAGGCCAAGGCTCAGGGGATCATCGACTTCCTGGTCCCCCGCATCCCGGGCCTTAAGAGCCTGAATGTGAATATCAATGCCCGGCCGGGCAATACCATTTTGGGGAAGGAGACCCGGTGCCTTTGGGGGGAACCCCGGATTGAGGAGACCCTTGGGCATTTGGCTTTTTCCATTTCTCCCCGGTCCTTTTTCCAGGTCAATACCCAGCAAACCCTGGTGCTGTACCAAGAGGTCTTAAAGGCTGCGGCCCTGAGTGGGCATGAGGTGGTCTACGATCTGTTTTGCGGGACGGGGACCATCGGTATTTTTTTAGCTGCCCAGGCCAGGTTGGTGGTGGGCATTGAGGTGATTGCCGATGCGGTGGTGGATGCCCGGGAGAATGCGGCCCGTAATGGGGTGGATAATGCGGTTTTCTACTGTGGCAAGGCGGAAGCCCTGGTGGCCCAGTGCATTGCCAGTGAGGGTCCCCCGGACCTGGTGGTGCTGGACCCTCCCCGGAAGGGAGTGGATGCCCATATCATCGAGCTAATCCACCATCACCGGGTTCCCCGGGTGGTGTATGTCTCCTGTAATCCGGCGACCCTGGCCCGGGACGTGAAGGCCTTCGGGGCCTTGGGATACGCCCTGAAAGGGGCCCGGCCGGTGGATGTTTTTTGTCGGACCGGGCATGTTGAGACGGTAGTTCTGATGTCTAAGGTCAGGTAAATAAGTGTGAAAAAGGCCTGATTTCAGGTCTTTTTTGCTATTGAGAGTACGAAAACATCCAATCCGAGGTCTAAACCTAACGCTCTGCGGAAACAGGGCAAAAGGCAGGAAACAGAAAAAGAGTGTATAGTTTAGACGCCGATTTAGATGTCGGGCATTGAAGCAGTGATTTAGATGACAGAGGAAGCTTAGGCAGCGGATTGGATATTCTGGAACAGTTGGATTTGTAGATATTATTTGGAGGTCATATGAAAGTTGAATTTTTAGTTAATACAGATATAAATGATGGTAGACAAATCTTTATTCAAGAAGCAGAATTCAAAAAAGCAAAGGATAACGAAGAAGAATTCAATAGTTTTGGGCTATCAAGCACATCAACTTGAAAGAAGAACTGACCGATGCGCATATTTCCCTATTTGGCTTCTGACGGGAGGTGAAAGCATGAGGGATAAACTTACAGCAGAAATAACGAAATTGAATCTGAATGATGCCTCCTACAAAGGCTGTGGGGTATCGATTGTACCGACCTATGTGAACTTCTTCTTTGGCAACAATGGCACGGGCAAGTCCACCATCGGCAAAGCGTTAAAGGTAGATAACGGCGTAGAGTGGCAGCCGGGACGCTCCGTTTCCGATTACAAAGTACATGTTTATAATCTGGATTACATCAATGCCAATCTGCACAGCTTTCATAACCTTCATGGTGTGTTTACCGTGAATGAAGTGAATGTCGCTATTCAGGCAAAGGTCGATGAGAAGCTGGCACAAAAGGAAAAAGCCTCTACGGCCTTTACCGAAGCTGGAGATGCGAAAACGAAGAAAACTTCCGCTTTGCAAGAGGCGCTGGAGCAGTTCCAACAGGAATGCTGGGAGAAAACCTCTGACTTACGTGCGGAGTTCAAGAAAACGCAGGCAAACAGGATGCAAAAGAAATCCTTTGCTGAAGGCGTGCTTGAAGTCAAAACTCCTAAAGAACACGATGTCGATGCGTTGCGTCGCCTCTATGCTGTAGCCTATTCTGACGATGCTAAAAAATATGAGCTATTTCCTTCAATTGCAAATCCAGCAGCTTTGGACGAACTTGAAGGCAGGGATATTCTTGGCAAGAGAATCGTGAGTAGTGCCGACACACCATTTGCGCAGTTCCTAAAGAAGATAAATGCAGCCAGTTGGGTGCAGCAGGGCCACGAGCAATTTCATAAAGCGGCAGGAACTACCTGCCCATATTGCCAGCAGCCTATGCCGGTTAGTTTTGAGGAGGATTTGCAAGCCTGCTTCGATTCCAGTTATCAGGAAGCGAAGCAAGCCTTATCTGATTACTACGAGGCTTACCGTAATGCAGCAAACGTGATGGTAGCCCCGTTGCTTAAACCACCTGCGGAGCTGATGCCCGGAACGGATATTACACCTTTCACAGATAAGGTGGCAGCCATTAAGGGTGTTATTGCAACAAACCTGCAGAAGATAAAAGAAAAGATAGACGAGCCAGCCAGCGTTGTCGAAATTGAGGACGTAGCAACGATGCTGAGTGAATTGGAGACCATCATTGATGGCTTTAACACACTCATCAGAGAGAACAATAGTGTCCTCGATGCCAAGCCCAAGAAGCAGGCAGAATACAGAACAGCCGTCTGGGAACATATTGCTTTCTTGCTGGCTGACCAGATTAGTCGTTACAAGACCAGCAAGTCCTCCTTGGAGGATGAAATTTCAAAGCTGATAACGGAGATTTCAACACGGCGAACAGCAATCAGTACGCTCACTCGTGAAATCACTGAACTTAATAAGGACTGTGTGAATACCACAGCCACAATTGAGAGCGTGAACATTCTGCTTCGTGATTCTGGCTTCCAAGGCTTTAGCATTCGGGAAAAAGAAGGAACACCAAATGTCTATGAGGTCGTAAGGCCAGATGAAGCTATCGCTGAAAACCTGAGTGAAGGTGAGAGAAACTTTATAGCGTTTCTGTATTTCTACCATCAGGTCAAAGGTAGTGATAATCCTGATGGCAGCCAGCTCAACAAAATAGTTGTGATTGACGACCCAGTGTCCAGTATGGACAGCAGTGCACTATTTATCATCAGCGCATTGGTGCGTGAGATGATCCAAATTTGTGAGAATAATGCTGTGGGCGGTGACCCGGCAACGAAGGCAGATTATATCAAACAGATTTTCATTCTGACACATAACGCATATTTCCACAGGGAAATCACCTATAACTGATATTGTATAGTTTTAGTTGACAACTGATTCACAAGGATTTAAGCTAATCAAAGAGTCAGGAGGAGACGAAAAAATGGCAAAGAATAGACAATATGATCCAGAATATAAGATACAGGCCGTGAAGCTGGGAAAAGAAATTGGTCAGTCTAAGGCAGCTAAGGAACTCGGCATTCCCAAGAATACATTGTATTCTTGGATGAGATCCTGCCGACTCGGTAAGTTAGACCTGGGGCCAGGTTCACAGACGCCAACAAGCGCCATGTCACTGACCGAGGAGCTTATCACCTTACGCCAGCACGTTAAGGCACAGAACAAAGAGATTCGACGTCTTAAGGAAGAGAATGAGT